>JACQZR010000130.1 GCA_016213775.1 Acidobacteriota bacterium
AGGTCCGCGATCCGGAACCGGGAACGTCCGTTCCCTAGGGCGACCACAGGGTCGGGCGTCATCAGGCTGGTGAAGGAGGCTGAGATTGAACGCAGACAGCCACTTGTGTCCTGGTAACGGATCACATCCAGATTGCGGATCTTGTGCCAGTTCACTACTTCGAACTCCTGGCCAAGTTCCGGATGGAAGGGATGGGTGATGTGGAAACGTTGTGAAACAACCGCACCATCGGGTGTAGTTGCTCGGTTAGACTTATGCAGACCACACTGCTTCTCCTCTTCGCGATTGGGACGCTCTCAGCCCAGCCGGACCGCTTCGGTCTCCCTGCCTGCGACGCTCCCGGGCAACACCTCGCCATCCGCTCCGCCTTCATCCTCTGCCACGACAGCAATCGCAAGGTCGCCGCGTGGACAGCCTACGAACTCACTCCCGAGAACCTCAACACTCCCGCAGCCCCACGCCGGCACTTCCGCCGTGACCCTGAACTCGCCGCATCCGCCTCCGACGCTGACTATCGCCACTCGGGTTTCCACCGTAGCCACTTGGTCCCCGCCCGTGACATGGCCTCCTCGCCCGACGCCCTCCGCGAATCCTACTTCCTGTCCAACGCCGTCCCTCAGCTCCCCGAACTCAACCTCTCCGCCTGGCGCCGAATCGAAAACGACATCCGGAAACTCGCCGCCCATAGCGACTCCCTCTACATTCTCACCGGCACTCTCTTCGATTGCGACACCATCCAGCGCATCGGTCCCAACCAAGTCGCCGTTCCCTGCGCCATCTTTAAAATCGCAATCGCCCTCAGCGGCGAGACCAAATCAGCCTACGCAGTCATCCTCCCCAACCATCCCGCCGCCGCTCGACAAACCGTCTCCATCCGTGAAGTCGAAACCCGCGCCGGCCTGGACTTTCTCTCCTCTCTCCCCGCCACTGAACAGGACATTCTCGAATCCATCGTCATACCCCTGCACTAGGGTTGACTCGATCACTCGCCCTCCCTAAACTGGAATCTCTAACCAACTGGGAACCTGGAGCAACGTATGGGGCCGAAGAACCGTTTCACTATCGGACGCGACCGCACTTGCGACATCCCCATCGCCGATGATTCCGTCAGCCGTCTGCACGCCGAACTAACCCTGCTCGATGGCGGCAAGTACTTCCTCACCGACTGCCATTCGAGCAATTCCACCTACCTCATCCGTGATGGATCCACGAAGAAGATCACTCAGGAACTGGTGGCAGCGGGCGACCGCGTACAATTCGGCGACATCGTGTTGGGCATGTCCGACATCCTGGATGCCATCCGGCCTCGATTAGTGGCCGCACCGCAAAACGCCTCGGCCCCCGTCCGCACAGGCCCCTTGCCTGATAGCGTTAAGCTGGTGCGATGCGAATGCGGAACCATCCTCCCGCATGGAAAACGTTGTCCATCCTGCGGGGCTTAAGAAATGAGTGATCGAACCAACTCTCCGAGTTTCTGGGATCTGCCCGACCGCTGGCAGGTGATGGCGCTCTCCTCCATCCTCGCCGTCGTCGTCATCGCCCTCCTCAGCGCCACACTGGGGGGCCGTTCCGCGCGGCTGATTCTCGACAAAGGCTCCGACCATTTTCAGTACCCCTTCACCATCCAGAACCTGATGCACGTCTTCTTCTTCGTCGGCCTCGGCGAACTCTTCGTCCGCTGGCGCGTCGGCGTGCGCGAAAAAGCTTTCCTCCGACGCGGCTACCTTCCTGAAGACGACGCCACTGTCCTCCAGGCCCGCGACCTCGGTCCTATCCGTAAGCGCGTCATGAGCGCCTTCGATGAGGAACACGGCTTCCTGCCCAGCCTCATCGACATCAGCGTTCTCCAGTTCCAATCCTCACGTTCCGTCGACCAGACGGTCGCTGTGATGAACGCCAGCCTCGAACTCCTTGCCCACCGCGTTGATCTCCGCTACAACACAGTCCGTTTCATCGCCTGGCTTGTCCCCACTCTCGGCTTCATCGGCACCGTGTTCGCACTCGGAGCCTCGCTCTACGATGCCGGCCGCCAGCAAACCCTCGATGTCCAGAAGACCGCCATGACCCTCGGCGTCGGTTTCGATTGCACCATGGTCGCCCTCGTCCAAAGCGCGATTCTAGTCTTCATCCTTCACCTCACCCAGGAGACCGAGGAACTGGCCGTCAACCAGGTAGGCAACTACACTCTGCGCAATCTCATCAACCGCCTCTACGAAGGCAAGTAGGCATGAAGCCCCGCAACAAAGAAGTCAACATATTCAACATGTCCCTGCTGGACATCCTCTGCGGGGCTCTCGGCGCGTTCTGCTTCATGATGCTCGTGCTCTTTCAGTACTGGAAGCCCGAAGGCCCGGAGACCACCAAAGTCAAAGTGGATACCGCGCAGATGGAACAGAAGATTCAGGACCTGCTCAAGCAGATGAAAAACATGTCCAATCTGCCGCCGGAAGCGGCCGCGCGCATGAAACAGTTGGAAGAGGACTTCGCTCGCCTCCAACAGATGACCAACCAGTTGAAAGCCCAACTACAGCAGGCGCAGGCGCAGACGCAGGCTTACAAACGCCAGGCCGACCAGGCCCGTGCCGAACTCGACGACTCAAAGAAGGAACTCCAGAAATTCAAAAACCGCAATCCTGTCACCGTCGTTCTCACCACCACCAGCGCCGCCCACGATGTCGATCTCTACGTACAGGATTCCAAAATGGACAAGCCGGACGTCGCCAAGGTGCAAGGCGTCAAATGGAACGGCGACGTTTTCTACAATGCGGTGCGCGGCCCCGCCTCCGATGTATGGATGATGCGCGATGCCCCCGCGGGCGAGTACAAGGTTTACTACAAATTCCTCGAAAAAGGAGGCAATCCAGGTCCCGCCCGCGTGGAGGGCTACTACCTCCACAACAGCAGCATCGTCCGCATGCCGGCCATTGAGATAGCCAACGACCATCAGGTGGCGAGCGTTGGTTCCATCATGGTCAAACCGGACATGTCGAGCGGCTTCAAGCCCACGCCCGAATACGCAGAAGCCTACCAGAGAATGATCGAACAGCTCGGGCGGCGCAATCAGGGCCCCGCCCCGCAGAAAAAGCAGTAGCACCGTGACAAACCAGTAAGGGGCGTGAAAGGAGGTACCCGTTCAGGCCATAATCGTGTGTGACAGGAGGCATCATCAAATCATGGTTCGTTGCGCGGAAGGTCATTTTTACGATCCCGGAAAGCACTCTTCGTGCCCGTGGTGCGCAAAACCGTTGGACGTCGGCGGATCGGCCGCCGAGTCGAGCGAGTCAAAAACGCGGCCGGTTCAACAACCCCCGGCCGTAGCGGAAGCGCCAACTCCACCGGCGTCGCCCGCCACCCCCGCCGCCGCTCCCGGCGCCACCAAACGCGTGGCGCCCAAGGAATTGGGCATCGATCCCGTCGTCGGCTGGCTTGTCTGCATCGACGGCAAAGACAAAGGCCGGGATTTTCGCATTCATACCGAGCGTAACTTCCTTGGACGCTCCGCCAATCAGGATATCTGCATCACCGGCGACGATACGATTTCCCGCGAAAAACACGCCATCCTTTCCTTCGATCCGAAAAAGAACGAGTTCTGGATTCAGCCCGGAGAATCGAGCGGCCTGCTGTATATCAACGGTGATGCCGTCTACGTGCCCGCCAGGCTCAAGGATCGCGATACCATCGAAGTCGGCCAGACCAGGCTCGCGTTCCTGTCCTTCGTCAACGAGAATTTCCAGTGGCAATAGTCGCCATCGCCGCATGATACTCATTCCCGGCAACGCACAAAACATCGGTTCGCGGCAGCAGCAGCAGGACGCATTCGGCTTCTCCGATTTGAGCGACGCTGTCTTCCGCAAACACGGCGGAGTGCTTGCAGTGGTTGCCGACGGGATGGGCGGTATGGCCCACGGCGACGCCGCATCCCGCGAGGCCCTCCAGGCCTTCCTCCAATCGTACGCCCGCAAAACCGAAGCCGAACCCGTCCAGGAAGCCCTCCGCCGCAGCCTCTCCGAATCCAATTCCGCCGTCTTTCAGGAAGCGCTTGGCCTCGGCGCGGCCGAGGAGATGGGCACTACACTCGTCGCCGTTGCCATAAAAGAAGATCAGATGCACTGGATTTCCGCCGGAGACTCAGGCATTTTCGTTCTTCGCGACGGCGAACTCACCGCCGTCAACGCGCCCCACATCTATGGCGCCGAACTCGACGAGCAGCTCGCGCAAGGCAACATCACGCCCGAACAGGCAGCCGCCCATCCCGAACGCGAAGCCCTCACCTCCTTCCTCGGTCTGGAGCGCGTGTCCATCGTGGATCGCAGTGTTCGTCCATTTCGCATCCGTGAAGGCGACACCATCATCCTCGCCAGCGACGGCCTCTTCAAAACGCTCACCACTGAAGAGATAGTCTCCTCCGCCGACGCTGATCCGCAGACCATGTGCGAGGCGCTGCTCAAACGCACGCTCGACGCCAAACGCCCCTACCAGGACAACGTCACCATCGTCGCCATCCATGCAGCCAAGGACCGGCCTTCGGTGGTAACGCCGCCTACGCCCGCCACCGTCCGGAACTCCGGCGCCCATGCCGTCTCTGATACGCAACCACTTCCCAGAGGCCGCCGGCGCAGTTGGCTTGCCGCGGTAATGATGGTGATTGCGCTTTGCGTGGTTGCCGGATACATCTTCTTTATGTTCTTTCGTGGTGGCGCAAACCCGGACCCCGCCGTCAAATCCGCGCCGGTTAAGAACCTCACGCCGGCGCGCGACGGCGATGCGTTCGAACCCGCCGCGATTCCTCCCGTCGACCGTCTCCCTGGCGCACAACCCCAGAATCCGCCCGAAACACCGCGGCAGGAGAGCCAGCCCGTCGAAGGAAAACCGGCCGAGCCAAAGAAGGGCGACGGCGCAAACAAGCCAGCACCGGAGGGACAATGTTGACCCCGCTGCTTGTCCTGGTGCTTGCCGCTTCCCTTCCCGCAGCCGAACCCGACGTCTCCGCCATGAAGCGCGGCGTCGTCAAGATCGTTGTTCGCGCTCAAGTGCGCGATTCGGCCGGCCAGACCGGCGCCATGCGCTCCCAAGGCTCCGGCTACCTGGTGGGCGGACAATACGTTGTCACCAACAATCATGTCTGCTGCCGCGTGGAACGGGAAGGTCTCACCATCCTTGGTGTCGAACTCATGATTCATACTTCCCTTCAGGAAAAGTCCCCCGCCAGGGCAATCTGGAACAGCGCGCGCAAAGACCTCGCGGTGCTGCAACTGGAGCGCCCATTCCCCAACAAGCCCAGCGCCGTTTTCGCCAAAAGCGACGCGGTCAAAGACGGTATCCGCGTCTGGGCCGTGGGCTTCCCGGGCGCCGCCGAATCGCAGATCCACGCCACGGAGGAAAGCGACTTCGTCTCCACCGCCACAGCCGGCATAATCGGCAAATTTGTTCAGCAGGTCCTCGAAGAGAATGGACCCGTGGTCGATACCATCAGCCACTCCGCCGCCACCAACGCGGGCAATTCCGGCGGCCCTCTCTTCAACTTCTGCGGACAGGTAGTGGCTACTAATTTCGCCAAGGCCCTCGCCACCATCCGCCAGCGCGTAGTCGTCAAGGACCCTGCTACAGGCCAGCCCGTCGAGCGAGTGATGCAACAGCGCGTCGTCGCCGCCGATGGCATCAACTGGTCGCTGCGTAACAGCGAGCTCCTTCCGGAACTCGACAAACTCCGCGTCAAATACGAGGTCGCTCCCGAAGGCTGCCAGGAAATCGACAAGGACACAAAGTCGGAGATCAGCAGCGTCAGCGGACGCATGTCCACCTTGATGATCACCCAGGTTGGATCCATCGCGATGGCCCTCGCCGCCATCGGACTTGCCATGAACAAGCGCGTACGCCAATCGGTCACCCGCCGTTTGTCCACTCGCAAAAGCGAAGCGGGCCACGCCTCTTCGAGCGACCGCTTCGCTGCCGTACGCGCCCGCCCCACACTTCGTGGCGTCACCGGGTTCTACGCCGGCACCTCTATCGCTTTTGAGGATCAGCCCTGGATTCTCGGCCGCGACCGCAACGTCGCCAATCTCGTCTTTCCAGCCGATCAACCCGGCATTTCCAAGCGCCACTGCACACTCACATTCGTTCCCGGCTCCGGCGAAGTGAAACTGGAGGACACCTGGTCCACTCACGGAACGTTCCTCATGAACGGCACGAAACTGGAGCCGGGGAAACCATACACACTACGGCCAGGAGACCGGTTCTACCTCGCCGAGCGCAGCAACGTATTTGAGATCGGGGGGCAGTAGGGCGTGCGATTTCTCACTCATACTCTCACGCTGGGCGGCGGCAGGCAATACAACGAAGATGCCGTGCAATACTGCAGCACCGGCACGGTAGGCTGCTGGGCCCTCGCTGACGGGCTGGGTGGTCACGGCGGCGGTGACATTGCCTCCCGCCTGGCCACCGACGCCGTTATGCAGGCCTTCCAGGCCCACGCCGAATGCACCGCAGAAGCGCTCATGACGTATGTAGAACTGGCACGCGCCGCCGTGCTCCGCAAGCAGGAAGAGGACGTCTCTCTCTCCGCCATGCGCACTACTCTCGTCATCCTCATTGCCGGCGAGCAGCAGGCTCTCTGGGCTCACATCGGCGATTCGCGCCTCTACTACTTCCGCCAGGGTACCCTCCTGCTCCGCACTCTCGACCATAGCGTCCCGCAGGCCATGGTGGAGGCCGGGCAGATCACGCCCGCGCAAATCCGTTTTCATGAGGATCGCAACCGCCTGCTGCGTAGTATCGGTGGCCGCGATGAAATCCGTGCGACCATCGAAAGCAAACCACACAACATCGCACCGGGAGATGCGTTCCTCCTCGCCAGCGATGGATTCTGGGAGTTCGTAACGGAAACCGCGATGGAACTGGATTTGGCCAAGTCGTCCAATCCCGGCGAATGGATCAAACATATGGAACGGCGCATCCGGCTCGTCGCGCCACCCGACCAGGACAATCTCTCTGCCATTGCCGTTATCGTGACTGTATGAAAGGATTCAAGTAGAGACGGCATCTTGAGGTCAACATGATCAACGCAGCGCATTTGTGCATGGGATGCATGGAGCCCAGAACGGGCGATGTAGCAGTCTGCCCGCTCTGCGGATACCGCGAAGGAACCGAACCCGAAAGCCCGTTGCATCTGCCCGCGCGTACCGAACTCCACGGCCAGTATCTGGTCGGGCGCGTCCTCGGTCATGGCGGTTTCGGCATCACTTACCTCGGCTGGGACCTCAACCTCGAACGCAAAGTCGCCATCAAGGAATATCTCCCGAGCGGCGTCGCTGTCCGCACCGTCCGGGATAGCGAAGTCATCCCCTTCTCCGGAGACATGCGCAAGGATTTCGAATACGGCCTCGAGCGCTACCTCGATGAGGCCCGTGTCGTCGCCAAGTTCCAGACTCACCCCTCCATCGTCACCGTCCTCAATTTCTTCCGCGACAACGGCACCGCCTACCTGGTGATGGAATACCTCGAAGGCACCACCTTCGAGCGCTATCTCGAAAAGCAGGGAGGCAAGACTTCCATCGACACCGTGATGACCGTCATGGTGCCGGTTCTCGAAGCGCTTGGTGCAGTCCACCAATCCGGTATCCTCCATCGCGACATCAGCCCCGACAACATTTACATCACGCGCAAGTGGCAGGTGAAGGTTCTCGACTTCGGCGCTGCCCGCTACGCTCTCGGTCAGAAGAGCCGCAATCTTTCCGTGATCCTCAAGGAAGGTTACGCGCCCATGGAGCAGTACCAGAGCAAAGGCAACCAGGGCCCTTGGACTGACTCCTATGCCTGTGGCGCTACCATCTACCGTGCGCTCACGGGAAAGATTCCACCCTCCTCGCTCGACCGCATGCAGACCGACGAACTGCAGCCGCCATCCGAGCTCGGCGTCGAATTGAGCAAGGCCCAGGAAGCCGCCATCCTCAAATCGATGGCCGTGACGCCCGCCAACCGTTTTCAAACGATGGCTGACTTTCGTGACGCACTCACCGGCGTTGCCGCCCCCATTTCGCACCCCCCAATCCGTTTAGATCAGGACATATCCACGCCGCCGGCGAGTCAGGCCGAAGTGGTGACGGTGCGTTCCGGTACTCCTCTCCAGCCGCCTTCGCCGACGCTCCCGGTGGGTCACGCGAACGTTGCCACTCACCAGACTCCTGTTTCGCAGCCCCCGCAACCACAACCCGCCGAACGCGTCACCCGCCCTTCCGAAAAACCGCCGAAACCCTCCATGCCCAAATGGGTGTGGGCAGCCTCTGCCGGCGTATTGCTCGCCGTCTTCGCCATCGGCGGCTACAAGCAGTACGAGGAAAAACAGCGCCTCGCCGAACTCCAGCGCCAGGAAGAAATCAAGAAACGGCAGTTTGACGAGGAGTTGAAGAAGCAGAGAGCCCAGGCCGTAGAGGAAGAGCGCCGGCACGCCGAGAACGAAAAGCAACTCGCCATCCTCAAAGCTCAGCAGGACGAGATCGATCGCAAGCAGAAGGAGCTCGAAGAACAGCGTATCGCGCTCGAACGCTCCAAACAGCAAGGCTCCAATCGCCAGCAAGGCAACACCAAACAACAGTCGAGCCAGGGAAACACATCCCAGCAGCAGATCCTTCAACAGCAGCAAATTTACCAGCAGCAGCAGGAAGCCCTCCGCCGTGAGCTCGAGCGCAAGCAGCAGGAACAGGCACAGGCCGAGGCTCAGCGAATTCGCCAGCAGCAACAGCAACAGCAGCAGGGTTCCAACACGAAACAGCAACAGCTCATACCGCCCGTGGGTTCCACCTTCGACGATGCCATGCGTCAGTCGCGCGCTGCCATGAATGCCCGTAACTATCCCGCCGCCACCCAGTTCGCGCAGCAGGCCATCAAGGCCAACCCCGCCCGCCCCGACGGCTACTCGCAGCTCGGCTGGATTGCTATCTATGGCATCGGGGATATGCAACTGGCTCAGCAGAGTTACAAGGACGCTATCGCCCGCGGGGGTGTCGTCTGGTTCCGTGTCAACCACGATCACGCCAACGGTTCCTATCAGTTTCGCTGCACCGGCGATCTCGGCATCGCCCGGGATCACGTCGAGTTTCAGGCCCAGGGCGGAGAGCACAACTTCCGCCTCGCCAACTCGGCCATCGCCGAGGCGAAGGGCAACAGCGCCCTCCGCCGGTTGGTGGGTGCCAGCAACGACTTCCACATCCACTCCACCGATGGCCGTCGTTTCAACCTCGTCTCCGTCAGCAACCCCAAACCCATCCGCGAAATGATCCTCTCCCTCATGGGCGCAAAGTAGCCGTCGATACCACCCTTCAAACCTCACGGCCGACGCCTCCCCAGGCCTTCCCAAGAATCCTTCTCAAAAATAATGAGGCCGTGTCTTCCTTGCCTGAGATAGTTGGCAGGGCGTCGTCACCTTCCTGCTAGAGATGGCTGTTCCGGACTTGAGGGACACCACGAGAACAAGCGAAGGAGGATTGTTGTATGTCTACACCGAGATTGGCAACTGTAATACCAGCCAAACCGAATATTGGCCACGCCGGGCACACTGTTCACAAGTGGGTTGACCGGGCCCATTTTGCGTTGATGGCAGTGGAAATGGCGCTTGCAGAGACTGAAGGCGCTATAGGCGTCGTAAGCGGTGTTACCGCGGGTTCAGGCGGCACTCTTGCGCAAATCGGATTTGCATCCGGCGCCGCCGGAGTAGTCCTGTTTGGCGCACTGAACGTGGGAACCTTCGGTGGTACGGCTCTTGGGTATGCCGAAGCGCGCCAGGAAAACGCAGCAGAAGCATTCATGATGGGAGCCGCGATTGGAGTTGTGGTTGCCGCCCACGGCCGAAATCCGCACACACTCAAGGCCCTCTTCGGCAACCGTCACTTTGGCAACTATTTTGACCAGGAGTCGGCGCGCATTTCCCGCAAGTCCTATTTGTTAGGCCTGATTCGCGGCTATCTCGAGGGAAGCGCGATGAACGCTGAGCAGCGCAAGTATGTCATCCGCGATCTGGAGGTCCGCACCGGCCGTAAGTACGGCAAAACGGAGGCCACCAACGAACGTGCGATTACGGATTGGTATCACGCCCTGGCGATCGCTTTTCGCAGGTATTGGGCCAGCTAACGGTTTCCACTAGCCACGCCGGAATCAACGCCATTCCCCCTGCAATGTGAAACCGGCCCAAAACCATGGAGCACTCCACTTTCCGGACCGCAATGAGGCAAGCTGTGCCTCACGAAGCGCGGCCGCCGGGCGCTGCCCCTTTGTGATGAGAGCACGGTAGAAATCCTGCATGAGCTGCGACGTCGCTCGATCCGGCGCCTGCCACAGAGTGGCTACCACCCGCGGAGACCCGGCGTAGAGAAATGCTCGCGTCAGGGCAAGCAGCCCTTCCCCCTGTATGTCCTTCCCCAGCGCCGAATGACACGCGCTGAGGACCACCAGTCCGGCATTTAACCGCAGGTTGAATAGCTCATGCATGGCCACCAGCCCGTTCTGGAGTTCGCCCCGCTCGTTCACCATGGAGAGCGCCAGTGAAGACAACTCGGGGTATTCGCTGTTGAGAATGCCATGTGTTGCCAGGTGCAGTATGCCGTATCGTGTCAGGTCGGTGCGAAGCAACGCCGGTTTGCTTGCCGCCAGTCCTGTAGCGATGAGGTTATCCGCACGTGACACGGTACGGGCGATTGCTTCCGCCTCCGACCGCGTTCCCGGCAGCCGCTCGAAGGCTGTGCGCTTTGCAACTGCTCTTGTCATCGAAGCCAGCCGCCCATCGGATGGATCAAAAACCGGATCGGCAAACACGGCAACCGGCCGGGCCGAGATAGGATGGCGGTTTGTGTGCGTGCGCATCTCCGCGAGTAGCGAAGCGGAAGGCAAGCTCACGACTTCGTGCTTGACAATCAGTGGGTCGGAGCTGCCGGGCAGCGGCAGAGCGGCAAATGGAATTGTCTGCAGGATTCCCTCGGCCACGATCACAATTCGCTTGCCGGCGATCTGTGCATTCACCGGATGAAGAATTACGCGGCTGAGCGCTGCCAGGGATGCCTGCGCGCCGGGTTGATTCCCGCTCAGACGTTGATAAGCAAGCCGAGCCAGCCGGTCGATCTCCTGGCGCGGCGGCAGCTTGCGGACCAACAGCCCACGGGTTGTGACTGCAAAGAGGTAGCTCGCCGATTCCCCCAGTGAGTACTCGAGCAGAACTGTATCCGCATCGAGCGCCTGACTTCGCAATTCAGCCAGAGTGAGAGGCTGCGGAGCTATTAGCCCGGCGTAGCGCGGATTGCGCCGGCGCAGGTCCGCTTCGAGTTGGTGATAGCGGGCCGTAAGGTCGCCTACGAGGATTTTCTGACCGGCAATTGCCTTGGGAGTCTGCTTCGTGGCAAGCAGACTCGTCAGTTTCTCTCCCTCGCGGGAAAGCAGTTGCTGCGTGTCATTCAGTTCGCGAAGCAGGCCGGGATCAGCCCCCTCACGAATCCGCGAACGCGATTCACGGATCATTTCCACCAGGCTCCGGCCGCGGCCGCTTTCCGCAGCTTCGAACGCCTTCACGTCGTAGCCCGACTGGGGATTCTTGCCGTGCAACTGCATCAACAGGTGCACTCGCAACTGATAGAGCAACGCGGCATTGGAAGTGACGCTGTTTCGGCTGAACTCCCCGGCCAGTTGTGACCGTTGCCGTTCATGAAGCTCGATCCCTTGATCCACATGCCGGCCGGCGTCCAGCAGACGGCCTTCACTGAGATGCGCCTGCGCCAGCCGGAGATGAGAATACGCTTCGTTGCGCTGATCGCCGATTCGCTGTTGCATCTCGATCGCGTGTGTCTGCGTTTGGATCGAGCCGGCCGCGTCTCGCATGGCGAGCTGAACGTCTCCCAGAATCGAAAGGGCAGTCGCTTCGCCCCGCACGTCACCGGACTTGCGCAGGATCTCCACCGACCGCTGGACCATCGGCAATGCCTCGCGGGGCCGTCCGAGCCTGTTCACAACGAATGCCGCGTTTTGCAGCGCAGTAGCTTCGCCCGGCTCGTCCCCCTGGGAGCGGTAAAGTTCCACCGCCTGGCGCGAGAACTCCAGCGCCTTGCTGCGCTCACCGGTCCGCCAATAGAGTGTCACGAGATTGCTCAGAATCTGCGCCTCCAGTTTGGGCTTCTTGGATTGCCGTGAGCAGGCGAGTCCGGACTGATACGCCTGAGCCGACTTCTCAACCTCACCAAGGCGCAGGTAAACGATCGCGATGTTGTTGTGTGCCGACGCCTCGCTCGCTATGTCCTCCACGGATCGCAGCAGTGGGGGCACCTCGAGCAGCGCTTCGAGGGCGGACTGCAGGTTCCCGCTTCGTACTAGCGCTGTACCCAGATTGTTCAAAGCCCTACCCAACTCCGTAATGCTGGCGATCTGGCGGGTGAGTTCGACGGCACGGCGGTGCAATGGGATTGCCTCCCCGGAGCGGCCTGTCGCTGCATACATCACGCCGAGATTGGAGGACGCGGTTGCTTCCAGGTGCCGGTCATCCGCGGACCGGGCCAGACGCAAGGCTCGTTCGGCGGGCTCGATTGCCTGCCGGCTATCCCTCTGCGAATAGTATGCCGAGGTGAGGAACAGGGCTGCGGAAGCTTGCCATCGGACGAGGCCGGCGGCTCGAAACTCTTCTTCAGCCTCCTTGTAGAGTGCAATGGCGGCGCTAACCGACGCGGTGTCTCCTTTTTCGCTTAGCCGGCTTCCCTCGGCCAAGGCCCGCTCCCCGCGCAGCGTGTTTTCATCCGTTGGGATCCTGTCGCGAACGAAGTAAGTGACGCGGCAGAGAGCCAGTTTCGGCCGCGCGCCGTCCAATTCGAACCGGTGTTCTCCGTCCAGCGTTGTCACGGCCGAGAGTGGGAAATAGCCCGCGCTTTCCGAACGATCCGATCGTTCCTGCAGAACGCTGCCGTCGGGCGAAAGTATGCGCGCCCGAAAGACAAAGCCGCCTTGTTCAATGGAAAAGGAGAGAAACTGCCCCGCGCGTGCCGCCACTCTCAGTGGCGCATGGCAATCGTGACTTGCCTCCGCCGCCGGCGTGAGCGTGGCCCACACCATCGCCAGTATTCCAGCCAGCCCCGGCTTCCCCACAGCGGTAGAATACGTAATTTGAGTCTCGCGTGCAATCTTCCGGTACCGGTCAAAGCTTCGCCAGCCCTCGGCGCAGCCGGCAGGATCTGGTTTCCGCCATCGTCAGCGGCGACCGTTCCGCCGAAGCTGAGCTCGTGGACTGGTTCGCCCGTGGGCTGGCGATCATCCTCAGCCGCATCGTGAAGGATCACCAAACCGTCGAGGATCTGCGACAGGATTCGTTTCGCATCGCCATCGAGCGGCTGCGATCCGGAGCACTCCGCGACCCCGACGCCCTGCCCGGCTTCATGGCGATGATCGCCCGTAACGTCGCCATCGAGCACCTCCGCCAGCGGACCCCCGGCGCCTTGTCCGCCACCGCCCCCGACCCCACCGGTGGACCGTCGCAATACCACGATCTCGCCCGCAAACAGAATGCCGCCATCGTCCGCAAGATCCTCAACGAGTTGCCGCAGCCTCGTGACCGCGAGCTGCTCTACCGGTTCTACATCGCCGACGAAGAGAAGGAGACCATCTGCGAGCGCTTCGGTCTGAGCGCCTTACACTTCAACCGCGTTCTGCATCGGGCGCGGGAACGTTTTCGCGAGCTTTTTGAGAAACGTCGTTCCGGAGGTGGGATAGTCCCGCCCCTAGACGCACCTGATAGGTAGATTCCAATGGATCACGGCCAAATCGAAGCCACAAACCTGATCGACCGCTACCTCACTAACCGCGCAACCCCGGAAGAGTGCGCCCGCTTCGAGGAGCATTTCCTCGATTGCCCGGATTGCCTCAGCCGCCTCGAATCCACCCGTGGCCTCATCGATGGATTGAAACAGCAACCCCCGGACACGTTTCAGCGCCGCACCTGGGTTGGATTCATGGGCTGGATCGCCGCGGCAGCGGTTACCACCTTCGCCATTTTTCGCCCCCCTCCGGCAACTCCTCCACCCGTGACCATTCCGGGCCCCACGCTGACCGCTCGCGCCGGGCCGGTGTTCACGCTTGCTACCGTCCGGGGCGCTCAGGCTGACGCCCCTATCGTGACTGTTTCGGGAGAGTTTACCCTCGCTCTCGATTTCGAGCCCGCGCCCGGCATCAAGGGCTTCGCCGTCCAGGTCACTTCCGGCACGGGCGAACAGTTGATGAGCGAGGTGGAGCATCCACTCTCCGCCTCGGGCACCATCGGTATTGGCTTGCGTTCCCAGGATCTGAAACCGGGGCTATACCGCGCCGTAGTCGTCGGGAAATCAGTGGACGGCCGCGAATTGCAGCGCGTGATATTCCCCTTCCGTTTCCAGGTGCCGTAAACAGCCGTTCGTAGGAGCCAGGCTCGCTGGTCAACTGCGCTTCACCGGCGATGCTATATACCTTGACACGTATATACGTTCCCAGGTATATTAACAGGGTGGAGTCTGTGTTCGAAATCATTGCGGAACCGAACCGGCGCGCAATATTGAGCCTCCTGGTCTCTTCCCAACAGTCGGTTGGAGAGATCGAGCGTCAACTTCGCATGCCGCAGCCAACCGTATCCAAGCACCTGCGAGTGCTGCGTGACGCCGGTTTCGTGGAATCCATTGTGGACGCACAGCGCCGTCTCTACCGGCTGAAGCCGGAACCACTTCAGGAGTTGGATGCCTGGCTCGCTCCGTTCCGCCGGTTCTGGTCCGCCCACGTCGATGCTCTCGAACGCCACCTCGACCGCATGGAACAATCCACTTCAACGAAAAGGAAGACCAGGAGACGATGACCAATCGCGATCAGTACACACCGGGTCCCGCCGGCGGGGCCCAGGTACGAAAGGACGGAGAGAAGTGGACGCTCATCGTCGTCCGGGAACTTCGTCATCCGCCGGCGATGGTATGGCAGGCGCTCACCGACCCTGCGCAACTGTCCGAATGGGCGCCGTTCGACGCCGATCGGAACCTCGACGCCGTAGGCCCGGTGAAGCTCACGGCGATCGGGGCGCCGTCGCGGCAGGTCTCCGAGACCACGGTGACTCGGGCCGAGGCGCCGAAGCTGCTCGAGTACAGCTGGGGCGGCAACGACCTGCGGTGGGAGTTCGAGCCGCTCGGTAGCGGCACCCGACTCACGCTCTGGCACAACATCGACCGCCGCTACATTTCGTGGGGCGCCGCAGGCTGGCACATCTGTTTCGATGTCCTCGACCGGCTGCTCGCGGGTGAGCCGATTGGACGCATGGTCGGCGCTGATGTTATTAAGTTCGGCGGCTGGCAGCGATTGAACACCGAATACGCAACGCTGTTCGGCGTTGAATGAACCGTTGGAGGAGGAACACTATGGAATCGACCCTTCAGAAGCCGGCCATCGTCACCGGCAACACGACGCTTAGAGCCAAGACCATCATCTATTGGATCGTCACCGCGATCTTCTGCTTGCAGATGAGCTTCACCGCCTACGCGCAACTGCGCCTTCCGCAAGTGGCGGAGGCCTTCACCCACCTCGGCTTCCCCGCCTACTTCCGGGTGGAGCTCGCGTGCGCCAAGCTCATCGGCGTAGTGCTGCTGCTTGCGCCAGTGCCGACGCGGCTCAAGGAGTGGGCCTACGCCGGCTTCGCCATAAACCTCGCTTCGGCGCTCCTCGCACACCTTGCTGTGGGCGATGGCCCGGAGGCTTGGGGCTTTGCCGCAGCCACCGGCGTCCTTTGGGGACTCTCCTACCTCTTCTGGCGCCGCCTGTAGGCAGCACATGAACACAAAAGACGCAACTGCAAACAACAAACATGTCAGACCACTCCCTGATGGTCGTGACTCGGAACCCGTTTCTGAGCCGCGCGCGTCAGCAAGCGGTTTTAAGGCCGCCAAACCGCGCAAGACGGCACCGAGGCCGCAAACCCGAAAGGGGGCGAAGCCAGCCCTTCTCGCAGGTGGCAATCCTCAGATTGCGAAAGCTGACGGCGACGCACCCGTGCAGGCCTATATCGCGGCCATGCCGGGCTGGAAAAGCGAACTCGGGCGCCGCCTCGACGCGCTCATCACGCACACCGTCCCAGGCGTCCGCAAGGCAGTCAAATGGAACTCGCCCTTTTATGGTGTCGACGGCCAAGGCTGGTTCCTCAACTTTCATACCTTCACCAACTACGTCAAGGTGGCTTTCTTCCGCGGCTCGTCGCTACGTCCTGTCCCCCCCGGCGAGTCCAAACACAAGGAAGTCCGCTACCTCGACATCCACGAGCAGGACCAGCTCGACGAGTCGCTGTTGGCGGAGTGGATTCGGCAGGCGGCCTCCCTGCCCGGATGGATCCCCTAGCGAAATGATTGGAGTCTCGCAATGAAAACACCACTCCCGATGGAATCTGCCTCTGCACGAATCGACGAGAGGATCAAGGAACTTGCGGACTGGCGCGGCAAGATGCTCGCGCGAGTGCGCGAAATCATACACGACGCAGACCCTGAGATCGTCGAAGAGTGGAAGTGGATGGGGACCCCCATCTGGTCCCATGCCGGCATCGTCTGCACCGGAGAGACGTACAAGAACGTCGTCAAGATGACCTTTGCCAAAGGAGCCGCGTTGCCGGACCCGTCAGGGCTGTTCAACTCGAGTCTCGAAGGAAATGTCCGGCGCGCCATTGACATTCGCGAGGACGACAAGGTCGATGAGGAGGCGTTGAAGAATCTCATCCGCGCCGCAGTGGCGCTGAACCTCGCGGGCAAAAGCAAGCCGAAGCCCCGGCGAGCGAGTAGCAAGCGGGCCGGCTAGCTTCGTGTTTACGCTGCCGGAGGTTCCAGGTGCCCTGGCCGCACCAGTTCCTGCGCAATCGCCCGGACCGCGCCTACAAGCGCCTCCACAGCTTTCCGGTCACGTTTGGGATGGAAGCGCGAGCTCGGACCGGAAATGCTGATCGCCGCGACAGGGACCCCGTTAGGGTCAACGATGGGCGCCGCCACGCACGTGGCCATTAACATGTTTTCTTCCTCATCGAGCGCGTAGCCACGTTTGCGGACCCGGTCCAGTTCCAAGGCGAACTCATCCCGGTCGGTGATCGTGTGTTCCGTGAAGGGTTCAAAGGTGCACCTTGCGAGAAGGCTCTTCACCAACTCCGGCCGCGAAACCGCGAGGATCGCTTTTCCTAGCGCTGTCGCGTGCAGGGGACAAGTGGCGCCCTGGCGCTCGCTGAGGCGCAGCGCGTACTCGCTGGGAACTACTTCCACGTAGACGATCTTGTCGATTTGTAAGTGCCCAAGGTTCACCGTCTCACCAAAGCTATCCCGCAGCATGATCATGTGAGGCAAGGCGATGTTGCGGATTTGCTCAATCCCCGCCCCCTCCGGAACCAGATCAGCCAGACTCGGGCTGACAAGGTAGGAACGGCGGTTGGGATCCCGCAGAACATAGCCCATCGAATGCAGAGTCGTCAAAACGCGGAACACGGTCGACTTCGAGACTCCCGTACGAGCGCAGATTTCGTTCAGACCCAGCCCGCCGGAGCGGGACAGCTCCTCCAGAATCCGAAAAGTGCTGCGAACCACGGGTACCATGTAACGCTCGTCCGCTGTCTCAACCACTGCAGGCTTCGTGTCTTCCATGTTCCTTCCATTCCGATGCGTCAACAGCTTGCCTATTGGCACGTTTGACTCTCCATTGACCAGTGTGACAGCAATGCGCCCGCCATTCAAGTTGAGCCGCCTCATGCAATGACGCGTTGGACGGCTGCCAGCGTTTCGTTCACGTCCTGCTCGGAATGCGCCGTGGAAATGTACCAGCGGCCGTCAGGCAGGACAAGGATTCCCTCGTCCAACAGCGCCAGCGCAAAATCGCCATACAGACTCTGATCGGCGTGCAACGTATCGCGGTAGCTGAGGGCCGCTTGCGGCATGAAGGACAACTGGAACACCGATCCTACTCCGGAGGTCACCACGCGGTGACCGTTTTCGCAGAGGATACGTTCGATTCCGTTTCGCAGCTTCATGCCGAGGACATTCATGGTGGCGTACACGGCTCCGCCGTCCGCGGCCAGATAATCGAGCGCCGCCTCCGCCGCCGCCAGGCAGAGGGGATTCCCATTGAGCGTCCCGGCATGCACAACGCTGCCCCCGGCAATCAGCTTCATGTATTCCCCACGGCCTCCGAGGACGCTGAGCGGGGTACCGGCACCGGCAGCTTTGGCGTAAGTAGCCAGGTCAGGAAGCACACCGAAAAGGCCCTGCGCGCCATTCAGATGGACCCTGAATCCGGTGATCACTTCATCGAAGATGAGCAGAGTGCCGTTGGCCTCGGTGATCTCGCGCAGAAACTGCAGAAACCCCGGCTCGGGCATGATGCAGCCGCTGTTGCACAGGATCGGCTCGCAGATCACCGCCGCTACCTGCCCGGCCCCTTCGCGGAAGGCCCGTTCCACGCTGCCGCGGTCGTTCCATTCGGCGATGAGGACGTTGCCGGCGAGCGATTGCCCTTGTCCTACCGGCACCGGGAGGCCGCCATAATGCTCCAACTCCTGCCGCGACGGATGATAGCTCTGGAGGACGGAGTCGCCCCAGCCATGGTAGTGCCCTTCGAACTTCAGGTGTCTGGTTCTGCCGGTGGCCGCCCGTGCCAGCCGTAACGCCAGTTGAACCACTTCGGTGCCGCTGTTGGCGAAGCAGACCAGGTCCGCGCAGGGAATCAACTGCGTTAACCGCTTGGCTACCGAGATTTCCAGTTCGTGCTGGGCACCGTAGGTGAGACCCCGTTCGAGCTGCCGGCTCACCGCATCCACCACTACATCGGGGCGGTGCCCGAGGATTAAAGGGCCCCATCCGAGAGCGTAGTCGAGGAACGTGTTCTCGTCGACGTCAGTAAGCCGCGAACCGCTTCCACGGTCGTAGTAGAGTGGCCAGGGACGCGCCTTTCTGCGCAAACTGCTCGACACTCCACCGGCCAGGAATGCTTCCGCCTCGCCGAACCTCGCCAGTGAGCGGGCGGTCTTCTGCCGCAGCCGTGCTTCCCGCTGCTCGATGCGAGGAATTCCCGGCGCGCTGATCGATACGAATGGATTCTCCGTTTGAGCCGTCATCTGACTCCCTATTGAAATAGACTTGCTTCTATTGATAACACACTCTGCAGTCAGAATGTGCCACCAGGCGTGACTTGTCAAGCAGAAAGGCGATTCGAAAAGAGAATCCACCCTAAATTTAGTGCCAATACAGAGATTCCTATATTGACAGACAAACTGATGGATGCTATGTTAACCCTAGTTCGCTCTGTGGGAGGTTCCAACATGAAATCCACTTCCGTTCAAGTGCCCCTCGTCATTCGGGGAGTTCTAGCCGCTTTCATCCTTATGCTGGCGAGCCTCGTCTCGCCCGCTCAATCGCCGCTCGGCACCATCACCGGCACGGTCTCAGACAGCCAGGACGCTCGTATTCCGGAGGTGGAAGTCATCGCCACCAACGTCGGCACGGGAATCGTATTTCGCGCCAGGACATCGGCGGAGGGTGTCTACGCCATTCCAAACCTCCCAATCGGCAAATATGAAGTTTCCGCCGTTGCCCAAGGCTTCAAGACGTACCGTCGCACGGATGTCGTACTGGAAGTGGCACAGCGCCTTCGGATTGCGATCACACTCGAGTTGGGTGCTGTGGCGGAGTCCGTGACGATATCCGGCGAGATTCCGCGCGTCCAGACCGAGGAGTCGAGTCTGGGAACGGTCGTAGAGAGGCAGCGCATCGAGGAACTTCCTCTCAATGGCAGGAACGCCTTCAGTCTCGTTCGCCTGGTTGCCGGTGTGCGACCCGCCAACCGCAACCTGGACGGCTTTGCCGATGTCGCCAACCAGGGCTTCTCCCAGATGGTGATCAATGGCGGCCCCGTCTACGCCAACCAGATCTATGTGGATGGCGGCATGAACACCGTCCCCGTACACAACGAGATCTCGGTGGTTCCCATGGCGGATTCCGTGGAGGAGTTCAAGGTGGATACCAACGTACCCAAGGCGGAGTATGGCCAGACCAGCGGCGGCGTCATCAACCTGGCCACGAAAGCGGGCACCAACCAGTTCCACGGCTCACTCTACGAGTTCTTCCGCAACGATTCGCTCGACGCCCGCAACGCCTTCGCCACGCAGCGCGATGCCGTCACCGGCCGCATTAAGCCTGTCCTGCGCTACAACCAGTACGGCGGAACGGTCGGCGGACCCGTTTTGCTGCCAAGAATCTACAACGGCAGGAACCGCACGTTTTTCTTTGCCGGTTACGAACAATGGAAGCATCGCACCTCGGGCGTGGGACTGGCGACTGTGCCCTCAGTGGCCCAGCGGGGCGGTGATCTCACCAGCACGTTCGACGGCCGGGGCAACCTGATCCCGGTCTTCGATCCGGCCACGACGCGCGCCAATCCGGCCGGCAGCGGATTCATTCGCGATCCGTTGGCAGGCAACGTCGTCCCAAGGAGCCGCATGGATCCACTTTCGCTGAAGATACTGGGATACATTCCCGCACCCAACACGACTCCGGCGGACAGCTTCACGAATTCATTGAATTACCTCGCACTCCCGGTGAGCTCTGTTGACACTGGCGTGTCCACCATCCGCGTCGATCACCGCTTCAGTGACTCCGACAGCATGTTCGTGCGGTATTCGCGGACACGCGCCAGCGTAGTGGGTCCGGGCCTCGCTATGGGCGTGCTCGACCGCAACGCGCGGACCGATCAGCGCGACAACCACAACCTGGTTTTGACCGAAACCCGCACCCTGACGCCGCGGCTCATCAATGAGTTCAAAGCAGCCTTTACCCGCCAGAATCTCAGATACCTCCATCCAAGCTTCGGCGGCGACTGGCCCTCAAAGCTGGGCATGCCCGCCATCTTCCCGCAAGACCTGTTCCCCGTCGTGAACATCACCAGCATCAACACCGTCGGGCCGAACGTCTTCTCCACGGGGATTCGCGCTCAGCACACCGTTCAACTCGCCGACAGCGCGACGCTGATCACTGGCCGGCACCAGATCAAGATGGGCGTCGATCAGCGCATTGTTCGCCAGAACCCATACCGCTACGGCAGCAAGTCCGGTTCCTTCGATTTCTCCAACACCCTCACCGGAAACCCGCTGCAGCCGGCCGGGACCGGCATCGGGATGGCCACTTTTCTCCTCGGCGAGGTCTCCAGCGGTAGCCAGGAATTCCTCCCTGCCTACTCGTTCCACTCCTGGTCCACCGGTCTGTACTTCCAGGACGATTTCAAGTTGAACCGCAGACTCACCCTCAATCTCGGTCTTCGCTATGATCTGGCGTCGGAGCCGGTGGAGCGTTGGAACAAACATTCGAATTTCGATCCCTACGTGATCAACCAGGAAACGAAGCTGCCCGGTGTGCTGACGTACTCCGGCGCAACCGCTCCGCGGCACTTTGTGGACCGCGACAAGAACAACTTCGGTCCGCGATTCGGATTCGCCTGGGACGTCACGGGCAAAGGCAGGACAGTGGTCCGCGGCGGATACGGGCTGGTGTACCTTCTCGTCGACTCCTACGACACGCAGGGAGACAATTCCAACTCGCTCGGGTTCTCGGCGACGACGCCTTTCACCGCCGCCAGCGGGATTCCCGCCAAAGCGTTTCCATTCAGTCAGGGCCCGGCCTCGTTGATCACGCCTCTGGGCGCTGCCGGCGGGCCGTCGGCATTCCGCGGCCTCGGTGTGAACTACCAGGACCGTAACGCCCCCACGCCTTATCTCCAGCAGTGGAACTTCACCATCCAGCAGCAGCTTCCGGCCAGGTGGACCATCACTGCCGCCTATGCCGGCAACAAAGGAACAAAACTGCCAGGCGCCAACTTCAACCTCAACCAGTTGGACCCGTCCTACTTCTCGCTACAACTTCGGTTGCAGGACGTCGTGCCCAACCCGTTCTTCGGACAGATCAAGACCGGAGGCCTTTCCGGGCCCACCATGTCGCGGTCGCAGAGCCTGGTTCCGTTTCCCGACTACACTTCGATCAACACCCTCGCCAACCACGGATCGTCCAGTATCTACCATTCGCTTCAGGTTTCCATCGAGCGCCGGTTCTCCAACGGCTTGAGCGCGCTCCTCTCCTATACCGACAGCAAGCTGATCAACGATTCGTGGTCGTGCGCGGGAAGCTGCCAGGGAGGAGACTATCGTCTGGGCCGCTTCAACCGTGATCTGGATCGGGCCGTGGACCAGAACGACGTGACCCATCGGATGGTGGCCAGCGCGGTTTACGAGTTGCCATTCGGGAAAGGGAAACCGTTTCTCCCTGCGCCAGGCGCGGTGCTCCAACACTTGGCTGGCGGCTGGCAGGTCAATTCCATAATGACGCTCGAAGGGGGAACACCATTGATGGTGCGCGGTTCCAATAACTTCACTGGTATCGGATATCCGGACGTGGTTCGCAATCCCGCCCTATCCGGCTCCGAGCGCAACGTTCTTCGGTGGTTCGACACGGACGCGTTCCGCAACCCGGCCGACTGGGTCATTGGCAACGCACCTCGCACATTGTCTTATGTTCGCGGTCCCGGCCAGTTCGATGTCGCCTTGTCGGCGGCCAAAGACTTCAGACTCAAGGAAGGCCTCCGGCTGAAGTTTCGCGCCGAAGCTTTCAACGCTCTGAACCATGTCAACTTCAATAACCCGAACGTCGGCTTCTCTCCCAACCGTCAGGGAGTAAACACAAATGCCCTGTTCGGCCGCATCACGAGCGCGATGGATGCGCGCCGCATCCAACTGGGTCTGCGGCTGACGTTTTAAGGAGAGCAATGAACGTGACGACTCTACCCCGCTCCGCAACTGAGCCGCAAACAACTTGCGAGACTGAAGTCTCGCGCTGGCTAAAGCCAGCCCCACGTGGGGCAGGATTCATCCTGCGCCGGGCTTCAGCCCGGCCCTGGAGTTTGTACATTCCGCCGTCATGTAGGGCGGCCAATACTGCCCGCGGCTGGCCTTTCCAGGCCAGCCTGCGCCGGGCTTCAGCCCGGCCTTCCGCCGCCGCGAACTTCTGCAACTCGATGCTAGCCGTGGCGCTGGCAATGCTCTGGGCAGTGCCGGCGCAGGCGCAAGGCCCGATTCGCGCAGGCGCATTCGCGGCCGACATCACGCCGCAGGCTCACATGTGGCCGATCTCGCGGGTCGGCAACTTCGAGCCTAGTCCGGCAACCGGTGCTCATGATCCCTTGTCTGCGCGCGCCCTCGTGCTCGAGGCAGGCCGCACCAAACTGGCGATCGTCATCATCGACAGCGTAGGAGTGTCGGCGCCCATCCTCGACGAAGCCAAACGCCTGGCGAGTGCAGCGACAGGTATCCCCGTGGAACGTATCCTGATGGCGGCCACGCATACCCATTCTGCGCCCGCGGCCGGGAACGACGTTTACCGGCCATTCCTGATCGCGCGAATCGCCGATGCGGTGAAACAGGCCGCCTCCCGCCTCCAGCCCGCGGAGATTGGATGGGGATCAGCGCAAGTCCCCGAGCATCTCTTCAACCGCCGCTGGTTGATGAAAGAGGGCTCCATCCCCCCGAATCCTTTCGGCGAGCGCGGCGAAAAGGCGCGGATGAATCCACCGCGCGGCAGCCCGGACTTGATTGGCCCCGCCGGCCCGACCGATCCGGAGGTGTCCATCGTATCCGTACGATCAGCCGCCGGCCGGCCACTCGCGCTGTTAGCCAATTATTCCTTGCACTACGTCGGATACATCCCGGCCGGCCAGGTGTCCGCGGACTATTTCGGCGAATTCGCGCGCCAGATTCGCGATCGCGTGGCGCCTGGCGAAGCCGGCTCCGATTTTGTCGGCATCCTCTCCAACGGCACCAGCGGCGACGTCAACAACACAAACTGGAAGGTCCAGGATAAGGAACTGCCACCCTTTGTGAAGGTACGCCAGGTGGCCGCTCGCGTGGCCGACGCCGTCTTTGCGTCCTACCAGACCATCAAGCACCAGAGCAAAGCCGATCTCGCGATGGCGGAGAAAGAACTGACTCTCCGGCTGCGCAAGCCCACCGAAGCACAACTCAAGTTCGCCCGCGCCGCCCTGGAACCAAAGGACGGCAAAGCCCTGCCCGCCCGTGACAGATTCTATGTCAACAGCGCCATTCGCATGGCGGAGGGGCCCGATACCATCGCCGTCAAGTTGCAGGCTCTTCGCGTGGGGAATTTCGGTTTGGTCGCCATCCCGTTCGAGGTGTTCACCGAAATCGGCCTCGAAATCAAGAAGAGAAGCCCGATCAAACCCGTCTTCACCATCGAGCTGGCAAACGGCGCGAACGGATACTTGCCCACTCCCGAGCAGCACGCTCTGGGCGGCTACGAAACCTGGCTTGGCACCAACCGCGTGGAAATCGAAGCGTCACGCAAAATCACGGAAACGCTGCTGGACCTGCTACGCGCAGTGTCGCCGCGGCAGTAGCACCCCACCACTCACGATGTCTTTCGAGATTCGCCCGCTGATTCTGGCCGCGGCACTGTCACTGCCGGCCTTGGCCGTCGACCTGGTTCGCAACGGACAACCGGCCGCGACGATTGTCCTTCCAGCCCGTCCACTGCCAGTCGAATCATACGCCGCCGCCGAGCTGCAGTATCACATCGAAGCCGCCACAGGAGTCCGGCTGGCGATTGTCGCCGAGGATCGGCCGATCCCACACCGGGCCCGCTTGTACCTGGGCCGAACCCATGCCGCCATCGCAGCAAAAGCCGATCCATCCACCCTCCCGGGCAACTCCTACCTCATCAAGACCGAGGGCTCGCGCCTCTTCCTCGCAGGCAAGGACTCGGATGGCGATCCCCTCGGTTTGGATGTTCATGCGGGCACCCTGTTTGCTGTCTACGACATCCTCGAAAACCACCTCGGCGTCCGGTGGCTCTGGCCTGGAAAACTGGGAGAGTCGATTCCCGTCCGAAGGAGCCTGTCGCTACCACTGCTCAACGCGAGCGTTACGCCACGGCTTTGGTTCAAGGAGTGGCGCGGCGGACTTCCAGGTGGTGGCTGGGGGCGTCCTGGCGCTGTAGACGACTTCTCGCGGGAACAAGCCAAGTGGCTGCGCCGGCACCGATTCGGGCGCAGCATCCGGCCGGACTACCGCCACGCATTCGGCGAGTACTGGGATCGATTCTCCGTGTCACATCCGGAGTACTTCAGCATGGCGCCCGACGGAACACGGGGACCGGACTCGCTCCAGTCGAAACGGTCTCCGATAGGTCCGTGGGTTCATACCTGTGTGTCGGAACCGGGGCTGACCCGGCAGGTGATGGAAGACTGGAAGGCCAAGGGGATGCCGGAATTTCTCAATGTCTGCGAGAACGACGGCTATCCGTCGTGCACCTGTCCCCGCTGTCTTTCCTGGGATGCGCCCGAGCCGGAAGCGGCAGTCCCCTTTGAGCACCGGCTGGCCGCCGCGAAGAAATCCTTTGCGGACAAAGACCGGCTATGGATGCTGCAACTCGGCTCTCTGTCGGACAGGTACGCCAGGTTCTGGAGAACCGTTTCCGACGAGGCGCGCCGGTTCAGGCCTGACGTCAAAGTCACAGCGTATGCGTATTCCAACTACAAGAACCCGCCGGTTACCCCGATGGCCTTGAACGAAAACGTTCTCGTGGGATTCGTCCCGAAGACTCCATTCCCCTACGACAAGCTGGCGTCCGAGCGCATTCAGAAGGAGTGGAGCGGGTGGTCACAGACCGGCGCCATGCTCTTTCTCAGGCCCAACTACACGCTTCACTTTCATAACTTCCCGGTATTCTACGCTCGGCACATGGGCGAGGATCTGAAGTACGCCATGGCGCACGCCATGAAGGGGGCCGATTTCGACAGCCTCACCGGCCAGTACTCAACGCAAGGTCCGACACTCTACATGCTTGCCAAGATCCTCAATTATCCGGACATGTCCGTCGATGCAGTGCTCGGCGAATTCTATGGCGCATTCGGCGCGGCCAGATCCTCCATCCAGGAGTACTTCGCGCATTGGGAGACGGTCACTCAGAAATTCTCCACCGAAGGTAGGATGGAAATCACAACGGTGAAGCGCAAATACGGGTCCTCCCTCCTGGTGGGCGTTTTGGAAGGCCCCGAGCTCTGTACGCCAGCCGCGATGAATCTGGGCCGGGCGATTCTCGCGAAAGCCCGGAAGCAGGCCGCGGGGGATCCGTCCGCTGCTGCCAGGGTCGAATGGCTCGCCCTGGGCCTCGATCATGTCGAGCTTGTCCTCGCCGCGGAGAAGGCCCATGAACGGGCCGTCGATACCGGAGACCGCACCCACTTCAGGAATGCCTACAAAGTGCTGCGCGACTTCCGCGCAAACAACGCAAATCGTTATCTCTCCAACTTCCGCTGGTTGACGCGGCAGGAGCAGGGAGTTTGGAAGGAGCTGCCATGAGAGTCCCGGTTGGTGCTTTGTTCTCGTTGCTGGCCCTGCCGTGGGCCGCCTCCGGGGAACTGGTCTTTCCAGCGCCCAGGGAGATCCAACTCTCTGCAAGGGACTTCGATGTGGACGGAGGGGCGGCCCTGCTCCTGCCCATGCAGCCATCCGCGGCCGACCTCCGTCTGGGGAATCTCATAACTGCCGAACTGGGTGATCGCCATGGAGTGGCGCTGCGGCGTGAGTTCGCCAGCCGGCTGCCTGCACGTCGGTTCATCCTGGCCGGAAGTATCGCCAATCCCCTGATCAGGGAATATTGCCTCAAAAACAACCTGAAACTGAGCCCGGCCGATCCGGGACCCGAAGGATACATCCTGATTGCCGGCCCCGATGCAGTGGTTGTCGCAGGCAGCGACGACGCCGGCGCTTTCTACGGCGTCCAGTCGCTTCGTCAATTGTTGCGATCCGGCCCCGGCGGAGTGAAAGTCGCGGGAGTCCGTATCCGCGACTGGCCCTACATGAAGGTCCGCGCCGCCAGAACGTTTCTCCCTGGAAGGGACAACATTGCGTTCTTCAAACGGTTCGTGCGCGACTACCTGGCCCTTTACAAATACAACCGGATTTTTCTCGAAGTGAATGCCACGATGCGCCTCGACCGGCATCCGGAACTAAACACTGGCTCGGTGGAATTCGCCCGCGACATGACACTGCGCCGGCTGAACAATCCCCTCGGACTCTGGTCACACCACACCAACGCCAGTCATTACGACGCCGCGGACGGCGGCATTCTGGAGAAACAGGAAGTCACGGAGATCATCCGCTGGCTGGAAGCGAATCACATCGAGGCCGTTCCTGAAATCTCTTCCCTCTCCCACAGCTACTACCTGTTGACCCGCCATCGCGAACTGGCGGAGGTACCGGACGAGGAATGGCCGGACACCTACTGCCCCTCACTCCCCGCGGTGTACAAGCTCCTGTTCGACGTCTATGACGAGTACCTCGACGTGTTCAAGCCAAAGATGGTGCTCATCGGACACGACGAATGGCAGATGCCTTGGGGCGTTTGCCCGCGCTGCCGCGACAAAGACCCGCGGCAGCTCTTTGTCCAGGACATACAGAAGATCCACAGCCACCTCAAGAGCAAGGGTATCCGCGCCGCCATGTGGTCCGACCATCTGTTCGAGAATGTCCGTGGCGCCGGGCTCTCCAAGCCCTGGTGGGATTCGAAGACCGAATACCGCATCCCCGGCGCATTGTCACTCGAGCAGGCCAAGAGCCTCCCGAAAGACATTCTCATGGCCAACTGGACATGGGAGGAAACGCGAGATCCCCGGTTCCCGGCGGTCAGCAACGAAGAGCGCACCAGTGATTGGGGTTTCGAGCAGATCTACGGGAACTTCAAGCCCCATATCCAGAACTTCGTCGCCCGCACCAAACGCTCGAAGATCGTTGGCGGCGCCGTGTCGTGCTGGGCGAGCGTCAGCGAATTCGTCATTGCCAAGGATCTTCTCGCCGAGTTCACCGGGGTCGCTGAATTGCTTTGGTCGGGCAAGGAACGTACGGCGGCAGAGCGTTCGCAGGTGTTGCGTTCCTTAATGCCCACCATTCGCAGGAACCTGAGTGGGCACCCGGAGCCGAGTACGACCGAGGGCATCAAGACGATCAGCATTGGACGCTACTTCAATGCAGCGGTCCAGGGCCGGCGGGTTGTGGAGTTGGCGGACGCTGCCTCTCACGACGGGCGCTTCGCGCTGGTTGCCGGCAGTCAGGGCGAGGGCCCAAACCCCTTCCCGCAACACTCCCCACAGATCCCGATTGGCGAGGACGTATCCAGTCTTGTCTTTCTCCACGCACTCGCAAAACCCGGTACACACGGCAATCTCACCAGGAGCTATCGGCGCACGTTCAATCACGCGGACACGGGCGATCTGGTGGGTTGGTACGAAGTGGAATACGAGGACGGCCTTGTGGTGACTGTCCCGCTGCGCTACTCATGGAACATTCTCGACCTCAGAAACGAGACGGGAGTAGTCGCCTATCAAGCCGACGCTGTCGACGGGCCGGATGGCTCCACACTGTACGCTTTCGAATGGACCAATCCACGGTTGGGTATGGTGATTAAGAACGTCCGGTTGCACGGTTCAACTAGCTTCAAAACCTGGCAGGGCAAGACGATTCCCAGCAATGCGGTGATCCTCGTGGCTCTCAGCGCAGTGCCCAGCCGGGTGAAAGCGAATCGACCGGATCCGCCGTTTCCGAAGTGACACTAGTCCTCGATGAGTCGATTGGACTTTCTGCCGCCCTGTGGGGCGGGCTTCAGCCTGCGCGGAACTTCAGTTCCGCCTGGGGACGGGGTGGGTTTCTGGAGAGCCTGCGCGGCACTTCAGACCCGCCCCGGCGAGTCCATTCAAACCCGCGACGGCTCAATTCTTGCGTTCCTTCCGGTCCCACGGCGACGGCCCGCGCCGCGCCGGCGCCTGGAACTTCGCGCGGATCACCCCAATCGCCCGCGTCTGGAACTGCCCTCCGTACTCAAACACCCCGCCCTCCGCCAGCAGTGTTTTCTGCAGATCCGCAACGTTCACGTCCTGCACTGCCGTATTCCCCCGAATCGCCATCGCCGCCGCCACTCCCGACGCGTGCCCGATGATCATATACTGCGGCTCCATGCGCAAACTGGAATAGGCGATATGGCTGGCCGAAAAACATACCGGCACTAAAACGTTTGTGGCGTCTTCCTTCTTCGGCAGCACGATGCGGTACGGAATCTGATACGGCTGTACAGGTACCTGTACGTCGCCCTCGTTCAGGACAATGCGCCCCTCAGCCACGTGGCGTTGCACATTGTGCGAGTCGCTGTTGTAACTGCCCATCCCAACCGCATCCGGCTTGGTGCGCTCGGTCTGCAGGTCTTTCTGCGTGGCCACAAAACCGCCCACCATGCGCCGCGCCTCGCGAACATACAGTTGATTCGGCCAGTTCCGCGTATCGGTGAATTCATCCTTCGCCAGACCCCAACCCCTCACCTCTTCCCGCAACGAGGCGGGCACGCGCGGATCATTCGCCAGGAAGTAGTACAGCCCCATCTGGTAGTCGATATGCTCCTGCCACAGCTTGGCCCGCACCGCATACGACCCTTCCGGATACTCGTAATTCTTCCCAATGTAATCCGAGGAAAAAGGTCCGCGATTGTTGATGTCCGCCTTCCCATTGGGGATCACGCGGAACAGACTCACCTCATTGAACACCGGCGGGCGGCCGAGGTACTTTGTGGCTTCTTTCAAGTACCGGGCGAGCAATTCGTAGCGCTTGACATCGTAGTTTGCGGGCTTCCACCAGGGGATGCGGTTCGATTCCACCTGCGTGGCAATCACACGGAAGTTGTAGGCCTGGATCCGCTTGTCGCCCGCGCCCGGTTCGCCGCGCGGCTCCGGGGAAATCTCCGGTAGCAGCTTGCCCTGTTCGTCGTAGGCGGAAATGTCCATCGGAAACTGATGGCTCGACGTGTGAGCGCGCACACCGGCGAGCGACTCGCCATACTGCGCCGTGGATTCGCGGCCGTAGGTGTAGCTGATCTTCGCCTGCGCCATCAGGTCGCCTTCATAGCTCGAATCGGCGAAGACCTTCGCGCGCACGCGTGCGCCATTCTCCATGACTACCTCGCGCACGCGCGTTCCCTCTTTGATGACGCCGCGTTTCTCCACCAGCCGGTGGCCGGTGAGCAGCGTCACCTTCGCATCGGCGAGCATGGCGCGCATGATCTTTTCCGCCGCGCCGGGCTCGGGCATCCAGGCGATGTACTGCAAGTGGCGGTCGAGCCCGTAGTGCAGCGCGGAGCGCCAGTAGAACTCCAGCGCCATGCCGCCGATCACTTCGCTCTTGCCGACATCGGTGCCCGACAAGCCGCCGCTTACCATGCCGCCGACATGATTGCCGGGCTCGAGCAACGCTGTCTTCAAGCCGTGCCGCGCGCCCGCAACGGCAGTCGTGACGCCGCCGGCGGTCGCCCCGTAGACCACAAGGTCGTACTCCGCCGCGCCTTGGGCAATCAGGCCGCCGGCGGTCATTAGTAGAAGTGCAACGAGTCTCATAGGATGACCTCAACGTATCACGCCGTGCTCCGGGCGTACAATGAGATTCACAAAGGAGACAAATTGCCCGACGAGAGTACCCGCTTGTCTGCGTGGCTCACCATCCCCCATGCGGAACCAGTCACGCAGAATAGCGAACCGCTGGCGAGCGAGGTCACCGCGCTCTTCCACGAAATGCGTGTGCCGCTGCTTCGCTACACACTCTCGCTCGGACTCGCTTCATCGGATGCCGAAGACATCGTCCAGGAGGTTTTTCTCGCGCTCTTCCGGCACTTGCGCGACGGCAAACCGCGCGGCAACCTGCGCGGGTGGATCTTTCGCGTGGGCCACAACCTGGCGCTGAAGCGGCGTGAGCAAACGGGGACTGCAGCGGAGATCGCACTGCCTGATCCTGCGCCTAACCCTGAACAGCAACTCATCCAACAACGCACGCAGGCGCGGCTGCAGGCGGTGGTGCGGTCGCTGCCGGAGCGCGACCGGTGGTGTCTTCTGCTTCGCTCCGAAGGTCTGCGTTATCGCGACATCGCGGCCACGCTCGGCATCTCATTGGGCAGTGTTGCCATGTCGATCAGCCGTTCGCTCCATCGAATCCACGCGGCGCGGGAGCGGTTTTGATGCACACGTCGATGCACATTCCCGATCACGAACTGGTGCAGTGGCTAGACGGCGAACTCGCCGCCGTGCGCGCCCGTCAAGTGCGTGCGCATCTTGCAGAGTGTCCGCAGTGCGCTAACCGGCTGTCTGAAATGCAGGCTGCTGCCGAGGCCTTCACTCACCTTCACCACGACGCCATGGATCCACGCATCGACATGTCCGCGGGGCCCGCCGCCAAACTACGCGCGGCGATGGCGGAGATCCAATCCACTGAGCGCGGGGACTTCTGGCGTTCCCATCGCTATGCCGTGCCCACCGTTGCCGCTGCCCTGCTCATCGCCGCCACCGTCTACTGGACCGCCGCCAAGCCTGCTCCCAACCCGGCGTTGCCCAATGCCAGTCTCACGCCCGGCGCCACGCGCATGATGTCGCGGCAGCAGGTGTGCGCCGCCAACATTCGCGATGACGATCATGTGATGCCCGCGCATCTGGCACCGGTTGTATTTCGCTCCTACGGGATTCAGCCAAAACCCGGCGACTACGAAGTGGACTACCTCATCAATCCCGCGCTCGGCGGCGCCGATGACACGCGCAATCTGTGGCCGCAGCCTTATGGCGAAACCATCTGGACCGCGCGTGTGAAGGACGCGCTGGAAGAACACCTGCGCGAGCTCGTCTGCAACGGAACGCTCGATCTCGCCACCGCGCAGCACGACATTGCCTCGAATTGGATTACGGCGTATCGCAAATACTTCCGCACCGCCGTGCCACTGCCCGCGCACGCGCTCTTCATGAAGGACAAGCCCTGGATTACCCCAACAGCGGAATGAACCTTGGTGTCGTGCGCATATACTCGCGATAGCCATCGCCAAAACGCGCGATAAGGTTCCGTTCCTCCATCGGCAGCCGCACGCACATCATCGCGAACACGCTCGCCCCGAGCGTGAAAAACAGCCAGTTCGCCGCGGCCAGGGCGAGAAACATAGAGAGCATCAGCACCCCCGCATACATAGGATGACGTACCAGGCGGTATGGGCCGTTGGTCACCAGATAAGCGTCCTTCCGAGTGACTACTGTGTCGGTGAGGTTGCGACCCAGGGACCGAAACATCCACACCAGCCACACGACCGCGCCAATGCCAATCGCGAGACCCAGCCACCGTACTGCCGTGGGCAAGTCGATTCGTGCCCAAGCGAATCGCGTGGGATCCCACAGCCACATTCCCACCCCGACACTCGCCAGTAGCCCGCAGAGCCGTAGCGATACAAGCACGACCCAGCCCTCCTGTCGCCGGTCGAGCGACTCCCCACTGTGTGACCGCGCGCGGAACACCGCGCCAAACACGAAGAAAACGGCCAACAGCAACGTCATCGCGTTGCGAAAGAACAAATCGTCAGAGTGTGTCATATGTTTACCAAACCATCCTGATTTTAGTTAACTATAGTTAAGTATGATTGTCAAGGACTTTCTTCTGACTCCGCCCCGAGCCCTTCGATCCATACGCCCTCATTCGCGACTACCTCGGCCTGACGACAAACCAGCAATCCGCCATCCTCGCCAACGTCGGTGAACAGGAACGGACGGACCGCGAGCGTCAGGTCCGCATCCAACAGCTTCGTCGCGAGATTGAGTTGGAAACGGCCGCGGAATCGCCAGACTCCGGGGCGATTGGAACCCGCGAGGTGGAAATCGAACTGATCTGCCGCATCATCGACAGCGAGGCCAAAGCGCTTGGAGAAAAGAACGTGGCTTTGCTCACCGAGGCCCAAAAGGCCAAGTTGAAGGTGCTTGAAGACGCGATGAAACTGGCGCCGACGATCGTTAATGCGCAACGGGTGAAACTACTGCCTGTGTTGATTCTTCCGGGCACAGCTCTGCGGCTCGGCGATTTTTCTAACCTGATACCTTGGGCAGCGCCGTTTATCACTTACAACCCAAACTCCTGTGCCGCGGCACCTGCGAGGTGACTATGCGATACCTGTTACTGGCTCTCGTCCCCTTGGTAATCTCCGCCGTCGACTTCCCTAATCCGCGCGCGGAAATCTTCCAGTACCTCGCGCTGTCCGCCGAACAACGCACCGCCGTCGACAAGAACTCCGCCGATGTTGCGGCCTTTGCCGGCAAGTCCTATTACCGCATCGCCATTCTTCGCGAGGAAATCGACAAGGAGATCGTACGCGACTCTCCCGATCCAGCCGAAGTCGGCGTACGCCGCGTGGAAATCGAAAACACGTGCAGGGCAATCCTCAAGGAGCAGGGCTCGCTTTACGAGAGGAACCTCGCCGTCCTCACTCCCGCGCAGAAGGACAAGCTCAAGACCCTTCAGGCCGGCATGGCAACAGTGCAGACCATTGTGAGCGCGCAGTCCGCCGGGTTGATGCAAACCCCGCCTTATGTGCAGGTGTTGCCGGAGGTGCAACTGACCGTCGACCTCTGGTATACCGCCGGCACGACGGCGTTCCCGTCTATCTTTGTTAATGGCATAGCGGCCTGTGGCGGCAAAGGAGGTAATGTCCTTGTGGGCGTTCTGACTACTCCCTCCCGCCCCTGAAACGGCGCTTGTACAATGAAGCCATGCGCTTCCTGTTATATCTGTTCATACCCGTTGCTTTGTGGGCACAATCGGATCCATTCCGGCCCTACGCACAGATCCGCGATTACCTTGGCCTCACCGCCAGCCAGCAAGCCGTCATCCTCGCCAACATTCGCGAGCAGGAAAAGACGGATCTCGAACGCCAAGTCCGCATTCAGCAATTGCGCTATGAAATCGTCATCGAGACAGCCGTCCAATCGCCGGACCCGACCGCAATCGGCACCCGCGAAGTGGAGATTGAGCTCACCTGCCGCATCATCGACAGCGAAGCGAAAGCCCTCGCTGACAAGAACCTCGCCGTCCTCACTGACGCACAAAAGACGAAGCTGAAAGCCCTGGAGGAGGCAATGAAACTCGCCCCCACCATCTCAGGCGCGCAGCAGCTCAAACTGCTCCCCGTTGCCCCCGTTGTTTCCGGGAATATCATCCCTGCCTCCAGGTTCTCGCCCGGTACCGGAACGATTACTCCGTTTCTTAATTTCTCGTCGTCCTGTGCCGTCGGCCCGTCCAACTGACACCAGGCCCATCACCGCCGCGTCCCCTCGACATCGTTCTGGAACTTGTACAGCCCTTTGCCCGCGGTGACGTACAGCGTCTTCAAGTCCGGTCCACCAAAAGTGCAATTGGTCACCGTATCCTCGGGCACCACGATGAACTTCACCAACTTCCCGTCCGGCGCAAACACGTGGACTCCCGCTTTGGTGTCCAACGTCTCATGCGTGCCGCGCCGCTGATGCAGTCCCGCCACCGCGTAAAGATTGCCCTTGCTGTCCATGCACATTCCGTCAGCGCTGCGGCCCGGGTAGAAATTATGGAACACGCGCATGTTGCTCACGCTGCCGTCTGCCCCCAAGTCGTACGCCCGCAGCATGCGCGCGCCATTCTCCTGATTGTTCGCCTCCACCAGGTAAAGCGTCTTGTCGTCAGGCGAAATCATGATGCCGTTCGGCCGCTGAATCTCCGGCTTGGCCAGCAGCCGCGTGAGCTTCTTATCGGGATCAATGCGGTACGCCGCGCCGCCGGTCATATCGGTGAAGTACAGCCGGCCTTTGGAATCCATGGTCACGTCGTTTGGTCCGGAGAACGGCGCGCCCTCATAGCCATCCGCGAGCACCTCCACCTTGCCGGTCTTCATGTCCGTGCGCGTGACGCGCGGCTTCATCGCAACGGCGGCGTGCGGCGATCCGCCAAACTGAACGCCCTTCAACGACGCGCCCTCGCAGGCCACCAACCTCCCCTCGTTATCGAAGAGGAGGCCGTTCGCAGTGTTGCTGTTCTCGCGAAACACAGTCAGCTTGCCGTCCACAGAAAACTTCATGATCCGCTGCGTGATGATTTCGGTGAAATAGACGTTCCCATCGGGGTCCACTGTGGGGCCTTCCGTGAACGCGGTGATGGTGGCGGGCGTCGCTTCAAGCGCGGGCTCCACTTTCACCGCGGCCTTCTCCTGTGTGCCGCTGCAGCCGGTCAGCGCCAGCAACGCGATGCAGATCATCATTCTCATAGCCGCCGATTGTATCGCACGCACGCGATACCATGTCTCAATGCGCACACGCCTCGCCATCCTCGCTCTCACCGCCGCGCTCTGCTCAGCGGAAGACTACGTTCCCGGCCCCGATTCGCACCGCCAGCCCGGCGTCCCGCAAGGCAAAGTCACCAGGCACGAATGGACCAGCAGCATCTACCCCGGCACTGTGCGCGACTACTGGATCTACGTCCCCGCCCAATACAAACCGGAAAAGCCGGCCTGCACCATGGTCTTTCAGGATGGGGCCACGTTCGTCAATGAAACCGGTGCGTTCCGCGCCACCATTGTCTTCGACAACCTGATCCACAAGGGCGACATGCCGGTCACCATCGGCGTCTTTATCACGCCTGGCGTAGTGCCCGGCAAAACCGCCAACGCCCAGTCTCGCTTCAACCGCAGCGCCGAGTATGATGCCGTCGGGCCGCGCTTTCCCACTTTCCTGATTGAGGAGGTGCTCGCCGAGGTGGGCAAGCACTACAACCTCTCCAACAACCCCGATGACCGCGCCATCAGCGGTTCGTCCTCCGGCGGCAATGCTTCGATGAACGCGGCCTGGACACGCCCCGACGTCTTCCACCGCGTCCTCAGTTTCATCGGCGGATTCACCAATCTTCGCGGCGATCACATCTATCCCTCGCTCGTCCGCAAAATGGAAACCAAACCGCTGCGCATCTTCCTTCAGGACGGGCTGCAGGACGTCTACGTCTATAGCAACTACGAGCTCGGGCTCGCGCTCCAGCACGCCAACTACGACTACAAACTCGTCATCGGAACGGAAGCGCACAACAGCAAACACAGCTCGGCAATTCTGCCCGACGCGCTGCGCTGGCTGTGGCGCGACTACGGCAAGCCAATCGCAAAACCCACCGGCGGCTCGCGCCATTTCCTCACCAACAACGTGGTACTGGATAACGACCCCGGCTGGCAACTGGTGAGTGATGGGCACAAGTTCACCGAAGGTCCCGCGGTGGACCCGCAGGGCAACGTCTACTTCAGCGACATCCCCAACAGCCGCATCCACAAGATCGACGCCGCCGGCAAGGTGTCGCTGTTCAAGGACAACACCGGCGAAGCCAACGGACTCATGTTTGGTCCCGACGGCCGCCTCTACGCCTGTCAGAACGGCCGCAACCGCATCGTCGCCTACTCGATGGATGGCAGGGAATCGGTCATCGCCGAAGACGTCAACTCCAACGACCTCGCCATCAACCCGCGCGGTGAAATCTACTTCACGGATCCCGCCAACAAACGCATCTGGCTCGTCGATACCAAGGGCAGCAAGCGCGTGGTCCATCAATCCACCGCCAACGGAATGCTCCTTCCCAACGGTATCCGTTTCTCCCCCGACCACGGCTTTATACAGGTGGCCGATACGCTCAGCCGTTGGATCTGGTCCTTCTCCGTCCAGCCCGATGGCTCGCTCACCAACGGCGTCCCCTTCCACCGCCTCGAACTCCCCGACGAAGTGGAAAACGGCCCGCTCCGCAGCGGCGCTGATGGCATGACCGTCGACACCGAAGGTTTCCTTTACGTCGCTACAAAACTCGGCATTCAGATCGCTGACCCTGCCGGCCGCACCGTCGGCATCCTCAATAAACCCGATACCTCCGACCCCTCCAACGTCGTCTTCGCCGGCCCCGAACTGCAAGCCCTCTACGTCACCGCCGGCCCCAAAGTCTACCGCCGCCCCATCAAACGCAAAGGCATGTTCCCCTGGGTTGCCGTGACTCCCCCCCGCCCGCGGTTGTGAAATAATCCAGGAGGACTATAGATATGACGTCGATTACGAGTGTGGCGGAAGCCTTCTTCCAGGCATGCGAAGCCGGCAAGGGGTGGGACGTGTGCCGCCAATACTGCACGCCGGATGCCACCTTCTCGGCCCAAGCTGAGCCGCTACTCGAGGTGAAGACCCTCGCGCAGTACACCGACTGGATGAAAGCCATGATGACCATCCTCCCGGATGGCCGCTACGAGTTGAAGTCCTTCGCCACTGACGAGCAGCGCAACAACGTTGCGGCTTACGGCGTCTTTCACGCCACGCATACCGGCGAAGGCGGCCCCATGCCGCCCACCGGCCGGTCCACCTCGACCGACTACGTCTACGTCATGCAGTTTGCAGACGGCAAAATCGTACATATGACAAAGATCTGGCATTCCTGGCTCGCAATGAAAGAGCTGGGGTGGGCCTAAGCTAGAGTCCTGTGGCGCAGGCTCGCAGTCCAATGCCACTTAGTTTCTGACAACTCGAACATTTTGAGGCAGTTATGTTTCAGGTCGTATGTGGGGCAGCTTTTAAGCTGCGGCCGATTTTAATCGGCCTTCCGGCGGTTGCCAACTGCCGTGCCATTCTGCCCCACAATGCAAACAGTGCACTTATGCGGGTCATCGGAAAACTAAGTGGCATTGGCTCGACACGCTCTCAACGCGCGGCCCCTCTGTTCAGCTAATCGCCGTTCCGTTTCACCGCGACGTACGAGCAGGGTACAGCTCCGCAAACTCCACCTTCATCAACTCCGCCACCCCCGTCGAACCGGCCGCGGGCACCAGTGATATTTTGGGCACTGTAAGCCGCCCGCTATTTGGCCGCCGGGACGAGATTCCTGGCCACCCACAGATGGCGGTTCCACTGCTCGTCGGCGAACACGAGTTGCGCGCCATCAGGGTGAACGTTGAGGTGGTACAAGTCGTGCATGTCAACGTTGAGTGATTCCGCTTCGCCTCCCTCCGACGGGACGCTCATGAGGTTCCCCTTTCCATGGCCTCCCAGGAAGAAGATACGGCGTCCGTCGGCGCTCCACATGGGGCAGTGGAGATAGCCGCCCGGTACGGCCGGTGCGCTATGAATCCGCTTGAGTTCGCCTCCGGACGTGGGGAGCGTGACGAGCACCGTTTCGGGCGGTGCCGGGTACTGGATGACGAGGCGGGACCCGTCGCGTGATATAGCCAGACTCCCAATGTCGCTGGAATTGATCCGTGCCAGTTCCTGTTCGGCACCTCCCGCAAGGGCGCGTTTCAAAATGCGGCAGAAATTGGGGTTCGTGTCGCGCGCGGCGTAATAGAGCGTGCGGCCATCCGGAGCGACCAGGGCATGGGAGCGGTAACCGACGTTTCCCACACGCGAGAAGACCGGCACGTCCCCCGCTTCCAGCGCTTTTAACTCCCCGGTTTCGGTGTCGAACCGGTTGAGCTTTCCATTCCACATGTGCAGGAAGAGGGAGCGGTTGTCCGGGAACCACTGCGGTCTCATCGAATGAGGCCGGATGTCGCTATTCAGTGGGATGTCGCGATCTTGTTATTTCCACGCCTGCCTCATTGCCGTGCGAATCTTACTGCGCCGCTTTCATCTCTCCGAACAGGTTCTTCATGACCCAGAGCTGGCGCCCCCCGTCCTCATCGGTCAACAGGAACTGCTTCCCGTCGGGGTGCATCCTCGTGACGTAGGGCCAAGCCATCTTCCCGATGCCGAGCGCCTGCGGTTCCCCTCCTTCGGCGGGCAGGCTATACACGTCGCCGCGCTGTCGGCTGAAAAGCACCCAACGCCCGTCGGCGCTCCAGATTACAAACTTAATGGCGGGCCCGGTAGTGCGGTACAACTCCTTTGGCTCGCCGCCGCCCACTGCCACGGTCATGATCGCGAACGAATGCTCCCCCGAGGCGGAACTGGTAGTCACAGCCGGAAACAGCAACCGGGTGCCGTCACGTGAAATCGAAAGAGGCCCCCCGATCTCACGGCTCAGCCGGCAGATTTCCCTCGGTTCGCCGCCTTGCAGATCGCGCTGGAGCACCATTGTATCCTGGGCCTTCGCTTCGCGTTCCCAATAGTAGATCGTATTGCCGTCGGGCGACAGGGCCGCCGTGCGCGTTGCGCCATTGCCTGATGGAAGCACGATCTGGCCTCCCAACAGCGGCCGGGCCTCGAATGTCCTGACATCCACCCGGTACAATCCCCCCTCAAGAGTTCCCAGTAACAAAGACCTGCTGTCGGGGAACCATTGCAGTCCCCATCCCCACCAATACGGCAGCAGGCCCTTGACAGCCTCTCTGGCAGTCCACCTCCGCTCCTCTCCGGTTTTGGTGGATCGAACCACGAGCTTCATCTCGATCTTCGGCAAAACGCCGACTTGGGAGCTGTATGCCAGGTATTGGCCATCGGGGGACCACGCCCCGCCTATATTGGCATAGCTTTCGGTGATCGGCTTGGGGCGTGCTGACAGCTTTCCGGTCTGTGTGTCGAAGCCCGCGGCGTACAGGGTGAAATCGATAAACGAGGTGGTGTAGTAGCAGTCGCCTGCGTCGCTGAGGCCCAGGAGCGTGTGAAGTTGCTGCTTCCTGAGCACAGGCGTTCCACTGGGCTTCCCGCTCACCAGTGGGACTGACCAGAGATCCTGGCTACTGGCGCGGTCGCTCAGGAGCAGAAGGTGCTTTCCGTCCGGGGAGAACACTGGCGAAGTGGCGAGGCCCGCATTTTCCACCACGGGGACCTCAGGGCCGCCCTTGACCGCCTGCATGTAGATGTCACTGGCAGTCCAGTCCTCGCCACGCCACTTCGCAAAGGCGATGCGCTCGCCGTCGGGCGAGAAGCGCCCTGCCTCCAGGGCGCCGCTCCCGAATACCACAGGCTCGCCTCCGCTGACCGGAAGCAGCGCCCTCTCAGGTCCCTTGCCCCGCCGTATGACAGCGAGCAGGTTCTTGCCGTCAGGAGACCATGCATGGGCAGCGCCAGACGAGAGAAACCGGGGTGCGGAGCCGTCTGTCCCGACGACATGAATCTCGTGCCGGCTTTGGCCTTGGGGCGACTTCCCGTAAGCAATGAGCTTGCCATCGGGTGAAATGATCGGCGAATCCAGTCTCCCCTCGCTCGCGCTACAAGTGACGACGTTCCGCACCTCTCCGGTTTTCAGATCGTGCAATCGAATGCGGGACTCCTCATCGCTCATCCCGGGCAGGATGCTCGCGAGGTACCGTCCGTCACGGGAAACGGCCGCCCCGTAGCGGACACCCTTCTCAGAGGCGAGCAGTCGCGACACGACACCGCTCTCCTCCGAACCGCCCTTTGCCAGATGCCGCCGCGCCTCCGCCACCGCCTCCTGCTGATCGCCGAATTCCCGCACTACGCGCTCATAGGCCTTGCGCGACTCAGCGTCGCCCAACTTCTCGTAGCACTGGCCCATGCGGACCAGCGCTCTGGCGGCCACGGAACGGTCGCTCTTGCCAAACTTCGAGACGATGGCGTTGTACTGTTTGATGGCGCCATTCAGGTCGCCGTGAACTGTTTCCGTACGGATGGCCGCCTGCAAATCAATTTCCTGCCGCTTGGCTGTTTGCGCGAGCGCGGCGCCAGCCACCACCATGACCGCCGCGAGGATTGTTGTTCCGATTCGTTTCACTGTAATTTCCTTCCTGGCAGCAATCCTAGCGAGCCAGTGTGATATGCCGTCGTGGAGATCGTGACGTTTCTGTGTCGTTTTCATGTCTCGAAGCGGTATCCGATTCCACGAACACTGACGATGTGCCGCGGTGTGGCTGGGTCAAGTTCCAGCATTCTGCGCAGCTTCACCACGTGCGTGTCCACGACGCGGTCCGTGATGGCCACATCGCGGCCCCACACTTCGTCGATCACCTGCGCTCGCGTGAGAACGCGGCCGGGGTTGCGCACAAAGAACTGGATCATTTTGAGCTCGATTGCGGTGAGATCCATGCGCTCGCCGTTGCGTCGCAATTCCGCGCGCGGGAAATCCACTTCGCACACCCCGATGCGATGGACGGGTTCGTCATCCTGCGCTACCCGGCGCAATAGCGCGCGGATGCGGGCGCGCAGCTCGCGCGGGCTGAAGGGCTTGGTTACGTAATCGTCCGCCCCGATGTCCAAACCCATCACCTTCTCGGCTTCCTGCGCTTTCGCGGTGAGCATCAACACTGGCGTCCGTACCTTGGCCCGCCGCAGCTCGCGGCAGATTTCAAAGCCGTCTTTGCCCTGCAGCATGACATCGAGCAGGATCAGATCCCAACCCGGTTCCCGTGCGCGGCGGCTGGCCTCCTCACCGTTTGTTGCCACCTCCGCCTCATATCCTTCATCTCGCAAGTCGAGCTGAAGCCCTAAGGCGATGTCCGCTTCATCCTCCACCACGAGAATCCTCGCCATTGCTCAGTCCTTTGCCGGAAGAATAATCGTAAACGTGCTTCCTTGTCCGGGCTCACTCTCCACCTGGAGGCGGCCGTGATGGGCCCTGACAATCTGCTCGGCTATGGAGAGGCCGATCCCGGTGCCTTTGATGCCGCGCGTGCGCGCTTCCTCGCCACGATGAAAACGTGAGAAGATTGCGGAGCGCTCGGACACTGGGATACCGATGCCGTGATCGCGCACGGAGATAGCCACGGTCTGGCCCTGCCGGTGCTGGCCTACTTCGATGGTCCGGTCATCAGGGGAGTATTTGACCGCGTTGTCCAACAGGTTCCAGAGCGCGCGAGAGAGCGCCTCGTCATCGGCCTCAATGAGCGCCGATCCGTTGCCGTTGGACCGGATCTCGTATCCGGACGTCTGCATCTCGCCGCGGAAGTCGTCCACCACCCGCTGGACGAAGCCGGAGCAGTCGTGCGGCGCCAACCGGTACTTGCGCGCCCCCGCTTCCATGCGGCCGAAATCGAGCAGAGACTCCACCAGCCGGGTGAGCCGCTCGGTGGCACGCGACTGGGCGTCGTAACAGACGCGCCGCACGTCATCACCCAAGTCCGGATGCTCGCGCAGCCGGTCCGTAAACTGCCGCATGGCCGTCAGAGGCGTGCGGAATTCATGCGAAACGGCGGCCACGAACTCGGACTTCAATCGAGCCACCGCGAGCTCTCGGCTCACTGCGCGGAAGATCAGATAGCTTGCCAGCAGGACCATGAACACCAAAACGAAGAACCCCGCCACCAGGAGGCGGCGTCGCTGCGCAAATGCACTCGACTGCGCACTCGCAGAGGAGCTTCCCACCCAGACGTCCCAGGGCAAAGCCGTATCCATCGTGCGGCGCGTGGCTGAGGGCGCATCGCCTGTAGCCCGAGCTCCGAGCGTGACGGTTACGTCCTGCTGTTGGAGGACGGGTGCGGCGGCGGCCAGCCATTGTGATTCGACAAAGCGTTGGCCGGCAATCAAGCCGCGGAACGAGTCCCCTGAGGATTGCCATAGCGCGGCGACGGGCTGGCCTTGCACGGAAAGGGAGGCCTGTCCGGAGGAAGGCAGAGAACCTCGCTTTTGCCACAAGTTGTCGATGGCTTCCGCGAAGACCTCCCCCTCCGAGTGGCGATTCTGCTCTCCGCTCCAGCGGGCGGCATCCGCGCTGTAGAGCCAGTAAATAGGTCCGGTGAGAGCCCATTGGCCTGTGCGCAGTTGCGTATCAAGCCGTTGGGCTTCGACACGAAGCGCCGTGGTTTGGCGTTGCGCCTCCAGCAACCGGCAACGTGCGTAAATCGCAGCCAATTCAACCGGGACGCCTTCCAGCGAAATTCCGTCGATTTCCGCAAGCCGCTGATAGCGTGCGAGCGCGTCCCCAAACCGGCCGAGTGCCTGGAGATTCCTCGCGCTCCGTAGCAGTGCGCCGGCACGGATGGCCGCATCGGAGGATTGCGCGAGTCCTTCGAATACCCGGAGTGCTTCCGCGTGGTCGCCGCGGCGAAACTCCAACTCCTCGCCACTTGAGAAGGCGGCCGCCGGGGGCTCCCGCAACGGCCGCACCATGGGCAGATAGGCAACGCGGACGCTCGGATAGGCCGTCATTGTTCCGTCGCGGAAAACGAAAGAGACAGCGCCGTCCGGCCATCGTGGATTGCCCGCTGCCAGGCGCTGCCCATCTAAAGCGAGGGCCCGTTGCAGGGCCGCCACGACGAGGTCGGCGGCACGTTCCACCCGTTGCTGGACTTGTTGGCTTTCGAGCAGCCGGTCCTGTTCCAGCAAACGCCATCCCAACCAGGACAGCACAGTAAGAGCCACAAGTGTGATGAACGCGATCAACGCCACCAATGGGCGCGGAGGAATGGCCAGTTCTTTGGTGAACATACGTGCCAGCGACCTTAGTGTACCTTCGCCCTGTGTCGAGAGTGTGCGGCGTTTGTGCTGATTCCGTGAAACTCGCCTCCTCTCCAGTACTCGTCGCGCCGTGAAACGCAAAGGGACGTTACGCGCCCCGCCCGCGGTTGTAGCAAGCGATCCCTGCGTTCGATGATAATCAAGGTATGACCATTGGCGATTCGCGCATCACCATCGAGGCGGACAAGCGTGACGGTCAACCCTGCGTGCGTGGCATGAGAATCACCGTCTCAGACGTCCTGGGTTGGCTGGCTCATGGAATGACCGAAGAAACAATTCTGGAAGAGCATCCCGGGCTGGAGAAGGAGGACTTCGCCGCGGTGTATGCGTTCGCCGCGGAGATGGCCGAATCCAAATACGGACAGCGTTAGGTGCGGATTCTTCTGGACCAAAACCTCTCCCCGAAGTTGATCAGAAGACTTGCTGACGTGCTCCCCGGTTTGGAAACCGTTTATGACCATGGGCTCACCGGAGCTTCGGACCCGGCGATCTTCGAATGGGCGCGGCGATCCCGTTTTTCCGCAGTAGTGAGTGCCGGCCCCAAAGTCTACCGCCGCACGGTGAAACGCAAAGGCACCTTCCCGTGGGTTGCCGTGACGCCACCGCGTCCGAGGCTGTGAGGTGCCTTCCGCGCAGCTACCTTCAGCTTCCCAACTCGCCCTGTAGAAACGGGACTCATCCCGCCTGCGGTTGCATTGGGCCTTCGGTCAGAGTTCATGCCGAACAAATGGACTGCTCAGGAAGATCCACGCTGGATCTCCGAGAACCGCGAGCGCTCGCTAGCGAAGGGCGGCGATGCCATCGTAGGCAGTAATCAGAACGTCGCTGTCGATTGAAAGTTGGTGCCAGCCGCGTCGCCACTTCACGAGTGCCGCCTCGCCGCTCGGCAACTTCCCGTTCCAACTCCCGTCTGTCGAGGAGCTTCGCCCCCAAGGCTGCATGCTTCTCGGCCGGTTTCCTCAGGATACGCCCCAACTCGGACACTTCCTGTTTCTGTCCGGTCTCTGGCCGGCTGGAAGTCTCTGCCGGCTCCGATCCCTCTGACGCCTCACCCAGCGGGACATGGACTCGCGAGGCATCAGCCACATGACGAGCAGGTTGCACTCTCTGGAAGACGCTCTGCGGGCCATTGAGGAGGGAACTTTCGGACGCTGTTCGTCCTGTGATGACGAGATCCCGCTGAGACGGCTCGAGGCGCCCAAATCGGCCCCATCCCCAAAAACCCTTATGCACCCGATCTTCTCTTGACACCCGCGTTGGTCTGGCCTATGTTCGGATCAGAGATAGTGCAATTCAGTTTCGCACTTAGATTGCCTGAGCCAAAAATGGCAAAGGAGGTATGTCATGTTGCGAGCGTCGCACTGGTTGGCACTGAGTCTGTTCGCGGCAGTTGTAGCCTGCGAATCCGGACGCCATTCGCCCACGGGATTCCGCTTGCCCGCTACTGGCAATGCCGAGCGCGGTAAGACGGTTTTCCTCGATCTTCAATGCAATGCCTGCCACGATGTGGCGGATACCAATCTGCCGAAGCCGGCGGCACGAATCTTAAGTGTGGGTCTCGGCGGCGAAACCATGCGCGTCATGACCGACGGTCATCTGGTGGCCTCGATCATCAACCCATCCTTCCAGATTGCATCACGCCATGTGGACGTGAAGACGGCCGACGGGAAATCACGCATGCCCGATTATTCCGATCGCCTGACGGTACGGCAGCTCACGGATCTCGTGGCTTTCCTCCAGAAGCACTATACGCTGCGCACCAGCGATCCGCCGATGTTCTGATTGGCGAGGTCTGGCGGCCGTCAGGGTGCATGCTTGAACTGTGTCTCTTGTCTGCCGGATCAACGCGTAGTGGGGAGTTTCGGACCTTCGACGCTCAATTGTTCCTCCTCCCACGTTTGCGGTGTTCCTTTCTTCCAATGGCGCACCATGACGGCGCCCAGATCGTCCAGGTAGGTGTAGGCAACGGGAACAACGATCAGTGTCAACAGCGTCGATGTGATCAGGCCGCCCACCACGGCGCGAGCCATGGGGGCGCGGAATTCCGCTCCCGCTCCCCACTCAAATGCCAGTGGCAACATGCCAAAGATCATCGCCAGTGTGGTCATCAAAATCGGGCGCAGACGGACCCGCACCGCCGATACCACGGCCTCATTTCGCGCAACGCCCGCGCGGCGCTGCTGATTGCTGAAGTCCACCACCAGAATGGCATTCTTGGTCACCAGACCCATGAGCAGAATCAGTCCGATCATCGACATGATGTTGAGGGTGTCCTTCACCAGGTACAACATGCCGGCCACTCCGATCAGCGAGAGCGGCAGCGACAGCATGAGGGCCAGCGGCTGGAGAAAACTGCGGAATTGCGAGGCAAGGATGGCGTAGATCAGGACTACGGCGAGCACCAGGGACTGCGAGACGTATCCGAAACTCTCCATCATGTCCTCATACTCGCCGGTGAATCCCACCGTGTAGCCTGCGGGCAGCCGCAACTGGGGCAGCCGCGCTTTGATGTCCTGCACCACTTCCCCGAGCGAGCGCCCCTGCGTGTTAGCGCTGACGCGGATCTCGCGGACCAGGTCCCTGTGGCGGATCTTGGACGGAGCTTTTCCGCTTTCCAGCGCCGCCACCTGGCGCAGCGGCACCAGCGCCGTGCCTCCCCTTCCGGGCAGGTCCAACCCGAGCAGATGCCCTTCTTCGCCGCGATGCGCCGCTTCCACGCGCAGCCGCACGTCGTAGCTGTCCCCGTCCGGATCCTCGAACTGCGAGACGACTTCGCCGGCAATGAGTCCACGCACGGTGGAGGCCACGGTGCCGAGGTCCAGCCCGAGATCGCCTGCCGCTCGGCGGTCGATGGCAATGCGCACTTCCGGCCGCGGGGCTTCCTCGCTGGTGTCGATGTCGGTGGCCCCAGGAATCTGTTTCACCATCTCCTGCACGGAAGTGGCCAGGGGCGCGAGCCGCGTCAACTCAGGGCCGCGGATAACAATCTGAATGGGCCGCGATTCGGCTTCCATCTGATCGGCTTCCACCACCGCTGTGCGGATGGCGCCGAAACGTTTCAGCCGCTCGCGCATCTCCTCTTTGAGCAGAGTGTAATGCGGACGCTCCGCACGCTCTTTCAGGCGAACGAAGATACCTCCTTCGTTGACGGGTTGCCCGTTGACGCCGCCGATGGAGGCATAGGTGTAAGCCACCGCGGGGTTGCGCCGGACCTCCTCGTCGATCTGCCGCGCGATCTCCGCCGACCGCTCGAGGCTGATGCCCGGATTCGCCTTGTAGCTCACCTGATACTGGCCGGGATCGGCCTGCGGCATGAATGCCGACCCCAGCCGCCCGAAAAGGGAAAAGCTCGAGTAAATGGCCGCCGCCGCGATCAGAACCACGGCCCAGCGATGCGCCAGTGACCAGCCAAGCACCGTGGCGAGTCCTTCCTTCAACTGGTCCACCCGATCGTTGAGACGCCCGAGCCCACGCCCGAACCACGAACGCTTCACACGCGGATCGGCGGCCGGATCGTACCAGCGCGAAGACAACATCGGATCGAGTGTGAAACTGACGTAGAGCGAGACCAGCACCGCAAACCCCACAGTGATCCCGAACTGGTAGAAGAAGCGGCCCATGATGCCACCCATGAACGCCACCGGTACGAACACCGCCAGGATAGTAAACGTGGTCGCCATGACAGCGAGTCCGATTTCCGAGGTGGCCTCGCGCGCGGCCGTCATATGATTGGCCCCTCCGTGCAGGTGGCGTACGATGTTTTCCCGCACCACGATCGCATCGTCAATCAGCAGTCCAATGGCGAGCGAGAGACCCATCAACGTGAGGATGTTGAGCGTGAAGCCGAGCATGCGCATGACGATAAACGTGCTGATCACCGACACGGGCAGCGCAAGCCCCGTGATGATGGTGCTGCGCCAACTGTTGAGGAAGAGGAACACGATCATGACCGTAAGCAAGCCGCCGACGACGAGAGTGGTTTGCACATCTTCTACTGACTCGCGGATGAAGAGCGAACGATCGACAACCTCGCGCAGACGGATGTGCCGCGGCAGTTCCGCATTCAGCTTGGCCACGGCCAGCTTGATCCCGTCCGCCACCTCCACAGTATTCGCTCCGGACTGCTTCACCGCGTCGAGAGCGATAGCCGGCTTGCCGTCAATGAGGCAGGCGCTGAGCCGTTCCTCCACTCCGTCGACGATCCGCGCCACTTCAGGTAGAAACACCGGGCGGTCCTTGCGTTGCGCCACGATGAGATTGCGCAGCGAATCGACGGTGCGGAACTTGCCCGCCACGCGCACCAGTAATTCGTTGTGACCCTGCTCGAGTTTGCCGGCGGGCACGTCGAGGTTCTCGCGCCGCAGGGCGCCGGCCACTTCGGCATAGGTCAGGCGCAATGCGGCGAGTTTCTCGCGATCCACCTGAATTTGGACTTCCCTACGGGCTTCTCCCACGATGTTCACCTGGCCCACGCCGGGAACGTTCTCGAGCCGCTTCTTAATCACCTTCTCGGCAATCGACGAGAGGGTCCGTATATCTGCCGTCTGGCTTTCCACGGCCACCGATACCACCGGCATCGCATTGAAGTCGATGCGCTGCACGACGGGCTCATCGATCTCGCGCGGCAGTTGCGGACGAATGGAGTTGATCTTGGCTTGCGCGTCCTGCTGCGCGGTGAAGATCTTCGTTCCCAGATGGAACTCGACGACGATGACCGAGCGGCCCTCCGTGGTGGTGGACTGGATATGGCGCACGCCGGCGATGGTGTTCAGCACCTCTTCAATGCGCTTGGTCACTTCGCGCTCCGCGGTGTCGGGAGAGGCGCCCTGATAGACGGTCTGGACGGTAAGGACCGGGAGTTCGACGTCGGGAAAAAGGTCGACGCTCAACTCGCGGTAGGAGTAGAGACCCAGGGTAACCAGCGAGACCGCGGTCATGGTGGCGAGCACCGGCTGCCTGATGGAAAGATCGCTCAGAAGCATGGTTCACTTCACCTCGATGCGGACCCCATCGGCGACTTCGATGCTTTGTTCGGCCACCACGACTTCGCCGGCCTGCAACCCCTCCAGCACCTGCAGCAGGTTGTCCTTCTCGGCACCGATGCGGATCGCGCGGCGAAACGCTTTCGCGGGCTCTCCCTTGTTCTGCATCACCACAAACAGGTAAGCCTGCTTGGAGGACCGGTCATCGCGGTAGACCGCAGCGATCGGGACGAGGATTGCGTTCGCCGCGCTGCCGGTGAGAATCTCGCCTTCGGCGAACAGGCCTGCGCGCAGTTTGCCTCCGGAGGCGTCCACGGCGATGCGGACTTTCGCCGTCCGCGCTTCGGCATCCACCGCCGGACTGACCTCAATCACGCTCCCGCGAAAGCGCATGCCGGAATAGCTGTTGACGGTGAAGGTGACACTCTGCCTGGCGCGGATAGATGCGAGGTCCGACGTCGGCACCAGTGCTTCCAATTCCAGCCGGCCGTTGTCCACCAGCGTGAAGACCGCCGTTGGCGCTTCCACATAGGAGCCGACGCTAACGTGGCGGCGGGCCACCTGTCCGCCCACGGGCGCGGGAATCACGGTATCGCGCACATGCTTGCGGGCCGTTTCGGCGGACACGCGGGCTTGCGCCAGTTGCGCTTGTGCCAGTTCCACCTGCGCTCGTCCCTCCTGGCCGGCCACCTGGGCCGACTTCAGGTCCTTGTCCGTGATGCCGCCGGAGCGCAACAGATTCCTTGCCCGCTCCAACTCGGAAGCCGCATGCCGCTCGGCCACCTCCGCCTTGGCGAGCGCGGCTTCGGCCACTTTGACGGCGGAGTTCGCCTGCGCTACCGCCAGCTCGTAATTGACAGGGTCAAGCCATACGATGGGTTCGCCGGCCGCCACCGAATCGCCTTCCTCTTTGGCCACCTTCACCACGCGTCCGATTGTTTCGGCTTTCACCTCAACGCGGGTGGGAGAAACGAGCGTGCCGGTGACCGGGACCGTCGAGGCGAAGGTCCGCGGCTCGATGCGCAGTGTCTGGACTCGGACCGGTGCGGATTCCGCCGGCGGGCTGGCAGTGTTTACGCTGCGGCAGGCTGTCAGCGCCGAGAGACAGCAGGCGGCGATTGACAGTCGCAAAACGCCCGCTGTAGGGCAGACGCCCCCGTCTGCGCGCGACCCCCTGGTCGCGCTTCGGCCGCCCGCCTGCGCGCCAAAGGTCAGTATTGTACTGATGTTCATTTGAGTTACTCCGATGGATTGCGGCCCAGGGCCCAGAGCAGGTTCGCGCGCGCCACCGAATAATCGTGGCGGCCGCGCAGCAGGTTGACTCGCGCCACCGAGAGCGCCGTTTGCGCATCGACAATGTCCAGCGTGGTGGCCGCCCCGTACTTGTAGTTGTTCTGCGTCATGTCGAGCACACGCGAGGCTTGTCCCTCAGTGGCACGCGCGGCGAGGATTGTTTCGTTCGTGGCCCGAAGCTCGTCGACGGCCTGCTGGAGGTTGAGGCGGATCTCCTGTTCGGCGCGCTCGCGTTCCAACCGCGCGGAACGCTCGTTGGCCGTGGCTTGGGCCACCATGCCGCTACGCCGGAATCCGTCGAACACAGGCAGCGAAAGGTTCACCCCGAGGGTCCATCTTGCGAAACGCGAGTTGCCGAGATTGGACGGCAGCCGCGCCATCACACCGTATTCGCTGTTCAGGTCGGCACGAAACCGGCCTTCGGCCTGCGCCAACTGGTGAAGCACCGCGGCGCTGCGCTCGGCAATGCGCAGGCGCGACATTTCCGGCCGGCGGCGCACCGCTTCGAGCACCAGTTTCTCCTGGTCGGGCTCTTCCCAAGGCTTGTCCTGGAAGTCTCCACTGATCAGAACCGCGGTGTCGATGGGCCGCACCATGTAGTAGTTCAGCAGCGACCGTGCCTGGCGGATGGCCGCTCCGGCGCGCACCACGTCCGGAGCGATGTTGGCCAGCGCCACTTCCGAACGGAGCACGTCCACCTCAGTGGCCACGCCATGCTGGAAACGTGAGCGGGCCATCTCCACGTGGCGCTGGCGCTGCACCTGAGTTTCCAACACCACCATGCGGTAGCGATCCGCCCAGAGCAATCCGTACCATGCCTTAACCACCGCCAACGCGAGATCCTGACTGGCGCGGTCGATTTCCGCGCCGGCTCCTTCGGCCTGCACCGCTGCCAGCCGCAGGGCGCTCCCCACTTTGCCCGCCGTGTAAAGCGGCTGCTTCAGCGAGACCCCGTAGTGGAACAGGTTCGCGCCCACGGGATTGAGAGCATCGAGCAGGTCTTTGGGGAACTTGTCGAGGCCGGAGGAATTCAGCAGGCTGGGGTCGCGCGTGCGCAAGCCACCTCCGAAAATGCTGATGGCGGGCAACGCGTCGGCACGCACTTCGCGGACCTTGCCTTGTAGGGCCTCGGCCGAGGCGCGCGCTTTGGCCACATCCGGATGGCGATCGAGTGCGGCCCGCACGGCGTCGGACAGCGTGAGTGGTGTCTGCGCCGGCAGAAGCCGCGCCGCAACCCACAAGAATAATAAAAGACGTCGCATTTTGACACCTGGCAATCTTCACCACAGACTCCAGGCATCCTCAGCAGCGTACTTGCTTCGAAACTGTCTTCATCGTAACGTGGCCTGATGCCAAGCTCAAGCCGCGGACTATCCAGCAGCACGCCCCGACACGTCACCGCCCAAATCGCTGCCCCACCATCCAACTCGCCTTCGGGGATCCAGCCGGCAACAACGCCATTGTGCATGCCGCCGTCGCTGTCCGATTGTGGTTGGTAGATAATTGGGCTATGACCTCTTCGCATTCACGCATCACAGTCGAGGCCGGCAAACGGGATGGCCAACCCTGCATTTGCGGAATGCGCATCACCGTGTTGGACATCCTGGGGTGGTTGGCGCACGGCATGACCGAAGACGAAATATTGGATGAACATCCGGGCCTGGAAAAGCAGGACTTTGCCGCGGTATATGCCTTTGCCGCCGAGATGACGGAAGCCAGATACGGACACCGCTAGGTGCGCGGACATCATTCCAGGTCTGGAGACCGTTTATGATCACCGTCTCACCGGGGCATCCGACGCACTCATCTTCGAATGGGCCCGGCAGTCCGCCTTCTCAGCGATTGTTAGCGCCGACCGCGACTTTGTACGGCTTGTTGAAAGACTGGGTCCGCCCCTAAGATCATCCGAATCGAACGATGCGATTACCCCTCGCCAGAATTGAACAGCTACTGCGCCGTGAGGTGATCCGAATTCTGGATTTCCTTGGCTCTGACCGCGCCGTACTTCTCCTGAAACCTTGAACCCTCGGCGCTCTCGGGAAATTGACCACTATTTGACCACTTGTGCTCGGATAGAGTTGACCACATTCGAAGCATGCCGTGCCACGTGGCACGCGCATGGAGCGTGGCGTCATCATCCGCGCCGAAGGCGTGTAAGTGCTTCCTCCCGCGTAAACAAGGCTTGGTGCGATGCACGGCGGTGCGGCGACCTTGAACGCTTCGTCGCAGCGTGTCTTACGCAATACGATTTAGTATGATCGGATCATGAGAACCACCGCGCCGCTCTCCATCACTTTGCCCCCCGAAATGCTCGATCGCGCCAGGCTACTCGCGCGCAAGGAAAACCGTACCATGAGCGAATTAATGCGCGAAGCCTACCGCCAATATGAACGCAAACGGCGCTGGGATGAAATCAACGAGTATGGCCGTGAACGCGCCGCCAAACTCGGAATCAGTGAAAAGGATGTTCCTGACATCGTGAAGGAGCACCGTCGCACTGCATCATCCAAGTCAAGTAGCCGCGCCAAATGAGCGGTCCTCGATACCAACGTCTACATCTCCGCATTCGTCTTCGGCGGGTTGCCGCGCGTGCTACTGGAACTCGCCGAAGACGGAGCCTTCACCCTCATCATCTCCACTGACATCCGGAGCGAGATCAAGGCTGTGCTGCTCCGCAAGTTCGCCTGGCAGGTTGCATGGGTCGATATCGCGCTCGAACCTCTACTTGCCCTTGCTCTCCCGGTCGTTCCTAACTGCCGGATCGACGCCTGCCGCGATGAGGCCGACAATCGAATCCTCGAGTGCGCAGTCGAGGGTCAAGCCGATGTGATCGTCACCAACGACAAGGATCTCCTCTCCCTCAGCCCGTTTCAGAACGTCCAGATCCCCCGCGTACGCGAGTTTCTCGAACTGCTCCCTCCTTCCTAATCTGCGTACTTCCGTGAGGAGCAAGTTGCGCCGCCCGGATCTCAACAGAATTGCCGGTATCGCGGACCAACTCTGCGCGCAAAAAATAATTCAACTTTTTTCGCCCAATCATGAGAATTTTTCCGCCCTCAAGTGACTATTACTATGACAGGCGAATGTCATATGCCAATCTCCCAAGCCCATTCCGACGCCGCTCGCCGCAACGGCTCCCTCTCCACCGGCCCTGCCACCCCGGAAGGCCATGAACGCTCCTCCCAAAACGCCCGCAAACACAACCTCTTCGGCTCCACCCAACTCCTCCCCACTGAGGATGCAGCCCTCTTCGCCGTCCTCGCCGAAGAAATTACCGCCGAATTCAAACCCACCACTTTCCTCGAAATCCGCTGCGTACGCGAGATGATTGACGCCGAATGGCGTCTCCAGCGCGTCCGCGAACATGCCGCTATCATTCAGGCACGCCACATGTTCGATCTCAATCTCCGCGCCAACAACGAAACCGCCGCCGACGCTTTCGAAAAAATAGCGAAAGAAGGCCCCTGTCTCCAACTCCTGCTCCGTTATGAAGCCCAATTCCGCCGCCAATTCGATAAAGCCCTCCAACAACTCACCGAATATCGCCGCGCCAACCAAGCCGAGCAGGAACGAATTCTTCGCGAGCAGCAGGCCGAACAAATCCGCATGCTGAACGCCTTCATCAACGCTCCAACCCCTGGCGAGCGGAACCCCGCACACATGAAGGCCGCAATGGCCGCCCAGGCAGCCGCCATTGCCGCCCGCGCCGCCGCCGCGAAATTACAAAACGAACCCAGCAACCCTACCCGCATGCCGCCGCAACCAGCCTGCGCCGCAGACGTTCGCAAGCCGGCAGCCGCCGCCACGGGAGCCTGAAACTGCGATAAACTCACCCTATGTACGCGTACTGGGCCGCCCTGGGCTTGCTCTCCCTTGCCGCATCCGCCCAGACGCGTGTCGACCCGCGCGCGCTTTCCATCCATCCGTTCACGGGCCAGCGCGGCACCACCTTCACAGCCAAGCTTCGTGGCACTAACCTCGCCGGTGCCTCCGCCGTCGCGCCCAATAATGCGCCGTTCCAAATCACGATCGAAGGCATTGAGCCTGAGCCTCTCGAACCTGGCATCACGCGCCGCACACCCGTTGACCTCGTCAAACTCCGCGTCACCATCAATCCCGACGCCAAACCGGGCCGCTATCCCATCCGCCTCATCACGCGCAACGGCATCTCCAATGCGCTCCCCATCCACGTGAGCGAGCACGCGCAAAACATCGAACCCGAAGGCCCCCACGAATCGCGCGACAACGCCGTCCGGATCCCATCCATTCCCGCAGTGTTCACCGGCAAGATCGCGCGCCGTGGCGAGGCCGACTACTACTCCTTCCACGTCGCCGCCGGCCAGACGCTCACCTTTGAACTACTCTCCGGCCTTCCGCAAACCGCCGCCGGTGGCTCCGCCGCAACCATCCCCAACTTCGATCCCGCCATCACCGTCTACGAGCCCGCGGGCAGTTGGTTCGACCCCGCGCGCCTCAAGCGCATCGCCTACAACGACGAGCCCGTGTGGGTCATCGGCAAACCCACCGACGCCCATCTCGTGCACACGTTCGACAAGGCCGGCGACTACCTCGTGCGCATCGAATCCTTCGCCGGGCAGGGCGGCCCCGACTATTCCTACGCCCTCAAAATCGCCTCAGGCGCGCAGCCGCCCTCCTGGCACGACACACCCGGCATTGATGATCGCAGTTGGTCTCGCCGCATCGAATCCACTCGCCTCACCAAACTCGCCGAACGCGGAGGCAAGCAGGACAAACACCCGTCGATAGAAACCTATCGCGCGACGCCCGAGCCCACTCCCGTGAAACTCCCAGCCACCATTGAGGGAACCATCGCGCAACCCACCGAAAAGCATCGCACCACCTTCCGCATCGACAAGCCTGCCGACATCGCTTTCGAGTTCGAAAGCCCCAACGCCGCCCCGCCATTCTTCAATCCGCTCTTCCGGCTGATCGGGCCCGCGGGCGATGAAGTGGCAAGCAACGTCTTCGCAGGTCGCGGCGCGTGCAGCGGCGCAATGACGAAATCGCTTCAAGCCAAGACCATTCTCCCGTTGCGCGAACTCGGCGAATACACCGTCGAGATCCGCGAAGCGACCGCCGATCTCGCATCCCCTGACTTCCGTTACCGCCTCCTCATCCGTCCGCAGGTTCCGCATGTGGGCCGTGTGCAATTCGAGATCGATGCGCTGAATCTTCCACAAGGCCAAGGGAAATCCATTCGCGTCAATTTCGATCGCGAGGAGGATTACCGCGGCGCAGTCATCGTCGCCGCCGAGGGGCTGCCCCCTGGTGTTTCCGCCGTCGCGGCCGCTGACTACGAACCTGACAGAGACCCGCCGCAGAACCTCGGCAAACGCGAGCGCTACACCGCGCGCAGCGAACGCGTCGTTCTCGTGATCACCGCCGCCGCCGATGCCCCCGCATCCACGCAACCGCACGAAATCAAACTCGTCGCCAGGTCCCTGGTTGATGGCAAGCCAGGCGCTGTCCTGGCCGCGAAAACATTCCCCTTGATGGTTCTCGGCAAATGAAACTGATCCTCCTACTCTGCGCGCTCCCCACCATCGCATGGCCCGCGGCCAAAGTGATTTCTCTGCGCACCGTACCCGCGCAGGCGACGATCCAAGGCGCGCGCGCCACCCAGCAATTCCTCGCCATCGCCAAATTCTCCGATGGCGCCGAGCGCGATGTCACCGCGCAGGCCGAATGGCGCATCGACAAACCCATCGCCAAGCTCACCGGAACAGCACGCGTCGCCCCACTTGCTGATGGCACAGCTACGCTCCAAGCCACACTCGCCGGCGCGCAAGCCCGCTCCCTTATCAAAATCACCAACGCAACCGCCAGCCAGCCCGTGAGCTTCCGTCGCGAGATCGCCGGCATCCTCACCACGCGCGGCTGCAACAACGCCATCTGCCACGGCGGAGTCAAAGGACAGGGCGGCTTCAAGCTCTCCGCCAACGCGCTCTATCCCGCCGATGATTACGATTGGATACTCAAAGGCGGCGGCTATCAGGTGCTCACCAGCGAGGTGAAGGGTGAGCGCATCCCCCGCGTCGATCTCAAGAATCCCCAGCAAAGCCTGCTCCTCTCCAAAGCCACCAACACCAAGCCGCACGCTGGCGGCAAGCGCTTGGAACTCGACGGTGACGATTACAAAACCATCCTCGCCTGGCTCCAGAACGGCGCCCCGTTTGGCGACAAGAACGCGGCGTCGCTCACCCGGCTCGACATCTTCCCGTCGATGGCGGTGATGCCGCTGGAAGGCCAGCACCGCCTGCTCGTCACGGCGCACTTCAGCGACAACCACACTGAAGACTACACGCATCAGGCGCTCTACACCATCAACGATGGCGAAGTGGCTTCGGTCTCCGCCGCCGGCGTCATCACAGCGAAACGCCGCGGCGAAACGGCCATCCTCGTTCGCGCCGCCGGGCAGTTGGCGAGCGCGGGCGTCGGCGTCACCGGCGCTCCCCTGACGAATTACCCCAAGCTCACCTCCAACAACTTCATCGACGATCACATCAACGACAAGCTGCGCCGCTTCCAGATCCTCCCTTCTGACCCCGCCACCGATTCCGAATTCCTCCGCCGCATCTGCCTCGATCTCACCGGCACTCTCCCACCTCCCGCGCGCGTTCGCGAATTCCTCGCCAGCCGCGATCCCAGCAAGCGCAGCAAGCTCATCGACGCCTTAATCGGTTCCCCCGAGTTCGTCGATTACTGGACCTTCCGCTACGCCGATCTCTTCCGCGTCTCCATCTTCGCCAACGCGCTTTCCGCCAAAGGCATGGCCGAGTATTGGGAATGGATCCGCAACAACATCGACACCAACCGTCCTTACGACGAAGTGGCCCGTGAGCGCATCGCCATTGAAGGTTATAAGCCGCCGTCGCGGCACTTCCTTCCATACGCCGTGATTGCGACGCCGCAGGAGGCGATGGGCGAGCAGGTCCGCGTCTTCTTTGGCCGCCGGATGGATTGCGCGCAGTGCCACAACCACCCTTACGAGAACTGGAGCCAGGATCAATTCTGGGGTATGGCGGCGTTCTTCTCGCGCATGTTCCGCATGGGCTCCATCGTGATGGATCACCCCACCAACATGGACCTCGGCACCAAGGACGTCGGCGGCTCCATGGACCTGCTCCACCCGCGCACCAAAGCGGCGGTGAAGCCCGCTGTTCTCGACAACGCGAAACTGGCGATCACGCCGGAGGGCAACCCGCGCCGGGAGCTCGCCCGCTGGATGACGTCGCATCCTTACTTCGCCGAATCCACTGTCAACCGCATCTGGGGACACTTCTTCGCGCGCGGTATCGTCGATCCAGTGGATGACTTCCGGTCCACCAACCCGCCCACTCACCCTGAGCTGTTGGCGGCTCTCGGGGCGGACTTTGTGAAACACCGTTACGATCTCCGCCACCTCATGCGGACCATCGCCAACTCACGCACGTATCAGACCTCGCACAAGCCCAACTCCACCAACCGCGACGATGTCGTCAACTACTCGCGCGCCCTGCCCAGAGGCATCGATGCCGAGGTCCTGCTAGATGCCGTCACCGATGTCACCGGACTGCCCGAGGCGTTCTCCACAGCCATCACCGATGGGGCAACCGTAGGTCAGGCGCCTACTGGAACGCGTGCCATTCAACTGCGCGATCCCGACACGTTCTACTCGCGCTTCCTGGAACTCTACGGCCGTGCCAATCGCGGCGCAGTGCCGGAGCGCAGCAACAAGCCGAACCTCAGCCAGGCCCTGCATCTGCTCGCGGGCTCCACCTACACCGACCGTCTGAGCCGTCCCAATGGCCGCCTTGCGAAGCTGCTCGCGGCAGGCGCCCCTGATGAGACCATCTTCACCGAGTTCTATCTCGCCGCCCTCACGCGCGCTCCCGATGCCGCCGAGTTAAGCGAATTGAAATCCGTCCTCGCCCAGCGCACCGATCGCGAAGCCGCTCTGCGCGAATTCGTCTGGGCCCTGATCAGTTCAAGGGAATTTGCGGAGAATCACTAATCATGCGCCATCCAGCCTCACGCCGGTCGTTCATCAGCGCGGGATCACTCGGCTTTCTCGGTCTCTCGCTGCGCAACTCACTCGCCGCCGATGCCGTCAACCCGAACCCCAAAGCCAAGTCGGTGATCCTCTTCTGGCTCGAGGGAGGCCCATCCCACATCGACACCTGGGACCCGAAATCGAACTCGAACTTCAAGCCCATCTCCACCAACGTCCCCGGCATCCGGGTGTCCGAGCTTCTCCCCAAAATGGCCAAACGCATGGACAAGTTCGCCCTCGTGCGCTCCATGCACACCCGCGGTACTGACCATCCGCAGGCGACCCATTACGCGATCACCGGACACGAGATCAACCCCGCGATGCAGTTCCCTAGCGTGGGCTCCATCGTCACCAAGGAACTGGGTCCGCGCAACGCCGTCCCCGCTCACATCCTCGTCCCCAAGTGGGATCGCACCCGCCAATACGAAGAGTATTTCCGCGCGGCGTTCCTCGGCGGTGACTACGACCCGATGTGCATCCCCGACCCCGCCAAGCCCGGTTTCCAAGTAACGGACCTCAGCCTCCCTAAAACAATTTCGCAGGCTTCTGTCGATAGCCGGTCCGCGTTCCTCAAAGCCGTCGATCGCCGCTACCGCGAGCTCAACGACACTGCCGATCACACCAACATGGATGCCTTCACCGCGCAGGCGATGAAGATGATCACCACGCCAGCCGTGCGGGACGCGTTCGACCTCGCCAAGGAATCCGACAAGATGAAAGAGCGCTACGGCAAGGACTCCATCGGACAATCGTGTCTGCTGGCGCGACGCCTCGTGGAGGCAGGTAGCCGCTTTGTTACCGCCGCCGGCTATCACGGCACCTCATGGGACACGCACAGCGACAACGATAAGGGCCATCGCGATCGTCTCGCCCCCACTCTCGATCGCACACTCACAGCACTCGTCGAGGATTTGGAAGAACGCGGTCTGCTCGAATCGACGCTCGTTATCGCGATGGGCGAATTCGGCCGCACCCCGCACATCAACCCCGCCCTCGGCCGCGATCATTGGCCCAACTGCTGGTCACTCGCCCTCGCCGGCGGCGGCATCAAACCGGGGCAGGCGATTGGCAAAAGCGACGAGCGCGGCGCCAATGTCATCGACCGTGTGGTCACCATGGGCGACCTCTTTGCGACCATTTATCACGCGCTGGGGATCGATTGGAAGAAGGAGTATATGAGCCCGATCGGCCGGCCAATCAAAATCGCCAACTCGCTGGACGACCGTACGGGCTCACCTGTTATGGAACTGCTTGGCTGATCAACGTGGCAGCATCAGGAAGCCCACCCAGACGAGTGACCACGCACCCAGCGTATAGATAAACGCTGCCACGAGATCGAGCCCCGTTTCCACGGAGCGTGCAAATGCGTTCGCAGTACCTGGCATCCGCAGCGGCTGCGGGCTGTCGACTTCCGCGCTGGTGATAAGCGTTTGTTCCGGAACCGCAAGGATTCCGGCACTCTTCGCCGCCTTCGTCAAATCGGGATCGGGATCAACCTCCAAGTCCAAACGCGCCTCGATACCAATTCCATGCATATCGACCGGGTTTGCATGCGCCACCAACGAATCCATCGGTACACCGTTCTGCATCACTACGCTCGCACGGCATTCGAACCCAAATGCTACAACCAGGACCAGACACACTTCTAGTATCTTCATGAAACACTCCTTTGGGAAATGCAAATCGCCACCCAGAACAACGACTTGGTTTCAAGGGAGAAGGAGAGAATGATCTTGTATTTTTTACAGGCTTAGGAAGAAACTGCCGGGTGAGGCCTTGCTTAACTTCCCAGTTTACCCTTTATGAGGGGTGATTTTTGCCTTTTCAATTGATTGTAGCAAATAGAGACCCAGAGCGATGGCGGAGGGTAAGGGATTCGAACCCCTGAGCGAGTTTCCCCGCTAACGGTTTTCAAGACCGCCGCCTTCAACCGCTCGGCCAACCCTCCACACTTTATTCTAGCAAGTGGCGCATCGATTCATCCACGCCCTTGTAGGGCGGACAATCCTGGCCGCGCGATCCTACCAGCCGAGTCGGAGTCCGAAACGGAATTGCCGTTCGTCGATGCCGTCGCGGCCAATGTTCTGGACGCCCGTGATCTCGCCGTAGCCGTTGTAGCGGCGCAGCGGATCGGTTTGCGTGGGCTGATAGTTCTGCACACCGCTGCCGGGGTTGGCAAAGTGCGGAGTGTTGGTGAAGTTGAACGACTCCATGCGGAACGAGAGCCGGAACCGCTCGGTAATCTGGAAATGGCGGAACAGGCCGAAGTCCCAGTTCACCAGGCCGGGGCCCCGCAGGATGTTGAACCCGGTATTGCCAAAGCGCTCCTGTCCACGTGCGGTGGAGAGGTTGGCAAAGGCGTCGGGATCAAACCACGGGGTGCCCCTTCCGGTACCGCGCGGATAGGCGACATCCTGCTTCACCTGATCGGCGGTCTGCGAAGATCCGGGCATGCGCAGTGAGTTTCCATCCGCGCCAATCGAGAACGGAGTGCCGCTATAGAAGCTCAGCAGGTTGTTGATCTGCCAGCCGCCGAGCAATTTCGCAGCCACCCCCTCGGAGGCCCAACGGTGGCCCTTGCCGAACGGCGCTTCCAGCATGTTGGAGATCTGGAGATTGTGTGTCCGGTCGTAGCTGAGCAGTGCGCGGTTGCGGTCGAAGTAGAGCAGCGAATGCGTGCCGCGCGGTCCCTCGTCACTGTTGTTGTTGAACCCGATGCCCTTGCCCCAGGTGTAAGCCACGGCCATCGAGGAGCCGCGCGCGAACCGCCGCTCCAACTGCATCTGGAGCGAATCATACGTAGTTGTCCCCATGCCGGTGGCCATGATGGTATCGGTCAGCCGGCCAAAGCGCTGGAATAGCGGCCGTCCGTTGTTTTCCGTACCGATGGTCTGGCCGGCGTTGATGTTGAGATAACCGAGTTGCCGCACGCTCCGCGTGGCCACATAGCCCGCCTGCCCGGTGAAACCCCACTTGAGCTGCTTCTGCATAGTGAAATTCCACGACTGGATGTAACCGCGTTTGAAATCCTTCGGCGTGGTGATCACCGCATAGGTGCCGGGCACGTCGATGATCCCGTTGCCTTGTTCGGGGATCACGGCCTTCGGGATGCCTTCCTCGATGCGGCTCACCCACGAGAAAGAGTTCGGCGAGGGGATGTTCTGGATCAGCAGCACCGGATAGTTGGTGCGCAGCGGGCGCTGCAGCGAGAACGGGTCGTAGGTGATGCCATAACCCGAGCGGATGACAAAGCTGTCGCTAACCCGATAGGCAAAGCCCGCGCGCGGAGCGAAATTGGTCTTGCTGAGATTGACGCCGCAGCCGTCGGGCACCTGCCCGACGCCACAGAGATACATTTTGTTGGTCTCGGGGTTGTACCACTCCATGCCGCGGTCCGTACGCGTCGGGAACGGATAATATTCCCAGCGCAGACCGTAGCTGAGCGTGAGCTTGCGGTTCACGTTCCAGCGGTCGCGGACATAGGTGGCGAAGTTTTTTTGCCGCGTGCGGTAGATGTCCGGCACCTGGGTGATCTTGCCGACGTTGGTGGCCAGCCCAAGCAGGAATGTCGCATAACTGTTGAATTGATTTCCCGCGGCGCCGCCGGACAGTTGCGTCGGGCCGCCGCCAAAGGTGAAGCCCCCCGCAGCCCCGTGGCTGGCGCCGGTGGCCTCCGGTTGCAGGTGATTCATGCCGGTGAAATAGACGTCTACACCAAAGCGGACCTCGTGTTTGCCTTTGGTGTAATTGAGGTTTGCGACGTACTGGTGCTGCGGATCGCTGCGATCATAGGGCATGAACGCATTGGGCATGCCGAGCGTCGTGTAGCCGCTGCCGAAGACGAACGCGGGCCAGCCGCCCTCAAAGCGTCGCGTACCATTGGTACCCGGGATGCCGAGGAAGTCGGTGCCCAGTTTCTCATCCAGCCGCGCCTGCTCCACGGTGGTGTTTGCGAGCGTGAACCCATAGTAGGCGTCAACGATCAGGTTCGGCGTCAGGATGTAGGTGACTGCGCCGGTAAAGCTGTGTGTTCTTCCGAACGCGCTACCCGGGTTGCCTCCGGCGCTCGATACCTCAGGGCCGCCGAGGCTGCCGAACATCTGCAGGTTCTCCATCGAGTAGTTCAGCAGGCTGTAGCGTCCGAACATGCTGAGTTTGCTCGTAGGATTCCAGTTCACTTTCGAATCGACGCGATGGCGGTCGAAGATGTACGATCCGCCTGCAAAGTAGTTATTGGTGAACGCGGTGGTGGCGACGTTGGGATTGGGAGTCAGATCCACCAGCTTCTTGGTGATCGCGGAGAAGCGGCTGGCCGGGATGATCTTTCCGGGGAAGGCGAGCCGTCCGGAGCCGTCGGGGCTGCCGGTGGCCGGGTCGAAAACGTCCGTCAGCGACTCACTGAAGTTGCCCGCCTTTTGCAGCGGCGTCGGCACCGTCCCCAGACGCGAGGCGAACTCGCGGTTGGGAGTGCCTTCATAGCTGACAAAGAAGAAAGCCTTGTCGTGCTTGATCGGGCCTCCCAGCGTGCCGCCGAACTCGTTGTTCACCAGTTTCGGCATGCGCGTGCCGGCCGGCAGAATCCACGGCTTGGCTTTCAGCTTGTTGTTGGTATGGTATTCAAACACCGATCCGTGCAGCGCATTCGTGCCGCTGCGGATTTGCACGTTCACCGCCGCACCGCCCGCAAGTCCCTGCTCGGCGTCGAAGTTGCTGGTGACGACGTTGACCGTATCGATGGCTTCCAGCGTGGGCACGAACGAAGTGATATGCGGCAGCCAAGGCGAGTTGGAGCTGGCGCCGTCAATGCGCACGTTGTTGATGCTCTGGCTGACACCATTCACATTGTAGGTGAGGGCGCGCGACGGGTTTGTGGGAACCGAGTGGGCGTTGGCCGGCGGGCGGAACCCAGGCAGCACCCGCATCAGGTTCTGATAGTTACGTCCTACAGGCACCGGCAGGTTCTGGAAGGTGCGGCTCGATACCTCGGAGCGGACTTCGCTGCGATCGGTTTGCAGGACCGACGACGTGGCGGTGACTTCCACCGCTTCGGCCACCGCGCCGATCTGCAACGTCAGGTCCGCTCGCGTCAACGTATTGATGCTCACCACGACCTCAGTCGTCGTGGTCCGGAACCCTTCCTTCTGCACGCGGACCACGTAGGTTCCGGGAGTGAGAGTCGGAACGGTGAAGCCGCCGGAATCGTTCGTTTTCGTCTCGCGGCTCTGGGCGGTTTGCTTGTCGGTGATGGCAACGTGTGCGCCTGCAATCGCGGCGTCTGAAGGGTCCTTGATGTTGCCCACCACGGAGCCATAGAGAATTTGCGTCCAGGCCGGAGGCGCCCAGAGGGCGGCAACGCAAATGAGGGCGAGCGCAAGCACGCCGGTGCTTCGTTGACTGAATCTGGTTTTCACGCGGAACCTCGTTACTTAGGTTGTGGGATCAAGCGAGACAACAATCCCAGTTCCGGATATTATATACGCCAGCGCCGTGCTGAGCAACCGGTTCACGGCTCATCGATCAGAACCGGTTCGAACGGTGCAATTGTTACCACGCGCCCACCGGCGAGTTTCACGCTTGCGGTCTTGCCGCTGAAGTTGAGCAGTGCGAGTTTGCCGTTGTCGAGCACACTCCAATAAACGCGTTCGGGCTTTTCCATGGCGAGGGCTGCTTTGTAGCGCGGGTGGACCGCCGGGGTTTTGACGGCGAGATTGCGCAGGAACTCGGCGTAGTCCTCTCCTGGGACGAGGTCGCCGTGGTAGACCACGACGCTCCCCTTCCCGGTATCGCCGGCGATCCATTTCGCACTGATGCTGCCGTCGCCTTCTACCGTCACGGGATTGCCGCGGGGACGCTGCGCGAACACCAACACTCCGCCATTCCGCACCCACGCATCGAGCCTCTCAAGCACGGGCTTCTCCATCACTGCGCCCCATAGGAAGACGAGAATCCTGTAGCGATCGAGGGCGCCGTCGAGAATCATCTGCTCGCTGGCGTAATCGAAATCCATCTCCGCACGAAGAGCGCGGCCGGCGGTGAAGAACGTCGATGCCCAGCGGTAGCGCAACACTTCGTCATCCAGTTTCAATGCAGTGTCGGGATAGAACGCCGCGACATCAATGACCGGCTTGGCGCGAGCATCGAGCATCTTCGCGTTGCGCAGCCAGGCGTCGCTCGCCTGATCATTGGAGGTGAGGTTTCCGAGGTAATAGAAAAGGTGCACGGCGCCGTTGGTGACCGCGTTGTACAGGCGGGCCATGACACCGCGCTTGCTGCCGAAGCCGCCCGGTTCATAGCCCAACGCCGCACCATAGAAGCGGGCAGCGGAAGAGGCCATTCGCGTGATAGTGAAGTTGTCCGGAAAGTCGTCCCCCTCGTTCGTCAAGCGGATGCCGCCCTGGACGCGCGCCATGCTTCTCGCCTGATAGCTGTAATCCGTTCCGATCTGGACCGGTCCCCAACCGCCCGACGATTGATGAACCGATGTGTTGGGCAGGGCGGCGCGGGACCAGCGGGCCCACTTCTCGCACCAGTCCGACATCGCTCCCATGTACCAATCGGCAAAGTCGACGCGCATACGCCGCGCCACGGCTGTTTCGGGTAAAAAGGTCTTTAACTCCTCAAATGAGGGCAACTGCGTTTCCCAGGCCGCATTCAATTTCGCGATGTCGCCATACTTCTCTTGCATGCGCGCGCGGAAGGAGGCTTGCGCCAGATCGTCGGCCGCCCAATAGCCGATGTGGGTATGGTGCGTCTGGAACCCGTAGCCAGGGCCTTTGGCGGGATACTGCGCTTCGCCATAATCGCCACTCGGCCCGAGGCGGATTCCCAGCAGAGATTTGCGCGCCCCGTAGTGCTTGCCGAACTCGGCGATGAAGCGGCTTGCGTACTCGGTCTGGAACGGCTGAAAGATCGACTGCGTGTCGTGCACGATGCCGTGCTCCAGGCATTTGAAGCCGTAGTTCAGCTCCTTGGAATCGTGCAGCCAGGCGGGCAGCGCATATCCCGATCCGGCGAGCAGCATGGGGAACCACTGCAGTCCATGCTTCTCGATCTCGATGAGGATGGCGTCGTAGAAACTCCAGTCGTAGACGCCCTGCTTGCGTTCCACGTACCCCCATCGCACATACGTCTCGACGCCGTTAAAGCCCAGTGCGCGCAACAGTGGCGCCTGATTGCGAATGCCCGCGAGTGCGTCGGCGACGCGGTCGGCGGAGGTGGCGTCGCCCGGGACGGAACTGATCCGTTCGCCCGGAAGGCGAAACGACACTGCGGGTTCCACCAGTGGGGCCTGTTCGATGGGCGGCGGATCGTCTGTCACACGCGCCGCGCGGAGATAGTCTAAGCCCTCCACGCGGACGCGCGCCGGCACGCCCTTGTCGTATTGGAAGACGGCTTTACGCATCTTACCCGTGTTCACTCGCGCGACGCCCCATTGCCGAGTTTCGCCGACGCCCGGCGATACCTGGATCAATCCATAGCCGCGGTCGGCGAACTCCAGCACCAGCCACCTGCCGGAGCGCTCGATCCGCAGGTGGTACGACGACCGTGAATAGTAATCGGTGCTAGGACGCAGACGCGCTACCCACGTTGTGCCTTCGCGCGCCAGGTTCCACGGGGAGTCGTCCGCGCGTTCCAGCCGGATTCCACTTTCAATTGCGTCCGCGCCCGCTTCCCATTTCGCAATGTCAGCAGCCGGGGCGGAGAATGTCAGTAGTATTAAGAACAACGCCGCTCGCCGCCTCCATGGCTGCCAGAGCAGCGCAAACAGCAGCAGCGCGAACACCTCCCCCACCAGCAGATAGACGGGCCATGGACCGAACCAATCGAGCAGACTTGCGCCTTGAGGCTTACGGCAGAGATACATGTAGTTGGTGCCGAAGATCGCGTTGAAACCACCCACCACCGCCGCAAACACATTCACAAAGATGAGCACGCGGCGCACGCATCCCGGTTGTGGCCGCATGAGCCTGGCCCAGACAAGAAACAGCAGGCTCCACACAATCGCGCCATGCACGAGGAAGAAGTAGATGGACGGATAGGACAGCAGCGGGGCCCACAGGTCGGGCGTGATCAGGGCCATGCCGGCGCCTGCGAGTCCGAGAAAATAGGCGGCCTCAAAGACCCACTGTTTTTGCGTTAACAGCGCTGCCGCTGTCAGCCACACGAGCGCGTCGCACAACTGCAACGGCAGCCCTTCGGGAAAACGGAAGCCCTCCGTGGAGTAGCGGTAGGCGTACCAGACGATCTCGTTCACGATGAGCGAAGCCGCCAGCAGCCGGCGTATCAGCCATGCCGCGTCCGGCCGCGCGCGGACGATCTTCGTCAAGCCAAACGCCACTCCCAGGATGAGAGCGAGGATTACA
>JACQZR010000010.1 GCA_016213775.1 Acidobacteriota bacterium
CCCTGGACTATCCGTGACTGTGCCGCGCGGCACCAATGCTAAGATTTCGGCAGCGTGCGGAGAACGAATGATGACCGGAACGTCCACGCAATTCAGGAAGGCAGCGTCGTTCCATCCGTCGCCGAGACCGATGGTGCGGAGGGGAGGGTAATGCCGCGCGAAGAGGGCGCAAAGCGTCTGGACGGCAACAGCCTTGTCGTTGTCGCCGAGAATGTGCCAGAAGCGTCCGCCCCTGGTCAAGCGGCGATTCTGGCCGATGATTGCCTCTGCTAGCGCATCGCCGCAGTCGCTGTCGAGCAGGACGAAGGGCTCATCGTATTCTCGCTGTTTTGCCAGGACAGCCTGCGCGAGCGGCATGCCGCAGAGTGAGGCGACTTCGGCAGTGGACATGTCGTGAAAGCCACGAACCCTGCATTGGGTTGCACCGGAGGCGCGTTGCAGGTCCAACACCAGGCGCTCATACGGCGTGCCCCATTCGATGATTTCATAAGCGCCGCGCCGGGCAGCGCTCGCTTCGTCCGGAAAGTAGCCATTAGGAATGAAGGCGGCACCGCCGTTTTCGCTAATGAAGGGATGGTTGTTGCCGAGCGACTCCCGCCAGAACTCTATCTCGGCGCGAGTTTTGCTGCTCACTGGGATACAGGGGATGCTCAGGCGACGCAGGCGATCGAGCGCCGGTCGCGCGGCTTCCCAGGAGTAATTGTCGTGGTCCAGCAGAGTCCCGTCGAGATCGGTGAGAATGAGATCCATGTTGTGCCGCTCTCAGGTTATCGCGGGGGGCGCGGCGGAGACGATCACCCAATGACGCGATTTCGAGGGCAGAATGACGGTATGGAGGCCGGAGCGAGATGACGTCACGAAGCTGGTTGGTTCCAACGATCGGGTTCGCCACACTATTGCTTCTGATCGGGCTGTTGGGCTTCGGAGCGATTCGCCAGTCGCGAGCGCTGCATCGGGAGACATTGGCCGCGCATGATGCGTACATGCAAACGGACTCCGTTCTGCGTACAATCCCGGCGGACCTGTATCTGGGAGACGTACTCATCCGGGACTACCTTCTTGATCCCTCGCACTTGCTAGCGCCTTCTTACCGCGAACAACTTCGCACGAGGCGCTCTTCCATCCGTCAGGAACTCAACCTTTTGTCGCAACGGTTGGGATTGGGCGAGCCAACGCGGATTCAGAAGTTACGCACGGAATTGCGGTTGTACTGGGATTCGATGGACCCTATTCTGCGATGGTCACCAGCGGAGAAGGCGGCGCTTGGTGGTGTGTTTTTGCGGCAGCAGGTGCTCCCGCGCCGGGAAGCTATTATTGCCCTATCCAGAGAGATCAGCGAAATTAATGCGGCGAATTGGCGCAAGGAGCAGCAGCGGCTGGAGGGAAGCCAGAAGGAGTTTCAAGCTTTCCTGAGACGAACTCTGCTCATTGCACTTTCGCTAGGTCTGCTGGTGGCACTGGTCAGCACAGCCCGCGTTGCATACCTGGAACGGCGGAGTGAACAACAGCGCGGACGGGCCGAGCATGCCGAAGAAGAGCTACGCCGGCTTTCCCGCAATCTGGTGCGAACGCAGGAGGAGGAGCGGCGGTCGCTGTCGCGGGAACTTCATGATGCGGTCGGACAGATGCTTTCGGCAATGACCATGGAATTGGGGAATATGGAATCGTCGATACACTCACCTGAGAAAGTGCGAGCGCGCATTGAAGAGGCCCGCAGGCTGAATGCGGAGACAATGCGCGGGGTGCGCGACCTTGCCATGGGCCTGCGTCCATCCATGCTCGACGAGCTCGGATTGGCCCCGGCTCTGCGATGGCAAGGACGGGAATTCTCACGCCGGAGCGGTGTGCCAGTGACCGTCCAGATTGATGGAGATCTGGAAGGACTGCCGGAACCGCATCGCACCTGCATGTACCGCATTGTGCAAGAAGCGCTCACGAATTGCGCGCGGCATGCCGAGGCCAAGAACATACGGATCTCGATCTATGGCTGCCCCGATTGGGTACAGTTGTCGATACAGGACGATGGCGTGGGATTCGACCCGCAGAATGCATCGTCGCGCGGGTTGGGGCTAATCGGAATCCAGGAGCGCGCAGGGGAACTGGACGGCAAGGTCACCATCATTTCCCAGCCGCAAAAGGGAACGATTCTCGAGGTGGAAGTTCCCATTGCACGGGGAGTGGGAGCAGCATGATTCGAATACTGATCGCGGATGATCACGGAGTGGTCCGCAAAGGACTGCGACTACAGTTGGAACAGCACGAAGGACTGGAAGTAGTCGGCGAGGCATGCGACGGACGCGAGGCTGTGAGGCTCGCCGAAGAGTTGCGGCCGGATCTGGTTATCATGGACATTGGGATGCCGCATCTGAACGGAGTGGAAGCCACGGCTCAGATTGTCAAACGGAATCCCGGTATCGGCGTGATCATCTTGAGCATGCATTCTGACGAAGAGTATCTGCTGCGAGCGCTCACGGCGGGTGCGAAAGGCTATCTGCTCAAGGAAAGCGCGGATGTCGACATTCTAAGGGCGGTGCAGGCTGTCGCGCAGCGGAAATCGTTCTTCAGCCCTACTGTTGCCAAGATGCTTCTGGACGACTTCGTTTTGCAGCTCAAACAACGCGGTTTGAAAGACTCGTATGGTCTGCTCACCGAGCGGGAAAAGGAGGTTTTCCAGTTGCTGGCGGAGGGCAAGGCGGTGAAGGATATCGCCGGGATGTTGAACCTGAGTCCGTACACAGTGGAGACGCATCGCACGCACATCATGCAGAAGCTGGATTTGCACAGCTCAGTGGATCTCGTGCTGTACGCGGTACGGAAGAAGATCATTGCGTTTTGAACCGCGAGTCAACGCCGCCGCACTACAATATAGGTTGTTCTTCATGCGGGCTTGGAACCGGGCGAAACTACTCTGGGCGTATCTGACGAAGCGGGCCGACGTGCGCGGACTTCCGGTCGAATACATCGTGGAGACGACGGCGAAGTGCAACCTCTACTGCCCGATGTGCCCGCGCGAAACCCACAAACAGCCGAAAGAAGACATGGTGGATGAGGTGTTCAACCGGCTGGTGGCGGAGTCGCGCACAACGGGCGAGCACATGATGCTGATCGGGCTCGGCGAGCCGCTGCTCGATCCGAAGATCTTCGATCGTATCGAACGTTGCGAGCGCCACGGCATTTCGACGCTGTTGTCGACCAATGGCACGTTGCTCGATGAGAAGAATGCCGCGCGGTTGCTGGCGACGCCGCTGAAACACATCACGTTGAGCTTTGACGGAGCGAAGAAGGAGAGCTTCGAGTTCTATCGCAAGGGGGCGAGTTTCGAACGCGTGCGAAACAACTTTGTGCAGTTTGCCAGGATGAAGCACGAGCGGAGTGCGGCGATGCAGATTGTTGTGCAGATGGTTGTGATGGAGGGCAACCGCGGAGAAGTGGACGAGTTCATGCGGTTCTGGAGCGCGGTGCCCGGTGTGGATCAGGTGCGAATCAAAGCCGATGAGACGAATCTAATGCGTCCGGAGGCGCATCATGCGCCGGAAGAGTGGCGGCATCCGTGTCATTACCTTTGGCGCGGTCCGATGTATGTGAAGTACAACGGCGACGTCTATCCATGCTGCCAGAGCTACATGCTCGATGGGAAGCCGGCGGGCAATGTCGCCCGTCAGGACCTTGTACAGATCTTCAATTCCGGGCAGATGCAGGAATGGCGCGAGTTGCATGCTACAGGCCGGGCACACGAGATAGACATGTGCGCCAGATGCTGCACAGTGATTCCGCATCCGCTGTTGGTGGCTGGTAGTCTGGTGTTTCACGGCGAGACGGTTCGCAAGCTACTTCCTTTGGTGGAGCGGCTGGTGTATTTATCGAAGCTGCCGAAGAAGTGGCTGTCTCCGGTGAAGCGGCAATAGTCGCGTCATAATGAGAACATGCTGCAAATTCTCTGGGTTGTTTCCCTGTTGACGGCGGGCATGGCTGGGGCCGCCGATTTTCCAGATCCTACCGTGGATGCGAAGCCGGCCACGGCCAGGCAGACGGTGGTGCTTGCGGGTGGGTGCTTCTGGTGCGTGGAGGCGGTGTTCGAGATTGTGGAAGGTGTCACAGACGCAATCTCGGGCTACACCGGGGACACCAGGGAATCGGCGAAGTACGACGTTGTTTCCACCGGCCGGACGAAGCATGCCGAAGCGGTGCTGCTGACTTTCGATCCAGCGAAGATCAGCTACGGACAGATACTGAAACTGTTCTTCAGCGTGGCGCATGATCCGACATCATTGAACCGGCAGGGCGCTGACGTGGGGCCGCAATATCGCAGCGCCATCTTCTATGCCAACGAGGAACAGAAGCAGGTTGCGGAGGCCTACATCAAGCAGATCGACAGCGCGAAGGTTCTGAAGCGGCCGATCGTCACGCAGATTGCTCCGCTGGACAAGTTCTACACGGCTGAGTCGTATCACCAGGACTACGCGTCGCTGAATCCGAACAATCCTTATATTGTGAATGTGTCGGATCCGAAGGTAGAGAAATTGAAGAAGATGTTCCCGGGGTGTGTGCGCAAGAAGAAGTGATGCGCATGACGAATTACGCGGTTGTGTTTGAGAAAACGGAATCCAATCGGGCGGCGTTCGTCCCGGACCCACTTGGTTGCATCCCTACTGGAGCGACGCAGACACTAGCATTCCGGTGCAAGTGGGATGCCAACCCGGACACCACGAGAATTCTGCCCTGATCGCACCGCTCACCCCGCCTTGCGGAATGTCAGATTGATCCGGCACGCCCCGGTCAGCGGGTGGTTCCCTTCCCGCAGCGGCATCACCCCGTGGTACCTCAGGCGCGATTCCCCGCCCCACACCGCTACATCGCCATTTACGAGCGCAATCCGCCGGATGGGCTGCGACCGTTTATTCCCGCCGAACAGGAAGACCGCAGGCAGGCCGAGCGAGAACGAGACAATCGGAGCGTCCATGTCCCGCTCATTGCGGTCCTGATGGAGCGTCAGCTTCGCACCGGGCTCGTAGCGGTTGATCAGGCAGGCATCCGGCGCAAAATACGGGTAGCCGGCCTCGCGCGCAGCCTCGGTCGCGAGTGTAGCGAACAACTCCGGCATGGCGGGCCATGCTTCGCCAGTCATTGGATCCGCCGCGGCATAGCGGTACCCCCTCTCATCGGACACCCACCCGAGCGAGCCACAGTTGGTCATCGCCACCGACATACGAAACCCGCCCGGCGTGATCATGTGCCGCCACGGCGACCGGGCCAAGACCCCCTGCACCCCTTCGCACAACGCGGCATCGTGACCGGTAGCGAAGCCGCGCAACACTACCGCGCCCTCCGCCAGCGCCACGGTCTCACGCGGAACGTCGAACAGCGAAAGATTCATTACGCCGCCCCCTACTTCCATCATGGAAGATAATCCCGAACGTGTGGCGGCGGCGTGACAGCAATCGGTATGTCGACACGCGCCCCAAAAAATGCATCAGAACCGCGCTCTGGCGGCGAATTGTTGTATCGTAAAACAAAAGATGAAAATCGTTGATATCCGTGCCACCACGGTGACTGTGCCGTTGCATGCGCCCCTGCGGCATGCCAATGGCTGCCACTGGGGGCGGTTTGTACGCACGATTGTCGAAGTGGAGGCCGACAACGGGCTGATCGGTTTGGGCGAAATGGGCGGCGGCGGAGAATCGGCGGAGGCTGTTTTTCGCGCAATGAAGGGCTACCTTGTAGGGCACGATCCGGCGCGCACTGAAGAGATGCGCTTCCTCATCGCGAACCCGACCGCGTCTCTGTACAACAACAGGACACAGGTGCTGGCGGCGCTGGAGTTCGCCTGTCTCGATTTGTTGGGGCAGGCGTGGAACGTGCCTGTGTGCGATATTCTCGGCGGGCGTTTGCGCGACCGCGTGCCGTTTGCGGCGTACTGTTTCTTCCGTTATCCGCATCCGCGTACGGGCGAAGGCGAAGTGCGGACGATTGAGCAACTGATTGTGGAAGCGCGCGAGTTGAAGTTGCGCTACGGCTTCAGCAGCCACAAGCTCAAAGGCGGCGTGTTTCCTCCGGAGTACGAATTGGAGGCCTATCGCGCGCTCGCGCATTCCCTCCCTGGCGACCGCTTCCGTTTTGATCCGAATGGCGCCTTCTCCACTGAGCAGGCAATCCGCTTCGGACAGGCGATTGAAGGGCTGCGTAACGATTACCTGGAAGATCCGGTGTATGGGCTGAACGGCATGCGGCGGACGCGCGAGATGGTGCGTGTGCCGTTGGCCACCAATACAGTGGTGGTCAACTTTGAACAGCTCTCGGCGAATGTCTTGAACACCGCGGTGGACGTGATTCTGCTCGACACGACGTTCTGGGGCGGGATTCGCGCTTGCATCAGAGCGGCGGGGGTTTGCGAAACGTTTCAGTTGGGAGTTGCGGTGCATTCTTCTGGCGAGTTGGGAGTCCAACTGGCGACGATGCTCCATCTCGGCGCGGTGCTCCCGAACCTCACTTACGCAGCCGATGCGCACTATCACCATCTGACAGACGACATCATCGAGGGCGGATTGATGTCATACACCGATGGTTGCATCGATGTGCCGTCGGGGCCCGGTCTGGGCGTGAAACTCGACCGCAATAAAGTGGCGCAATACAGTGAACTATACAAGCGCCTGGGCGGCTATCCCTACGATCAGGATCCGGGACGGCCAGGTTGGACGCCGCTGGTTCCAAATGACCGCTGGGCTGACCCGCGCGATGGAAGATGTGGCGAGATTCCTTACTAACAACTATGGCACTGTCAAGCAACAAACATCTCAGACCACTCCCTGACAGCGCCGCTCGGTTTCGCATCTCGTTGTCAGCAAGTCACTCACAGAGCCGTGACCGTGAGGGAGCGGTCCCGAAGATTCGATTATTTCGCGGACTCTCAGCAAGCGGTTTACTGTATTGCCGAGGTTATTTCGTAACAGTTCTTCTCATATGCCGCGCCGCCTCGGGCGAATCGGGGGCGGACGCGTGGTTGCGATACGCGCCAGCAACGGAGCCATTGGCTGTCTCGTACCGCCAGAGTCTGCCGGCAGTGCTCGTGAGCGCCGGCGATTCCCCGGTCCTGGCCAGCGCGCGGGACGAACTCCAGCGCGGCATTCGCGGCATGCTCTCGCGCCGTCTGCGCATTGAGAAGACGGTTGGGACGGAGCCGGCGCTGGTGGTTGGTCCATTGGACGATGTGGCGAAAATGCTGCCCGCGAATTCCCTGCCCCGGACGGTTGGCAAGGAGGGCTTTGTGTTGAAGCGGGTGGCAGGACACATTGTGATTGCGGGCGCCGATGATCGCGGCACGTTGTACGGGGTGTTTGCCTTTCTGCGGAAGTTGGGACAAGGTGAACCGCTGGCCGCGTTGAACGAAACGCAGGTGCCCTACGCAGCGGTGCGGTGGATGAATCATTGGGACAACCTCGATGGTTCGATTGAGCGCGGCTATGGCGGCAAGTCGATTTTTTGGGACAACAACGCCGTGCGCGCGGATCTCTCGCGGGTACGCGAGTACGCGCGGCTGCTGGCGTCGCTCGGTATCAACGGATGCAGCATCAATAACGTGAATGCCAATCCGAATGTGTTGAAGCCGGAGATGCTCGAAGGCGTCAGGCGCATCGCCGATGTGATGCGGCCGTGGGGTGTGCGGGTGGTGCTCTCGGCGGACTTCGGCAGCCCCAAACGCGCTGGAACGCTGGAGAATTTCGACCCCGTACGGCCCGACGTGCAGGCCTGGTGGAAAGCCAAGGCGAGCGAAATCTACACCTACGTCCCGGATCTGGCCGGCTTCGTGATGAAGGCCGATTCCGAAGGCCGCGTGGGTCCGAGCGCTTACGGGCGCAGCCACGCCGATGCCGCGAACACAGTGGCGCGCGCCTTGAAGCCGCACGGCGGCCTGATGTTCTACCGCGCGTTCGTGTACGATCACAATCTGGATTGGCGCAACCTGAAGAACGACCGCGCGCGTGCCGCTTACGACAACTTCCATCCGCTCGATGGGAAGTTCGATGACAACGTCGTTGTGCAGATCAAGAACGGTCCTATTGATTTTCAAGTGCGCGAGCCGGCGTCGCCGTTATTCGGTGCTTTGGAGCGCACCAATCAGGCAATCGAGCTGCAGATCACTCAGGAGTATTTTGGGCAGGCACGGCACACCGTGTTCCTGGTTCCGATGTGGAAGGACGCCTTGGATACCGATCTACAGGCAAAGGGACCGGGGACGCCGGTGAAGGCGCTCGTCGCGGGCAAAACTTTCAACCGGCCTGTAGGTGGTTTTGTCGGCGTGTCCAACGTCGGCATGGACGACAACTGGTTGGGCAATCATCTCTCGCAGGCGAACCTCTATGGATACGGGCGTCTGGCATGGGATCCGAATTTGAGCGCGCGACGCATCAGCGAAGAGTGGACGCGGCTGACGTTTGGCGCCGACCCGAAAGTCGCCACCACGGTGAACGAGTTGCAACTCAGCTCCTGGCGCATGTATGAGAATTACACCGGACCACTGGGGTTGCAGACCCTGACCGCGATCACCGGCACGCACTACGGCCCGTCCGTGGAGGCGAGCGAGCGCAATGGCTGGGGGCAGTGGCACCGGTCCGATGAGAAGGGCACGGGAATGGACCGCACCTCCGCTACTGGCACAGGATACAGCGGACAGTATCGCGCGGCCGTAGCGAAGCGTTTTGAATCGTTGCGCGAATGCCCGGATGAACTGCTGCTTTTCCTGCACCATGTGCCTTACTCGCACGTATTACATTCGGGCAAAACTGTGATCCAGACTCTGTACGATATGCACTACGAAGGCGCTTCGGCGGCCGAAGCAAACGTCGCCAGGTGGAAGGGGCTCGAAGGCCGCGTGGATGAGCGGCGCTACCTGGAGATTCTGCGGCAGTTGGAGTATCAGGCCGGCGCGGCGGAGCTCTGGCGCGATGCGATCAACTCGTGGTTCCACAAGACCTCGGGGTTTGCTGATGGCAAAGGGCGGGTTGGCAAGTACGCCAATCGCATCGAAGCCGAGAGCATGGAATTGCACGGGTATTCGGCAAAGCCGATTCAGCCTTGGGAATCAGCGTCGGGAGAGCGGATTGTCGAATGCGCCGCGGCGTCCTGTACAGCGTCGACGGTGTTCCAAGGCAAGGCCGGTTGGTATACCGTGAAGGTGCGGTATTTCGATCTGCCCGATGCGGTGTCGCAGTTCCGAGCCAGCGTCAACGGCCAGCCGGTGGATTGGTGGGCAGCGGATGACAGGTTCCCTGCCCGGCGCACGGATTCGTCGGCGTCGACGCGGCGGCTGATACGCGGCGTTGCGCTGCGTCCAGGCGACAGGATCGTGGTGGAAGGAAAACCGTCGGGGCGCGAAACTGCGGCGCTCGACTATATCGAAATCCTAGCGGAGGCCAATTAAGATATGGCGTCAGGTACGTCGATGGGTGCGTCGAGCGAAGTCGTTCGCGACATGAACCGGCGCCTGGTGCTGAATCTGGTGCGCACGCGGCAGCCGTTATCCCGGGCCGACCTCGCGCGGTTGTCAGGGTTGCAGCGGAGCACGATTTCCCTCATCGTGGACCAGTTGATTGGCGAGCGTTGGATCGTCGAAGGGCCCACCGGAAGGCTGCCTCGCGGGCGGCGTCCTACGTTTTTACGATTGAACGAAGACCGGCGGATTATTGGGGTTGACATACGGCCGACGCAGATCACCATCGCGGTGGCGGATGTGCATGGTAAGTTCACTTCGCAGCAGGTGTTTCCCACGCCGCCGCAGCCAAAACCGGCGCTCGAGGAGATTGTGGATCACCTTCGAGACATCATGCAATCGGGCCGCAATGGAACCATCGAAGGAATCGGGATCACGCTCCCGGGGCGTTACGATGAGACACGCAGCCGGCTGGTGTTTGCGCCGAACCTCAAATGGACGGAGTGCGATTTGCGCGGGCCGGTGGAGAGCGCAACCGGATTGCCGGTTTCATTGGAGAACGCGGCGAACGCGTGCGTGCTGGCGGCGGTTTGGTTCGGCCACCGTGATCCGGTGCGCAACCTGGTGACACTAACGGTGTCAGAAGGCATTGGCGCCGGCGTTCTGGTGAACGGCGAAGTGGCGCGCGGATCGAACGGGATGGCGGGGGAGTTCGGACACGTTCCGCTGGCGCAGGATGGGCCACGTTGCGGATGCGGCAGTCGCGGGTGCTGGGAGGTTTTTGCGTCCAACAAAGCGGCACTGCGCTACTACGCCGAATCCAAGCCTCACGAGGAGCGGCTGCTGTTCCCGGACTTGCTGCGGTTAGCGGATCAGGGGGATACGCGGGCCATCAAGGCCATCGAGAAAATGGCCCATTTCCTGGGACGCGGGATGCGGATGATTATTGCGGGGCTGGCGCCGGAACGGATTGACGTGATCGGGGACTTGACACAGGCTTGGCACCGTTACTCGCCGATTGTCGAGGAGGAAGTGCAAGCGCAGGTGCTAAGCGGAGGCCGCGCACCGCGGATTGTGCCAATCCACGAGGATGGCCTGGCGCGGCTGCGAGGGACGGTGCCGATGGTGCTGGCGAAGGATTTCGGGGATGCCACCGACTGGCACCCGCCTACGGTGAAGTCGGTAGAGTCATCCGCGGCGGACTAGAATAGTCCGGGACCGCTCCCTCTCGTCACGGCTCGGTAAGTAACTTTGTAACAACGAGATGCGAAACCGAGCCGCGCACGTCAGTAAGCGGTCTTTGGAATTTTCACACACTCCCGGCAAACGGTTTACCGGATCTGCAAAGGTTATTCGAATAGCCCCTTAGAGCGGTTCGGGAAGTTGCAGGTTAGCTACACCAAGCGAATCGTTCAGGAAACCTTCCGCGAGTTTATCGGATACGTTACGCGCCGTGGCTACTTCAGTCACCAGCATATGACGCGCCCGATCGAGCATTTTCTTTTCGCGGAAAGACAAGGGCTTACTCTTCTGGAGGATGAGCAGGCACTTTAAGACTTCCGCGGTTTCCAGGAGGCAACCGAACCGCATCTTCTCGGTATTCTCCTTGAAGCGGTCCTTCCAATCCTGGCATGACTTGGGTTTGCCGTTGGCAAGGAACTGGAGGACCTTGCTGACCTCAGTGGTCTTGGTCACTTTCCGCAGGCCGACGTTCACGACGTGAGAAAAGGGGACCATGACGGTCATGCGGCTACTGTTGATGCGAAGGAGGTAGAACCTCTCGAATTGACTGCCAAAGCTGCGAGCGCTGATATTTTCAACGACCGCTACACCGTGATTGGGATATACTACTCGTTCCCCGATCTGAAAGGTCATGCAGGGCCCTTCCTGGCTGAGATTCATGGATTAACGTTAGCCACCCCTAGGGGGTGGAAATTGGATGGTAAGTCGGATCTTAAGAAAAGTCAAGGAAAAATGAATCCTTTTTGATGCCACCTACAACTCTATGAAAAACTGGATCTTATGGGTATTATTACAGTCAGAAAAGTATCCTGGAATCGGGCATGGAGACCCGAAAGTACCAGTATTGGAAGGTACACCTCGGCTAGGAGAACAGTGTTCAGAAAACGATTTCCGTGAGGTACTGCAAATGAAGTACTGGACTGTCTGACATGTCAGTTGTAGGGACGACTGCAATCGATAAAGTTTAAAGAACAATATCTATAACCCTACTTGTGCTGCTAAGATCCGTCGATTCTAGAGCTTGAGCCGGAACACCTTCTCTGCGTTGCGATGGAACAACTTCTCCAGGATTCGGCGGTCATTGCCCGCCAGCGTACGCATTTGCGCAATCTGCATGGCCCCGCTGCACTTTTCGCCCTCACCAACCCAATCGCTGCAATCGGAACCGTAGATCAGCTTGTTCTGATGCCGCCTGAGGAACTCACGGCCATGGTCTGGGTCGCGCTGAAAGGCGTTGAAGCCGGAGCCCGCGGAGAGGTCAGCGTACATGTTCGGGTAGTCCGCCAGTAGCCTGTCCGTGATCCCCCCGGGGACAACCCTGTCCTTGGGGTACAGGACTTTCTGGTCGCCACCCTTGCTGATGTTTGACCAGAAGGTCTGGGCGTGGCCGATGAAGTTGACCTTGGGGAATTTGGCCAGCATCGTATGGAAGCGCTCGATATGGAAGTTGTAGGTCTCGTGCTGGAAGTGCATGAGCACCGGGACCTTGTATTCCTGGGCGATAGAGGCGATCACCTGAATGTGCCTGGAGTCGGAATCAACCGGGAATTTCTGTTCCGCAATGCCGATCGCGCCGAGTTTGAGGTATTTTTCGATTTCAACGCGGGTCTCGGGGATATCGGGCAGTTCGTTGGCGCAGAAGACGAACTCCCTGGGGTGTTTGCGGCAGAAGGCGAGTACGCTTTCGTTGCCACCGGCTTCGGCCGCGAGGCCATATTTCCGGCCGGCCGGCAGTAGAATGGTCTTGGCAATCCCCATTTTGCGCTGGTGGGCGAGTAAGGCGTCGTCTGTACGCTTGGAGTAGTTCGTGTGCTGGTGGATGTCGATGATGGGGAGGGGCTTCTCGGCTGCGGGACTCACTGCGGCGAGCGAGGAAAGGAAGAAAGTGCGTCGTGTCAACATGGGAGTGTTTTGCATTATGACAGATGCCGCCGGCGTCGATGAAGATGGACATCTACTCCCTGGGCGTGATGCTAGATTGAACAGATACCTCAAAGTCGCCGGTAGGAACCGAGTTCGATGCCAAGCCGTTGCACGGCCTGGCGGGTTTCCGGAGCCGTGAGCGCACGCAGTTCTTCCGCCCGGCTCTCTTTCAAACGAGTTCTGGCTTTGCGCAGTTCCTCGGTGCAAAAACCGGGATGCGTCATGAACTCGGTGGACCCCATCGGGAGCTGCTCAAGCAACCCTACCAGTTCGTTGGTGCGCAGATAGCCGGTGATCGAGAAGCCCGCGAAATGATCCGTGGTGCGGCACCCGTGCGCCGCCAGCGTGTTGTGAAAATACGGCCTCAGGAAGCCGAGCGTGCGTCCCAGTAGCCGCCGCTTCAGCGGCGCTTCACCCGCGTGCATCGGATAGTCGAAAGGACGGCGCACCCAACGGATACCGTACTTCGCCGACAAGCGAGCCACCACGCGCAGCACCGCGGGCAGCAGGTGCGTGTGTTTATGAGTGTCGAGATGCGACGGCTGAATGCCCGCATCCACGATCCGCCGGATCTGGGCGTCCAGTTCGCCCTCCACATCGATCCGCCCCTTCACCAGTTCCGTGAGTAGACCCTTCACGTCTTTCGGAAGTGGACGCGAAGGCTGGACCACCGAATTGCCGCCCACCAGCACGAGGTGACAACCGATATCCAACTCAGGAGTATCTTTCGCAAGTTCGATCGCATGCTCGAATGCGTTCCCGTTGGCCATTAGCGTCGTCGAAGTGAGAATGCCGTTGCTGTGCGCCTCCACAATCCCCTCGTTCACATCCCGGGTGAAACCGAAATCGTCGGCGTTGACGAGGAGGACTTTGTTTGAAACCGCCACTCTTAAAACAGGCCCAGTTTTATGTGCAGAAACTTCTTCGGATTCGCTCGGAAGTCCTTCATCAACGCGTTCACTTCGCGCGTGGTGGACGTGAGCGACTCATACAGAGCGGGGTTCACCAGCAGTTGGCCCAGGGTTCCCTGCCCCGAGTTGATCTTCTCCACCGTGGCATCAACATGTTTGATTAACGTGGAAATCTGCGTGTGCAACTCGTCGCTCTTGAGAAGCTTGCCCACGGAGCCCTTCCCACTCTGCAGATCCTCGAGAACCATCCGCATCGTGATGAGGTTCTTCTGGATTTCGTCGTGAATCGCCGGGTCTTTGAGAAGCTTGCCCGCGGTGCCCTTGCCTTCCTCAAGTCCGGCGAGCAGCCGGTCCACTCGTTGGATGGGCGATCGGATGTCGTTGTACAGGCCATCCTCATACAGGATCTTGCTCACCGACCCTTTGCCCGAATTGATCACCGCAAGCGTCTTGTTCACTTCCGCGAGAATGGAGTTCACCTGGCGATAAATGCCGTCGTCGTACAGCAGCTTCCCGATGTTGCCTTCGCCGCTCTCCACCTGGCTGATGATGTTGTCGATGCGTTCCAGCGTCTTCTGCGCCGAAGTGAGCAGCGGGAAGAAGCTGTTCATGACATCGAAAATCTCCCTCGACTCCTCAGCCTCGAGAGTGGCTCCCGCCTTGACAGTCTCCCTGGCGCTCCCCCTTTTGATATTCATGAACTTGGATCCGAGCAGATTCTCCGCGCTCACCGTAGCCTTGGAATTGACGGGAATGTTCGGCAACATCTCTTCGTTGATTGCCATCTCAACGCGCACGATACGATTGGGAGCAGTCTCTCCGGAGAGGACGACATTGCGCACGTTGCCCGCGTTGATCCCATTCACCCGCACCGGCGCCCCTACGGCGACTGCTGCGGCGTCGCCGAGATAGGTGTACAGCACAACTTGTTTGCTGAACAGGCTGGTGGTGCCCGTAAGCAGGTAGATCAACACGCCGATCAAGGCGAGGGCAAAGATGGCGGTGAGGCCCACCCGCAATTGCGCCCAACTGGTCTTGCTAGCCGATGGCATAAAAGGGACTTTTTCAGTGTCTCAAAACGAACTTGGAAATGTAGGGGTCCCGCGACTGCTCCAGTTCCTGCTGGGTCCCTTGAAAAACGAGCCGGCCATCCTTCATCACCATGAGGCGCAGCCCGGCGACATCCGCCGGCGATGCCGCGACCAGGTTTTGTTGCTCCCTGTCATAGCGGTATTTAGCCATGATCTGCCCGTCCTGAAATCGCTGCGTAACGATGATCGTTGTTGCCCGGCGAAGGTCACGTTCCTTCACGATCAGGGCCATGATGTTATTGGCGGTAATCGGGTCAAGACCGGCAGTGGGCGAATCGTAGATGACGAGTTCCGGTTTGGTGACGTTGGCGCGGGCGATGCCAACACGGCGTCGCATGCCGCCGGACAGTTCACTCGGAAATTTCTCTAAAGTGTGCTCCAGTTCCACGAAGCGAAGCGACTCTTCCACGCGGTTGTGCATTTCAGACTCCGTGCAGCGCAGCGTCTTCTGATTGAGCAGGGGATACGATACGTTCTCCTCAATGGTGAGCGAATCGAACAGCGCGCCCTCCTGAAAAAGCATGCCCACGCGCGCGCGCAGATCGAACAGATCGAGTTCCTTACGGTGCGTGATGTCTTCGCCAAAAAGAAAGACCCGTCCGGATTCCGGACGCAGCAGGCCAATCGAGGTTTTGAGGATGACGGTCTTCCCACTGCCGGCGGATCCCAGAATCACGAGGCTTTCGCCATGGCGGATCTGAAACGAGATGTCCTGAATCGCCGGGTCGCCATCGAAAGCAATGGTGACGTGCTCGAAGCGAAGGATCTCGTATTCCTGCGAGGCGTCGCGATGGGCGGTCTGCGTGCTGGGGTGGCCCGTCATCAGGAAAGTCCGAGCCCCTTCTCCGCGAGCCAGACGAAAATCTGCGTGATAAAAGCATTGAGCACGAAGATCCAGACAATGGCGATAACAACCGCTTTGGTTGTCGACAGTCCCACGCCTTGCGTGCCCCCGGTGGTGCGCAGTCCATAGAAGCAGCCAACCATCGCGATCACCAACGCGTAGACGAACGGCTTGATAAGGCCCTGGGCAACATCGTTATATTCCAGTGCGCGGTACGCGCCATTCCAATACTCCGACCCCGTCAGGCTGAGCATGAAGTGCGCGATCATGAAGCCTCCCACGAGGCCCACAAAATCGGCGATCACCGTGAGACACGGCAGCATGATCGACGTTGCGATCAGGCGCGGCTTGACAAGCTTCTGAACAGGATCGGTGCCGAGAGCCCGCATCGCGTCGATCTGCTCGGTAACTTTCATCGAGCCCAGTTCGCTGGCAATCCCGGCCGAGTTCCGCCCGGCGACAACGATGGACGTCAGCACAGGGCCCATTTCGCGCACGAGCGTAATGGCGACAATTGGACCGGTCTGCGTCACGGCGCCATAAGTCCGCAACGCACGCGACATCTGAAGCGCCATCACCACGCCGCTGAAGAATCCGCACAACAGGACAATCGGCAGGCTGCCCACGCCAATGATGTCCATCTGCGCTACGAGGTCGGGGAAGTAATGCGGACGCCGGCCCAGACTCTTTATCGTACGTCCACAAAGGACAAAGAATTCCTGAATGGAGAGAACTGGCCCTTTGAGAATATCCAGCAAATGACGGTCCCTTGACCTTTGATGCTACCATCTCTCGTGAATCCATGAGCAAAGGGCTGACGGACGTTGTTGGGATTGAGGTAGGGCACGCGTCGGATTATGAAGGAATCACGGGTTGCACCGTGATCTTGTGCCGCCAGGGCGCGGTGACAGGCGTTGATGTTCGTGGGTCGGCCAGCGGCACCGAAGAGATTGCGGTGCTCGATCCGCTGCATGTCACTGGAGTTATGCACGGGTTGGTGCTCACCGGCGGCAGCGCATTTGGCCTCGAAGCAGCGAGCGGCGTTCGGCGGTTCCTCCAACGCAACGGCGTGGGATTCGACACCGGCGTCGCCAAAGTGCCCATCGTCTGTGCGGCTGTTCTATTCGATCTGGGCATAGGAAAGTCGACTGCGCGGCCCACCCGCGAAATGGGCGAGGCTGCCGCAGTCGCCGCATCGGATGCCCTGGTGAAGGAAGGTGCCATCGGCGCCGGCACAGGCGCCACCGTCGGCAAAGTGCTGGGCATGAGTCACGCCATGAAGGGCGGCATCGGATCAGCCACAGTCTGGTTGGATGGTGAGTTCGCCGGCGTGTGCGTGGGCGCGATTGCCGCTGTGAACGCGTTAGGCGACGTGCGCGATCCCGAGACCTGGCGATTGGTCGCAGGGACTCGCGAACATCCCAACAGCATGAACCTCGCCGACTCCTGCCGGTTGATCAAGCGCGGCACGCGTGCCGGTTTCGCGGCGCGCAACACGACGCTAGTGGCGGTGGCTACCAATGCCAGGCTGACCAAGGTGGGCGCGACAAAGCTGGCACAGTTGGCGAGCCTCGGTGTGGCGCGAACGATCGCGCCCGTCTGGACCATGTCCGATGGGGACGTGACGTTCGCCTTGTCGTGTGGCGATCAGCAGGCTCCTGTGGATGCGTTGGGAGTGGCCGCCGCTGAAGCGGTAGCGCACGCCATCGTGCGCGCGGTGCGGTTGGCCCCGAGTATGGGTGGCGTCCCGGGCCTGGCCTGAAACTACTGCACCGCGATCAAGCCACCAACCCCGGATGCAGCGCCAGCGGGCGTTTTCGCGGGCACCGCAATGGTGACATCGATGTTCTTACACGTCGTATCGCTGCACGCCTGGCCCCGGATCTTAAGCGTCGTCTCCACCTTAGCTGCTTGACTCACCTTTGTCGCAAACAGCGCCTCGCCTTCGTAGCCCCAACTGTACCAGCGCATCTCCGGCTTGGAAAAATCCTTCGGATTCGACTGCAGCCACTTGCCATCCGAGGCGAGCCCACCGGTGAGCGTGATGCGTGTCGGCTGGTCGAGTCCAAGGGCCTTCTTGCCGCCAAGCGCAGCCTCGGCCCGCACTTTGTTGTCCATGGTGAATGTGTGCCAGCCCGGTTCGATCCTGGCCTTCACAACCAGGTAAGGACCGTCAACCCTTGCACTGTAGGTGAGGCACAGCGTCTCGTCGTGGCGCACTTCCACCGGCGCGGTCCAACCCGCTGGATCGGCCGCGTGCATCGCAAAAGCAGTCAACAAAAGGGTCAATATTTTCATTTTCGGAAACTCATGCGGAAGCTGCGCAACGGCGTCTCGAACTTCTTCCCGTCGCGCAATACATTCAATGTTATGGTATCGCCAGGCAACTTGTGAAGCTTGATGTAGACCTCGGCCGTGTGCGCGAACTCGTCCGATTCCACGCCTTCCACGCCGTAAACGATATCCCCCACCTTCAGTTCATGCGACTTCAACGTCCTGGCAATTTCGGAAACATACTTCACTTCGCTCGCGAAGCCGTCCGCCTTGAGACCATGCTGGGCCTTCTCTTCTTTCGTAAGCGCGCGGTCTTCAAAGTACAGCCGGGCATCGACACTCGACTGGCGGAAGCGCAGGTCGGTCCACCACCAGCGGGGCGGCAACTGGACCGTGAGTTCAGAGGTCTGCCCGGCGCGATCGACAGTGATGCGAACCGTCTTGGCGCGGCGATCCACCTTGTCGTACTCATGCTGCAGATCGCCAAACGTGTAGACGGGTACTCCGTTCAGAGCGGTGATGCGGTCACCGGCTTTCATCCCAGCGTTGCCCACTTCGCTGAGGGCTTCCTTCACTACAAGCCCCTTCGGCACATCGAGCATAATCCCGATATTCTTGATGTCCGGTGAACGGTAGAGGTGCTTGATCTTGTCGAGCGTGCCTTCTTCTTCACGGTGCATGTTGATGTAATCACCGATCAGGTGGCATTCCACGCACTGGTTATTGGCAAACGTGCGCTGCACTAGCAACGGTATTTCGCGCGGGAACTTCGAAGCCGGACGCTGCGTCTTAGCCAGCTCGCCCTTTTGATATTTCGAGTGGAGTTCCAGCGCCTGTTTGCCGGCCAGTTCCAGACTCATCAGGTTAAGGTACGTGTCCGCGGCAGGAGCATCGCGCCCCCCGTAACGCAAATAGATCTGCTCGTCCGCGTTGAGGAAGAAGAAGTAGATGGCGTTGTTCCAATCGCGTTCGAACAGGCCGACGTCGACGTTGTCCATGCGCACAATTCGAACAAGGACAAACTGATCGAGCACTTTGCCGAGGGGTGATGATTTCGGTGACAGCACAACCTGTGCGTCAAAGACTCTGCCGCTGATTCAAGCCTCGCACCGGAATTCCACTAACAGTGGTTTTCCGGTCTGTTTTGCCTCCTGAAGAGCCTTCTTGTAGTCGGAATGCCAGCCGAGCTGATCGTCGTCAGCCGCGCGTAGGGGAGTGCCAATAAGCGTGGTGAACACGGCAAGCCCCAATGCCCAATACAATTTCATTATTCTATGGTAAACCATGCTGACTCCTATCCTTGTCCTTCTTGCCTCGTTTGCCGGTGCGCAGCCGGCGCCGCCGCCCGTCTCTCCTGAAGTCCACGGTGACCGGCGGGTCACCTTCCGCATGCGCGCGCCGAAGGCCTCAGACGTCACCTTCTTCGGCGACTGGATGAAACCCGGCAGCAGCGAGAAGATGCAGAAGGGCGATGGCGGCGTGTGGTCCGTCACGCTGGGCCCGCTTCCGCCGAGCATCTACCTCTACAGCTTCACAGTCGACGGCGTCACCATCGCCGACCCGGTCAATCCACGCATCAAGCTCCGCTCCCAAACCTCGGCCAGCATGGTGGAAGTGCCGGCGACTCCCGCCGCAATTTGGCAGGCCCGCGACGTACCCCACGGCTCCGTGGAGATCAACTGGCAGCACTCGAAGGTGCTCGGTGGCGAACCACGCTGGATCTGGGTCTACACGCCGCCAGGCTATGAACAGGGCAAGCGCAAATATCCGATCCTCTACCTGCTCCACGGCTCCAACGACACCGCCGGCGGCTGGACGCTGGCGGGCAACATGAACTTCATCCTCGACAACCTGATCGCCGCCAAACAGGCCGTGCCGATGGTCGTCGTAATGCCCTACGGTCACGCCGTGCCCTTCGGATCGCCACGCGAACTGCAATCGAAAAACACCGCGATGTTCGAAGACTACCTTCTGAAAGACGTCATGCCATACGTCGAAAAGAAGTACCGCGTGCAGACCGGACGCGAGCAGCGCGCCATAGCCGGGCTCTCGATGGGCGGCGGTCAGACTCTCAACATCGGCTTCGGACACCTCGATCTGTTCAGTTCCATCGCTGCCTTCTCCGCCGCGGCGCCCGCCGATTTTGAAACGCGGTTCGCCTCCGTGCTCGCCGACTCCGCCGGCACGAACCGCAAACTGAAAAACCTCTGGATCGCCTGCGGGCGCCAGGACTCGCTCTTCGATCGCAACCAGAAGCTCTCGCAGCTACTCAAGACCAAAGGAGTGCGACACACCTTTGTCCCGACCGAAGGGCTGCATACTTACACCGAATGGCGGCGATACCTGGGCGAGTTCGCGCCACTGCTGTTCCACTAAGTCTTACGCCGCTTCGCCACGATCCCATCCAACCGGGCCCGTAACTGCGCCTTCAACGCCGCGCTGCCGGCATCCTTCGCGAGATTCTTCAACTCGCGGGGGTCCTTGCTGTAGTCGTACAACTCCTCGCCCTCGGCACCTTCCTTCCACATGCTGTAGCGGTAGCGCTCGGTGCGAAGGCTGTACCCCATCACCTGTTGCCGCCGCACCTGCGTCACAGCCGGACGGTCCCAGGCGCGATTCGGATTGTCGAGCAGCGGCACGAGACTCGTCCCATGCAGGTGACCCGGCACATCCTTCAAACCGGCCAGCGCTACCGCAGTCGGATAGATATCCAGGAACTCAACGGTCCGCGCACAGCCCTTGCCACGAGCCTTCACTCCGGCTCCGGCAATTATCAGCGGAGAACGCGCGGCGGGCTCAAACACGGTCTGCTTCATCCACTGTCCATGCTCGCCGAGCTGATACCCGTGATCGCTCCAGAAAAAGATCGTAGTATTGTCCTCCTGCCCGAGCCGCTTCACCGCATCGAGCAGCTTGCCGACGTTGGCATCCATGAAGAGGATGGACGCATAGTAGGCGCGCATCACCTCCAGCCGCTGCTTCTCGTTGAGGCCCCAATGCGGGGGCAGCGTGAAGTAAGCCCACTTTGGCGCGATCTGCATCTCCCATTCTTCAAACGGCACCAGCTTCACGCGATCCATCGGAACCATATCGAAGTACTTCGATGGCGCAATGTAAGGGCAGTGCGGTTTGTAGAAGCCCGGGGCAACAAACCACGGCCGGTTGCCGTTCTGCTCCATCAACGCGATCGCTTCGGCGGCGACCATGCCATCGGTGTGCTGTTCATCCCGCCCCGGTGAAGCGTAGTAGCAAAGCGCGCTGCCGATCCCGCGACCGGGCGTGTAGTTAATCAGCTTCGGCTCCTCCTCCTTGTCGATGCCCTTCGGATTGATGCGTTTGTTCCATGAGCGCTCGTCGTCGAGGCCGTTGGTTCCGATGTCGCCGGGGTTGCCGTAGTGATACATCTTGCCCACACGCGCCGCGAAGTAGCCGTTCTTCTGGAAGGCCTGCGGGAGCGTCACCACATCGGGCACGGTCTCGCGAAAATGCTTCTTCAGGTCATACACTGTGGTGGCATCCGGGGCAAGGCCGGTGAGGAACGAAGTCCGGGAAGGGCTGCACAGCGGGAACTGGCAATACGAGCGGTCGAAGCGCACCCCGCGCGAGGCAATGCGATCGAGGTTCGGTGTCCGCACCACCGGATGGCCATAGGTGCTGAAGCAATGGTTCAAGTCATCCGAACCGATGAAGAGAACGTTGCGGGGCTTGGCAGGCGCCGCGAATAACGAGGCCGCGGACGCTGCGAGGAACGTACGCCGGCTGAAAGAAGTTGTAGTCATGTTCTAATCCAGAAATATGAATTCGTTGGTACCAATCACCGCACGGCAAAGCGACTGCCATGCTTTGCCATCATCGTTCAGCAGTTGACGCGCTTTTGCCAGATGCGAGAGAGCGCGGTCCTTCTCCACTCCAGACGGCGTGCGTGCGAAGGCCCGCCGCCAGATGGCATCGATGCGCGCCGTCTCGTTCGGATAGTCGCGCAGCAGCGACTGCGCCCACTTCATCGACTGTTCCAGCACCACACCGCCATTCATCATGAACAGCGCCTGGGGAGCAACCGTGGTAGTGGAGCGGTCGCCGTTGACCACCGCGGGGTCGCCGTAGTCAAAGGTCTGGAACACATCATAGAGGCCGCTGCGCACGATTGGCATGTAGACAGCGCGGCGGTTTTTGGAATACTCCAGCTCCTTGTGATTGACGTACTGGCGGTCTTTTGTTTTGGATGGCAGACAAGGCCCGCCGCTCGCGCTGTCCAGTTGACCGGTCACGCTGAAGATGGAGTCGCGGATCTCTTCCGCTTCCAGACGTCGCCGCGGATACCGCCACAGCATCCGGTTGTCGGGATCGATCTCGGCCGCGCGCGCGTTGTGCGCCGTGCTCATCTGATAGGTATTCGACATCAGGATCAGGCGGTGCATCGCCTTCAAGCTCCAGCCCGATTCCACGAACTTCACAGCGAGGTAATCGAGCAGCGCCTGATTGTCGGGAGCGTCGCCGAGTTTGCCGAAGTTGTCCACGGAGCGAACGATGCCCGAGCCCATGTGCCAGCGCCAGACGCGGTTCATCATCACGCGCGCCGTCAGCGGATGGTCGGGGCTGGCAATCCAATCGGCGAGTTCCAGACGTCCGCTGCGCTTGTCGTCGATTGGGATCTGTTTGCCGCCGGCAATCGCGGACAGAAATTGTCTTGGCCGTTCCTCGCCCAAGTTGATGTGGCTGCCGCGAATGTTGATCTTGAGGTTGGTGGGCGTGCCTTCGGTGACACCCATGGCACGGGGGAACTGCGGCTCAGCCTTCTCGATCTCTTTCAATTCCGCGTCCAAGGCTTTGTATCTGGCCAGCGTTGCGGTGTCATAAAAACGCTCCGGAGCACGGATGACACCGAACGCGCCGTTGGGGTCATAGAGAGCCTCGCGATACGGGCCTGTCTTCTTGTGCTCCAGCCATGCCGCGTTCGCGGCGTCGAACTTCGCCTGCAGCGCGCGGGCGTCGGCTTCGGTGTGGCCCGATTTGTACCACTCATGGAAGACCGAGTTGGGCGAGTCCTCATTGCGGCTGAGGTAGTCGGCGATGCGCGCGATGTAATCGGAATTCAACTCGAGATCCATCGCCAGTTGCTCAGGAGTTTTCGGTTGCTCATCCGGCGCAAGCTCGCTGCGCGATAGAGCAATGTCGGAAACGGTCCGTCCCTTGGCCGCACCTTCGAGACGCACCTTCACTTGCCCCGCCGGCAGTGAAAAGATGCCTTCGGCGCGCCATGACGGATCGAGGAAAGCCTTCGCCAGCGCGTTCGATTTCACCAACGTGTCGTTGATGAAGAGCTTCGCCGGAGTGGCGTTCTCCGATTGATAGCGGAAGTCGATCTGATAGCTGCCAGCGGCCGGAACGTCCACAGTCCACACATTGACGCCCGGCTTGACGATGGCAGCCTTCGAGCCCATTGCCGGCAGTTCGTGCTTTTCAAAGCGCTGCAACTGATGAGCGGCCAGCAGGTATTTGGCGAGGTTGGCGCGAGCGGCCTTCTGCAGCACTTCATTGGCCGGGCGCTGCACTGCGGTGATCTCTTTCTTCTTCTCGTCAACTCGCTTCTGGTGTTGGCGGATCTTCTCGCGATCAGCCTCCGGGGCGAGGATATGCTCATGCCACACGGCCACCACCTTGAAGTTCTCCATCGTCTTGGAACTCTTGAAAATGCCCGCCAGTGAGTAATAGTCGGCAGTCGGAATCGGATCGAACTTGTGATCATGACAGCGCGCGCAGCCGATGGTGAGGCCCATGAACGCGCGTCCGGTGGCCTCCACCTGCTCATCAATAATGTCCATCTCCATCTTCACGGGATCGTCTTCGGCGAGCATTTTTCCACCGAGCGAGAGGAAGCCGGTGGCCGTGAGCCGCTGGTAGTATTCGTCTTCGGAATCGCGGGAATCGGGCTTCGGCAGCAGATCGCCGGCGAGTTGCTCGCGAATGAACTGGTCGTAGGGTTTGTCCTGATTGAAGGCGCGCACGACGTAGTCGCGATAGCGCCAGGCGTTGAGGAACACGAGATTCTCATCGAGTCCATTGGTGTCGGCGTAGCGGGCGACATCGAGCCAGTGCCGGCCCCAACGCTCACCGTAACGCGGCGAGGCCAGCAGGCGGTCGATGAGCCGGGCATAGGCATCGGTGCTCTTGTCGGTTTCAAAAGCAGCCACTTCCTCCGGCGACGGCGGCAGTCCGTTGAGATCGAAAGCCACACGTCGGATGAGATCGCGCCTGGTGGCTTGCGGCGCGGGGGTGAGTCCCTTCTCTTCCAACCTGGCGAGCACGAAGCGGTCAATGGGATTGCGCGCCCATTTCTGATTGTTCGGCTGGGGCGGCGCTGGCAGCGTGGGCTTCACAAAGGCCCAGAACGGAGCAGTCTTGGCGCTGATAGTGACGTCCTTGCCCCACGGCGCGCCCATCTTGATCCACTGCGCGAACATCGCGATTTCGGCATCGGGGATCTTACCCGCGGGCGGCATCTTCAACGTGCCGGTCTGCTGAATCGCGGACATTAAGAGCGAATGATCGAGATCTCCCGGCACGAGGGCCGGGCCTCGCGTACCGCCCTTCTTGAGCGCATCGAGCGAATCGACACGGAGCCCGCCCATCACCGGTTTACTCGCCGCGGAGTGGCATCCATAGCAGCGCTGGATGAGCACAGGACGGATCTGTTTTTCGAAGAACTCGGCCCCCTGGCCGAGGCAAATGGCGGTTCCCAGGATGAGGAGTGAGAGCACACGCATGGGTAGCAACCAAACTATCACAGGCCACGATCCAATTTTTAAGGAACGTTCGCCATCCATCGTCGTATTCCAATCATGCGCAGTCTCCTGCCAGACATCCGTTTCGCTCTGCGCGCCATGCGCCGGAGCCCTTTGTTTACAAGTGTTGCAGTGCTGTCGCTCGCCCTTGGTATTGGCGCAAACACCGCCATCTTTACGCTCATGGACCAGATCATGCTGCGTCCGCTGCCGGTGAAAGATCCGGAGCGGCTGGTGATGCTCTACCAGCGCGGCAACCACAACGGATCGAACATGGGCTCGCGGATGCATTCCTATCCGATCTATCGCGACTATCAGCAGAAGGCCGCGCCGCTGGCGGAGGTTCTCTGCCGCCGCCTCGTCGCGACGTCGATCAGCGTCGATAATCAGACCGAGCGGGTCGGTGCAGAGATGGTGTCCGGCAACTATTTCAGCATGCTCGGCGTGAAACCGAGACTCGGCCGGGTGTTCTCCAGCGATGAAGATGATCGTGTCTCTCGAGGCCACCCGGTGGCGATCCTCAGCCACGATTATTGGAAGACCCGGTTCGCCAATGACCGAAACGTTATCGGCAAGAAGATCCTTATTAACAACTATCCGATGACCGTCGTGGGAGTGGCAGCGGAAGGATTCACCGGCCTCGATCCGGCACAATCCTCGCAGATCTGGGTACCGATCCTGATGAAGCCCGTGATGGTGCCGGAATGGGAATGGGTCCAGGTGGAAGACCGGCGCACGCGCTGGGTACAAGTGTTCGGGCGGCTGAAGCCCGGCTACACGGTGGAATCGGCGAAAGCCCCGCTGCAGGGCCTTTTTATGCAGGTCCGGCAGTATGAGATGACACTTCCCGCGGCGGCGAAGTGGTCCAACTACATGCGCGAACAGTTCATGAAAGGCACGCTGCTGGTGGAGGCGGCAGATGGTGGATACTCGCAACTGCGCAACAACTCCTCCAAGGCGCTGGTGGTGCTGATGTGCATGGTTGGCCTGGTGCTGCTGATCGCCTGCGCCAACGTGGCGAACCTGCTCATCGCGCGCGCCTTTGCGCGGCAGAAGGAGATTGCCGTGCGGCTCTCCATCGGAGCCTCGCGGGGGCAACTGGTGCGGCAGCTTCTGGTAGAGAGCATGGTGTTGTCGTTTATCGGCGGCGTGCTGGGCGTGGGGCTGGCGGTGTTGTTGACGAAAGGCATGCTGGCATTCGTGCCCGCCGAAGGGAACCCGCTGCTGATCCAGCCGAACCCGGACACACGCATTCTGGGCTTCACGCTCGGGCTGACGTTTCTCACTGGACTGATCTTTGGTGTGGTGCCCGCGCTGCGCGCGAGCCGGCCGGATCTGTGGACAACTTTGAAGGACGCCATGGGGTCGATTGCCGGCACGGGCGGATCGCTGTTCCTGCGCAAGGGACTGGTGGCGGCGCAAGTGGCGTTGAGCTTCCTGCTGCTGTTTGGGGCGGGACTGTTTGTACGCAGCCTGCAGAACCTGAAGGCCACGAATACCGGGTTTGAGAACATCGACAACCTGATTACTTTCCAGGTGGCGCCGGCGCTGAGCGGCTACGACGCGCCGCGCACGGTGCACTTCTACCAACAACTGCTCGAACAGATCCGCGGCCTGCCGGGAGTAAAGTCCGCGGGCATCGCAGCGGTGCCGCTGCTGAGCGGCGATGAGTGGGACAGTTCGGTACGAGTGGAAGGCCATCAAGCCGCCGATGGCGAAGACATGCAGGCCTTTATGAACGCGCTCTCGCCCGGCTACTTTGCCACGATGGGGATTCCTGTCATTGAAGGGCGCGACTTCGACCATCGCGATATGAAGAAGGATGCGAAGGTCACGATTGTGAACCGCCGCTTCGCCAAACACTACTTCAAAGACCGCAGCGCCGTGGGCCGTCACTTGGGACGCGGCGGGCCAAACAGTAAGCTCGACATCGAGATCATCGGCGTGGTGGAGGACACCTTGTATGAAGGTCCTCGCGAGGGAGTACGGCGGCAGGCCTTTGTGCCTTATTACGGCAACAACGGTGTGGCCTTCTACATCCGAACCGCGACGAGTTCGCAATCGTCCTACGCCGCGCTGCGCAGCGAGGTGAGGAAGCTCGACGCAGGCATGCCGGTGTATCAGATGAAGACGCTGGAAGCGCAGCTCGATCAGACGCTGTTGACGGAGCGGTTGATTGCGATGTTGTCGGCGAGCTTCGGTCTGCTGGCAACGCTGCTTGCGGCTATCGGACTCTACGGCGTGATGGCGTTTGTAGTCGCGCGGCGTACCAAGGAGATGGGCATCCGGATGGCGTTGGGGGCACAGGGCTCTTCGGTCATCTGGCTGGTGATGCGCGAGGTGCTGCTGCTGCTCGGTATCGGGCTCGCTGTCGGGATTCCATCGGCGCTTGGGTTGGGACGATACGTGGCCAGCCAGCTCTTTGGAGTGAAGCCAACGGACCCGATGCTGGCGCTGGTGACGACTATGATGTTGATCTGCGTGTCGGGCCTGTCGGGGTTCATTCCCGCGCGGCGTGCGAGCCGCATTGATCCGATCCTGGCGTTGCGATACGAGTGAGGGGGCGGAAGCCAGAAGCAAGAAGAAAGAAGCCAGGAGGGCGGTGGCTGTCGCGTCTTCCCTGTGGGATTCAGCAAAGCGTTGGATTGGGGGATTCTCTCGCGACGGTTTCATAGCTTTACTGTTGCCCTCCAGATGGCCAGGGCTGCGGCGAAGACGAGGTCGTCGTGCTGGGTGGATTTCACGGTTTCGATGCGGCCTTCTTTGTAGCGTAGGCTTGCCATTTCCTGAAGCAGGACGCCGGCTAGCGGGAGCTCTTTGCTGATTCTGAGTATTCCTTTTTGTAGGGCCACCAGGAGGGATGTCAGCAATTCATTGCGTGGGACGTGGTAGGTGCTGTTCTGACGGGTCCTGTTGTCGCCGGCAGTGATGATGACCGGTACGAGGCGGGCAGAATAGTGTTCGTTGCGAAGCAAGTCGACGAAGGAAGTGCCGATGCCGGTGGCATCGATGGCCAGAGTCCGGGTGCCGGTGAGAGACGGATGACGCGTGACGGCGGCAACGTGGCTGGCGATTCTGGGATAGGCCGTTCC
>JACQZR010000134.1 GCA_016213775.1 Acidobacteriota bacterium
AATGAAGATCGGCGAGTTGTTGGGCTCCGACGGCCTGGTGCGCGAGGATACCGTGGGCGGCAACATCTACGACAGCTACACGCTCTCAGGCAACGGGCTGGAATCGTGGCATCCGAAGTTCGCCTATCACGGCTTCCGCTATGTGCAGGTCACAGGGCTGCCGGCTCCGCCGGCACGAAACACGTTATCCGCGATTCCCCTCCGTGGCGCAAACGAAGTGGCTGGCACGTTCACGAGCTCGAACACGTTGTTTAACGAGATCCACGCAATCATCCGCCGCGCTATTGAAAGCAACATGTTCTCCATCTTCACGGATTGTCCGGATCGAGAGAAGCTTGGATGGCTGGGCGACATGATCGGGATATTCGGGTCGATTACTCGTAATTTCGATGTGGCCGCCTACATGACCACGATCCTTGACAACATGGCGGATTCGCAGGTGGCCTCGGGAATGGTGCCGACCTTCGTGCCGACATATGCGGACTATTCCATCTATGGCGAGGGCTTTCGCGACGACGTCAACTGGGGCAGCGCATTGATTCTCGCGCCATGGTACCTGTACGAGACATATGGCGACCGGCGTCCCATGGAGAAGCATTACGACGGCATGCAGCGCTACTTCAACTATTTGGCGAGCAGGGCAAAAGGGTCGCTGCTGGACTACGGCTTGGGAGATTGGATCAGCCCCGACACGCGCATGCCGCGCGAAGTGATCGCCACCTATGGGCTCTACAGGTGTACGGTTGCCATGCAGCGCGTGGCCTCGGTGTTGGGCCGTGAAGAGGACGCCGCGTTCTACGAACGGTATGCGGCGGATGTTGCGGCTGCCTTCAACGCGAAGTATCTCAATCGCGAGCGGCATTATTATGCGGACGGACAGCAGGCGGCTGACGCGATTGCACTGGATATGGGTGTTGTGCCGGAGGACGAGAAGGCCGCGGTGCTCGCTCACCTGATCGCGACGATTCGCGCCGACGGCAATCATTTCCGCGCCGGCATCGTCTCGCTGCAGGCGATTCTGCGGGCGCTGCACAACGCCGGCCGCGACGATGTCATCTGCGATGCCGCTGTGCAGACCACGGCGCCGAGTTACGGCTTCCAGGTGGTGAAGGGTGCGACGACGTTGACGGAGGAATGGTCCGGGCCCGAAGTGGGGGCGTCGCAGAATCACATGATGCTCGGGGCAATTGATGAGTGGTTCAACGCGGGGCTGGCGGGTATTCAACAAGCGCCGGACAGCGTTGGATATCGCGAGGTTGTGATCCGGCCCGCCATCGTGGGTGATCTGCAACACGTCCGCGGCGCATACAATTCCGTGCGCGGACTGATCCAGAGCGAGTGGACCCGCGACGACAGCGGACGAGTTCGAATGACGGTCACACTCCCAGCCGGCGTCACGGGCACCGTGCATGTGCCCACCGCCGGCGGATTCGAGGCCCGCCGCGTCGGGCCTGGGTTCCATGAGTTCACAGGAACCGCAGCGCCGCCGTTTACCGCAGGCGGCTCAGCAGGTCCTTCGAGAGAACGTCGGCGCGCTCGGCGAGACTCGTTGCAGTGGCGAGATCCTGCACCCTGGCCTGCTCCGCCTGTGAGACGAATCCGCTGATGCGGCCCACCTGCTGCCGCTGTGAATTGTTGAGTGTCTTGCTCTGGATGATGACAAGAGCGCTCTTGCTACGGTCGAGAGCGGCATCGAGGCGGCGCGTGTATTCGCGTATCTGCTCCGCCGTAAGGATCTCGCCAAATCCGATGACCGCCGGTTTAGGCGGCTCGTTCGCATCGGGCTTCGCGCCCGGGGTGTCGGGCAACCTCCCGTCGGGAAGACGGACTTCGGCCTTGATATCAGGAGCTTTCTTCGGTGCGCGTCCCGCCTTCTTGTTCACCGGTTTGGGTGGCGGAGGGGGCTTTACCTCCACCGCAACTGGAGGCGCGGTTTCCGATTCCTTCTTCGGATTGTCAATAACGGGAGGGGCAGGCAGGTTTGGAGGCGGTTCCTTTTTGGTACTTTTCGGAAAAACCACTGGTGCGGGCGGAGTGGCCGGTATCGCTTTCTTTTTGCAGGAAACAACGATGAGGCTGAGCGCCATAACGGCGATCCATCGACCTCTGATTTGGAGCATCAGGCAGCCTCCGCTGGAAGTGGAAAACGCAGGCGGAAGACGGTTCCCTTCCCTGACTCAGTGGCGAAATCGATTGTACCATTGTGCAGTTGAACAGCCCGGAAGGTCATCGCAAGTCCGATGCCCGAACCCTTCTGTTTGGTGGTGAAGTAAAGCTGGAAAACCTTGCTGCGGTTGGCGTCATCAATTCCGGGACCTTCATCCTGAATGGTGAGGACGCAGTACGAGCCCTGCTCCTGGGCCTTGACAATCAGATTGCCGCCGTTCTTCATAGCTTCGATACCGTTCATCACCACGTTTAGCACGGCTTGCTTCAAAAGGTCGCGGTCGCCGCGGATGGTGATGTTGGGGGGATCGGCGGAAAACTGCATGTTCACCTTCTGCAGAGTGGCCTGAGGCCGCACCAGCGCCGTAACCTCGCGCGCCAGTTCGGCGACATCGACGTTCTCCACGGCCAAGTCAACGGGCCTCGTAAAATCCAGGAATGTCTTGACGACGCGGTCCAGCCGGCGGATTTCCTGCGAGATAATGTTGATCTCCTCTTCGGCTTGTGGCCCGGCGTCAGCAACGCGCGACCGCAGCAGTTCCAGCCGCAGAGCGATGGAGTTCAGCGGGTTCTTAATCTCGTGTGCGACGCCGCCCGTCAAGCGGCTGATGGCCGACAACCTGCGCGAAATGTCGAGCTGCGTGGCGAGTTGCCGCCGGGATTCCGCATCGCGCAATGTGATCATGGTGCCTGAGTGGTCCGAGAGCAGATCGACACTCACCAGCAGGCGCAGCGCCTGTTTGCCTTCTCGCTCGAGATTTACCAGGTGATCGTGTGCCGGTTTGCGCAGCCGCACCGCTTGTTGGATGACGCTGCCCAGCGGTTCGGTGGAAGGAAACAGCGCTTCCATCTTCTTTCCGATGATGTCATGTCGCGGTACTTCCAGGAGCCGTTCGGAGGCGGCGCCCGCCATGATGAGTGTGTCTTTGCCGTCGAAAAGGAGAAGAGCGTCGTCCATGCGCGCCATCAGCGATTCGATGTTGCTGCGCATCTGCGTGACGTCCTCCTGCGCGCCACGGATCTGCTGCCCAAGCAGATTCAGCTTGGATTGCACGATGGCCAGCTCACGGGTTTTGCCAAGTGGGTCCTCTTTCTCTCCCGGTCCAGCGCCGCTGGCGATACGGTCCAGTTCCTTGCTGATACTGGCGAGGGGGCCGATGGCCAGGTTGGCGGAGAAGATGCCAAGGAGGATGGAGGCGAGCAAGGAGGCGGCGGAAATCAAACCGAGCCGGTACACTTCGGGAAGGATGGTGTCGCGGAGGATGGTGCTGCTGACCACCACCTGAATCGTGATCACGGGAATGCTCTGCTGGGGGACGCCGAGGATCTTGATGATCTCGTAGTCCTGGGGAGAACCACGCAGTTCCACCAACCGCTCGAGCACATCCCGCTGCAGCCAGTCGGAGAACTTGGGAAGCTTGCGCAGAATGCCGGTGCGGATGGCTGGGTTGGACGAGGTGAGAATCTCGCCACTTTCGCCGGCCACGGAGACTTCGACAATGGTCTTGGCGTGGGAAACAGTGTCGAGAATGAGAGTCTGGAGTTGTTTGTCCTCAGCGACGATGCGCATCCACAGGAGCTTTTGATCTTCGAACGTAGCCGGGACCGGAACCGTAGTGGCGGCCTTCTCGCGAATGCGCTGCTTCACCAGGCTCATCATCTGCTGCGCTACCAACTCGGAGCGTTCCAACACGCCGGTGGACCAGTTCTTGACGAGGCTCGTCAGTTGCAGGGCTGAGAGCAACGTCACGACGACGATGACCAGAAGTACGATTAAGACGAGAAGCCGCGTCTTGAGCGACATTATGTTGTGATGTGCACGTGAACGGCCACTTGGCTAGACCGCTCCTTCGTCGGAGTCCGAGGCTCCGTATCCTTTCAGTTTATTGAACAAAGTCTTGAGACTGATGCCGAGGATTTCGGCTGCCCGCGTCTTATTATTGCGGGTGTGCTGCAGCGTCAATTCGATGAGGGCGCGCTCAGCCTGATCGATGGTTGAGCCCACAGGAAGGGTGATGGACGGCCCGGAGGCAGGCTCGGTAGCAGCGGCGACTTTGTTCTCACCTGCCTGCTGGAACTGCATCGGGAGGTGACCCATTCCGATAGCACCTTCACCGGCGATGATGACGGCGCGCTCAAGGACGTTCCGTAGCTCCCGGACGTTGCCAGGCCAGCTATGCTGGGAAAGTTTTTCCATTACCCCGGCAGAAATTTCCGAGACGCGGAGGGCGTGCTTGCGGTTCATGTCCTGGATAAGAGCACCGCACAGCAGGGGGATGTCCTCGCGGCGGTCGCGCAACGGCGGCAACTGGACTGGAAACACATTCAGGCGATAGAACAGATCCTCTCGAAACGTGCCTTTGCGGATCGCGTCCTCCAGGGGCTTGTTGGTGGCTGCGATGACACGCACATCGACAACGATTTCCGACTTACCACCGAGTCGCCGCACCTTGGAATCTTCGAGAACGCGCAGCAGTTTGGCTTGTGTGGGAAACGGCATATCGCCTATTTCATCCAGCAGGAGCGTGCCGTTGTGCGCCAGTTCGAAGCAGCCCGCGCGGCGTTCCAGCGCGCCTGTGAATGCGCCTTTCTCGTGGCCGAACAACTCGCTTTCGATGAGTGTTTCCGGCAGCGCGGCGCAGTTGACGGCGACAAACGGTCCGCCGGCTCGCGGGCTCAGCGAATGGACAGCACGTGCGGCGAGTTCCTTGCCAGTGCCGCTTTCGCCCATCACGAGCACAGCAGCCTTGCTCGGCGCGACTTGCCGCAGCAGGGCGAATACCTGTTGCATGGCGCGCGAGCCGCCGACCAGTTCGCCGAGGACGCCCTGATAGGAGAGTTGGAGTTCCGCCCGCGCTGCGCGTTCGGCGAGTTTGCTTTGGGCGGCCGCGCGTTCCAGCAGCAACCGCAATTCGCGGGGTTGGATGGGCTTTTCGAGAAACCAGTAAGCGCCGAGGTCGTGAATCATCTCAAGGGAGGTTTCGAGATTTCCGAACGCGGTGAGGACGAGGGCAGGGATCGAGGAACCGCCGGCGTTCAACTCGCGCAGCAGGGTCTTGCCATCCATGCGGGGCATCATGAGGTCGGTGATCAGGACATTGGCCGGGAATCGCCCCAGCACTTCCAACGCCGCAGCGCCATCCTGGGCCGTATCGGTGACGAACCCCCAGGAGGCAATCATAGCCGCCAGCGCGCTGCGTTGCGATTCTTCGTCATCGACGATGAGTACACGCGTGGTGGCCCGGTTCTGTTCCATGTTTCTTTCAAGTATGACTGATAGCGAGGCTTGGGGGCACTTCAATTGCGAGGCGGGCGCGTCGGACGAGGACAGGCAGCGGAGAGGGTGACAGTCTGTGACATCGAGCGGCGTGGCGGGCTGCACTTCTTCCCGCCACTGGACACATCGGGCTGTACGATATCCTGAGGGCGTGATTGTCGACGTCCACAGTCATTACTGGGAGTATCCACAGCATTTCTCCGATGACTTTCGCATGCAGGCCAAGCGGGCGCGCGGGGATATGGAGGTGGACCTGACCGTGAAGTACGACGAGTACAAGGCGGCAGCGGCGGGCTGCAATTGGACAATCGTCTTCGGTGGCAAAGCGAAGCTCAGCGGACTGTGGGTGCCTGACCGCGCGGTAGCGGCGTATGTTGCCGAACATGCGGATGAGTTGATCGGATTCCTTTCGCTTGATCCGACACAGCCTGGCTGGCAGGACCAGTTGGTGGAAGGGCACCAGGAACTGAAGCTGAAAGGCATCAAGCTGTTGCCGATGTATGCAGGCTTCTATCCGAGTGACCGGCAGTTTGACTACATCTGGGAATACGCGACGCGTCACGGACTGCCTGTGTTGCTGCACACGGGAACGACGTTCGTATCACAGGCACCGCTGGATTGCACGCTGCCACGGCAGCTTGATGACGTCGCGACACGGTTTCCGGAGGTGAAGATCATCCTGGCGCACTTAAGTCATCCATATGAAGGCGAGTGCGTGGCGACGATCCGCAAGCACGCGAATGTGTATGCCGATTGCTCGGCGCTGCACTACCGGCCGTATCAGTTGTACAACTCGCTGATGCTGGTGCAGGAGTACGGAGTATGGCATAAGGTACTCTATGGCAGCGACTACCCGTTCACGACGAACGAGGCGAGCTTTGCAGGGATGCGCGCGCTGAACGACATGCTGGCAGGGACGATGCTGCCGCGGCTGAACCGGCACAAGTTGGAAGAGATGATCCATCGGGACAGTCTTCGCATCCTGGGGATTTCCGCGAGATAATAACGTAGTCAGTTTCATCCCAAGGAGCAATTGTGAAGATCATACGTTATCGCGATAGCCAGGGTGCTATCCATCATGGTTCTCAGCACGCAGACGGCAGCACGACGCGACTGAACGTGAACCCGCTCGATGGTGTTGGCGACACCGGCGAGGCCGCGGATGTGAAAAAGCTGCTGGCGCCGATCGTGCCTGTGGACATCCTGTGTATTGGCTTGAATTACCGGCACCATGCGGCGGAGAGCGGGTTGCAGGCGCCGGCGTATCCAGTACTGTTTGTGAAGAACAGCGGGGCGTTGCAGAATCCGGGCGATCCGATCCTGCTTCCGACTCATCTGAAGAGCGACGAAGTGGACTATGAGTGCGAACTGGCGGTGGTGATCGGCAAGGAGTGCAAGAACGCGTCAAAGGAGAGCGCGCTCGATTATGTGCTTGGATATACGTGCGCCAATGACGTGAGCGCGCGCGACTGGCAGATCAAGAAGGGCGGGAGCCAGTGGTCGCGCGGGAAGACATTCGCGACGTTCGCGCCGATGGGACCGTGCCTGGTGACAAAGGACGAGATTCCGAATCCGAATGCGCTGGGGATCAAGACGATTCTGAATGGCGAGACCATGCAGGATTGGAATACGAACGATATGATCTTCGACGTGCCGACGCTGATCGAGTTTCTGAGCGGGAGCACGCTGCTGCTGCCGGGGACGGTGATCCTGACGGGCACTCCGCATGGCGTGGGCATGGCGCGCAAGCCTCCGGTGTGGTTGAAGGAAGGCGACACCGTTTCGATCGAAATCGAGAAGATAGGCACGTTGACGAATCCGGTGAGGAACGAGTAGGTTCGCGAGGAAAAGAGTAGCCTGTAGTGTTGCGGCACACGGCGGCACTACGGGCTTTTTTGTGTCTTGTCGAGGGACAGCTATTCGGTTTTCAAAGATCTACCAATGCTTTGCCGCGGTCGCCGCGATGGATGAAAACGGACTCGAGGGGGCGGGACTGAAGTCCCGCGCGGGCTGAAGCCCACCCCACAGGGCGGCAGAATGTCCAAGCGACAGTTATTCTCGGAGCAACAGTGATGAACACTGATAAGAACGGTCTAACTTTGGTTTGCTGCTGGGTTCGTTCTTCTGGGCGAGCTTGTCGCCGCTGATGAACTCGAACGATGAAAAGGCTGGCGTCCCCATGAGTAGGGACGAGGCAGGCATGAGCGCCTGCGCTACGATTCCCGGAACAACCCAGGATTAGGAGTTTGGCTTCGTTTCCGATTGCGCGACTCTCGCTCTCAGCGCGGCGAGCAGGGCGGCGATTTGCTGCTGTTGCTCGGTGGTTGCGCCGGAATTGGGTTCGTTCTTTGCGGCGAGGGTTGCTTTAAAAGCCTCGGTGTCCTTCATTGCTTTTACTACGTCGCGGAGACGCGCGAGGACGGAAAGGCTATGCGGGTGCTGCTGCGACAGCGGAGTAGCGGAGGCGGCGTCGGGGGGAAAGGCCTGGAGACGGGCGCGGATTTCGGTTTGGACCTCGGAGAGACGCTTGATGGCGGTTTCGCGGGCGGTGTAGTTGGAGCGGTAGAACTGACGAATGCGCTTCAGTTTGGCTTCGTTTTTGTCATCGACCAGCGGATCGATGTTGGGGTCGTCCTGACGCTCGTAGACCTGTACTTCGGCGATCTGGGCACGGATGAGGTTCCAGGACGCGGCGAGGATTTCTTCGAACAGGACATCCTGGATGCCGCCGCCGGGCTTGAGGGAGTCGAGGAGCTGTTCGCGAAGCTGCTCGAATTTCGGTTCGAGA
>JACQZR010000011.1 GCA_016213775.1 Acidobacteriota bacterium
CCTTCCGCTTGTTTCGCGTGAAACGCCCGCTGGCGGTGGAGACGCTGGTGGAAGCGCGCGAGCACGGATGGTGGTACGCGGTGCCGGTGCCTGGTGACCGCGTGGCGGCTGGATGGATGACGGATCCCGATCTCTTGCGTGATGCCGGCCTCCACCAAGATGCCGCCTGGATGGAGCAGCTTCGTGCGAGCCACCACATCGCCGACGTGCTCGATGGCGCGGAGCCTTTGTCAGCAGTTGAGGTACGCAGCGCAGGTTCGTTTTGCCTGCAAACCATCACTGGACCGGGCTGGCTCGCCGCAGGCGACAGCGCTTCCACCTACGACCCGCTCTCAGGGCAAGGCATCTTGAAAGCCCTGCGGTTCGGCCGGATCGCTTCCTATGCAGTGCTCGATTCGCTGCGCGGGCGCCCCGGCGCACTGGCCCTGTATGAACGCCTCGTGCGCCAGGATTACGAGACCTATCTGGAGCAGAAGAAGGAGTACTACGGCCGCGTCAAGCGCTGGCCGGAGTCGATGTTCTGGAGGCGTCGGCAGGGATGATCCGTCAAGCCCCTGTGTCGGGGCTGGGCAATTCTGCCGAAATGATCCGACAGTGAGAATGCCGCATTCGGCTTGCGTGATGCCGTGCCCGCGGGAATTACACTGGGTTTAGCCACATGAGCGAAGCGGCGGCACAGTCTACCACTTCCGGCAAGACCAAACGGCGGAGGCGTCCACCGCAGTGGCGTCACGTCAATTTCCCGTCGCGAGGCGTGTTGCGCATGGGCCGCAATCCTTCGCGAAAGCCGATGCGGCAGCGGGCCCGCGACATCTGGGAGCGCGTGCGGCTGATCATTCGATCGCGTACCGTGTGGGCGCTCGTGGCGACGTATTTCTTCGCCAACGAGCAGATCATCGCGGGTGTGGCCGCGATGTTCGTCTGCGCTAGTGTTTTTCTCTTCCGTCCGCAACTGAAGGAACACCAACTGCGGCTCGATTACGATTTCGGAACCGATTCGGCGGAGTTCCTGAGCACACTTGCCGGCGCGACGGGTGTGCCGATCGTAGCGGGGAATCGTGTGACGTTGTATCACCGCGGATCGGAGTTCTATGCCGCGATGCTGGAAGAGATTGCGCGGGCGCGCTACAGCGTGACGATGGAGCAGTACATCTTTGCCCAGAGCAGGGTGGGCTGGGAGTTTGTGCACGCGTTCGCGGAACGGGCGCGCGCGGGGGTGAGTGTGAAACTGCTGCTCGACGCCGTGGGCAGTTCGGGTGTGACGCATCACATGATGGCGACGCTGCAGGAGGCCGGATGCGAGGTGGCCTGGTTTCATCCCATCCGCTGGTACAACCTGCACCGGCTGAACAATCGCACGCATCGCAAATCGCTGGTGATTGATGGCAAGGTGGCGTTCACGGGAGGCGCGGGGGTGGACGATCACTGGCGCGACGATTGGGGAAGGGAATGGCGCGATCTGCAATTACGTCTGGAAGGACCGGGAACGGGGCCGCTGCAGACAGGTTTTTCCACCAACTGGATGGAGTCCACCGGTGAGGTGATCACCGGACCGGCGTTCTATCCGGTGCAGTCGGCGAGGCCGGGGCACGTCGATGTGCAGACGGTGCTGAGCTCGCCGAAGGGCGACTTGTACACGGCCTCCATTCTCTATTCGCTGGCCATCCAATGCGCGCGGCATACCATACTAATCGCGAACCCGTACTTTGTGCCGAGCCCGCGCACCATCGACATGCTGGCCGATGCAGTGGAGCGGGGTGTGAGTATCAAGGTGGTGGTGGCGGGCGAGCACAGCGACACGTGGTGGGCACGCAACAACAGCGTCGCCTTGTATGGTGATCTGATGGAGGCGGGGATCGAGATCTACGAGTATCAGCCTACGATGATGCACCAGAAGCTGATGCTGGTGGATTCCATCTGGGCCACGGTGGGGACGGCGAATTTTGATCACCGCTCGTTCGCATTCAACGAAGAAGCGAACGTATGTTTCTATGATCCGGACCTGGTGGAGCAGATCCGCGCGCGGTTCTTCGCGGACCTGGGCAACGCCAAACGCGTCGATCTGGCGGAGTGGAGAGGGCGCGGATGGCGCCGCAAAGTGGCCGAGCGCACCGCCGCGCTGCTGCGTGACCAGGTGTAGAGAACGATGAAGACGCTGCGCGTTGCCACCTACAACATTCACAAGTGTCAGGGCATGGACGGCCGTGTGCGGCCCGAGCGCATTGCGCGGGTGCTGGAGGAGATCAACGCCGACATTGTGGCGCTGCAGGAAGTACACAGCGTGGAGGGGCACCGGGAGGAAGCGAACCAGGCGAAGTTTCTGGCGCGCGAGTTGAGGATGCATCATGTTCACGCCGAGGCGCGGCGGCTGCATGGCGGTGTCTATGGGAATCTTCTGCTGACGCGGTTTCCCATCGACACGCATCACAATCTCGACATCACGCATGAGGGGCGCGAAGAACGGAGTGTGTTGCGCGCCGATATTGCGGTGGATGGGCGGACGCTACACGTATTCAATGTGCATTTGGGGACGAGCTTCTTTGAACGGCGGTATCAGGCGAGGGCGTTGATGGAGAGCCGTGTGCTTCGCGCGCACGATCTTGGGGGAGAGCGGATTCTGTTGGGCGATTTCAACGAATGGACGCGCGGTCTGGTGACGCGCATGCTGACGGACGAATTACGGCGAGTGGACCTGGAGGTACCGTTTTTTCGACGGCGGACCTATCCGGCGCTGCTGCCCTTTCTACATCTCGACTACATTTACTACGAGCACACGCTACGGGCTCGCGACGCGTTTTTTCACACGAGCCGGCTGGCGCTGGCGGCGTCGGATCACCTGCCGCTGGTGGCGGACTTTGTGTTGTAGCCGGCAGATCAGCCGGAGATGGAGGGAAGCGGGTAGCGAGGGCGGTTCTCGAAAACCTCGCGCAGCAATGTAAGGAACTCATCATGGATGACGCCGTTGTCGGCGACGACGTGGGGCCCGCGTAACGATGCCAGTCCGCCCTTCATGTCGGAAACACGACCGCCAGCTTCTTCCACCAGCAGCAGTCCGGCGGCCATGTCCCAGGGGTTGAGGCCGAATTCCCAGAAGCCGTCAAGCCGTCCGCAGGCGACATAGGAGAGGTCGATGGCGGCGGATCCACCACGGCGTACACCATGCGTACACATCGCCAGTTGATGGTAGAAGTGGATGTTGTAACCGAGGTGACGGCGCCGCGACGGGAAGCCCGTGGAGACGAGCGACTCTTCAATGGAGGTTGTCCTGGAGACGTGGATGCGGCGGTTGTTGAGGTATGCTCCAGAGCCGCGTTCGGCGCTGAACATTTCCTTGGCCAACGGATCGTAGACGACGCCGCAGATCATTTCGCCGGCGTGCTCCAGACCCATGGTGACGTTGAACATCGGGTAGCCGTGCGCGAAGTTGGTGGTGCCGTCGAGAGGATCGACGTACCAGCGGTATTGCGACGAGCCCTCCTGCCCGCCACCCTCTTCCGCCACGATGGCGTGGGACGGGAACCGCGCACCGAGCCGCTCCACTACGAGACGTTCCGAAGCACGGTCGGCCTCAGTGACGAGATCGTACTCCCCCTTCAATTCGAAGGCCGGACGGCGCTCATAGTAGTGCGCGAGCAGAGCGCCGGCTTCACGGGCAATCTCCACTGCCGGTTCCAGAAATGAAGAAATCATTGGGTAGGTTTACTGCTCGTAGATGTACTTGATGTGGTGCTTAAAGAGGAAGAGATTCGGCTTGCCCTGGCGGGTAATGCGGATAAAAGCGGCGTCGTAGTATTCGATGGTGCCGCTCACTTCGGTCTCATCGGTCAGTCTCACGGTGACCGGTGTCTGCTGCTCGATCAGTTGGCGCAGATATTTCGGTTCTTCGTACGTCTGCTCGACGGGCTTGTTCTTTTTCGGAGGCGCTTGGTTCATTCTACTGAGAATCCCCATAATACCCGCTGCGTGTCACTGCCCGCAAATCGGGACGCGAGAGCTCAATACGGACTTTGTGGAATCGCTCCTTAGTGTAGGGGAGATTTCGAGGATAGTAACCGACGTAGTACTGGGTCCGCAGGTCGCGAAGGATGTCGCTCAATGCATTGTCGAGCTCCGGGCCGGCGGTGGGCATGAAGCGGCGTCCTCCGGTGGATTGGGCGAGGGTGAAGAGAGCGTTCTCACCGCCGACGTTGCGGCCGGCGTCGTTGGTTATCGGCATCAGCATGATGGAATAGAGTGGCGCATCGGCGCGATGGAGAGCTTCCAGGGCGTCGTGATACTTGTAGGTGCTGGTGGTGTCGCCGCCATCGGTGATGACGATCAGGACGTGGCGTCCTTCACGCTCGCGGACGGCGCGCGAGCCGAACCAGATGGCGTCGTAGAGCGAGGTGCCGGCTTCGGCTTTCAATGGCTGGACGCGGCGTTCCACCTGATTCAGTTGGCGCGTGAAGCCGGTGAGCTCGCTCACTTGATGATTGAAGGCGAACAGCGAAACTTCGTCTGCGGGATTGCCTTCTCTGAGGACCGCCAGCAGGAAACGCTTCACCGAGGTGACGGCGATTTTCAGATCCTTGGCGATGGAAGCGCTGGTGTCGAGCAGCACAACGATTGAAAGCGGCTGAGCGGTGTAGCGCTCAAAAACGGCGATGTCCTGCTTCACTTCGTTGTCGTAGACGGTGAAGACGGACTTGTCGAGGCCGCCGACCAACTGCCCGTCCATCGCGTTCTTCACGGTGGTGAGCAGGCGTACCAGCCGGACGTTGGAGCGGAAGGTGACGGGTTCCTGCGCGCCAAGGTTGAGTGCGGCGGTGGCGGCGAGCAACAGGGCGGGAATGATCAGGGCTTTACGGTTTCGTCCCATTCGCCTTCCACCCAGATTTCTCCGTCTTCGAAGTGTTCCTTCTTCCATATAGGCACGATCTTCTTGAGCCGGTTGATGGCTTCGAGCGATGCGTCATAGGCTGCCTTGCGGTGCGGGGAGGAAACTACAATCACTACGCTCGCTTCGCCGATCTCCATGCGGCCCAGACGGTGAATCATGCCGATGCGGCTAACCTGATATTTGCCGGCGATCTCGCGGCCCAGTTCCGCCATCACGCCGATGGCCATGGGCTCGTAGCATTCGTAATCGAGGTAGAGGGTTCTGCGGCCTCTGGAATTATTGCGCACCACTCCGGCGAAAGTGAGGACGGCGCCGTCGTGTCCTTCCAAGAGGCGAGCCTCCAATGCGGGTCCATCGATGGGCTGATGGGTAAGCGCAAAAAAATGCCCATCGGGACCGGACACCTCGTGAGTGAATCGTCCACTGCCGCCACTCACCGGAGGAAGCAGCGCCACTTCGTCGCCTTCGCTCAGTTCAGTTTCCTGCGATGCGAATTGACGGTTGTGCGCGACCACAACGCTAGCGGACATTGCGGCCAGGCGCGGGAACTGCACGGAGTAATGCGCGAACACAGCGCTGAGACGCGAACCCGCGGCCAGCTCCAGATCCTGTTCGGACACACCAATGACGTCCTTCAGCAAGCCGAAGAATAAGACATGAACCTTCACGATTACCAATCTAACAGACGCATGGTGGAGGTCCGCGATTTCAGCGAAGTTGCGGCTATTTGGGCGCACCGGAAACAAGGTCGGACACTGGTCCCAACAACCCGGCGCGCGATTGATCGGCGGGTTTGGTTGTGAGCAGGACGCAGATGAGGTCCTTTTCGGGATCGGCCCAGGCGACGGTTCCGGTGGACCCGTAGTGGCCGAATGCCTTTGGGGAACAGCCCTTGCCGAACGTGCCGGGCTCCAGCATGAACCCGATGCCCCAGGGTTTGTTGAGGCCGGCGTTTTGATTAGTGACCATCGCCTTTGCAGTGGCAGTGCGCAGCGCGCCGTCGCGCGGATGAAGGAAGAATTCGAGGAAGCGGGCGACGTCGTCCACGGTGGAGTGCGCGCCGCCCCAGGGTGCGCCGAAGTCACGCCAATAGGGGCTGTTCCAGTTCCAATCCTCGTCGCCGGAGCCAGGTGTCTGGCAACGCGCAGTGTCCGGAATGTTGCGGCCGCCCAAGCCGAGGGAAGTGTCTTTCATGCCGAGCGGCGTGAACAGTTCGGCTTTCAGAAAATCGCGGAATTTGGTCCTGGTGACACGTTCGGCGATTTCGGAAGCGAGCAGGATACCCATGCTCTGATAACGAACCTGCGTGCCTGGCTCGAATAGCAGTGGAACGCGGCAGGAAGCGGCGACGAACTCCGACAGCGGTGCGTGCCGTTTCCGCAGTTCGGTGTTTTCGGGAACCATATCGGGCAACCCCGAGGTGTGGGTGAGAATGTGCTTCAACGTAACCTTAGCGCGCGAGCCGCCGGTGAATTCCGGGATGTATTTGACGACGGGATCGGAGAGGGAGACGCGATTCTGTTCGACGAGTTTCATCAGGCCGGCGGCTGTCATAGGCTTGGTGATGGAGGCGAGCAGAAAGACTTCACCTGCGCCGCGGGCTTTGCCGTATCCTCGCGCCAAGCGCTCTCCCCGATGCCGAATCAGCAATGCCGCGGCCGAGACATCGCCACTCTGCGTGGCCTTGTCCACAAGGGCCGATGCTTTCTCCCATTGCTTTTTGTCGAGCGCCGCCATCATGGCAGCGAGCAGTGTCCGTCGAGTCATCACTATACAATACAACCTGGAATTATCCATTTGGGGTGGATCTAAACGGGTAGAATATACGTATCAGTAGTGTTCGATCCCTGGGAGACGTACATGCATTTCGTCCTTTTCTCCGCCGTTCTTTCCGCGTTCACGCTGTCTGTGTCCGCGGCGCCAGTGGCCAAACCGACGTTCGCCAAGGATGTCGCGCGCATCGTGCAGAAGAACTGCGAAGGCTGCCACCGGACGGGACAGATCGGGCCGTTCCCGCTCACCAATTTCCAAGAGGTAAGCGCGTTTGGAACGGAGATCAAGCGCGTGGTGAGCGAGAGGCGCATGCCGCCATGGTCGGCTGTGCCGGGTCATGGGGAATTCAAGAATGAACGCCGGCTGAGCGCCGACGAAATCGCCACGATCACGGCGTGGGTGGACGCGGGCACGCCGATGGGGAACGCGAAGGATCTGCCGCCGGCAATCCAATGGTCGGATGACTGGGCGTTCGGAAAGCCGGACCTGATTTTAAAGCCGGCAGCCGCGTTTGAACTTGCGCCAACAGGTGTGGATGAGTACCGCTGTTTCGTGATGCCGTCGGGGTTGGATGACGTGCGCTACATCCAGGCGATGGAAGTGCGGCCCGGCAATCGCAAGGTGGTGCATCACGTGCGGGCCTTTGCGGATACCACGGGCAAAGCTCGCGAGATGGATGGCAAGGACGGACAGCCGGGATTCGATTGCTCGCTCAATATGACCGCTGCGTTCAAGCGGATTGGCATCGGCGGATGGGCGCCTGGGAATGTGCCTGCGAAGAACGCCGATGACATCGGAACGTTCTTCCCCGCGAAGTCGGATGTAGTGATGGAGGTTCACTACCATCGCAACGGGTTGAAGGAATCGGACCAGAGCACGCTCGGCATCTGGCTGCACAAGAACACTCCGAAGCACATTCAGAAGTCGCTGATCGTGGCCAACATTGGCATTCGTATTCCGCCGGGCGCGGCGCGGCATGAGGAACGCGGGCGTGCGATGGTGAACAAGGACATTCTGGTCACCAGCATTCTGCCGCACATGCATCTGCTGGGCACAGAGATGAAGGTGACGGCGACGTTCCCCGACGGCAAGGTGCAGGATCTGGTGTGGGCCAAGCCGTACGATTTCAACTGGCAGACTTCGTATCGCTACAAGGAGATGTTGCGGCTGCCCAAGGGCACGCGTATCGACGCGGTGGCTTACTACAACAACTCGGAATCGAACCCGCGCAATCCGAGCAATCCGCTGAAGGAAGTACGGTGGGGCGAAGGGACAACGGAAGAGATGCTGGTGGCGTTTGTCGGATACATTGATGATCCGAATCCGCCCGCTGCCAGCACGGGAGCAATCGCGCCATAATCATCAGATGTTGCTTTCGCGTTTCCAGGCGCTTGTCTTGTTGTGTGCCGCGGTTCCGGTTTCCGCACAAACCATCGTGCTGAAGGCCGCCCGTCTGTTCGACGGCAAAGCGGACAAGCTTCAGAGTCCGGGGCTGGTTGTGGTAACCGGGCAGCGCATCGAATCTGTGGGCACGGGCTCGGAACTGCCGGCCAACGCGCAAGTGATCGACCTTGGCGATGCCACGCTGCTACCGGGATTCATGGATGCGCACACTCACCTTGGGTATCCGGGCGGTGGAGACGGTCCCACCTTTCTAATACGCATGCTGCAACAGACTGTTGCGGAACGGACGCTGGCTTCGTCCGTGAGCGCGCGGCTCACGCTGCAGGCGGGATTCACCACCGTGCGCGATCTTGGCGGCATGGACTTCATCAACGTTGGGCTGCGCGAGGGAATCAACAAGGGGCACATCGAAGGGCCGAGGATGCAGACCACCGCGTACTCAATCGGGTCCACGGGTGGGCATTGCGATCCGACGAACGGCACGCGGTTTGGCGTGCTGCAACCCGAGTTGAGTCCGCCGGCGATTGCCAACGGCCCTGACGCCATCCGGGCGGCGGTGCGCTGGAATCACAAGTACGGCGCCGATGTCATCAAGGTGTGTGCCACGGGCGGCGTGCTGTCGCTGGTGGATGATGTGGACAGCCCGCAACTCACGCAGGAAGAGTTGAACGCGCTGGTGGACCAGAGCCACACAATGAAACTGCGCGCGGCGGCGCATGCCCACGGGGCGGAGGGCGCCAAACGGGCCATTCGCGCCGGCATCGATTCCATTGAGCATGGTTCGTTCATGGACGATGAAGCGCTGCGGCTGATGATCCAGAAGGGCACGTTCTATGTGCCGACGCTAATGGCGCTGGAAGGTGTGAAGCCGAGTCTGGCGGCGGGCCGGCTGGATCCGCATATCGCCAAAAAGGCGCGGCTGGCCATCGACGCCATAGACGCGACGGCGAGGAAAGCGATCTCCATGGGGGTGCGCATTGCGTTTGGCACCGACGCCGCGGTGTATCCGCATGGGATGAACGCGGGCGAGTTCCGACTGCTTGTCGCGCATGGGATGAAGCCCATCGCCGCGCTGCGCGCAGCCACCAGTGTGGATGCCGAATTGTTGGGGCTCAGCGACCGTTTGGGTACGCTGCAAGCAGGTAAGATCGCAGACATCATCGCCGTGCCGGGCGATCCGCTGCAGGACATCCGCGTCACGGAGCGTGTGATGTTCGTGATGAAGGAAGGCAAGATCTACCGCAATACGAAATAGCAATGCCTGAGCTACCAGACATCACTGTCTATGTGGAAGCGTTGGAGGCGCGCACCGCGGGGAAAGTGCTGCGCAAAGTTCGCATCAACAATCCGTTTCTGCTGCGCAGCGTCGATCCGCCGCTGGTCGAATGCGAAGGCAAGACCGTGGCATGCTACCGCCGGTTGGGCAAGCGGATCGCGATGGGGCTGAGTGGCGATCTGTGGCTGGTGCTCCATCTGATGATCGCCGGACGGCTGCATTGGAAGAGGAAAGCAGCGGCGCTGAACAACCGTCGCATGCTGGCGGCGTTTGATTTTGATGACGGCAGTGTCGTGCTCACTGAGGCTGGCACGGAACGGCGGGCGTCGCTGTTTGCGGCTCGTGGCGGCGCGGGTTTGGATGCCTTGCGGCGCGGTGGCATTGAGCCGATGGAGGCGACGCAGGCTGAATTCGAACGGGCGCTGCGGCGCGAGAATCACACGCTGAAACGCTCGCTCACAGATCCAGATCTGTTCAGCGGCATTGGTAACGCCTACTCGGATGAGATTCTGCATCGCGCGCAGTTGTCGCCGCTGGCGATGTCGCAGAAGCTGAGCGCGGATGAGGTTGCGCGGTTGTATGAAGCCACGCGGGCCTCGCTGCTCGAGTGGACGGAACGGCTGCGTGTGGAAGCCGCCGGCAGGTTCCCTGAAGGCGTGACTGCTTTTCGCGAAGACATGGCCGTGCATGGCAAATTCGGAAAGCCCTGCCCTGTGTGTGGAGCGAAGGTACAGCGCATTCGCTACGCGTCCAATGAAACCAACTATTGCGCGAAGTGCCAGACCGGCGGCCGGATTCTCGCGGACCGTGCGATGTCACGGCTGCTCGGAAAAGACTTCCCGCGATCACTCGAGGACTGACGCTTCGGCGGCGAGCGCTTGATCAAACGTGCGCCCGGCGGGAAGCGCGTAGCGGGTAGCGCCGTTGAGTAACACCGTATCGCCGGCGGTCAAAAGAAGGCCTCGGGTGAAGGTGAGTTTCGTGATCCCAATGAGCGCATCCACCAGGTGCGGGCGCGCCAGCGGCGCTTCGATTTGCGTGATCGGGGTGAAGCCGTGGGTCAGTTCGAAATGTTCGATGATGCGTACGGCGACGGCAACGTCCGGGTGCGATTCGGACACGAAGTGCCCCGCCTGTAGCAGTAACGACTCGCGACGCGCGTCGCGCGTGCGCGGCCTCCCGATGGTGAGGTTGCTGGCGCAAAAGATGAGATCGCGCGCCACGAAATACGGTTTCAGATCGAGCACCGGAGTGCCGTCGAGGAAGTCGAGGCAGTCGAAATGGAGACGCGTACCTTCGACTCGCTCCAGGCGGGCAGCGGTTAGGCCGATCGGGTTGGGACGGGCGGGAGAGCGCACGGCGAACACTCCATGCATCGAGTCTGGCGTGTCGGGATCGACGCCACGCGGAACCACTTGCAGCACGTCGCGCTCGGGCCTTCCCATGAGCCATGCCATCACCCAGAAGTGCGAATGCTTCTCGATGCGCAACAGCGCCGGCGCCATCTCCGCATTGAGTTCCACCACCGCCGGGACGCCAAATGCGGGCATGTTTTTTCGTTCGCTCACCGGCGACCGCACCACTCCGATGAACCGCAAAGATGAATCGTCGTTCACTTCTTTCCTCTCGTTTTTAAGCCGGAGCCGCTGCGTCCGTCGTTGGTCTGCCTGCGCCACAATACGAGCAGCGCGTTCAAGGCGTCGGCGGTCCGGCGAATCTGCAGCGACTTGTCGTAATGGGTGGCAAGGTTGTCGGCCTCTTCGGGGTCTTCGCTCAAATTGAACAGATGCGTGACATCGCCGTTGCGATTGACCACCAGTTTCTCGTAACCGCGGACAATGGCGCGCCACTCGCCCGGTTGTCCCAGCTTGCCTTCCATGCAGACCCACTCGGGCCTCTTTTTGAGCAGATTGTGGCCGTGGAGATCCGGGGGTATTTGGAGGCCGCACATGGCCAAAACGGTGGGGACTATGTCGACCGCACTCACCAGTTGGTCAGACGGGCCGGGTTGTCCAATCGAGGGCAGGATGGCAAAGGGCATGTTGACTTCCGATTCGCGGAAGCCACCGCTGCCGCCGGGCTTTGCGCACACCACGATTGAGGAGGGCGGCATGTCGTGAAGCGGGGGTGGCCCGTCGTATTGCCGGAACATGTATCCGGCTCCCGCAACGCGGCCTTCGAGCGAGAAACCGCTCTTTCCAGAGTGGGGGTACACGCCAGTGAGAAGGCCGGAGCGGTTGGGATCGGAACAGCCTGTGTAGGCTCTGCGGAAGACGGTTCCCATCCTGGCGATTTCTTCAAACCCGGCAGTGGCGAAGGCAACCTGGCGTGTCTGCGCGGGGAGAAGTGAAGTCGCGGCCGCGCCCAGGAAGCAGCGCCTGTGCAGTTTGTGCGTAGGCATAAAGCTATAATTGAAAGCATCTCAAATTTCGTAAGGAGATCGTGTGGGCAGTAACTTTCGTCCCCTTCCCCCTCGCCCAGCCGGCGCCCCTTCGGGGCCTGTTCGCACAGCCGATCGCTACTTCGAACTCAAGTCCGAGATCCACAAAAAGCTGATCGGCGTATTGAATCTGGAGAAGGTCTCCTCACTGCCCAAGGATCGCGTGCGCGCGGAGATCGGGCGCGTTGTCGAACGCCTCATCGAAGATGAACGCATCCCGATGACTACCGCCGAGCAGAACAAGATGGTGGAAGAAGTGCTCGACGAAGTTCTCGGGCTCGGTCCTTTGGAACCGCTGCTCAAAGAACCTTCCATCTCGGATATTCTCGTCAACGGCTACAACAAGGTCTACATCGAGCGCGGTGGCAAGCTGTCGCTGAGCCCGGTGCGGTTCAAGGACAATGCGCATCTGCTGCACATCATCGAAAAGATCGTTTCGCAGGTGGGACGGCGCGTGGACGAAGCGCAGCCGATAGTCGACGCGCGCCTGCTCGATGGATCGCGCGTCAACGCCATCATCTCGCCGCTCGCTCTGGATGGCCCGGCGCTTTCCATCCGCCGCTTCGGCCGGCATGTCATCACCTCGGATGAAATGATCGCCAACAAGACGATCACCAACATGATGCTGCGCTTTCTTGCGGTGTGTGTGCAATCGAAAACAACCATTCTCATCTCGGGCGGAACGGGTTCCGGTAAGACGACGACGCTCAACGCAATGTCGCGATTTATTCCCGAGGACGAGCGCATCATCACGATTGAAGACACGGCCGAACTGCAATTGCAGCAGCGGCACGTGGTGAAGTTTGAAACGCGGCCGCCGAACGTCAACCGCGAAGGCGGGGTCAATCAGCGGCAGTTGCTGCGCACCGCGCTCCGCATGCGGCCGGATCGCATCATCGTGGGTGAGTGCCGTGGCGCGGAGGCGTTGGACATGTTGCAAGCGATGAACACCGGTGTGGAGGGGTCGATGACTACCATCCACGCCAACACGCCGCGCGACGCGTTCTCGCGTCTGGAAGCAATGATCCTGATGGCCGACCTGGAAATTCCCAATCGGGTCATCGTGCAGCAACTGGCAAGCGCGATCAAGATCGTACTGCAGGTTTCGCGTATGCAGGACGGCTCTCGTAAGATCGTCTCCATTTCAGAAGTGACGGGCGTGGAGGAGGACCGCGTCGGCACACGCGACGTCTTCTTCTTTGAACGCACGGGTGTGAGCGACGCCGGCAAGGTACAGGGCCGCTTCCGCTGGACGGGCTACGAGCCGAAAATTCTCGACCGCATCCGTGTGGCGGGCTTGACCCTGCCGCAAGGCATATTTGACGAAGTGGTGGAAGTGAACCTCTAACCTATGTTCGCCAAACTCAGCCGCCGCCAGGCCGGGCTCGCCGCAGCCGGTTTTACGGCATATGCACAACAGGCGCCATCCACCTATGCAGGGCCTCTCGACGGGGCACCGGTGGATCTTAGCAAATTCGATCCGGTGGCATGGACGCTCGCTCGTTACAAAGACGCCCCGCTGAAGATGACGTTCAAGGCGGACTCGCGCAAGAGTGCAGAGGCGTGGCAGAAACGGCTGCGATCGAAGGTGACGCAATTGGTGGGGGGCTTTCCTGCGTCGCGTGGTCCGTTGCTTGCGCAGACATTGGAGAAGCGCGAGTTCGGCGCCTATCGACGCGAAAAGTTCATCTTTGAGAGCCGGCCTGGACTGTATGTGCTCGGGTATCTGCTGACGCCGAAGAATGGCGCGGCGCCGTATGCCACTGTGGTCTGCATTCCGGGTCATGGGCGCGGCGTGGACGACATTGCCGGGATCGACGACAAGGGCCGCGACCGCACGGACAAAGCGGGCTATCAACACGATTTTGCGATTCAGGTTGTCGAGCAGGGTATGGCCGCGGTGGCGATTGAGCCGATGGCATTCGGATGCCGCCGCGATGCGCGCACGAAGAAGGGCGGACTTGGGAGGTCCGCATGCCAGCCCACCGCCGGCGCGGCGCTGCTGCTCGGCGAAACCATGATTGGCTGGCGCGTTTGGGACGTGATGCGGACCATCGACTGGATTGAGACGCGGGCGGAGCTGAATGCAAAACGCGTCGGTGTGACGGGTATTTCCGGCGGCGGAACCATCACGGTGTTCTCGGCTGCGCTGGAGCCGCGTATCCAGGCGGCGTTTTCGAGTGGCTATCTCTGCACCTTTCGCGATTCGATTTTCAGCCTCGCCCACTGCATCGACAACTACGTGCCCGGCATTCTGGAGTGGGCCGAGATGTATGATGTGGCCGGCCTCATCGCACCGCGGCCTTACTTCGCCGAGTCCGGCGCGCGCGACGACATTTTTCCGGTGGCGGCGTTCCGCGACAGCTTCTCGCGCGTGCGGCGCGTCTATGAGGCCTTGGGCGCCACGGACCGCATCGACCACGAGGTGTTTGAAGGTGAGCATAGCTGGCATGGCGTGAAGGGAATTCCATTCCTGGCGAAGCACCTTCTGAGGCCGGCCTGATCGCCATGAGTGAATCCTCCCCCGCCATTCGAATCACAGATTTGCGCAAAGTCTACGGCAACAAGGCAGCCGTCGATGGGCTTTCCCTGTCAGTGCCTCGCGGCAGCTTTTACGGCTTTCTCGGCCCGAATGGCGCGGGTAAAACCACCACTATCAAGATGCTGATGGGGCTGGCGGTGCCGAATTCCGGTACCATCGAGATGCTCGGTTATTCACTGCCGCGCGGGGAGATGGAGATCAAGTCGCGCATCGGCCTGGTGCCTGACGAGACGCTGCTGTTCGAACATCTCAGCGGAAGCGAGTTTCTCGAATTCGTTGGACGCATGTACCGCCTGGACCGCGCGGTTGCCCGCGAACGGGCGCGGGAGTTGATGTCCCTGTTTGAACTTGACGGAGCCGCGCGCAAGCTGATTGGCGAATACTCGAAGGGCATGCGCAAGCGAGTGGCGATGGCCGCGTCGATGATCCACAAGCCGGAGCTGTTTCTGATGGACGAGCCGTTCGAGGGCGTGGATGCGGTGGGCGCGCGCATGATGAAGGATCTGCTGCTCGACCAGGTACACCACGGCGCGACGGTGTTCCTTACCTCGCATGTTTTGGAAGTGGTGGAGCGGCTTTGCGAGCGGGTGGCCATCATTCATCAAGGCAAGCTGGTGGTGGAAGGCTCAATGAGCGACCTGCGCAGCGGCGCCGAAACATTAGAGGATATTTTTGTTCGCGTTGTCGGCGCTGACCGGCACACGGAAACACTCGACTGGTTATGAACCAACAGGCGCGGGCAATTCTCTGGGCGCAGTACCGAACGATGCGGAACTTCTACCCGCGTAATGGCGCCGGCGGGCTGATTCTCACAGCAATCATCAACGTCATCTGGTACGGAATGTGGGTGTTGGGCGCCTACGCGGTTGCGCTCACAGTGAAGGAAACACGCGACCGCACATTGCTGTTCGCCATCCTCTCGCCGGGTTTATTGCTGGCGTGCATCTACTGGCAGGTGGTGCCGGTGCTGATGGCTTCCGCCGGGATGTCCCTGCAGATGCGCCGGCTGCGGGTGTATCCAATTCCGCATCAACAGTTGTTCAATCTCGAAGTGATGCTGCGCGTGTCGACGGCGGTGGAGATGCTGTTGATGGTGACAGGCGCCTTTATCGGCACCTGCCTCAATCCCACGCTGCATTTCTGGTATGCGACGGCGCTGCTCCCATTTGTTGCGTTCAACCTGTTCGTATCGGCGGGAATTCGCGACATGATCACGCGGCTACTGGGATGGCGCAGGATTCGCGAGGCGGTCACCATTCTCGCGGTGCTCACGGCGGCGATACCGCAAATTGCTCTTCGCAATGGAGTGCCCGTCACTTGGAAGCAATCGTTCCAATCGTCGCTGGCGTGGCCGCTGCCGTGGGTATCCGCAAGCCACATACTCTCCGGCATGAGCAGTTGGGTGGACTGGCTCTCGCTGAGCGTATGGGTGGCGATTGGCTATGCGTTCGGGCGGTGGCAATTTGAACGCGGCTTGCAGTTCGATCGGGAATCGGCGCGTTCGGCCGGCGATGAGGGAGTAAAAGAGGACTCCTGGATGGAGGGCTTCTTCCGTTTGCCGGGTCGCGTCATTCCTGATCCCATCGGCGCAATGGTGGAGAAGGAGGTCCGGTCGCTGATTCGCGCCCCGCGTTTCCGCCTGCTGTTCATCATGGGCTTCTCGTTCGGCCTGTTGATCTGGCTGCCGATGATGTTGGGGCGGCGGCACAGCGCAATGGGATCGTACTTCCTGGTGGTGATCTGTGCGTACGCAATCACGCTGCTGAGTGAGGTGCTGATCTGGAACATGCTTGGCTTCGACCGCAGCGCCGCGCAACTCTACTGGCTTGCCCCCATGCGTCCGCGCGCATTGTTGGTCGCCAAGAACACTGCCGCGATTCTGTTTGTCTTTCTGCAGATCCTCATCATCACGGGGGTCTGTCTGGTGTTCCGCCTGCCCGTTACGGTGCGCATGTTTCTGGATACGGTGGCGGTGTGCATGCTGCTGCTGATTCTGCTCTTGTCGGTGGGCAACTACAGTTCGCTGCGGTTCCCACGGCCAGTGGATCCGCGGGAGAACTGGAAGCGCAGCGCGGCGACGAAGTTTCAAGCCCTGCTGCTTCTGATTTACCCCGTTCTTGCGGTGCCGTTCGCCTTTGCATACTATGCGCGTTCGGTGTGGGAAGCGCAGTGGCCGTTCTATACCGTGGTCGCCGTTGTTGCGATCGCCGCGTTCACGGCGTATTCGCTATCGCTCGACAACGCCGAGATGGTGGCCAACGATCAGAAGGAGCGGATACTGACGCAGCTTGGGCAGGGCGAAGGCCCGATGACCACATAGGGCATCCGGAGGTGTTCATGGCTTCAGGGCGTTGACAACTCCGGCACGCCGGAAATCATCACCTTTGTACAGCAGCGGCTCGCCACGCACCTTGGATAGCGCGAAAGCCATGCAGTCTCCGTAATTCAGAGCGGCCTTGTGACGCCCCTTTCCGAAATCCTTATAGGCCTGCCTTGCGACACTCGCGATGGCAAAGGTGACTGGTTCGATGAGGATGGCTGAGCGGCGAAAGAACAAGTCCAATTCATAGCTCGCTACCGTGCTGCGTTGATCGATGACGATGGCGGCCTCCAGATAGTTTGCGGCCGTCATGTAGCAGCGAGACCGCTCGATGATCCTGGCGAACTGCAATGCGTCGTTCTCGGCGAGGAGGATGGCGAGGACGGCCGAAGTATCCACAACCATGGCGCTACTTCGGGAGCCCTTTCCGGTCGTAGAGCAGGCGTCCGTGATCGGAAGACTTCATTCTCGGACGGATGTTGGAGGCGCATCTCTGTCCGATCTCGACAAGTTCTTCGGCTAGCGACCGGCTGTGCTGTGACTGCAACTCGCGTTCCAGGTCCTTTCGCACAGCATCCAACACTGCCTGGGTGATGGAGACTCTCCTCATCCTGGCCAATTCCGAAGCTACACGATGCACTTCCGGGTTCTTCAGGTTCAATGTCATTCAGGTAGAACTCTATTCTACCAGGGTAGATGCGTCATTTCCCGCGGCGCACGTGCTCCAGAGTGAATGCCAGTCCCGGATCCTGTTCCTTGCGGAACGGTTCTAACAACTCGTCGGTCCAGCCGATGTCCGGCTGAACGCCGCGCTGATCGTCGCCCGGTTTGGGCTTTGGGGGATAGAAGCGCTTCCACGACACACGGCACGGGATCTGGCTGTTCTTAAGGGGGAATTCATAGGTGTCGCCAAATGAGGTGGGGACGCCGCCGGTCTCATAGCCGAGGATGTCCCCGGTCTGGTAGTCGCGGAACATTGCGGCAAAGTCGGTGGCCGATGAAAACGTGTCGTTGTCGATGAGCAGGTATTTGCGTCCGGAGAAGAACGCGGCGGGCTTCGCGTGCTTCTCCTCGCCCATGTCCTTTCCCATCACTCTGCCCGTGGTGAAAAGGGCGACGGGCCGTGCCCAACGCGGCAAGAACTGTTTCACTTCATCCGAGATCTTCGCCTCCACGCGGCTGAATTGCCGGAATTTTCCGCCGTGCAAGTAGGTGAAGATATGATCGCCCATATCGGAGTTGCCGCCGCCATTGCCTCGCAGGTCGATGATCAGATGGGTGGACTTACGCTCCCGCATCTCTGCGAAAATCGCGTCGATCTTCTTCTTCTCCCCATCAGTGCGGTGGAACGCCGGGTATTGGAAATAGGCGATCCCGCCCGAGTCGAAGAAGTCCACTTTGGTGCCGGAGCGGTTGGGGCGATACGCACCGCCAGGCTGCTGCTTGGAGAGATGCTCGTAAGCCTGGAATTGTATCGGCTTCAAGGAGACGCTGCGGTCCTTGCCATCGGCGGTCTTGACGCGCAGTCGCAACTCGGACTGCTCGACGATGCGAGTCAGCCAGAACCAAAACGCTTCATCGCCCAGGAAGCGTGCGGCGCGGAATGCCTGGGTCTCTCCGCTGCATCGCTCGAGAATGGGGGCAAGGAATTCGAGTACCGGCTTCTCATTCACCGCCAGCACTTCAGTGCCCGCGAGGCTTTGCTCAGTGGCGGCGGCAATCCTCCACCGCCCGTTGTCGAATCGCAGGCGAAACGGGGGGAATAGCGTGCTCCGGGCATTGGAGGCATTTACTACCTGCCTCCAGCGGACGGAGGTGTGGCCATCCTGGAAGCGTGCGGCCGCTCGGGATAACGCCAACACCAGATCGAGCGACTTTACTTGTCCGGCGGTATCCGCTTTCGAGGTCACCGCCGTGCGCGTGTCTTCCTGCAGCCTCGCGAAATCCTCCTTGCTCACTTTGGCGAGCAACTGCGGATGAACGCGTTCCAATGTCGCGAAGAACTGCGCGATGTCCTGCAATGCTTCGGATGAGGAAAGCGTGGCGCGGTCGCGAAAGCTCTCGTCGTAGAAGCCTTCCTTCAGCAATTCCTCGTTTCGAAAGATGTAATAAGAAGATGGCCCATGAAAGACCCGGTTGATGCCCGCCAGCAGACGGTTCGATTGCGCGGCGTAGACGACGCAATAGCCTTCGGCAAAGGGGTTCTTAGCGGCGGCGATGATTCTGAGTTCTTCGCGCGGCGTCTCCCATGCGCCCCATTGGAACGTGCTGGCGGTGAGGTTCCAGCCGAGTTTCTGCGTCGTCAACCGGAGCAGCCGGGACTTGTCCCCGAGCGTTGTGTAGAGAAGAAACGGCTTGCTTAGCTTTTGCCGCAATGCCGGCTCGGCAAGCGTGGCGGCGTCGATGATCTCCATGCCAGGACGAAACTTGTTTCGAATGAGTTCGACAAAGCGGACCACGTCTTCCCGTCCTTCCGCGTCCGGAAGTTCATAGACAATTGCCTGGGCGTCCTTGGCGATCTGATTGATAACCAGTGTCGCAGCGGAGGTACGAACGAACGTGGCCGCGAGAATGAGTGCGAGGTGTATGAATCGCGGCATACACCTCTAGTATGGTGGACCCGTTAGATGTAAGCGATGACGTCGATCTCGACGAGCGAGTTGCCGGGGATCCCGCCCTGCGCGGCAATAGTGGTGCGCACAGGCGGCTCAGCGCCGAACCGCCCCAGGAACATCTCGTTCATTTCCTTGTAGTCCTTGAGGTCGTTCAAGTAGACGTTGCACTTGAGCACTTTTTCCATCGACGAGCCGCAATCGTTGAGCCGCTTCTCGATGACGTCGAGCACGTGCTTGGTGTGCTCTTTGATACCGCCTTCAAAATGGGCGCCGATGCCGGCGATGAAGAGCAGATTGCCGAACCCGACTGCGCCATTGAACAAAGGCGTCTTTTCGGGCTTCCTGCCGTTGGAGTAGAACACCTTCTTGGTGGTTTTGGCTTGTGCCTTAGCGGCTGGAGCCGCCGCTGCCGCCACCGTTGCGACCCCTGCCGCTTTTGTCAAAAACTTACGTCTGTTGGCTGCCATGTTCGAGTCCTTTCTCAAGGTTGTGTGAGTTGAGATCTTCCTGATTCTAACGCAAGGCCCCACCCGTCGATGGGCCCTTACCGAACCCTTACCGTTTCCTTACCGCCATCCTCTTGGCCTGTTGCCGGCGTCCGGATTATCCTGAATCAGGTAAGAGGAGCGAACTTCCATGAACTGGTCCAGACGATTGTTCCTGCGCGCGGCGGCAGGTGCGGCGGCGCTTCCTGCTTTGGCGCAAAGCCCCGCCTCCAGCGAGGGCATCTTCACTTACGTCGGCTCCAACACTGAGGGGCAGACATCGCCCACTGGGGAAGGGATCAGCGTGTTCCGCCCCGGCGCGGAATGGCCGCGGGTGGAATTGGAAGGCACGGTGCGCAGCGAGCGCAATCCATCTTTTCTCGCCACCGATCCCTCGCGCCGCTTCCTATACGCGGTGAATGACGTGAGTGACTTCGAGGGAAGGCCTAGCGGCGGAGTGTCCGCGTTCGCCATCGATTCCGACACGGGGGCACTGACGCTGTTGAACCGCCAGCCGTCGATGGGCGCGAATCCGCGGCACCTCAGTGTCGATCCCACCGGGCGGTTTGTTCTCGTCGCCAACTACTCGGGCGGCACCATCGCCGTGCTCCCGCTGCAATCGGACGGATCCCTTGGCGAGGCAACGGACGTGGTGCGGTTGCAGGGCACACCTGGGCCAAAGAAAGCTGTGCAGGACGGACCGCATCCCGCGCAGGTGACCACTGATCCCTCGGGCGCGTTCGTGATCGTCAACGACGTTGGATTGGACCGGACCAGCGTGTTCCGGCTCAATGATAACGGAACTCTGACGCTGGCTTCGGAACTGGCCGCGGAGCCCGGCTCCGGTCCCGCGCGCCTGTCCTATCATCCGCTGGGGCGCTGGGTTTATCGCATCAATTCGCTGGACAACACGATGAGTGCGCTGGAATGGCTGCCGGCGACGGCGGAGTTTCGAAACATCGAAGCATTGAGCACAGTGCCGGAGTCGTTCAACGGCGAGAACAGCCTGCGCAACGTGGCGGTGGCGCCGTTTGGGAAGTACGTTTACGGTTCCAATGACGGCGACGAGAGCATCGCGCTGTTCAACATGGACTTCAATACCGGCGAACTCACGCGGCTCGACATCGCGTCTTCGCTTGGCGGCTCGCCCGGCAACTTCAGCATCGACCCGCAAGGCAATTTTCTCTTCTCGCCGAACGCGCGTTCCAACAGCGTCGCCGTGTTGAAGCTCGATCGCAACACAGGTTTGCTCGCCGGGTCCGGCGTGAACCTGGATGTGGCCGCGCCGTCCGCGGTGCTGTTTGTATCCAAGCCCGTTGGTGTCACTGCCCGCAGCGGCGTGTTGCTGTCGCCGTTCACAAATCCGATCTTCCATTTCGATGGCACAGGGCTGGTGCGAGCGTCCATAACCTGGAACGCTCCGGGCGTGCAGACCGTGGAGGTGCGCGCCGGCTCAGTGGATGGCCCGCTGCTCGGCCAGTTCGGTAGCATTGGCGGATTGACCACCGAAAAATGGGTGGCCGATGGGACTACGCTCTTCTTGCAGGACGTGAGCGGCGGCAAACCGCTCACATCGGACAACACGCTCGGCAGTGTACGGTTTACTGTGCGAACCGAAGTCTGAGAGCGCGCCGCCTCGCCCCTGTTTGCAGTCTGACGTATCACTCCGCCACAATTGCGTCCACGTGTTACCTGGCGGCCCGTTCACAAGAGTTGCGAAATGGCAAAATCCTATGCGCAGGTGTAAAAACAAAGGCCGTTTCGCCCCGAAATACTTGTATTCCCGGGCAATTCAAACCATCTTTGGAAATGAAGGTTAGTCTCCGTTTCAGGCAAACAACTATGACACGCTCCATGTGTTTCTTCATTTTCCCGCTGCTTCAGGCCGCTTCTTTGCATGCCCAATTGACCGGGCAGATCAGCGGTTCCGTCACGGATCCTTCCGGCGCCGCGATTTCCGGAGCCAGAGTGGGACTCTATCTGCCAGGCGGCAAGACCGCGCTTCTTTCCACGGCAACCAACGAACTTGGTATCTTCGATTTCACTGCTGTTCGTCCGGATCTCTACATTCTCAATGTTGAGAGTCCCGGGTTTTCGCGGGCGAGTATCTCGGATGTGAAAGTGGATCCGGCGCGTCGAGTGTCCTTGCCTCCGGTGGCGCTTTCGCTCGCCAGTGCGGCGCAAACGGTGGAAGTGAGCGCAAGCACGCAAGGAGTGGAAACAGCTACGGCCGAAGTTGCCACCACGGTGAGCCAGGCGCAGATCAGTAACCTGCCGGTGATTGGACGTCAGATCTCGAACCTGTTTGTGACGCAAGCCGGAGTGTCGCAGAACCTGCGGCAGGTAACAGTCATCAACGGCATGCGGCCATCGTTTTCCAACATCATGCTCGATGGCATCAATGTGCAGGACTCGGTGCGCACGAACAATCTCGATCTGATCCCCAACCGGTTCACCATCGCGCAGGTGGCCGAGTTCACGGTGTCCACCACCAATTCGAGCCCCACCATTGGCGGCGCGGCCAGCACCATCACCATGGTGACGCCATCGGGAACCAATCAGACACACGGCTCGTTGTATTGGTTCAACCGCAACCGGTACTTCAGCGCGAACGACTGGTTTAACAACCGCAACGGGCTACCCGTTCCCAGCCTCAACCTCAATCAACTCGGCGGAGCCATTGGCGGCGCGGTGATCAAAGACAAGCTGTTCTACTTCGGGAATTACGAAGCGTACCGCTTGCGGCGGCAGACTCCGCTCTCCAACACGATCCTCACGCCCACCGCCCGGCAGGGGATTCTGCAATACCGCGTAGGCAACGCCGTTCAGCAGTTCGATGTGCTGAAGGCCGCGGGCCTCTCCATCAATCCCGCGATTCAGAATCTTCTTTCGATGGTGCCCACCGCCGCGAATAATACCAACCGCGGAGACGGACTCAACACCACGGGCTACACGCTCAACGCGCGGGCCAATACCACACGCGACAACATCACAACAAAGATCGACTACAACCATTCGGCCAGGCATGTCTTCGCGGGGTCGTACATCTGGAACCGCGACATTCCCGACCGCCTTGTGGCAGGCTCGCAGTACACCGTTACGCCGCCGTACTTCAACGACAGCCGCGGCAACCTGATGTCACTTTCGTGGCGCTGGACGCCCACCGCGACACTGACCAACGAACTGCGCGGGGGATTCAATTACATCAACGCGCCGTTCATTCTGAACCAGCAGAACCCGGCGTACTTCATCACCGGCACCTTGTTCGGATCCCCTTTGCAGACGGCGGAAATCGGAGAAGGACGCAACAATCACCAATACAACATTCAGAACAATTCGAACTGGGTAAAGGGCCGGCATACGGTAGCGTTTGGTTTGCAGACGAGCTTGTTGCGCGTGAGCAGCTACAACTACAACGGGACTGCGGCCACCAATGCGGTTACGCCTATCTATGGAATTGGAATCTCGCAATCGTCGCCGTATGGCTTTGGTCTGGGCGATATTCCCGGCGCCAACTCCACATTCGTCAACACCGCGAACAACCTGCTGGCCACACTGGCCGGGCTGATCTCCACTGGCGGCCAGTACTTCAACGTCACCAGCCGGACCTCGGGCTTCGTACCCGGCGCGCCCGCCATCCAGAATCAGAAGTTCGATCAGTACGCGCTCTACGCGCAGGATTCGATAAAACTCACGCGAAAGCTAAACCTCACGTTGGGGCTGCGCTGGGATTACATGCAGCCCGTGGATGAAACGAACGGTCTGGCGATCACGCCACGGCTGATCGACAACAACCCCGTCACCACGTTGCTGGGCAATGCCACGCTCGATTTCTCCGGCGCAACGGCGGGGCGGCCGTTCTACAAGAAGGACCGCAACAACTTCGCACCAAACATCGCGTTGGCGTGGGATCCGACGGGCAGCGGCAAGACTTCCATTCGCGCCGGCTTCAACATTGCTTTTCTCAATGACAACATTCTGAACTCCACCTATAACGCGGTTTCAGTCAACAACGGTTTGAATTCCGCGCGCCAGATAACCAACCTCAATGCGCGCGCCGATGCACCGCCCGCGATTGCGGCGCCGCCGTTCCAGGTGCCGACGACCACGCGCGACCAGTTCCTGTTGTCGCCGACCTCGCCGCCAGTGGAGGGCATCATGGATCCGAATCTCGTTACGCCGTATGCCGAACAATGGGTGTTCAGTATCCAGCGCGAGATTCCGAAGGGCTTCATCGTGGAGGCGCGGTACGTCGGCAACCATGTCGTGAAGGAACTGCGGCAGATCGACTTCAACCAGATCAACATCAAGCAGGCGGGATACCTGGAGGATTTCACCCGCGCACGCAACAACGGTTTTCTCGCGCAGGCCGCGGGCCGCGGCTTCAATGCCAATTACGATTCGGGCATCCCCGGCAGCCAGCCGCTGACGTTCTTTCCGCTGATGCCGAATGGCGGCCTGCTCACGAATGCCACCGTCGCCGCTTATCTGCGGACGGGCGAGGCGGCTGAACTGGCGCGTGTCTATCAAGCCAACAGCCTTTTACCCAGCATTCCGAACTTCAGCTTCTTCCCGAATCCCTATCTGCTCTATTCGAGCATGATGAACAACATCAGCAACTCGAGCTACAACGGACTCCAACTGGAGATTCGTAAGCGCACGCGGGCCGGTTTCCAGTTCCAGGCGAACTATACGTTCAGCAAGGCGCTGACGGATTCGAACTCGTTCCGCGGAATCGACGCGCAACTGGATAACGCCAGCGGCCGTCTGGAACGCGCCCGCGCTGATTTTGATCAAACGCACGCTTTCAAGCTGAACCACTTCATTCCGATTCCGATCGGCTCCGGGCATCGTGTATCGTCGTCCAACCGTCTGGTGCGCCGCCTTCTGGATGGTTGGGGGCTGAGCGGGTTCCTTTCCATTTACAGCGGCAGCCCCGTTTCCGTCCTCTCGTCGCGCGGCACACTGAACCGCTTCGCCCGTTCCGGATGGAACACGGTGGATACCACGGCGGATCTGTCGCAATTGAAGGAACTCACTGGACTGTTTATGACGCCCAACGGCCCGTACTGGATCAACCCGAGCGCGGTCAGTCCCGACAACACGGCGGGAGCGGCAGCCGACGGCGCGGCCCCGTTCGCGGGCCAGGTGTTCTATAACCCGCAACCGGGTAAGCTTGGCTCACTGCAGCGTCGGCTGTTGGATGGCCCCGGGTATTGGAACTACAACGGCTCGGTGGTGAAAACGACGAAGATTCGCGAGCGGCATCTGTTGGAGTTTCACGCGGACTTCTTCAACGTGTTTAATCACGCGAACTTCTACCTCGGCGATCAGAACGTGAACTCGTCGAGCTTTGGGAAGATCGGCACGCAGAACTATTCGAATGATGGCGTGGGACCGCGTGTGATGCAGTTCGGGCTCTACTATCGTTTCTGAGCCAGAAGCCAGAAGCCAGAAGGCGTACCAGTTCGGGAGGGTTTCCCGCGTCGGAGCAGAGGTTAGGCTCTCGCAAAGACGCAAAGGCAAGACGCGAAGAAGCAAAGAACGGATTTAGGATGGATTCATTCGAACAGGTTCCTGGTGGTGAGTGAGAAGAAGAGCGCACCTCTGCCTTCGCCGGGGTGACGGTTGGGATTCACCGCGTAGCCCAAGGTGAAACTGGCAGTGCTCACCAGCGTGAAGCGGATGCCTCCGCCGACCGCATAACGGTTGCCGCCGGCTTGCGTGTTTGCGGGCGCGATGCGTCCGACGTCGAAGAGAAACACCGGGCTGATGGAGGAGATGTTCATCTCCCTGGTAATCGTCTTCAGCGTGCGGTCAACGAAGCGGAAATCCTCTTCGGCCTTGGCCTCAGCAACCTTGACGTCAATGGCCTTGAAGTTGGAAACGACGTTCTGCTCGCCGGTCTTTACCTTGGCCAGTGGTGCTTCCAGGGCCGCAGTGTCAATTGCTGCGCTCTTGAGCTTGCTCACCAGTTCGCCGCAGTTCTCGGAAACCAGTGCGAGCGAGTTGTCACCGCCAGGCAACATCTCCTTCACCCAGCCGAAGGCCTCTGTCGGCTTATCTCTGACCGCGAACTTGACGGCGAGGTTCGCGCTGGACCATGCCTTGGTGCACGCACTGAACGCCGGCTTCAGGCTCTCCGGCGCGGCGGCTTCCGCGGTCGCCTTCGCCGTCTTGATAGCCTCCATGGATGCGAGTAGATCGGGCAGCAAAGCCTTGATCGCGGTGAAGTGCGAGTCTTTCGCGCTGTAATAAATCTGCAGGACGCTGCGGCCTGAGGTCACCTGGGCCTCCAACAACTGCTGGAAGTTTGAGTCTTTCGCCAGCTCATCGGGAATGATGGGCTTACGCCAGACGGTGGCGGCAATGGTTGAGTTGTAAGAGAAGAACGCATCGCCCCCAATGCCTGAAGCGGTACGCGCCAGACGGTTGAAAGGGATGCTGCGAATCACGGGATTGGCGCGGATCTTCCAACTGTCGAAATCGACGAACGGGGTCTCGACATTACCGCCAAAGAAGCGTTCCGCGGCGGGAATCTTTCCCGGGTTCTGAATGCCGCCCGCGGTCAGGCGCTGCTCCCACTCAAAGAGATGATGATCGCGAAATGGGAGCCACACTTCATAGGAAACATCGCCGATGTGTTTACGCCAATCGCCATGGAACGCATTGCCGGTGGAGCCGAGACCCATCGCGTAGGAGACAGAATACGCCTGATGATTCGCTCGTCCGGACACACCCCCGTATAGCTTTGCCGCGGTGTACCGCGTGTCCCGCAGCGTGGACTGGTCCAGATCGGCTACCAGGAACGAACTCTGCAGGATGCCGCCGTTCAACGATCCGCCAAACCGGACCACTGCGCCGCGCCGCTGTTTGGTAGCGCCTGCGAACTGCAACGCCAGGCGGCTTTCCGAGATCTGCGCGTCGGCCACGGGCTGCATCGAGTTGTGAAAATCGAGGCGCCAGTCCGCGTGACCTAACCACGATGTAGAGGAGTTGAACTCACCGCGGAGCGCTCCCGTCACTGATCTGGACTTTGGGGACCCGTGGCCGTCAATCTGCAGCTTGGACAGCAGCCCGCTTGGAACCGACAGTTGCAGCCGGCCTCCGGCGCCGAAGTTCCGTGCAGCGTCGAATCCCGCTTCAGGAGCCACCTGCAGCTTTGGGCGAATATCGGAGACGCCCAGCGCCTGTGACGGCATCGCCTTCTCCTTGGCGCGCGATTCAAACACAGTGCTTAATGTGGAGCCAACCTGCGCGGAGAAGATATTGAAGACGACGTCGAGCTGGTTGTCCTTGCAGTTTTCGAGTGCGATATCGGAGTAGCTGAAGGAGGCCCGGACATCGGGCGTGTCAGGCAGCCACGCCTCACCTTCGATGTTCCTGGAGACCGTGTTCGCCGCGGCGAACGAGTAGTCTTTACCCTCAAGGCCCTTCACTTCCGCGAGCAACGCGGGCGAGAGCTTTCGCCACCGGATAAACCAGAATGGATCGTTGACGCGCGGAGTACGGATTTTGTACTGGCGGAAATCCGTAACGCCGCGGCAATTCCCCAACTGGCTGGGGGCCGTCTGTTCATCCGCACCTTGTGCGATGTGCGCAGAGAGGCACAGCAGGCACGCGGAAATGGACAGGAACTGCCGCATGAAGAACCGGCAACAGAGGCCTACTTCTTCAGAGTGTTTTGCACCGTGGTTTTCTTGGTGTCGTCGTCCGTGTCCTCATCCTTGGCCGTGTCAGCGGCCGGCCCGGAAGCAAACGCGGCCTGAGGAGGTGTCATGCCGTTCTCGAACATGGTCTGCGCTTTCGAGTTCAGCTTGGTGTCCACTTCCACCAGCAGATCGACAATGGCGTGGCCAAAGGGATCGGATTTCTTGTCCCGCTCAAAGAGCTGAAAGGTGATTTTCCAGCTTACCTTCCCGGCGTCATCCGTGTCTTTTTCCAGGTCGAAGGTGACCCGGCGCTTGCCATCGGGCGTGTTGATGGTGAACCGGACATGCACTTTCACGACTTCGCGCTTTGCGGTCATGGGAGCAAGTTTAGCAGCAGTGGTGGCCATTGATCCTCCTGGATGGACTCCAGAAATTTACCATGGAACACTGCTGAATGCAATCAAATTTCCACGGGTTTCCTGGGTTTATTTCCTGCAAGGAATAAGAAAGCCGCCAAGGATAGAATCGTCACATAACTCGCCCATCGCAAGCCCGGCGAAGAGAACCGGAATTCGACGCTATGTTTGCCCGGCGGCACACGGATCGACTGAAAGACGCCCTGGTACAACTCGATGGGCACCGGTTCTCCATCCACCAGCGCGCGCCATCCCGGATACGCCTGCTCGATGAACTGCATCTCGCCGCCGTGCTCCGATTCCACTCGCACCACGCGGCGGTCCGGCGTCCATGAGACCCTCTGTAGTGTGCCTGCATCAAAGCGAACCGATGGCTTTGCGGAGAGGTATTCAAACACGAGAAAGAAGGCAGGATCGCGGGCCATCAGGCGCAGCCGCGGATCCGCCTCCAACTCCCTCACCAGCGGGTCCTTGGCGGGCACCAACAGGTATCGCACAGCGAGCGCGTCGAGCATTGCGCTCTGCTTCCAATCCACTTGAAACGTACGGTTGGTTTCAAATGGCGTGAAGCGCTCCACGTATTGGCGATAGCGGTCGGGTAGAAACGGATCGAACCCTTGCGGCGTGTTGAGCTGATAGTGCCGCATGTCAGTGGAGTGCTGGCCGGCCAGCAGGGCAACGCGGCAATCCGGATTGTTCCGCATCTCCTCATAGACACGAGGGAGAACACCGCGGAACTCTTTGCCGCCGAGACGCCGGTCGTTGGCCCAGAACCGGTCTGCATCGCCTGGGAGCGCATTGAAGCGCCGGCTGGTTCCGTACACTTTGTACTCGACGAAGACGGTGATCAACAGCGCGGCGGTCACCCACCATCGTGGAGCGGCGCGCAGCAGCGCGAAGAGCAGCACGGCGGTGACGCCTGTCTCGGCGAGCGTCCACCAACCCGTTGCGAAGCCAACACCATCGTGTTTCCACAGCCAGAGTTGACGCCCACACCAACCCAGCGCCGCAATCGCCGCTGCTCGCGCCATCCATACGTTCTGGAGCGGTTGAATGCCGCGCAGAACGCCGGCACCGTGCGCGGTGGCCAGCGCTGCAGCGAGGCATATTGCCGGCAGAAAGCTCCATTCCCGCACTACTTCCCAGATGAACGGAGTGCGGCCGATGACGGCTTCCACGATGCGGCCGGGGTTCACCGTGCAGAGGATTCCGCAAATCCCCATCACTGTGACAAGACGCCATTCGTTCCATTTGCCGCGATAGGCCAGCGCCGCCATCGCGACAATCGCAATCGCTCCGAGGTACATGTATTGTTCGTGGACCAGGCCAAGCTGGCCGCTCCGGTGCGATTGATCGTAGTAGTTGGGCAGGAAGTATTCGAGGTAGAACATGATCCCGCCACCGATGCCGTTGCCATATACAGGCTCGTGTAGCTTGAGGGAGGCTGCCTCCATCGCCGGGACGAGCTGTACCGCGAATAGCGGAATGGAGCACAGAAACGCCGCCGCCACCGCGGGCAATCGACGCCATGGGACCTGTGCCGCCGCGTACACCGCGGTGAAGATGCAGAATGCCACCCATGCCGATGTGTATCCCGCAAGAAACGTCAGCGCCGATGTAGCGGTCACTTTCCAGAGCTTGCGCCATTCCCCGGACGAGGCGAATTCGTCCAGGCCGATCAGTGCCAGCGGGAACCATGCATAGCCGCAGTTGGCGCCGTAATGCTGCGCCTCACCGAGTGCGAATCCGCTGAAGGCATACACGCCCGCGCCGAGGATGGCCGGCAACTCCCCGCGCGCCCGCTTTCGCAGCCACAGCCAGCAGCAAACGAAGCCGATCCACACATGCAGCACCAGCAGCGCTTCCAAGGTGAAGTACTTCATTCCGTCGCGATGGCGGTTGAGGTAGAACAACAGCCAGTTGGGCGGATAGAACAGCCCCACCTGCGTATTCCCAATGAAGGTGTAGCCCGAATAGATCGACGAGTCCCACTGTGGAAGATCGCCGGTCCGTAGCGCGCGGTGTGCGTAATTCAATAGCGGATAGTGGTACCCCTCAATGTCCGCGAAGAAGTGCATTCGCTTGAGCGGAGGCAAATACTCGTAGAAGAAAACCCAGGTGGCCAGAAAGCTGGCCAAGGGAACAAGAACGCGCACGGTTATCTAGAGTTTGTAGGGTGGACGCATTTCGCGCGAAAGCATCGACGTCGCTTCCGCATCGTTGAGGATTTCCAACTTGTCGGGATCGAACCGCAGCTTGCGTCCGGTGAGCATGGCGATTTGGCCCAACCAGCCAGGCGTTGCGGAACGGAAGGCAACATCCGCCGGAGTAAGCGTCCGCGCCCGCGTCTTCACGCTGGCTATGAACTCCTCATAGTGCCCGGGCGATTTTGGCAGGTGCAGTTCTCCCGGCCCAATCTCCGCCGTGAGCACCTCGGCGGGATTGGATTCCAGACCGTTGCGGTTTACCCAGATCCATCCCTTATCGCCAATCCATTTTGTGCCGCCGCGAACATCGGAATGGCCGCCGGCGATCACCATCTCCACGCCACTTTTATAGCGCGCGGTGATGCGGTACTTCGTGGCGGAGTTCCAAATCGAGGTCTTTGCCGGATACTCGCCAACACCTTCGATCTCGATCGGACCAGTGGCGTCGAAACCAAGGCCCCAATGCGCGATGTCGACGTGATGGCCGATCCAATCCATCAACTGGCCGCCGCCATGATCGAGATTCCAGCGCCAGTTCTTGTGCACACGGCCTTCCGCGTATTGTGCTTCCGGGGCAGGCCCGAGCCAACGGTCCCAATTCAAGGTGGACGGCGGCGCGGTGAATTCGAGCTTGTCTTTCGTCTTCGCGAAATCGGTGTGACCGCCCGGCAAGCCCACTTCACAGCGGGTGACTTTTCCAATACGGCCGTTGCGGACCAACTCGCACGCTTTGCGGAAATTCTCGCGTGACCGCTGCCACGAGCCCGTCTGCCAAATGCGGTTGTACTTCTGCATATGCTCGACAATGGCGCGGCCTTCGGTGAAATGATGCGCCAGCGGCTTCTCCGCGTACACATCTTTTCCGGCGCGCAAAGCCAGCACCGCGGCGATGCCGTGCCAGTGATCGGGCAGCGCGATGGACACCGCGTCGATGTCGCGCCGCAGGAAAACCTCCTCCATGGCGTGATACGGCGTGCAGCCCTGGTTGCCGTACTTCAAATCGATCTTGGCCTTGGCCTCAGTGAGGTGCCGTTCGTCCACGTCGCACACGGCCACGTATTGCGCCTGCGGGATCTTGAGAAACGCATCGACGTGGCTGCCGCCCATCCAGCCGACGCCAACGGTGGCAATGGTGACTCGATCGCTGGCGGCAACGGCTCCGTTCAAGCCGAGCGCGGTAGCGCTGATGATAGTGGGAAAGCCGGTGAGTGCGGAGGCTGCGGATTTGAGTAGACTGCGGCGCTGCATGGGGACATCTTCTCATATCCCCGTCGATGAGATTTGATAAGATTCCCGCAGTTGCTTCACAGAACTTTGGAGGTCTGATGCGCCACTTGGTTTTTGGATTTGCGATTGCCGCTATCCTTGCCCCTTTTCCCATGGCCGCACAGGAGACGCGTGGTGCGATTCTCGGACGTATCCTCGATCCAACTGGCGCCGCCGTAGCAGGCGCCGAGGTCCGGGCCACCAACATCGAGACTGGTTTTACGGTTGGTGCGCGCAGCAATGAATCGGGGAATTATGCATTGCCGTACCTGATGACGGGGCGGTACAACATCCAGGCAGAAGCGGCCGGATTCAAGAAGACGAACCTCGAAGGCATTGAGCTTCGCATCAACGATCGCGTTGAGGTGAACATCCAACTGCAAATTGGCGACACACGCGAGATGGTGGAGGTAAGGGAGGAAACACCGCTGCTCGATACCGCGGCGGCTTCGCTCGGCCAGGTGGTGGATCAACGGCGCGTCACGGAACTGCCCACCTTTGGCGGCAGCGTGATGGTGCTGGTGCAACTCGCCCCCGGCGTGGTGAACAGCACGGACATGCGGCTTGCGAAATCGGGTTCGTTCTCCATCAACAAGAACTCGCAGTTCGCTACTGACGGGGCAGGCAACTACAACAACGAATTCACGCTGGATGGCGTGTCCAACACGCAGGCCGAGAACGGATCGACGCGCGTTGGATTCATCCCTCCGTCGGCCGCCGTTGCCGAGTTCAAAGTGCAGACAGCCCCGTTCGACGCTACGTCCGGCCATTCCGTGGGGGCGGTGATCAACGTGGCCACCAAGAGCGGCACCAATCAACTCCGCGGCCAGGCCGAGTGGGCATTGCGCAACTCCGCGCTCGACACTCCCAACATCTTTCAGAACCGCGCCGGCCAGCGCATTCCCAAGTACACCGACAACCGGTGGGGTCTTGTTGCAGGCGGACCGCTGTTGATTCCCAGACTCTACAACGGCAAGAACCGCTCGTTCTGGTTCTACGGCTATCAGGCCAACAAATTCGGTGTGCCACAGAGCTTCACCAGCACTGTTCCCACCGATGCAATGCGGCGCGGGGATCTTTCGGGACTGCTCGCGCTGGGCGGAACCTATCAGGTGTACGATCCGGCGAGCACAGTCGCCATTGCCGGCGGACGCTTCCAGCGCACCCCCATTCCCGGCAATATCATTCCAACCAGCCGTCTGGATCCGGTGGCGCAGAAGATACTGCCCTACTGGCCGAGCCCAACGCAGGCCGGCAATCGCGACTTCACCCAAAATTATTTCCACACCCCTTCGGCGAAGGAGCAGACGTGGGATCATCTGTGGCGCTTTGATCACGCCTTTTCGCAGAATCACCGCATGTTCGTGCGGGCGCACACCGATTTTTGGGAAGAGGACAAGAACCATACCTTCCCCAACACGCCCGCGGTAGGCATCGTTCTCAACCGGCACAACAAAGGCGCGGCCTTCGACGATGTGTATGTTTTCAGTCCCGCCTTCCTGTTCAATTTTCGCTACGGCATCGAGTCCGGCGATTTCATTGAACGGCGTAACAGCCGCGGGTTCGATCTCAGTACGCTGGGCTTCTCCTCGCAGACTGCGAACCTCGCGAACAAGGACCTGGCCACGTTTCCGAACCTGCAGGTGGGAACGCTCACGCAGTTGGGCAATTGGGAAAGCGGCGACGGCGGCACCGCGTCGTTGACACACGCTTTCGCGGGAACGTTCACTCGCCTCAGCGGCAATCACAACATGCGTTTCGGCGTGGATTTCCGAGTGTATCGCCAGAACCTGGGACGCTTTCCTCTGGACACCGCGCCGCAGTTTGTGTTCAACAGCACCTATACGCGGGGACCGTTGGACACCGCTGCCGCACCTCAAGTGGGCGGTGAACTCGCGTCCTTTCTGCTGGGGGTGCCCGGCGGCAGCATGAACCGCACCGCCAGCTACGCACAGCAGGATAAATGGCTCGGCTTCTTCTTCCAGGACGATTGGAAGATCTCCCGCCGGCTTACCTTGAACCTGGGCCTCCGGTATGAATACGAGACTCCGGTGACGGAGCGATTCAACCGGTCAGTGGCGCACTTCGCTTTCGATCAGGCGAGCCCCGTCGCGGCGCAAGCCATCGCCAACTACGCCAGGAGCCCGATAGCGGAATTGCCCGCTAGCCAGTTCCGCGTTCCCGGCGGTCTGACCTACGTGGGTGTCAACGGCAACCCGCGCACCTACTGGACGCCTGACAAACGCGCCTTCATGCCGCGCTTCGGCTTTGCATATCTGCTGCGCCAGAGGACAACGGTACGCGGCGGCTACGGAATTTTCTACGACACAGTGGGTGTCAATAAGACATCGGGCCTGCAGACGGGCTTCAGCCAGTCCACTCCGATTCAGGCCTCGCTCAACAACGGCCTCACCTATGTCGCCACCACCGCGAATCCATTCCCTACAGGACTGCTTGAGCCGCGTGGCGCCGAAGGCGGCCTTTCCACCAATCTTGGCCAGGCGGTGACGTTCTATCCCACCGAGCGCCATCGCGCCTATGTGCAACGCTGGTCGTTAGGCATGCAGCAGGAACTCCCCAGGCAGTTCCTTGTTGAGGCCACCTACGTGGGCAATCGCGGCACGCGCCTCGGAATCACGCGCCAGTTGAACAACACTCCGGCGCAGTATCTGAGTACGTCGCCGGTGCGCGATACAGCAACCATCAACTATCTGGGGCAGGCGTTCGCCAACCCCTTCCTGGGTACGAATCCGATCTACGGTGCCAACATCTCACGCGCCAACCTGCTGCGCCCGTTCCCGCAGTTCGGCAACGTAGCGGTGGAGCAGCCCGTGGGCTACTCGTGGTATCACGCAATGCAGTCGCGCATTGAGAAGCGCTTCTCCCATGGCTATACGCTGCAACTCAGCTACACCTGGTCGAAGACGATGCAGGCTACGGAGTTTCTCAACGTCACTGATCCAGTGACGTACCGGACCATCGGCGATCTCGACCGCACGCATCACCTGGTGGCGACGGGCATTTGGGAACTGCCGTTCGGACGAGGCCGGCATTTCGGCAGCAAGATGCCGCGGCCCATCGAGTTCTTTGCCGGTGGCTGGCAGTTGAACGGGGTGGTTCAGCGGCAGAGCGGTGCGCCGCTGGGGTTCGGCGACGTCTGGACGCTGTTCACGGGCGACTCCAAGAACGTCGCGCTGCCGAAGGACAAGCGCAACGTGGACCGCTGGTTCAACACGGACGCGGGCTTCAACAAGAGCTCCGGACAGCAGTTGGCCAGCAACATCCGCGTATCCGCGCTGCGTTTTGGCGGTATTCGCGGCAACGGCCAGGCGCGTTGGGATTTCTCAGCCATCAAATCGTTCTACGTCAATGAGCGGATCCACTTCCAGTACCGCGCTGAGTGCCTGAACGCGTTCAACCACCCGAACCTGTTTGCCCCGAACACCAACGTTACGGCCGGCGCGTTTGGTTCCATCACCGGTCAGGATGTTCCGCGCGCCTGGCAGATGTCGCTCACTTTGAAGTTCTGACGGCCATTGCGGAGACTCGCCGCGAGAGCGTACTTTGGTAGGTGAGAGGCTAATCCCATGACCAAAGTAATCATCAATGAGCGCGGCGAGATTCCTATTCCCAATGAGATCCTGGAGAGCCTCAACCTGGGGCCTGGATCGGAAGTCGCGTTGGATGTGCACGACGGTGCGATGGTGGTGTCGCGTCTGTTCCCTTCACCTCCTTCTCCAACGGCTGGAGATTGGCGAACCATGGAAGGGATGTTCCGGGGGGCGGGCGATCTGATGGAGGAGCTAGCCAAGGAGCGAGCGCTGGAACAGGCACGTGATGACCAACGGCTCCGTAGTCTTTGATTCCTGGGCCCTGTTGGCTTGGCTGCTCGATCAGCCTTCCGCCCCCACAGTGAGGAGAATGCTTCTGGAAGCTGAGGCATCGCATCGAACGATTCACATGAGTTGGGTCAATGCGGGCGAGGTCTACTACATGGCCGCACGGAAACTGAGCATCGTTCGCGCCGATGAGTTCTGGCGCAGGCTCCCCACACTTCCCATCCAACTTGTCCTGCCGTCCGAGCGCGACGTCATCGCGGCGGCCAGGCTGAAGGCCTCCCGCCGGATATCCTACGCCGATGCATTTGCCGCTGACCTCGCCATTCGACACAACGCCGCCCTGGTCACGGGCGACCCTGAATTGCGGCTCATGACCGGCGTTCTCCGCGTGGAATGGTTAGGCCCTGGCGGCTAGAAGTGAATCCGCGCGGCGATCTGCAAAATGCGGGGCGGAACGCGGGTTGAGGAAATCACACCGAAGGACGCGTTGGTCGAAGTCACGTTCGGATTACTGAAGTTCACGTTGTTGAACACGTTGAACGCTTCCCCGCGCAACTCGAACTTGATCCGCTCGGTCACTTTGAATGACTTATGCAGCGAGAAGTCCGTCTGGAAGAATCCCGGCCCGGTGAAAATGTTGCGGCCCGCTCCGTACTGGCCGACCGCCGGCGCCGAAAACTTCGCCTTGTCCTCCGCGCTGAGATACGTCACCGAGGAACCGCCTTTCACCAGCGATCCAACCGATCCCGGATCGCCGGTGAACACGGTTCTCGATAGAACGTTCGGGAAGATGGTGCTGAACCCGTAACCCACCGTGAACGGATACCCGCTCGACCAGTCAATGATCGTGTTCGTCGCCCAACCACCGATTGTGTAGGCGAGGATTCCGCTTTGCGCCCAACGCTTGCCGTGGCCGAACGGCAGTTCATAGATCACCGCCGATCGGAATTGGTGCCGGATGTCGTAGCCGCTGCGCCCCCGATCCAACTGGCGGTTGTTCGAATCGTAAGGGATCAACAGTCCCTGGCCCGCGCCATCAGTATCGTCGCTGATGTCGTCGAGGCTCTTGGCCCACGTGTAATTGGCCATGAACATCAGGCCCTGGGCGAATCGCCGGTTGAGCGAAATCTGGAGCGAGTTGTAGCTGTTGTCGGTGCACGCGCAACCGAGCGCCGCAATCGTGAACTGCGGATTGCGGAAATAGCTCTGCCCCAATCCAGCGGCCACCAGACGCCCGCCCGCCACACCGTTGAACACGCCCGTATCCACCGCGGTGATGAATCCTCCGACATCGTTATTCGACAGATTCGTGTTCACGGTGGAAGGTAGTGTAGCGCCGTAGGTATTCAACAGCGCGCCCACAGGACCTGTGCGAACGCCGGTCTTCGCCGCTGCGAAGCTGGCCAGGAACTCCGGTGTCACCCGCGCCTGATTCGCATTCAACATGCGGAACATGTGGGTGCCCTTGTTGCCCACATACGCCATCTCGAGAATTGTCCCGCGCGTGATCTGGCGCTGGATGCTGAAGTTCCACTGGTGCACAAAAGGCGTTGTCAGATTCGGGTCCAACAGCAACGGAGTTGCCGCACGATCCGACGGCACCACTCGCTGCACATCCGTTCCCACCACTCCGTTCGCCAGACTCCCGATCAACGTCTGCACCGCGGCGTCGCTCGCGCGAATTGCCGCGGGCCGAGAGGAACTGGCTCCGGAATTGGGCCGTAGAATCTGCGTCCGCGTGGTCCCCGGTTGGTTCTGTTCCACTACGTTCAGCGCCCAACTCACCAGCCGGTTGTAGGCCGTACGGTAGCCGCCGCGAATTGACGTTTTGTTTCCGAAGGGAGTCCAGGCGAAACCCACAGTTGGCGCAAAGTTGTTCTTGTCGGGGTTGTACCACTTACGGTCGGTACCCGGTCCTGCCGGCACCAAAGCCACATCACCGGCAGGGCTGTTCAGAGGCCTGTCGTTCACCACCTGCATTCCGGAAAGGTCCTGGGGCACGCCATTGTACTCGTACCGCACGCCGAGGTTCACCGTCAGGTTCTTGGTGACTCGCCAGTCGTCCTGGAAGTAGAAGTTGTACTCGCGCGAACGCTGCAGGAAGCTCAACTCCTGATCGGGTGAGGTGAATTTCTTGCCGTCTGAGTAGAACACCTTGCGGACTGTTCCCACTACGCCCATCAGATCGTTGAACAGGCTGTTCATACGCGTCAGATCGGTCGTGTTAATGCCGGCCGTGCTTGTCGTAGTTGAGTCCAAAAAGACCGGAGCATCGGCGGTGCCGAAGGTGAGACGCGGATAGAAATTGGTGGCACGGCGGAACTGGTCAATCGCGTACCAGCGGATGTTCACGCCGGTCTTGAACGTGTGGTTGTTGCGGATGAACGAGAAGTTGTCCACCGCCTGCCAGTTGAGCGGCTTGCGGCCGGTGCCTCCCCAGAAGAGAAACGGATCGGATTGGATGTTCGAGATGATCTCAAACTTCGGATGCGTCGGATCGAGGAACAGCAGGCTGTTCTTGGTGTAGCCGAGATTGAACTCGTTGACTTTCGATGCACCAATCACGGAGGTGAGGCCGCCGGAGAATCCACGGTTGTCCGATTCGCGAGTGCGCCCCGGCGACGACGCCGGATTGGCGGGATACCGTGGCAGCCCGGAGTTGATGTAGTCTCCCAACAGGTCGTTGTGGCCCTCGCTCCAGCGCATGAACGCCTGATGATTCGAATTGATCCGGTAATCCACCTTGCCGGTGTAGGTATTCACCGGCGCCGCGGCGGCGGCGTTGAACCGGAACGTCGCAGTGTTGAGTCCATCGCCGGCCGAAAAATCATTCGGCAGATTTGTGAGATTGATCTGCGACTGCATCAGCTTGTCCAGACCCCGCTTGAGCGGATCGGCCTGCACCAGATTCACTGTGCGATAGCAGTTGGTGGTGACGGTGCCGCACGCCGGCGCCAGCGGGCTGCCAGTGGGACTGACAAAGTTGGGGCTGTTCGCCGCGCCGACCATGTAGCGGAAGATTCCCTGCCTCGCCTCCGGCGTCAACACGGTGCGCGTCTGCGAAAGGCTCTGCGCCATTCTCTGGCTCTGCCAGTTGAAAAAGAAGAACAGCCTGTTCTTCTTGATCGGTCCGCCGAGGCTCGCCCCGAATTGATTGCGGATCAGGACTTCACGATTCAGGTTGGACCGGTTGTTGAACCAGTCGTTGGCATTGAAGATTGTGTTCCGGTGGTACTCGAAAACGGCTCCGTGGAACTGGTTCGTTCCACTGCGTGTGACCACCTGTACCTGCGCGCCAGAATTGCGGCCGTACTCGGCCTTTGGAACCGACGTGATGACGCGGTATTCGCTCACCGAATCCGGGTTGATCAGCACCTGCGACAATTCGCCACGCGGGATCACCGGGTCGCTCACATCCACACCGTCGAGCGTGGTGAAGATGCCGCGTCCGCGGTCGCCATTCACTGAGAATGTCACCGTACCGGATGCGGAAGTTGCCTGCGAGGCATGGCCAGAGACGCCGGGCTGGAGAGCCATGAGGTGCAGCGGATTGCGCCCGTTCAATGGCAGGCTTTCAATTGGCTTGGTGTCGAGCACGTTGCCAAGTGAGGCCTCGGCGGTTTGTACTTGTGAACTGCTATCGGTTACGGTGACTTGCTCGGAAACCGAACCGGTTTCCAGTTGCACGTCCAGGGTGAGCGGCTCGCCTACCTGCAATTCATTGCCGGTGGTGGTGTACTTCTTGAAGCCCTGCAAGGAAATGGTCAGCGTATACTTGCCCAGGGGCATGGCCTCAAATCCGAATTGCCCGGCGGCGGTGGAGGCCATCGACCGCTTCAAACCAGTGGATTCGTGAAGCACGCTCACCTCCGCCCCAGGCACAAGCGCGCCGGTCGGATCGGTAACAACGCCGCGGATGCGCGAAGTGGTGGTTTGAGCCGGAGCAAGGAACGCGGCCAATAGCAAACAAGCGAGAACACGTGACATGAGAACCTCCCCAAAGCGTTACGAGTGCGGTGCGCTTGAAACGTGGCGCGTAACAAGGATGAAACGGGTGATTCCGCTTAGTGTACCACCGAACGGTCCTCTCGGGGAGTCACGATTTGCGGTCGGGTGCGCGACATTAAAGTGGCCTCTCTGCGGATTCGCCTCCTTTCCGCCTTGTTTCTGAGTACTGTCATATACTCAGATGAGGACCCTCTTCATGTCTCGCACTTTGGCCGATCTCGAAGCGGCCCGTTCAGAACTTCTC
>JACQZR010000132.1 GCA_016213775.1 Acidobacteriota bacterium
CAAGGACGGAATCACGCGCATCGCCAACGGGATGCCGGATTGATATCTCGCAAAGCCTGCCAAGAACGCAAAGCCTCCCGGGCATGGAATACCTTGCGAGAACTCAATACATCTCGTCGGTCTGAGGCGGAGCCTCGCTAGGAGTGTGACATAGAAACGCCAGGTACTGAGTCGCGAGCGTACAGCCTCAATTCCCTCATCAAACTCCAGACGCCCATCAGAAAGGGGGTCCGCCACGAGAATCGCCCCGCGAACCTCAACATCCCAACGCGGCGATAGCCCAAACTCCCCCACCTGAAGAATTGGCCCCCTACATGCACCAACCATGACTTGCAATGCACAGAGGGGAATTCAGCAGTTCTGGCAAGTCGTTCAGATTTGGTTGCCAACACCCAATTGGGGTCAGTTGCACCGCACGGCTTGTCCGAATTTTCGTGGGTGATTTCCCCCAATGAGAACGAGCAATGGAGCAGGAATGAGCACCAAACGGACCTTTAAGTACCCTGGCGTCAGACAAGCCATGGACGGCAACACCGCAGTGATTATGTGCGAGCGGGAATCTACCGATGCCGCCGGCGCATACCCGATTACGCCCTCCACCCAGATGGGCGAGTATTGGGCCGAGGCTGCCGCAGCCGGACACATCAATATCTCCGGCCGGCCGCTCATCTTTATTGAGCCGGAGGGCGAGCACGCTGCCGCCGCGGTGACGGCGGGGCTATCGATGACAGGGCTACGGGCCACGAATTTCTCCTCCGGGCAAGGGATTGCCTACATGCACGAGTCGCTGTACGCCGCGGTTGGAAAGCGGCTGACCTATGTGCTGAACATGGGGTGCCGGGCAATCACGAAATCGACGCTGAATGTCCATGCGGGGCACGATGATTACCATTGCGTGGATGACTCGGGCTTCTTCCAGTTGTTCGGCAAGTCGGCTCAGGAGGTTAGCGACCTCAATATCATTTCGCACCGCGTTGCCGAACTGTCGTTGACGCCCGGCATCTGCGCCCAGGACGGCTTCCTCACAACGCACCTGATCGAATCGCTGCTGCTGCCCGAACGCGAGTTGATTGCGGAGTACCTGGGGCGACCGGACGACATTATCGATACGCCTACGCCTGCCCAGAAACTGCTCTACGGGCCGAAGCGGCGGCGCATTCCCGAGCTTTGGACGGTGGACGACCCGGTGATGATCGGCACGGTGCAAAACCAGGACGCCTACATGCAGAGCGTAGCTGCCCAGCGGCCGTATTTCTTTGATCACATCGCCGCACTCACGGATCAGGCGATGGACGAGTTCTATGAGCTTACGGGGCGGCGGTACAGTCGCGTCACCACGTATCGTGTGGAAGATGCCGATTACCTGATCGTCGGCATGGGCTCGATGCTCGTGACTGCGGAAGCCGTGGCGGATTACCTGCGCGAGACGCGCAAGGTGAAGGTCGGCGTTGTGAACATGACGATGTTCCGCCCGTTCCCGGGCGACCTTATCGGAAAACTGCTGCAGGGACGCAAGGGGGTGGCGGTTCTGGAACGGACCGACCAGCCGCTGGCCGCCGACCTGCCGCTCATTCGCGAAGTCCGGTCCACGCTCAACCGTTGCGCCGAAAACGGCCGTTCCGGCAAGGGTGAGTTGGTCTATCCGGATCATGCTGCCTACAAGAACGCCGAAGATCTTCCGCCGCTGTATTCGGGCAGCTATGGACTCGGTAGCCGGGATCTGCAACCCGAGGGGCTCATTGGCGCAGTAGAGAACATGCTGCCCAATGGCGGGCGCAAAAAGTTCTTCTACCTCTCCATCGATTTCGTTCACCAGAAGCCGTTCAATCCGAAGCAGGAAATCCATCAGATCGCCGTTGCCGACGCTTATCCGCAAGTGAAAGACCTCGCCGTCCATGGCAGCGAGAACCCGAACCTGATGCCCAAGAACAGCATCACGGTGCGGTTCCATTCCGTCGGCGGTTGGGGCGCCATCACAACCGGCAAGAACCTCGCCATGACGTTGTTCGACCTGCTCGGCTTCCATATCAAGGCGAACCCAAAGTATGGATCGGAGAAGAAGGGCCAGCCCACTACTTACTATCTGTCCGCGGCTCCGGAGCCCATTCGCATCAATTGCGAGTACTTCTACGTCGACGTGGTGCTGTCGCCTGACCCCAATGTTTTCCGGCACTCTAACCCGCTCGCCGGTCTCAAGAAGGGTGGCGTTTTCATCATTCAATCCGACTTGACCAAGGCGGAAGATGTGTGGCGCTCGATCCCTGAGAAGTATCAGCGGATCATCCTCGAAAACGATATCCGCGTCTGCTACCTGGACGCCTTCCAGATCGCCCGTGAGGAAGCCACCGATCCCGAACTGCAGTTCCGCATGCAGGGCATTGCGTTCCAGGGTGCGTTTTTTGCGGCGTCGCCCGTGATGGAGACCGCCAAGCTCAACGAAGACACACTTTTCAAGTCGATTGAAGAGCAGTTGCATCACAAGTTCGGCGGCAAGGGTGCGCGCGTTGTGGCCGATAATATACGCGTTGTGCGCCGCGGCTTCGACCAGGTGACCGAGATTCCGGCTGCGGTGAAGCAGATCTCCGCGCAGGAGCAGCAGTTGCGGCGCGCGCCGGAACTCCCGGTGCTGCTCAAGGCGCAGCCGGGCAGTGCTTCCGCCACCACCGACATCCACCGCTTCTGGGATCAGACCGGCAACTTCTATCTCACCGGCCGCGGGAACGACAACCTTGCCGATCCTTTCATTGGTTTGTCCTGGATACCTGCTCTAACGGGTACATTTCGCGACATGACCGGCATCCGCTTCGATCACCCGTTGTGGATTCCCGAGAATTGCACCGCTTGCGGCTCCTGCTACACGGTGTGTCCGGACAGCGCGATACCCGGCCTGGTAAACACCACGCTGAGCGTCTTTGAAACTGCGATGAAGAACGTGCAGGCCGGCGGCATGGCGGTGAAGCATTTGCCGCGGGCGATTCGCACGCTCGATCAGAAACTCCGCGGCAGGCTGGCGACGATGGACGCCAAAGCCAACGTGCGTGCGGTGTTGGATGACGCTATCATCGACGTCATTTCCACCTACCGTCCGGAAACGGCGGAGCGGCAGGAAGTGGAAGCCGAGTTCGCTAAGTTCAAAGAGGCCGTAGGGCACTTCCAGTTCGCGCTCACTGCGCCCTATTGGGGCAATCGGGAACGGAAACAGAAAGGCTCCGGCGGGCTGCTTTCCATCACGGTCAATCCTTATGCGTGTAAGGGCTGCATGGAATGCGTGAAGGTGTGCAATGACGATGCGCTGCGAACGGTGACGCAAACCCCGGCCACGATCGACAAGCTGCGGAAGGACTGGGAATTCTGGATGTCGCTGCCCACGACGCCGAAGGAGTTCAGCCGCATCGACAATCTGGATGAGAAGATCGGGGCGCTGGAGACACTGCTGCTGGACAAGAGCGCCTACATGGGGATGGTCGGCGGCGACGGGGCTTGCCTCGGATGCGGCGAAAAAACGGTGGTCCATCTGTTTACCGCGACCGTCGAAGCGCTGATGCAGCCGCGTGTTGCGAAGCATGTCACCAAGGTGCAGGATTTGATCGCGCGCCTCGATCAGCATGTCCGCTTGAAACTCGCTTCCACGATGGATCTGAGTGACAGCGGAAGGGTGGAAGAAGCGCTCGGCGACCTGAGCAACAAGGACGTCACCTTAGCCAGCTTCAGCGAGAAGCTGGACGAGCGACATGCCGGCAAAACCATCGACGCCGAATGGCTCCGCTGGGTGACGCAATTGATGGCCAAGCTGCGGCATCTGCTCTGGCTCTATACCGAAGGGCAGAACCGCAAGGGCCGCTGCAGCATGGGCATCATCAATTCCACCGGCTGCACATCGGTGTGGGGCTCTACGTATCCGTTCAACCCCTATCCGTTCCCATGGACGAACCATCTCTTCCAGGATTCGCCTTCGATGGCGATGGGGATCTTTGAAGGCCACATGTCGAAGATGGCGGAAGGCTTCAAAGCGATTCGCCTGGCCGAGATCGAATTGAAGGAAGGCTACAACAGGAAGAAGCACGAGGACCAGTTCACCTACTTTGATTGGCGCAAGTTCACCGACGAAGAATTTCTGCTTTGCCCGCCGGTGGTCAGCATCGGTGGTGACGGAGCCATGTACGACATCGGCTTCCAGAACCTGTCGCGCATGATGATGTCCGGCAAGCCAGTGAAGGCGCTCGTTCTCGATACGCAGGTGTACTCCAACACCGGCGGTCAGGCTTGCACGTCCGGCTTCACGGGCCAGATCTCCGACATGGCGCAGTACGGCAAGGCCATCAAGGGGAAGGAAGAGGTTCGGAAGGAGATCGCTCTGATCGGGATGGCGCACCGGACGACATACGTGCTGCAGAGCAGCCAGGCGTATGCCTCCCACCTGATTGAAGGCTTTATTGACGGCCTCAACGCGCGGCGTCCGGCACTGTTCAATATCTACAGCGCCTGCATGCCCGAGCACGGCATCGGCGACGATCTCGCCGATCAGCAGAGCAAACTTGTGGTGGAGAGCCGGGCTTATCCGCTCATCAAGTACAACCCGGATAAAGGCCGGACGGCTGAGGAGTGTTTCGATCTCGAAGGCAATCCTTCGATGGAGACGGACTGGCCCACCTACAACCTGGAGTACACCGACGAGAAGGGGCAGAAGGGCAAGATGGAACTGCCGTTCACCTTCGCCGATTTCGCGATGACCGAAGCGCGATTCCGCAAGCAGTTCCGCACCGCGCCGGCGGATACGTGGAACGACAGCATGGTTCCGCTGGTCGAGTTCTTGGAACTCGACGGGTCCTCAAGGGAAGGCAAGTTCCCCTTCATTTGGGCCGTGGATCGCAAGAACCGGCTGATACGGGTGATCCCCGCCGAACCGATCGTGCTTTCCTGCGAAGATCGCAGGAACTTCTGGCGCATGATCAAGGCGATGTCGGGAGTCAGGGAACAGGTGGACCCGAAGGCCATCGAAGATCGGGTTCGCGTCGAGATCGCACATCAGTTGACGGCGAAGCTGCTGCAACTGGCCGGCGACGGCAACATACTCGACATGGACATCCCGGCTGCGGCATCGGCGCCGGCCGGCGCGGGAGCATCGCCTGCCGGAAGCAACGGCGATTACATGGCCCCATGGATCGATTCCTCCGCATGCACTTCGTGTGATGAGTGCATCAACATCAACCCGAAGGTGTTCGCCTACGACGATAAAAAGCACGCCTACGTCAAGGATCCGAAAGCGGGTCCGTATAAAGATCTGGTGAAGGCAGCCGAGAAGTGCACGGCGCAAGTGATTCACCCCGGCACTCCCGCCAATAGGAGCGAAAAGGACGCGGACAAACTGCTGGCCCGCGCAGCAAAGTACAACTAGGCAGGGCGCCCTATGAGCCTCCTGAACATATTCAAATCCGGCAAAGCCCTGGACCGCGGGGTCCACGTGCCGGAGTACAAGGAACAGACGGCGCATCTGCCCATCCGCCGGCTGCCCTTCGCTCCGATGCTCGTGGTCCCCTTGTCGCAGCATGCCGGCGCGCCGGCGGTTGCCGTGGTCCGCGAAGGTCAGGAAGTGGTGCGCGGCGAACCGCTGGCAAAGGAAGACGGGTTCATGTCCGTCCCGATGCATTCGCCGGCCACGGGCCGCATCGAGAAGATCGGCCTCGCGCCCAGCGTCCGAGGCGAACTCGCGCCGGCGATCTACCTGAAGCCCTATCCATCGTCATCGCAGGAAGTCCTCTACGGGGCGCCGCAGGACATCCAGAACATGACGCCCGATCAGATCGTCTCCGCGGTGCAGCGAACCGGTGCGGTTGGCCTCGGCGGCGCGGCCTTCCCCACTCATGTCAAGATGCGTCCACCGAAGGACGCCCGGCTCGACACCATCGTGGTGAACGGCTGCGAATGCGAACCGTTCCTCACCACCGACCCTCGGGTAATGCTGGAGCAGCCTGCCGAAGTAATCCAAGGCACCCGCATCGCCATGAAGTGTCTCAGTGTCCCGCGCGCCGTCATCGGCGTCGAGAACAACAAGATGGACGCGGTGGAAGCGCTTCGCAAAGCACTCGGCAGCGAAACCGCCATCACCGTGGAAGCCATTGAAGCCAAGTACCCGCAGGGCGCTGAGAAGATGCTCATCAAGGTTCTGTTGAATCGCGAAGTGCCTTCCGGCGGGCTTCCGAGCGCGGTCGGCGTCGCAGTGTTCAATGTGGCCACACTGGCTCAGATAGGCGAACTGCTGCCCGTTCATCAAGGCTTGATTGAGCGTGTGGTTACCATTACGGGCCCCGCCGTTTCCAAGCCCGGCAACTACCTGACTGCTCTCGGCACGCCGCTGCGGTTCGCTCTTCAGCAGGCCGGCTGCACCGACGAGACGGCTAGCGTGATTCTTGGCGGCCCGATGATGGGTCCGAGCATCAGTTCGCTGGACGTGCCGATCACCAAAGGGGTCACCGGCATCCTGGTGATGGGGCGCGCCGATTTCAACCACCGGCCCGACAGAATCTATCCCTGCATCCGCTGCGCGGCCTGCGTGGATGTGTGCCCCTTGCACTTGAACCCGTCGCGCCTTGGCATGCTTGCCCGCAAGCATGAGTACGAAACGATGGAATCGCAGTTTCACCTGATGGACTGCTTTGAATGCGGCTGCTGTGCCTATGTCTGCCCCTCGCACATCCCGCTGGTGCAGCATTTCCGCGTCGCCAAACAAATGAACCGCGAAAGGAAAGCCCGTGAGCGCGAAACTGCAAAAGCCTGAGATCCAGCTTCGGACCTCACCCCATCTGCACTCACCGCGCAATGTGGTGATGATCATGCGCAACGTTGTCTATGCGCTGATCCCGATCGCTGCATTTTCGGTTTACAACTTCGGCATCAGCGCCCTGTTCCTGCTGATCGCTTCGATGCTGTCCTGCATCCTGACTGAGCGGATGTGCAACCGCATGATGGACAACGAATCGACCATCGGCGATTGGAGCGCCATCATCACCGGGCTGCTGCTCGGGCTCACACTTCCGCCGGGGTTTCCGCTGTGGATGGCTTGCGTCGGCGGGCTTGTTTCCATCGGCCTCGGCAAGATGCTCTTCGGCGGGCTTGGCTTCAACGTGTTCAATCCGGCGCTGGTGGGACGCGCGTTTCTGCAAGCGGCGTTTCCGATCGCGATCACGGCCTACACTCCGGCGATGGCGACGAACCGCTTCGCCGAGTTTATTCCGACGACGCTGACCATTCCGTTCGCGGAGCCGGCTGTGCTGACGGAATGGATCAAGCAGGTGGCAGTGGATTCGTTCACTGGAGCGACTCCGCTGATGGCGCACAAGTTCGATCACATCGCCACCGATGCCGCGGCGCTCTTCTTCGGATCAGTAGCCGGCTCGGCGGGGGAAACGTCGGCGCTCGTCATCATCCTTTGTGGCCTGTATCTGCTCGTTCAGAACTTCGCCGATTGGCGCATTCCGGCTTCGATGCTGGGTACGGCCGCGCTGCTCTCCACTATCTTCCACGCCATCGATCCGGCAAAGTATCCCGATGCGGCCTTCACGCTCTGTTCCGGGGGACTGATGCTGGGGGCGTTCTTCATGGCAACAGACATGGTGAGTTCCCCGGTGACGCCGCTTGGTGTGTGGATTTACGGGGGGTTCATCGGCCTGCTCACCATCGTCATCCGGTTCTTCGGCGGCCTTCCGGAGGGAGTGATGTACTCCATCCTGCTCGGCAACGCCATCTCGCCCATCATTGAAAGCCTCACCCAGCCGCGGGTCTACGGCACGCAGAAAGTCGCGAGGGCCAAAGCATGACCAATTCCGCACCAGTTCATGAAGGCACGCCCAGCTTTCAAATGATCCGCCTGATGGGCGTCGTCTCCCTTGTTTGCGGTCTGCTCATCGTCGGCACGCACATCGGGACACTCAAGCCGATCAAGGCGAATCAGGACACCATCATGCGGGAGACCGTCTCGCAGCTTCTGCCCGGTGTTGACAAGCAGACCATCTACACGACGGATGGCAACGGAGGCATCAGGATTTCGGAAGGGCAGGGCAACGGCGCGGTGATGGTGGCCGGCTACGACAAATCCGGCGCGCTCATCGGCATCGCGATTGAAGCCTCCGAACGCGGCTACGCGGACGTCATTCGCGCCATGTACGTCTACTCGCCCGACAAGGACGCGATCACGGGCTTCAAAGTTTTGGAGCTCAAGGAAACCCCGGGACTCGGCGACAAGATCGGATCGAACGCCGAGTTCCTCGCCAATTTTAAGGATCTGGATGTGAAGCTCGATGGGGCCGGCGCCAAGCTCGAGCATCCGATCGTGGCCGTCAAGCACGGCACAAAGAAGCACAAATGGGAAGTGGACGCCATCTCCGGCGCAACCATCTCTTCCCGCGCCGTCGGCCGCATGTTGAACAAGAGCGCGCAGGATCTGCTCCCGTTGGTCCGCCGCAATCTGGAACGCTTTCGCACAGGAAATTGAATCAGGAGCCAGGCTGTGAATCTCAACGACTACGACATCAGCAACGCCTACACCGCCCGAGTGACGGAATCCACTCGCATCACCCCGGATAACTGGGAGGCCGAAGTACGGCACATTGTTCTCGAGTTCCCCGAGGACGATTTCGATTTCTACGAAGGCCAGAGCATTGGCGTGCTCGTCCCCGGCCCGCACGACTTCGGCAATAAGCAACACTTACGCCTCTATTCAATTGCCAGTTCGCGGCGCGGCGAAGGGAGCATTCCTCATGCCATCTCCCTCTGCGTCCGGCGCTGTTTCTACGTCGATGAAGTGAGCGGGGAACGGTATCCCGGTAAGGCGTCGAACTATCTCTGCAACGCCACCGCGGGTGACCAGGTGCAGATCACCGGACCCTACGGCGCGCATTTCAAAGTGCCGGAGGATCAGAACGCCAACATGGTGATGGTGGGGGTGGGCACGGGCGTCGCGCCCTTCCGCGCCTTTATGCGCAACATCTATGAAGAGCGTGGTAACTGGAAAGGCAAAGTGCGGCTCTACTACGGAGCCAAGTCCGGCGTCGAGTTGCTCTACCGCAACGAGTTCAACAAGGACATGGGGCTCTATTACGACATGAAGACGTTCCGGGCCTTTGAAGTGGTGAGCCCGCGTCCGGCCTTCGATGTTCCGCCGCCGATCGACAATTTGCTGGAAGAGCACAAGGCCGAGGTTTGGGAGATGATGCAGGCGCCCAACACCTACGTTTACCTCGCCGGATTGTTGGATGTGGCCGAGAAGTTCCAGAAGGCGATGGTGAAGCTGGCGGGGTCAAAGGACGCCTGGAAGACGAAACGGGCTGAGCTGATTCAGCAGGGGCGATACGCGGAATTATTGTATTAACGCCGGGGTGCCCGGCTCGGCGCGCGAGAGCCATCGCGACTTACCGTCCCACCGGATCGGTTCCGCACGCGGCGAAGCTGACTCACTGCTTCGCGTGCTTTGAGATCGGCGTAGATCCGGTCAAGGTCATTCCCATGCTCGGCAGAGTAGGCGTCCCGCACCGCGTAGACCTCGCGGAGCACCTCATCGATCGAAGGGGTCTGGTGAGATGAGTTCCTCCGGGGTGCAGATCGTTGTTTCGTGTAGCCATGTCGTGCCAGGATACTTTCTACTTCACGCCGGATACGGACATTCGCAATATGGCGGAAGTTCCAAGTCAAGAGGAACTCACACTGTTCCACGCAAGCAGCCGAGGGTCCACCGTCAGCGAACTACTATTACCACGAGCTGTTAGTCCGTTATGCGCCGCGCAACGAGGATTTTGTTCTCGTAGTTCTCGTAACGCATCTTGTCGCTGCGGCTTTCATTCTGGATTCTGGCTCCTGACTTCTGGCTCCTATATCCCGCAAGGGATATCAAGGGCGAAGCCCTTGGATCAAGGGCGAAGCCCTTGGCTAGTTAGAGCGGAGATGGCGGTCAAAGAGTGCGTAGCCGCGCTGGCGCATCTCGTCGGGGAAGTCGTGCGCGGCATCAGGGTGCTCGACACTCAGATTCTCCGGCTTCCCATAGAGCTGATACACCGGGCGGGCCGCGGCAACGATCCGATCGACGCTGGCGGCTTTGAAGTTGTCGTCGCGCAACGGAGCGCTAATGAAGCACGCGCGCGGGGCCAGTGCGCCGATCATCTCGTGGAAGTCGAAAGGGAGGTCTTGAAGCCGTTCCCGGTATGCGAGCAGCTTGGGCATATACCGGTCGCTCGTCCAGCCGCGAATGTCGCCGTCTTTATAATCCATGTACGAATCGAGGCCGCAACTCGACACGACCGCTTTGATTCTGTCTTCGAAGACCGCCGTATAGACGGAATTGTGGCCGCCCAGCGAGTGTCCGATGGCGCCGAAAGCCCCTTTCCGGACGAAGGGCAGGGTCTCCAGATAGTCGAGCCCGCGGATGTTGTCCCAGATGGCTTTCATGGTGCCGCTCTGGTAGCCGAGCGCCTTCCAGTCGGGCCGATAATCCGCCAGCAGCGGGTACGACGGTGCAAGCGTCACGTACCCGCGTTCAGCGAGTTCCACGGCATATTGGCGGTTCGGCCGTCCGCCGAGCCCGACCACGACTTTGTGTCCAATCTTGTGGTCTGTGGGATGCAAAGCCAAGGCGGCGGGTGCCTGTTTCCCACTACCCTGTAGCCCTTTGGGGATCAGTAGATAAGCCGGAACGCGGGCTCCGGGCTCGGCCGCATAGCTGATCAGGCGGCGAATGTGAGTGCCGGCATCGATCTCTTCCTCCACCCGCGGCTCGAGCGGACAGCGCTTCTGGTTACCCGGAAGCGGACCCATCACCGACTGCATGCCGCGCAGGATCTCGTCGCGCCGCCGGAGCCACTCGCGAGTGGTCCGCACCTGTCTGGCGCGGCCGTTGGAATCACGGTAGAGCAGCAGATTGTCGCGATCCAGGCGGTCCTGAGAGAGCGCAGGCCCGGCCGCCGCCGAGAAGAGGAAAGCACGCCGGTCCATTCCGTACGTCATCGTTCTCATACGTTATCACCGGGGGCAGGCACAGATGAAGGCACGTTGTGCCAGGCGGTCCGGCGGCTGTGCAACAGGAGGAGTCAATCGCGTTCGAGGGCATTCTGGCAAGGACACGGACGGATTGAGTCAGGTTGAGGACACCTCAGGCGAGCGCGGTTTTGCAGTACTGGAAGCACTTGCGCACTTCGGCCACCGCATCGTCGCCGCGGTATTCGTATTCGATGTTCGCCGGAATGTTCCACTTCTTCGTCTTCAGCAGTTGCAGCACGGCTTTGATGGGCGTGTCGCCTTCCCCCCACACGGTGTTGTCGCCCTGGTCCTTCTTACGGTCCTTGATGTGAAGGTTGGAGATGCGGGCGTGCTGCTTGGTGAGGTACTCCACCGGATCGTAGCCGGCGGCGAAGAAGTGGCCGATGTCGAGATTGATGGTGATGTATTTGGAAAACGCCATCGCGGCTTCGAAGCTTTCGGGCTTGGCGAACTGGTTGGGGTCCTTGATGTTGGAATGGCCGTGCATGGCGACGGCGATCTTGTACTTGTCGGCGAAAGGCGCGACGCGCTTGGCGCAGGAGACGGTGGATGACGCGGTGATGATCTTTACGCCCAACGCCTGTGCGAACTGGAAACCGCGGTCGATTTCCTCATCGGAGAAGCTGTCGTTGAAGCTGTAGTTGTAGGCTTGCAGCGTGACGCCGGCGGTGTCGAACTTCTTCTTTATGTCCTTGAAGTGATCCAGCGAGACGGACAGTCGCCACTTTCTCTGTTCTTCGCGCATGGCGGGATTGGGGCCGCCGCTCTTCTTCTTTTCGCCTTTCTGCTCGCCCTTCTTGGCACCGCCGCCAGCGCCGGCGGGTGGACGGAAACCGGGTTCGACGTGGAGTGAGGTGAGTTCACACTCGCCGATGCCGATATCGACCATTCCCTTGATGGCCTCGTCAAGAGGAAGAGTGCGGAAACTGTACGACTGCACTCCGAGGCGCACGCCGTTGACCTTGGAATTGATCTTTCCGAAGGCGGAGGCGGCAGGCAAAGCCGCGCCAGCAAGTTTGACGAAATCGCGTCTGTTCATAGAGAGAGAGTCCAGCCTTTCCGCATGTAGGGCTTCACCAGTTTGTTGGCTTCCGCATTGTTGGTGATTTTCATTTTCGCCGCGTCCCATTCGAGCTTGCCTTCAAAGTGAAGAGCGATGGAGCCGAGTACGATCCATTCGGTGAGCGGGCCGGCGATGGAGAAGTTGGAACACGACGGGTCGCCGCCTTTGCAGGCGCGGATCCAATCGCGATGGTGGCCGGGCGAGCGCGTGAGCAACTGCGGCGGGAGCTTGGTTTCCTTGTGGCGCGCTTCGGGCAAGAGGCGGACGTTGTTGGCATAGGTGTCGGTGGTGAGGATGCCTTTGTCGCCAATGAAGACTGCGCCGTTATTCTGCGATCCGCCGCCACCGCCCGCACGGCGCGCTCTTTGGCCTTGGCCTTTGGTGGCGGGTGCGGGAGGCGCTGCCGGAGCCGGCGTAACCGCGCCACCACCGCTGAATTGTGTGCCCGCCGCACCGAAGGAGCCCGGGCCGCCGATGAGCGGTTCGTCTTCAGAGATACCGGGCGGGCGATGGGCAGGGCCGGTCATTGCGTCGTACCAGTAGAGCGTGAGCGGCGGCATGTTTTTGCGCGCGGGGAATTCGAACCGCGTCACCGATTTCCTGGGGAACGTGTACGGGTTCTTGCCTTCCTGCCGGACCACTTCCACGCTGGTGGGCGCGCCAAGCAGCAACGCCATGTTTGGAGCGCCGAGGATGTGGCAGGCCATGTCGCCGAGCGCGCCGCAACCAAAGTCGAACCAGCCGCGCCAATTGAAGGGCGCGTAGGTTTTGCTGTAGGGGCGCATGGCGGCGGTACCGAGCCACACATCCCAGTTGAGGGTATCAGGCACTGGTTCTTCCGCGGGTAGTTGGTCGACGCCTTGCGGCCAGACGGGACGATTGGTCCAAGCGTGGACTTCCTTCACCGCGCCGATCTCGCCGGACCAGATCAACTCGGCTGCGATGCGCGTGCCGTCGTTCGAGTACCCTTGATTGCCCATCTGCGTGGCGACTTTGTATTTCGCCGCCGCATCGGTGAGCAGCCGTGCTTCCCAGATTGTGCGGGTGAGAGGCTTTTCCACGTAGACGTGTTTGCCCAGTTGCATGCAGGAGACCGCGGCGTAGGCATGCATGTGATCGGGAATGGCGACGATCACGGCGTCGATGTTCTTCGCTTCTTTGTCGAGCATTTTCCGGAAGTCGTTGTACTTCGGCACGCTCTCGTAGCGCTTGAACATGTTGCCGGCGTTGTTGGAATCGACGTCGGCGAGCGCGACGATGTTCTCTGAGGCGCAGCCTTGAATGTCGGATGCCGCGCGGCCGCCCGCTCCGATGGAAGCGACGTTCAGCTTTTCGTTGGGCGATTTGTAGCCCATGGCTTTAAGCGATGGCGCGCTGCCGAAGCCAGCCAGCGGGACGGCGGCGGCAAGTGAGCCAAGGAAGAAGTGGCGTCTGGATACGGAGTGCTCCATGGGAATCCTTCGTGAATGTTACATGGGGCGACTGGTGGAGCACAACCGCGCGGCCGTTTTGCAGAAGAATACGCGCCAGGCCTCGGCGCTGCGAGTGGGCGGCTTCCGCCCGGCCTTCGACTCGCTGGCTTCCAACATTTGCCGCGCGCCGGTGGGGCTGGCGGGCCGCGACAGAACGAAGCCCCGCTCAGTTTAATCTGCCAATTTCATGTAGCCAGCGCGCCTGCTGTTCCGACGCTGCTTGCGGACATCCTTCACGTTCTTCGTGGGTGCGGAGATCGGTACGGTGGGTCTCGAGAACGGAGCGAACTGGGTGCTGCGGGCATACCAGCCGATCGAAGGACTAACGCCGCTGGCGCGGCCCGCCGATGCCCCGAAGGTCGGAAAGGCCTTCGAATGTTTGAGGGAGGCCTGTGAGGATCATCCGAATCACGATGATCCGGAGATGGTGCGTGTGCCGGGCGTGCGCACGCCGAAGTCACGTTTCGACAATGTCGTGCGGACCAAGATTGGCGGTTACGCCAGCACCATACAATCCAAGCCGTGGTGGGGGAGCGAGCGCCATCCGGCAGAGCCGCGCTTCTGCCTGCAGATCAACAGCGAGGAGAAGGCACAGTTGTCCTGGGGGCATGACGGGACCATCTACATCGCTCGCGGGACCACGCCGGAATACGAGGATCAATGGTTTCTCGACTGGCAGTGCTTTTGAGCCCCGGATTGGCTTTGCATAACAGTCCGGGAGGGTTTCCTCTCGTTGGGGCAGGGGGAGTCTCTCGCAAAGACGCAAAGGGAAGCCGCAAAGACGCAAAGAACATTCTGTGAAGAAAGAAGTTCAGGAGCCAGGAGACAGTGCTTATTTGCGCTGCCATTCCTTCGCTAGCGCGTCCACGGTCGCGATGACGGCGGCGCGGGCATCTTCGCGTTCGAGACCGCTGGCGAGCATGGAATCATAGGCGGTGTGGCGATGGCGAATGGACGCGCGGACGGCGAGAATCAGCGCGTCTTCATCCAAGCTGCGTCCGGCGGCACTGCGGCCCACGCGCCCGCTGCCGCGTTCCGCGGTGTGCACCGCGATGGCTTCGGCTTCTTTGGACGGGCAGGATGGGAAAAGGTCGAGGATTCGCGAGGTCATCTGCTCAATGAGTCTGGCGTCATCCTTTTTGCGCGTGAGGGCGCCTTTGGCGCGAGCCTTGGCACGCTCAGAGGCGTCCTCAGTGCATTCCCGTTCGGCCCGTTCGATGGCGCTGGGTTCGACAAGAATGCCCTGACGTTCATAGCGGCCTCGCGACCGGCTGAACCGGACGATTACGGCGGAGCGTGTGCTGTACTTCGTAGCGCGGCGCGTGAGCGCAACATCTCCGCTGGGCAGGTATTCCATGTCGCTCCAGCCCGCGCAGGCGAGGCAGAGCGCCTGATCCTTCTCCATCCAGAGGAGGTCCCCCTTGTCGATCTCGATACCGCATTCGGAACATTTCGAGTCGCGAATGATTTCGAAGACAACGGGCCGCGGATCGGCCTTCTGCTTCTCTTCGAGCTTCCGTACCGTGGCGGTGGGCAGGTCAGGAGAGACGAAGTGGACGCGGAGCATCCGCTCAAACTCGGGGTCTCCGTCAGCGGTGAATTTGAGCTCTTCCGCACCCTTATAAGTAGTGCGGACGTAGCGCCCTTCGGTTGCGCGGAGGCCGTTGTCGGAAGCCCATTGCAGGAGGATTTCCAGGGCTTGCACGACAGTTCCCCAGCGCACGCTGACGACTTCAAAGAAGTACCGGAGGTGGCCCTTGCGCCACGCGTCCACGTTCGTCGGATGGATCCATCCGATGGCGGAAAAGATGTCGGCAGCGCAGACGAAATGCTGTTGCTGCAAGATAGCCTGCGCCGCTGCCTTAACTCGATCTTCGAGGCTGGCCATGCCCACGCTCTAACTGAGCTCGAGCGCTCCTGTGCTGTCGCCGAAGGACTGCTTCTTGACCCCCATGCGCTGCAGCATGGCGAGGTGCAGGTTGCACAGCGGCGTTTTGGCGGCGGCGCGCAGACGGCGGCCGGTGCGGATGGTTCCCTTGCCGCGGCCGGCGAGCAGGATTGGCAGGTTCTCTTCCAGATGCCTATTGCCGCACTTGAGTGACGACCCGTAGAGGACCATCGAGTTGTCGAGCAGGGTGCTGCCGCCTTCCTTCAGGCTCTTCATCTTGTTCAGAAACCATGACACCTGTTCCACGTTCCAGTTGATGATGCGCTCGTATTGTTCGCGTTTGGCGGGTTCATCCAAGTGGTGGGAAATGCCGTGCCAGTTCCCCTTGACGCCGTCGAGCCACGAGTAATCCTGCGAGGACTGCGCATCGCCGAGCATCATCGTCGCGATCCGCGTAGTATCCGTCCACAGCGCCAAAATCAGAATGTCGAGCATCAGCCGCAGGTGTTCCTTGTGCGTTGCAGGAATCCCCGGACCGGGTCGCTCCATCGGCATCTTCCCTTCGTTGATCCAGCGCTTCTGCGGCTTGAGCGCGGCTTCCATGCGCAGTTCCACGGATCGGACCGCTTCAAAGTACTCGTCGAGCTTGATCTGGTCGGCGATGCTGCCTTTGCGGCGCATACGGTACGCATCATCTTTCACCAGATCGAGCACGCTCGTGTCATCGCGCTGCAAGGAGGCCATGACGGACGAGTGAGCGCCATCGAGTCCGGAAACGACTGGCGCGCTTGCGTTGCGGAAGAGGCGGTCGAAGGCCAACTGCGGAACGATCTCCTTGTTCACCGGTGTGTGTGGATCGCGCCAGGAGACGAACGATCCGTACATGCGCGCGAACCCGCCGCCGATGTTGTCGATGCCGGATCGCACGGTGTCGATACCAAGTTCGATGGAGGGCAGCGGCGTTTGCGCACCGATGTGGCGCGCGGCGAGTTGATCGAGAGAGGTGCCGCCGGAATCCAGGTCGCGCCCGGTGGAGCGCTGCACGTAGCCGCCGGAGAGCCATGCGGGAACTTTTGGCCAGTGGCCATTCCGGCCGACCGTGTTCTTGTGCCATAAATTTTCGAGCAGCACGAAGTCGCCCTTCAGGCTTTCGAGCGGCTTCAGGTGGGGCGTGGTTTCCCATTGATCGCCGTCTCCTGGCGGGGTCCAGTAATCGGGGCGGACACCGTTCGGCATGAAGAGGAACGCCATGCGCAAGGGGGGCTCGGTGAGGCGCTCACCGGCGGATGCCGGGGCAGCCGAAGATATCGCCTCCATCCAAGGCAACGACATCGCAACGCCTGCGCCGCGTAGAAGGGTTCTGCGTGAAATGGATTTGCGCATGGGGTTGTACCCGACAGACTATCACAGTCTACTTTTCCGGTTGGGCGCGCTGGACCTTTTTCACCGGCGCCGGCAGTGCTTCGCCATCCGGCAGCCGTCCCTGACTGTTGCGGAAGGGGACGCTGAGGACCACTTCCTGGATGAGCATGCGGGCGCTGTAGTTGTTCTTATCCAGCTTGTCGATGATCTTTTGGACCGTGCACTGGTCGGCGTCGTAGAGGCTGCGGCCGAGCGCGTAGCCGAGGATCTTGCCGGTGACGCGACGGAGAAATTCCTCCTTGTGCGCCAATAGGGCTTTGCGCAGTTCTTCAGGCCCGGTGAACTTCTCGCCTGTGGGCAGAGTGCCGGATGTGTCGAGCGGTTTGCCGTTGTCTTCCGTGCGGTGGCGGCCGAGGTAATCGAAGTTTTCGAGGCCGAGTCCGACGGGGTCCATCAGATTGTGACATGCGGCACAGGCGGAGTTGGCGCGATGCATGGTGAGCTTCTCGCGCATGGTGAGCTTCATCTTCTTGCCCGTGGCTTCGAGCGGCGGAACGCCGGGCGGCGGTGTCGGCGCGGGCGTGCCAAGCAACGTGTCGAGCACCCACGCACCGCGCAAAATGGGGTTCGTCTGTTTGCCGCTGGAGGTGAGGGCGAGGACGCCGCCGAGGCCGAGCAAACCACCGCGGCTGCGGTTGGGCCACTCGACCCGCTGGAAGACGCTGCCACGCACGTTCACCTGATCTTCCACCTGATAAAACTTTGCAAGGCGTTCGGTGAGGAAGGTGTAATTGCCATCGAGCAGATCGAGAATGGGGCGGCCCTGCGAGATGACGTGATGGAAGAGCACTACCGGCTCCTCGCGCAGATCGACGGCCACGTCGGGAGTGTAGAAGTGCTGGACGTCGCTGGTGGTGGGCGCGATCTTGCCGCCGATTTCGCGAGTGCCAAGCCACTGTCCGATGAAGGCGTCGGCGAAGGTGCGAGAGCGCGGATCGTCGAGCATGCGGTCCACTTGGGCGGCGAGCACCTTGGCGTCGCTGAGACGGCCTTGCTCCGCGCGGCGTAACAATTCCTCATCGGGAATGGTGGACCAGAGGAAGAACGACAGGCGCGAGGCGAGTTCGAATTCCTGCAACGGGCGAACCTGCGTATCTTCGGTGCGCTCCTCGGCGCGGAAGAGAAACTGCGAGGAAACGAGGACGGCTTTGAGCGCGAGTTTGAGGCGCTCTTCAAAGGGGTCGCCACGTTCGGCGGCGCGGTCGTAGAGGGTGAGGAACTTCTCGGTGTCGGCTTGTGTGGCGGGACGGCGAAAGGCTGGGCGGACGACGCGCGAGATGACGTGCTGCGCGGCTTTGCGCGGGTCTGTTGGCGTCTGGCCGGGCTCCAAACCGATGAGGCGGTAATGGACGGCTTTCTTCTCCGGCGCGGCTTCCTGCACACGTTCTTCCACGCTGAAGGTGTAGATCTCCACCGGATCAATGGCCTGTATGGACAACTTGTGCATGCCGCGCGACAGCCGTACTCTCTGCGATCGTGCAGCAGCGCCGCCTGAGGCGTAGCGCTGGAAGGTGAGGACGCCGGTCTCAATGCCGTCCACTTTGAGGCGGATGCGGGCGTCGCGGCCGATGGTGCGTTCAATGGAAATGCGGGCGTCATAGTCGCCGTTGGTATAGACGGGCATAACGCCCGATAGTTCTTGGTCAGGCTGCAGAGGCCGCTTCACCGGCTTAGTGTTGAGCCGCGGCTCGAGTTCACCGGCGTTGAACATCTTCTGCGTGGGCTGTGTGATGATGACGCGGTCGAGGATCTGCTGCGCGGCTTCGAGATAACGCTCCATGAGGATGGGCGGCAGGAACAGAGTCTCGCCGTTGGTGTCGAAGCCCTCGCCGCCGCTGCCGTCGGCGGGAAAGATTTCGCTGACGTTGTAGTCAATGCCGAAAATGTCGCGAATGGCGTTGCGGTATTCGCGGCGATTGAGGCGGCGCACGGTGACGGAGCCCGCGAAATCACCCGCGGCGCAGGCAGTCTTGCGAAGCCGGTCGCCGATCCAGGTGGTGATGCGGAAGCGGTCCTCCTCGGTGAGATTCGACGCGGCCGGAGGCATAGTGCGGTTGCGAAGCTGGGTGGCAACGTTTCGCCACAGTGCGCGTTCGTTATCGACATCGGCGGTGGAGTTTGCTTTGAGGAATCCGAGACGGTTTTTGGGATTTGCGGGGTTGTGACAGGCGCCGCAGTTGGCCTGCAGTGCGGGCTTGACGGACGTCGCGAAAGGGTCGACGCCCGCGGGTGGCGGGGCTGCGATGGCCAATGACGCTACGGAGACTGCTGACAGGATGGCGCGAAAGGTCACAGAGCAAATCTACACCGTGGCTGGCGCTGAATCAACATCCACCACGTAGACCTGCGTGTGGCCGGTGCGGTCGCTTGCGTAGACGACGCGGCGCTCATCGTGTGAAAAGGACGGGTGGGGGTGGGTCCACTGCGGTCCATAGACGGTGTCGGTGGAGACTTCCATCCAACTGAGCGCGCCTTTGGATGCAGCGCTCTGGGCGCGCTCGAAATCCTCTTTCAGGGCGTAGCGCGAGGTCTTCCATTGCGAGCCTTGATTGCTGGATTCAGTCATGCAGAGGTGCTGCTGCGCACCGGTGGCTACGTCGATGAGGAACAGGCCGCGATCGGGATGGTTGGTGTCGCAAAGAACCTTGGTGCCGGCGCGGTTGGGTGTGATATGCCACGCGTTGGTGTCCACGATGGTAGTGATTTCGCGCGTGTGCCAGTTCATGCGGCGCAGCGAAAAGGGCCACACGGTGAAAACAAGATCGCCGGTGGCGCCGAGGAATGTTTCGTGCACGACGAATTCGTCGTTGGTGTGCTGGTAGAGGCACTCGAGCCCGGTGCCGTCGCGGCGAACGCGATGGATGCGCGGCGCGGGATCGCCGGCGAACTCGATCCACTCGGGATCGAGAGGATGGAACTGCGGATGGATCACGGTGCGCGGGAACGGAATGAATGTCCAGGAAGTGCCGTCCGCGCGGCCGGCGACGATACCGCTCTGGCCTTTGATTTTGGCGGCTGCGGTGAGCCATTCGCCTTTGCGGTCAGGGGAGGTTTCACCCAACTGCGCGCCTGCAAAATGAGCGATGATGCGCGCGGCCAGCGTGCGCCGGTCCAGCCAGACGATTGCTCCGCTGCGGACAAAGAAGATGCCCTCTCCGGAGGGATGATAGGCGGCGGAGAAAGGATGCAGCCCCGCGCCGGTGGTGAGCGGACGGATCTCGCCATCGGGGAAATCGGCCTCGTAGAGCTGCGCGGCTCCGGTGCGATAGCTGGTGAAGAGCAGCGCTGACCCGTCCGGCGAGAACGAACTCTGCAGGAAGTAGGTCGCGTGGTTGATGGACGGGTGCGACGTCATTTGATGAACCCGCGCACCGGTGACCGCGTCGGGAAACTCGCTGTGTTCAGAGGGCTCGCTGTGTTCGGAGGAAATGTTCATTGCACTTTCTTCGGGCCGGGCACAAAGATGAGGATGTGCTGGCGGGGGAGCGTCGAGATGACCTTGTCGAGCCGGAATCCTTCGGCCTCGATTTCGGCTTTGGCTTCCTCGACCGTCATTTTGTGCTCCAGTCGAATTGGGACATTGGGATCTTCTTTACGATACTCCAAAAGTACCATGCGGCCGGTGGGTTTGAGCGCGGCCCGCATCTTGCGGAGCATCTGCTGGGGCTGATCAAACTCGTGGTAGACATCCACCATGAGGATCATGTCGATGGCGGCGTTGGGCAGCATCGGGTCGTTCTCCTTGCCGACGACGCCGATGATGTTGCCGAGGCCCTCGCGTTTCGCGTTTTCATTGAGACGCCGGATCATCTCGGGCTGAATGTCAACGGCATAGACTTTGCCATTGGGGCCGGTGCGTTTGGCCATGCGGCGAGCGAAGTAACCGGTGCCTGCGCCCACGTCGGCGATGGTTATGCCCTCTTCAATGCCGATAGAATCGAGAGCTTTCTCTGGAGCCTCCTCCTGTTCGCGCTCGGAGCGCTCGAGCCAGGGAGCACCACCGGCGCCCATCACCCCGGCGTACTTGCGTTTGGTGACGGGATGCTGATCCTGGGCGTAGAGGGACACCGCAATGATCATCGGGATGGCGAGCAGCGCGGCGCCCGAAAAAATGTTTCGTTGCAAACAGGAGTGGAAAAGGATCATAATCACGGTTGATTCCAGCATGAAACAGAATTGTGTCCATCTTCAAGCGAGGCGTCGTTTCGTCTCGCTGTTCCTCACCGCGCCGGCGGTTGCGCTAGGGCTGGTCTCCTGTGGAAAGAGGGCGAACCGGGCACTTAGCTTTGCCATGGGAGAGCGGGCCTCGGTTGGCAAGCTTATCTATGTTGCTTCGGAGACGGAGTGGAAAACGTCGCTTGGAGAAGGGCCGACGGCGAAAGTCCCACAGAACCGGTTCCTGTTGATCAAGATCTCGGTTACCAACGGTGGCGGCGCTCCGATTGCCGTGCCTTTGTTAAGCCTCTACGACGCCAATGGAAAGCAGTTTCGGGAGTCGGACGAAGTGGAGGGACTGCCTCAATGGCTTGGGGCGCTCCGGATGTTAGGGCCAGTGGAAACAAAACAGGGTTACACTGTCTTCGATGTACCTCCGGCGAGTTACAAATTGCAGATCACCGATGCTGGGGATCTGGAAAGCGAGATTCTGGCTTACATTGACGTACCGTTGCGAATGGAGGCCAATCCCGTGCTTGCCGAGCCGTCGGCTCTTCAAAAGTAATGAAGGTGATTGCCTGGTTACGGATGACCTGCTGCGGCTTGGCGCCGCTGGTTATTGTGATGGGGCAACAGGCGAAACTCGAACCGCTTCCACCCACCTTCTACCAATTCGATGGCGGACCTCCGCTGCGCGGCGAAGTTTCTTATCTCGCCGGAGAGACTATTTTTCTTTCGGTGTTGGTTGGCGGGTATCATGTGAGCGCCAAAGACACCGTGGCTCTGGAGTGGAAAGCCGAGGTTTTTGACGAGGCGGGCGTGCCTCTGGTAAAGGCCGGAGAAAAGTCCCTGGAAGAGGAACTTGCGCCGGAGGACAAGGATTGGAAGCCGAAGATCGTCTGGCAGTTTGATAGTCCGCCGACGGCGTCGTGCGCCAAGTGCCGGTTTGTGATCGAGGTGAAGGACCGCGGCAACGGCGAGGTAGCGAAGCGGGAAGCGTTCTTCGCGCTACGCAGCAGGAGCGTGGAGCCGAGTGAGACGCTGGTGATTCGCAATTTCCGGTTCCTGCGATCAGAGGATGGCGAGGCTCTGGCCACGCCTGCTTATCGGCCGGGGGATGAGTTGTGGGCGCGTTTTGAGATTACCGGCTATAAGTACGGCGAGGGGAACCAGATTGCGGTGGATTATGGACTGTCGGTGAACCGTCCTTCAGGGAAATTACTGTACCAGGAGCCAACGGCGGCGACGATTGGGGACAAGTCGTTTTACCCGCGGCGGTATGTGGAAGGCGTGCTGAACTTACGGTTGCAGGGGCTGCCGGCGGGTGAGTATCCAATTACGGTTGAAGTGAGGGATAGCGTGGGAAGCCAGAAATACGAAGGGAAGTTTGTATTTCGAGTGGAATAGGGTTAGCGGCGGATTGCGGTGTGTGGGTAGTAGTGGCTCAGGATTTGAGCAGTGGTAAGACCTTGGCGCGCCATGGCGATTGCGCCGTTCTGGCACATGCCGATTCCGTGACCGTGGCCCTTTCCCCTAAAGATGATTGTGCCAGGGGTGCGTTCGGTTGTGTACGTGTTTGAGGGCAGACGGTTCCAGCCGATGATGCGGGCGAGTTCCAAGCGCAGTGCTTCCGATGGGCCCTTAACGACGAGTGCTTCGGCAGAGGATTCCGGGACGCGCGTTTCCCAGGTATGCGGTCGGCGGCGGCAAGCTTCGCAATCCACAGCAAAGTACGGATAGCCTTCGGCGGAGAGTTTCACGTCGATAGCGCCCAGGGTGCGTCCGGAGCAGCTTCGGAAATACATTGCGCCTACAGGGTTGTTCTGGTAGTGGATGACCTGACCGGTGCTGGAATGCGCGGCGCGGCGGGCCACGGGTGTGGTTTGTTGCAGAGCCTGGCAATGGGTGGTGTCACAGAAATCGAAGCCGCTGTGACGGCCTTTGGAGGCGGTGTAGTAGGAACGTGCAGCGATGGCTTGGGCTTCGAGTGCGGCTTGCGGGGCGTGTGGCATTTCGGCTGCGACGACGGCCGCGACGGCTTCTTCGATGTCCATTTGCACGGTGGCAATGAGGACGCCTGCGCTGGCCGTGATTTCGAGATTGCCGTTGTAGGCGCGGGTGAGCTTGCCAGGGACGGTGAGTTGCACCCGGGGGCCGGTTACGGAGAGCCTGCGCCCTCGAAGCGCGCGGCTACCAATCCGGCAGATGACAGTATCGGCGGCGGCGGTGATGGTGAGTTCCGATGGCGTGGCAAGGCGTTCATCCGCAATTGCAATGGCGGCAGCGCGTAGCAGCAGAGTGGTGGGCCGGAACAGATCGAACACGCCGATGTGGAGAGTGGCGGCGGGCAACGTGGCGGGAATCAGGAGCAGGGCCGCCCGCAGCATCAGCGGCCCATGGGGGCAGTGACCGTTGCCGGTGCGCCGGCGACTGTGAGAGAGGCGCCGGGTTTTGCCTGTTCGGCCCGCAGGAAGGCGAAGGCCACTGTGCGCTGGAGCGCTGGGGAGTAGGCCGCGGACATCGTCTCGCCCGCTTGTGCATCGCCGGCCATGACGGGAGTGGCGGGTGAAGGAGGTTCGGCGGATTCGATGGAGATCGGAACGAGCAGCTTGTGAACCTGGCCCCGGGAACGGACGCGCTCGACGATCTCCTGGCCGAGGTAGCAGCCTTTGCTGAAGCTGATGGCGTGGAGCAGTTGCGTTTCGTGCGTGAGGTTCTTCTCGGTGAAGTCCGCCCCATAGCGCGGGCGGGCGTTCTCGAGACGAACGATTTCCGCGTCCTCCGGCGATGCGGCTGTGGCTTGAAGCAGTCCGATGGTTGCGTCGCATTGTGCGCGCGGCACAAAGATGCGGCCCCCGGCTGAGCCGGTGCAGGTAACGGGGGCCTGGAGTATGGAGGCCGGAAGAGCGGATAAGGTCTCACTGGCCTTGGGGCCTTCCACGCCGATCGCCGACCAGTCTGCTCTTTCATCGGTGAGCGTCACATCATCGGCAATGATGTACTTGTCCAGGTGAGTGAAGAGCGCTTCGTGGAAAGCAGGCTCGGTGTCGAGGAGGAGGCTGTCGTCGAGACAGATGACGGTGGCGTCGGCAAGGATGCGGCCCTGCGCGTTGAGGAAGAACGTGTAGCAGGTGTCGCGCGGCTTCATTTGCTGAATATGGTTGGTGCACATGGCGTGAAGCAGGCGCACGCGATCCTCGCCGGTGAGGCGGATGCGTCCGCGCGAATCCAGATCGAGCCAGGCGGCACCTTCGCGAAGTGCCTGATAGCCAGCGCTCATATCGCCCTCAACACCGCGGACAGGCCGATGACCAGGATGGCGCTGAGCGAGATGCCCGCGACCCAGCGTTTACGTTTGGCATGCGGTACGCCAGTCTTGCCCAGGAGAATGGACACGGCGACGATATGCAGCGCGGCGAGCATTTTGACACCGAACCAGGCATGGTAGCCGGGTGGGTACATCGGCTTATTGAGGAAGTTGTAGAGGCCTGAGAGTATGAGCAGCGCCACCGCAATGAAGATCCAACTGCGAAGTGAGTCCGCAACACGATCGCCCAGTTTTGTTTGTTCTGCTTCCGGCAGTTTGTCGAGCGCGGGAAGGTAGGCGAGATGAGCGAACAGTGCCCCGCCGGTGAGGAAGGCCATGGAAGCGATGTGAGCCCAGCGCGAAAGGACCGGAACTAAATCCATAATTGGAGTATAGCGACCTAAACATGATTCACGAGATATTGCCGGTGGGAATGCTGCAATGCAATTGCAGCATCTTTGGGGATGAGGGCACGCGCGAGGCCATCGTGGTGGACCCCGGGGATGAGATCGAACAGATTCAGGCGGTGCTGGAGCGGCATCAGTTGAACGTGAAGGCGATCGTCATCACGCACGCGCACATTGATCATATAGGCGGCGCGCACAAGCTGAAGGCTGCAACAGGCGCGCCCGTCTGGATGAATGCGAACGATCAGGATCTGTACGACCGGATCGAGGTGCAGGCCGGATGGCTGCGGATGGAGACGCCCGAGCGAACGGAGATTGATCATGCGGCGAAGGACGGCGATACGCTGCTACTGGCCGCCACGCCGATGCATGTGTTGCACACGCCGGGGCATACGCAGGGGAGCCTGTGTTTGTGGATGCCGGCGGAGAACCTGCTGGTGGCGGGCGATACACTGTTCCGCGAGTCGATTGGGAGAACCGATCTGCCGGGAGGGAACCACCGTCAGATACTGGCGTCGATTGAGACGCAGTTGATGAAGCTGCCGGAAGACGCAGTGGTAGTGCCCGGGCACGGTCCGAACACGACCATCGGGTATGAGAAAGAGTTCAATCCGTTCTTCTGAGAATATGGGCATCACGAAACACGAATTGCCGGAAGCGGAATGGCTGCGCGCCTACCGTACAATGCTGCTGTCGCGGCGGCTGGACGACCGCGAAGTGCTGTTGAAGCGGCAGAGCAAGATCCATTTCCAGATCAGCGGGGCGGGCCATGAAGCGGTGCAGACGGCGTTGGGGATGCAACTGCGGGCCGGCGTGGATTGGGTGTATCCCTACTATCGCGATCGCGCGTTGTGCCTGGCGTTGGGCGTGACGGCGCGGGATATGTTGCTGCAGGCGGTGGGAGCGGCCGAGGATGAGGCGTCGGGCGGGAGGCAGATGCCGTCCCATTGGGGGAGTCAACGGCTGAGCATTGTGTCCTGCTCATCGCCCACCGGGACCCAGTTTTTGCAGGCGGTAGGATGCGCCGAGGCGGGTGTGCGGCTGCATCCGAACTGGGATGAGATTACGGTGGTGTGCGCGGGCGATGGGACCACGAGCGAGGGCGAGTTTTGGGAATCGCTCAATCTGTCGTGTCTGGGGAAACTGCCGTTGTTGTATTTGATCGAGGACAACGGCTTCGCGATTTCGGTGCCGGTGGAGACGCAAACCGCCGGCGGCAATGTGAGTAAGCTGCTCACCGGCTTTCCAGGGCTGCTGGTGCGCGAGGTGGATGGGACGGATTTCGCGGCGTCCTATGAGGTGCTGCGCGAGGCGCTGCAGTACTGCCGCGAGCGGCGTGGTCCGGCGCTGGTGCATGCGCACGTGATCCGGCCCTATTCGCATTCGCTGTCGGATGATGAACGGTTGTACAAGACGGCGGAGGAGCGTGAAGACGAAGCCCGGCGCGATCCAGTCTTTCGCTTTCCGGAGTTTCTCATCAGCGAAGGGATTGCCGAGGGGCATGCGCTGCAACTTCTGGGGCACGAGGTGGAGGCGGAGATTCACGAGGCGACGGAGTATGCGTTGCAGGCGGCCGCCCCGGCATCGGGCAGCGCGATGGACTATCTCTATTCGGACCGCTTTGACCCCTGCGCTGCGGAGTTGGATGTGGCGGCGGAATCGCAGGGCGAGCCGCGCACGATGGTGGATTCGATTAATCAAACGATTGCCGAGGAGATGCGGCGCAATCAGCGGATTCTCGTGTTTGGGGAAGACGTTGCGGATTGCGGGCGTACGGCGCATGTAGGGCAGGTGAGGGGCAAAGGCGGGGTGTTCAAAGCGACGCAGGGGTTGCAGCGCGAGTTTGGTGATGACCGGTGTTTCAACACGCCGCTGGCGGAGGCTGGGATTGTGGGCCGCGCGGTGGGGCTGGCGACGCGCGGGTTCAAGGCGGTGGCCGAGATTCAGTTCTTCGATTACATCTGGCCGGCGATGATGCAGATTCGCGATGAAGTGGCGACGCTGCGCTGGCGGTCGAATAACGGATTCTCCTGTCCGATGGTGATTCGCGTGGCGATTGGCGGGTATCTGGGCGGCGGCGCGGTGTATCACAGCCAATCGGGCGAGGTGGCGTTCACGCATATACCTGGGCTGCGCGTGGTGATGCCGTCGAATGCACGGGATGCGTGCGGGCTACTGCGGACCGCGTTGCGATGCGATGATCCGGTGCTGTTTCTGGAGCACAAGAAGCTGTATCGGGAGCCGTACAACCGGGCGGCGCATCCGGGCGTGGATTTCACTGTGCCATTCGGCAAAGCGCGCGTGGTGAAGCCGGGCCAGAGTCTGACGATTGTGACGTATGGCGCGCTGGTGCAAAAGTCGCTGCTGGCTGCGATCCAGTTAGAGAAGCGGCGGGCGTCATGGAGTGTGGAGGTGATGGATCTGCGGTCGCTTGCACCGTACGATTGGGATGCGATTGCGGAGAGTGTCCGGCGGACGAACCGTGTGTTGATCGCGCATGAGGACACGCGCAGTTGGGGATTTGGAGCGGAGATTGCGGCGCGCATTGCCGATGAACTTTTTGGGGAGTTGGATGCGCCGGTGGGCCGCGTGGCGGCCTTGGACACTTGGGTGGCGTACCACCCGTCGTTGGAGAATGAGATTCTGCCGCAGGTGGAGGATGTGGTGCGGGAAGCGGAGCGGATACTTCGTTACTGACGGGCTGGGATTAGCGGAGGGGCGCGGTGATGGATTCGAGGGTGTCTTGTTCGGACGTTGGGAGGGCGGAGAGAAAGTCGAGGCTGGCGCGGGTTTCGATTTCACGAATCGAGACGGTCTGTCGAGTGGCGCCGGGCTGGTTGGGGAGGATGACGGCGTAGGCGGACTTGGTGTCGCCCTTAATCGAAAGGACGATTTTGAACATGGCGCAGGGGACGGCGATCTGGTTGGGGCCGATGTGCCGGATGGTGTCGCAATCCAAGAGAACGCCGGTGAGGATGTAGAGGGAGTCGCTTTGCGCGGCGAGCTTACGAATATCATTTTCGATTTTGCGCCAGGCGGACAAGTTGAGTTCCGGTAGTTGAGGGACGGTGTTGGAGAGGTAGTAGGATTCGCGCAGAGCGTCGGGCGAGGAAGCAAGGTCGCGGGCGGGAACAACGTGGCTGCGGTGGAAGCCGCTCCTCTTGTAGTCCTCTTCGGTAGCAGAGGAGGCGAACTCGGGGTCGCGGCGGAAGTGCTGACGTGCGGCGGAGGGGGCGTCGAGCATTTCGGGGGTGAGCTCGTAGGCGCTCCAGAGGGGGACTCTTTGAGAGTTGCTGTGGCAGAGGGTGAATGCGGTGCGGGTGGCGAGCTGTTGGTCTGGGGCGTCGCAGGCGGGGAGTCCGAAGCGGCCGGGCTGGGCGTTCAGGGTTTCGGTTGCGAGGAGGAGGATCGTGAACAGCACACACTCATCTATCGGAATGTTTAAAACATTTCTTTAGAGGAATGTTTTGGGTATTCGCAGCACGGCGCCAATTCCAGAGGATTGACGCCGTGTGGTGGAATGCGCGCTGCCTCAGCGGATCGCGTACGAGACAAGCGCTCGGACATTGAACAAACCGTCGATTTGCGCGGGACCGGCGGCATCGCGGCGGACCTTGAGGGGGCTGTAGAAGGCATCAACAGTAAACGCCATTCGCTTGGTGAGCCGGTAGCTGATGCCGGCGGTGCCGGAGAAGGTGACGCCGCGAGTCCAGAGCCGTTATTGTCCACCCTGTTGACGGTGGGCGCGTCAATTTGAAATGCCGAGTCGATCAAGTTGATGCCGGCGGCGGCGTGTGGGATCAGCCTTGGCATCCTTGGCACGGCAATGGAGAATTGCGCTTCAGTGCCGGCGTAACGAAGAGTGGCGGTATCACTGGATTCGCCGATGCAGCCGCTGGGATTTTGCGGCGAACCAGCGGGGAATCCGAGTGACCTTTTCGGGCAGGTAAAAGCGCCGCCGACAGAGCCCACCTGGCCGTACCCGCGCCAGCCGAGACGCCACCCGGGGCGTTCGATTACCGGCCGTTCGAGACCGAAGGCGAAGAGACCGGGCGTGACGCCATAGATGCGAGCGGGAGGGAGGCCGGCGACAACCACGGAAAACTTCCACGGAATCCCGACTCGCAGGCTCGGGCGGATGAAGACCGGCACTTTGTTGAGATCCTCCTCTTTCCTTCCGGAAAAGCCCACGGTGGCGCGTTCAGTGGAGAGTTCCGGCAGCCAGCTCATTTCCAGTCCAGCGGTGAGGGAACCAACCTTATGTGGCACCTCGAGCGTTGACGGCGGCGGCTGCAGGCCGCTCATGAGAGACACCGATGTGAAGTACTTCATCGCCCAGGCTTCCGGAGTATCAAAGCCTACGTGGCGATTGGTAGACGACCGTGCGGGAGTTTGCCCGGGAGCGGTGATGGGGAGTAGAACTCCCAGAAAGCAAAGCAGTGACACACTAAACGGGAAAGTCATTATCCAGATACCTCGTCAGGACGTTAGTTGTATGTCGAACTCGATTCGGATTTCATCCTTAACGCGAACCGTTCCCCCCGCAATCCGGATAGGACGAATGCCGAAATCAGTCTGCTTGAGGAGTGTGTGCCCGACGTAATGCCCCTGACTTTCTCGCACCTCCACAGTCACAGGCTTCGTCTGACCATGCAAGGTGAGTGTGCCGCTGACTTTCCACCGTTTCGCTTCCACAGGCTCCACCTTAGTCGATCGGAAGGAGATGTCCGGAAAACGCTCCACGTCCAGGACTTCAGGACCGAGCATCGCTTTGCTGATTTCCTGGCGGTCGTGGGCAGAGACTTTCGGGTCCTCCACTTTCAGCGTACCCGCCTTGAACCGAAGCTCGACGTGCGGTTTGGAAGTATCGACACTGCCTGATGCCAGCGGCGCGGAAATCTCGTGATCATGGCCGAATGCGGAGAATACACCGGCTTTGAACACACGGATCTTCAGGACCGATTTGCGACTGTCGATGGCATGCTGCGCGCGTGTTTGCGGACAGAGTAAACATGCGGCAACGAACAGAGGCAGCACCTTTGCGGCCAATCTTATTCTCATTTCTCACCTCACAAGCTTCCCCAGAGCTTTGCAAGGTTGACTGCAAATACCCGTCCAATTCTATTGCGTCAGCGACTTATGAGCGGGGTTGTAAATAGGCGCCAAGTAAGGCGTGTAGAACTTACCTGCCTGCATTCCCGATAACATGTAGCGCAACTCACGACTCATTTGTCTCTAATCAGCCGGCTTCTCTAATCAACCGGCGGCACGAAGCGCTTGGGGAACCATGGACGGCATTTCTTCGGGAATCGTTTCACCGGCGGGGTCTCCCGCCACCACGACGATGCCGCTCTCCGTAACCAGGTGGCCCGCGCGCCGGTCCTCGGCGAGGTTGTAGCCAATCTCGGAATGCTCGGGGATATGAACGTCCTGGGCAATGATGGCCCGCCGTATGCGGCTACGCCGTCCAATGTGGACGTTGGGCAGCAGGATGGACGACTGGATATCGCAATAACTGTGCACCCTAACGCCTGGTGAGAGTACGCTGTTGCGGACAATGCCGCCCGAGACGATGCAACCATTGGAAACCAGCGAATCGGTGGCATTCCCCGTTCGCCGGCCTTCATCACCAAAGACGAACTTGGCTGGTGGAGCTATCGGTGCTGACATACGCATGGGCCAGGCGTCATCGTAGAGATTGAAATCGGGCGTAACCGCAACCAGGTCCATGTTGGCCGCGTAGTAGGCATCGAGGGTGCCCACATCCCGCCAGTAGCGAATCTCCTTCCTGTTCTCGTCAACAAAGTCGTAGGCGATGACCCTTCTCCGGCCCATCAGTTTGGGCAGCAGGTTGTGGCCGAAGTCGTGAGCCGAGTCGGGGTCATGGGCATCGGCCCGCAGCACCTCGAGCAACACGTCGGTTGAGAAGAGGTAGATTCCCATGGAAGCGCTGCAGACGTCGGAGTTGAAGTGCGACCGGTCAGGCTGGTCGTGCTGAGGCTTCTCCTCGAATCCAAGTATGGAGAAATCCCTGTCCAAGGTGACGATGCCGAATCGTCCGGCATCGGAAGGCGCCACCTGGGTGGTAGCGAGAGTCACATCGGCGTCGTTCTCAACGTGCCATTCGAGCATCAGGCGGTAATCCATCTTGTAGACATGGTCCGCCGAGAGAATGAGCACATAAGGCGACTGTTCGTCCTCGATGCTCTGGAGATTCTGATAGACGGCGTCCGCGGTGCCGAGGTACCACGTGTCGCGCAGACGTTTGGTGGGCGATAGGATCTCGACGAACTCGCCGAGCTCCGGCGAGAGAATATTCCATGTTTTGCGGATATGACGGTTGAGAGTGAGCGCCTTATGTTGGGTAAGGATGTACACTTTGCGCAGGCCGGAGTTGATGCAGTTGGAGAGGGGAATATCAATCAGGCGGTAGATGCCGCCGAAGGGGACCATGGGCTTGGCTTCATCCCGGGTGAGGGGAAACAGCCGCTCCCCTGCTCCTCCGGCGAGCAGCATGGTGAGCACCTGGCGCGGTTCGGCCCCGCGGATTGAGGTTCTAACGAGATTACTCATTTCGGACCTTCCTTTCGTGTTTCGCCTGTGGGCTATGATTGCGCTGGCGGCGGCCCCGAACGGGCTCATGGTTGGCAAGCAGGGCGACTGGGAAACGATGCAGGACTTCGTGCATCGGAATGGCGAGTTCGCCCTTTTCGATTCGTGCGGCGGTGACGGATTCGCCGGTGAAGACGTTTCTCCATTGTGTGGGCGCTCCGTCGGGCAGGACGAGTCGTGTGTCCCGCCAGGCGTTCCTGCCAACGGGTAGTTTGGGGAACGGGGCAATCCGCGATGTCCATAGCGGCGCCACGGTGAGACACCATGTGCCGTTCTTCGAGCGCGCGAACGCGCAGACGTTGCCGCCCTTGGGGCCTTTCGTTTCGAGCGCGGTGTAGGCGCCTTCCAGATAAGCGCCGGCTTTGGCGCGGCGCAGTCCGAGGGCCTGTTCGGTGACGTGGAGCTTGATGCGGCCGTCTTTCCAGTTGGTCAACAGCTCCTTCAGGAAATGGTGTGGAGCTTCGCGCTGACGGACTCGCAAACACTCGAGCAGGGCGATGCGGCGCTGGAAGTCGACGGGGCGGCGGTTATCGGGATCCACGAGACTCAGGTCCCACAGCTCACTGCCCTGGTAGAAATCGGGAATTCCCGGCGCGGTGATTTTAATCAACGTCTGCGTTAAAGAGTTGAGAGCGCCGTGCCAGGCAAGCTTCTCCTGGAAGCGCAGGAAGTCGCGGAGAAAAGGGCTGTCGCGCCGGCGGTCGAGAATGGCCGCGGAGAAATCAAGAACCGCGGACTCATGCGATTCGTCCGGGCGGATCCATCCGGAATACGTCTTGGCCTCGCGCATTGCTTTCACCAGGAAGGTCCGGATGCGATCGAGGAATTCTGCTTCATTGGACTCGTCCAACGGCCATACGCCGGCCAGGGTCTGATACAGCAGCACCTCCTCACCCGGGGTAGGCGTTGGCTGGCCGGAAAGCACTTTCTTATGCGGGCGGTTCCAGCGGCGCCAGCGCAAGAGATGTTTTTCCCATTCCAGCGGCATTTCGGAGAGCACATGAAGGCGGGCCCGCACATCCTCGCTGCGTTTGGTGTCGTGTGTGGAGGTGGCATTCATGGTGTACCTGCACTCCTGAAGCCTGGCGGCGCAGAAGGTGTGAAAGCCCGCAAGATCGAGCGGCGGTTCTTCGCGCAAGGCATCTCCTCCCACCTCGTTTCGGGAGATGAGCGTGTTGTCGATATAGGATGCCGTGTCCTCGAGACCCTTGGCCATCACGGGCCCGGTGAATTGCTGCCAGCGCATCACGAAAGCGAGAAACTGATCGCGCAATTGGGGTGCGTAGGGCGGTGGATCGAGGAGAAGCACGCGGCGGAGAAAGTGGAACGCGGGATCTCCGATCCTGACTTCGCTGGTGCGGGTCCTCGCCAGCTCCAGAGTCCGCTCCAAGTAATAGCGGGCGTGGCCGTCGATCTCCAGGTCGCGAATGTACGTTCTGTATACCGGCAGGCAGGCCGTGACTTCGACCAAAACTTCCATCAGTTCCGACAGCGGGACATCACGCGCCTCGCGGTCCTGCGCCGCGAGTTGTCCCAAATGGTGACCGAGAACATTCACTTCTCCGGCGAAGAGCTTCCACATCACCTGTTTGTTGCGGGCGTAACACAATTCGCCAAATGGGATTTCTTCGCCGGTGAACTTTGCGTAGATGGCGGAAAGGGACTGGAGACCCTCGGGGTGGAGGAGCAGATCGGAGAGCGCATTCAAGAAGTCGTAACCGGTGGTTCCCTGGGCGTTCCATTGACTCGGTAGCGACTCGCCGCGCCCCAGTACCTTTTCCACGACGACGTAGGTGGAATCATCTGCAGCCGCTTTGCGGACAGCTTTGTCGAGCATGGAGAGGTATCCCGAGGGGTCGCGCAAACCGTCGATGTGATCGACTCTGAGGCCGGTGACCTTTCGTTCAGCGAGCAGTTGGAAGACCGGGGCATGACGAGCATCAAAGATGTCCTCCTCTTCAGTGCGCAGGCAAACGAGGTCGTTGATGTCAAAGAAGCGGCGGTAGTTGATTTCTTCAAAAGCAATCTTCCAATACGCGAGCCGGAAGGACTGCTGTTCCAGCAACTCGTGCAATCGTCCGCAGCTCATGACATCGCCTTTGTTGCCGGCGAGGTCCGCCAGCGCGGCATCGATCGCGAGGCGGGCTTCGGGGATATCGCGATAGACGGCAAAGAGCCGCCTCTTGAGTGACCGCCCGGCCTCCTGCCGCCGCGTGGCTTTGCCGGCATCGGTGACGGTGTTCGGGGGAAGCTCACTCGCCAGCCGGGCGAGCTTTCGCACTTCGGCGATGGCCGCGTGCTCGATGCCAAGACTCATTTCCAGATACACAAGGCAGGCGTCGAGAATGAGGCTGTACGATTTGGGATCGAGAGGGAATCTGCGATCATAGTAGCGCAGGAAGAACCCCTCATCATCCAGTCTGACGGTCAACTCCTGATTGGCGAGGACGTTGCCGTAAAGGTCGCCCAGAACGGGCACGAGAACCTTGTTCTCTTGTAGAAACGCTGCTTTCGACGCCGTCGGGTGCCAGTCGATGTCGAAGTAGCGGGCAAACGGTGAGCCTGGTCCATTTTCGAGCACGTCCATCCACCAGGGGTTTTCGTGGCTCGCCACCATATGATTGGGAACGATGTCCAGCACCATGCCCAACCCGTAGTGCCGCAGACGTTCGCAGAGATCGTCGAACTCTTCGTCGGTGCCGAGTTCGGAGTTGACCCGCAAGGGGCTGGAGACGTCGTAACCATGCTCGCTCCCGCGGCGTGCGCGATAGCGCGGCGAGGAATACAGGGCTCCGATGCCCAAGTCATGCAGATAGGGCACAATCTCCCGGCAATCCAGAAAGCGAAAATGTTTGTTGAACTGGATGCGGTAGGTGGATATGGGAATCGCAGAGGGATTCATTGGCTACTCCTCTGCCTGGTACTGATAGACGAGGGCGGATTTCGGGTTCAGCACAACGGGCCGGGAATTGAGGGCGGGGCCGGAGTGGAGGAGGTCAGAAGAGTGCGCCCCAGGTCCCATCCATTCCATGCTGCTCGAATCCAGAACCTTACACCATCGGGCGGGACGCGCGAACGAAAAGAGCGCCGGGCCTGGGAGGGTGACGGTCTGATGGTGGAAGCTGAGGAACGTCAACGACTCCAAGCCGGCGGAACGCTGGTTCAAGCACAGCACCTGCTCGTCCTCGTACACCTCCACCTGGCGGCCGCCATTCTCTGAAGCTTCGGGGAGACGTAACGTCTTTCTCAGCTCGATCAAACGCCGGTAGAACGCGGTGAGCGCCTGGTTGCGGGGCTGGCTGCGCAAAGAAGGGCGGAGCTTCGAATGCACGAAGGTCTCCTCGGCCTGCGGATCCGGTGGATCGCCCTGCCAGGCGAATTCCGAAAACTCCTGCTTGCGTCCGTCGCGCACGGCGCAGACCAGTTCCGCATCTCCGTGGCTGACAAAATACAGGAACGGCGCCGTCTCGCCATACTCTTCTCCCATGAAGAGCAGCGGCAGGAACGGAGACAGCAGAACGGCGGCGGCGGCCAGCTTCAGACTCTCGAACTGCAACAGAGAACTGACGCGTTCGCCGAACATCCGATTGCCCACCTGATCGTGATTCTGTGAAAACACAACAAATCGTGTAGCGGGGATGGAGACAGCGGAGTTTCCATGACGCCGCTGGCGAAAGGAAGAGTATTGTCCGGAGTAAACGAATCCCTCGCGATAGGCCTTGGCCAACTGATGCAGGTCGCCAAAATCCCGGTAGTAGCCGGAGCGGTCAGCAGTGAGCAATGTGCGCAGCGCGTGATGGAAGTCGTCGTTCCATTGAGCGTCCAGCCCCAAACCTCCCAACTCGGTGGAGCGGATGACTCGCGTGTCGTTGAGGGCGCTCTCGGCGATGACATGGACACGCCGGCCGAGCTGATTGGCGATTTCGTGGACAGTGCAGGCGATTTCCTGAAGGAAGGGATATGCGGACTGGTCGTGGATGGCGTGGATGGCATCCAGCCGCAGCGCGTCGATATGAAATTCGGTTACCCAATAAAGCGCGTTCTCGATGAAGAAGCGGCGCACCTCGTCGCTTCCCGGACCGTCGAAGTTCAAGGCGAGCCCCCATGGCGTGGTGTAGCGGTTAGTGAAGTACGGCCCATAGGCGGCGAGATAATTGCCTTCCGGGCCGAGGTGGTTGTAGACGACGTCGAGGACGACCGCCAGACCAAGAGCATGACAGGCGTTGACAAGCCGCTTGAGGGCTGTGGGGCCACCATAGGAATCCTGGACAGCGAATGGATAGACGCCGTCGTAGCCCCAGTTGCGGCTGCCTGGGAACTGCGCAACAGGCATCAACTCGATCGCGGTAATGCCGAGATCCCGCAAGTCAGAGAGTCGCGGTATCAGGGCTTCAAAGGAACCCTCCGGAGTGAAGACACCGGTGTGGATTTCGTACAGGACATAGTGATCGAGGGGGATGCCTTGCCAGGCGTCATCATCCCAATGGAAATCGCCGTCACACAACTGAGAAGGGCCATGAACACCGAAGGGCTGGCGGCGGGAGGCGGGATCCGGCAGCTCTTTTTCCCCAGGCAGACGGTAGAAGTAACAGGCGTCCGGTTCCAGGTCGGGCAATTCAGCGGAGTAGTAACCTCGCTCCGTTTGCGCCAGTGGTTGGAATCGCTCGCGCGGTTGCACGACATGAAGGTCGACACGGTCCGCGAAAGGCGCCCAGACTTGAAAGCGCCACCGGTGGTCTCCCAGCGGCACAGGGCCGTGCTTGTATTGGAGGG
>JACQZR010000133.1 GCA_016213775.1 Acidobacteriota bacterium
CAGCAGGATTGCCGGTCTCTGGCGCTTCCATGACGATTCGCAACACGCTAACCGGATACTCGCTGCAGCGGTTGACGGACGATGTGGGCCGATACTCATTTGCAGGTGTGCGTCCTGGCAGGTATTGGGTTGTCGCCTCGCGGCCCGGATTGGCCGACCAGGGAAGCTACGTGGAGGTACTCGAATCCGTCGCCCTTGCCGATACCAACTTCCGTCTGCCTTTGGCCGGCCTCAGCCAGCAGGTGACGGTGGTATCGAGCTCGCGCGTGGAAGAGTTGCGCGAGGACTCGCCCGCGAAAGTGGAAGTCGTCACACGCGAGCAGATGCGAGACACGGGCTACGAGCGTGTGTCCGACGTTCTCGCGGAGATTCCGGGTGTGGTCACACGCCGCAGTTCGTCCTCTGCCGTGGCAGGGGCGCAGATCCAGGGAATCGATTCACGGCAGGTCCTGGTGTTGCAGGATGGCCTCCCCGTCGTCGGCGGGCGCGGCATTAAGAGCGGAGTGCTGAATCTGAACCGGCAATCCGTCGGCCGGCTGGATCAGGTTGAGGTGGTGAAGGGCGCCGCTTCCGCTTTGTACGGCAGCGACGCAATCGGAGGCGTGATCAACATGATCAGCCGCGAGCCAGACAATCCCTTCGAGATGAATCTCAACGTCGCGGGGGGCTCGCTCAGCGCGCTGGACGCCCGCGCGGATTTCGGAACCCAGGTGAAGAACCTCAGCTTGTTCCTCGACCTCGAGAGGCACCAGCAACAGGCCTACGGATTGATTCCGGCGAGCCCCGTAACAGTGGGGCCGCATTACATGCGCAACGACCTTCTGTTCCGCACGCGCTACGCGCTCAACGCTCGCGCGGCTCTCGGCTTCACCGCCAATGCCTACCACAACAACGAAGCCGGACGCGCCTTGGCTGAGACTGGCTTGTCGAGGTCCACCTTGAACGACAGCAGCCAGAACTACGCGCTGACGGGCGACTTCCTGCTGGCTCCTTCTACGACGCTCCAGGTGCGAGGGTACTCCGGCCGTTACGACGAGAACTCGCAGGTGAATCCACTCGCCGGGCCGGCCACTGTCACAGCTCTAGCCAATCTCAATGAGCGGTATCGCCGCCTGGACTCCACGCTGGGGCACAACCTGGGCAGGCGCCAGTTCATCCAGCTAGGCGCCGAGTGGGTGCAGGACCAGTATCGCGGGGCAAACCGGTTGGTTGGCGACAATGCCGGCCAGCAGATAACGACGACCGACGGCTGGCTTCAGGACCGGATTCAGCTCTTCTCCCGGGCCACTCTCACCATCGGCGGACGCTACCAGAACCACTCCGGCTTTGGCGGTCACTTCGTTCCCAAGGCCGGTTTGGTTGTGCGCGCGGTGAATCATCTCATGCTTCGCGCCGGCTACGGCCACGGATTCCGTGCTCCCGATCTCGGCCAGCTCTACTATCGGTTCGCGAACCCCGCCAGCTTCTACCAGGTAATCGGGACTCCGAACCTGCGGCCGGAATCCTCGCGCAGCTATAGCGCGGGCGCGGTCTATTCGCGCACCCATTTTCGAGTAGGGCTGAACTTCTATCGCAATGACTTGCGGGACCTCATCGAGAGCCTTTTCGTGGGCACGCCGCGGACGGCTGTGGAGCTCGAAGCAATCCAGCGGCAATACGGGATTCCCGCGGCGTTCAACCCCCTTCTGGGCCGGCAACTCTTCCTCTACCAGAATCTCAGCCGAGTCTACACCCGCGGCTTTGAAGTCGACGGCGAAGCTTCGCTTGGCAGAGGATTCCGAGTTCGAGGCGCGTACACTTTCCTGGACGCGCGGGACCGGATTACCGGCGCGTCACTCACGCAACGCCACAAACATCAGGGCTTCGTGGGCGGCGATTATCTCAATCGCCGCCGGGGGCTGACCACCAACCTGCGCGGCAGTTTCTTCAGCAGCTACCTGTTGAACGCCGGCACACGCGCCCGGGCATTCCCATACAGCGTCTGGGACCTCTATTCGTCCAAAAGCCTGGCTCGTAGAACCACAATCTACGGAGCCATTGACAATCTGCTGGACAGCACCGACCGGAAGCTTCGCCAGCCGCAGCCGTCGTTCGATCGGCCCGATTATGGCCGGACCTTCCGCATCGGCTTGCGCTATTCGTTCGTCAGGGAAAAGAACTAGGAATGCTACACAAAGGAGCCCACATGAATTTGCGAAAACTCTCGATACCCGGACTCTTGCTGTGCCTTCTGGCCGTTGGCCAGGCACAGGAGACAAAGCCTTCGCCCGGCGTGCTGCTGCTGGCGCACGGCGGCAGGAACAATTGGAATGAGAAGGTCTCAGAACTTGCCGCCGAAGTGAACAAAAGCCTCCCGGTTGAAGTGGCGTTTGGAATGGCCACGAAACGGAATATCCAGGATGCGGTTGACCGACTGGTCCAGCGAGGCGTGCGCGAGATCGTCGCCGTTCCCCTCTTCGTGTCGTCTCACAGCTCGGTCATCACCTCCACAGAGTACTTGCTTAGCCTGCGCGCGGAGGCCCCTCCCGAGCTCGCCCTATATGCCAAAATGAGCCACGATCACGGAGGAGGCCACGCCGGCCACCACCCGGCCGGTGCGGGGTTCGACCCGGCGTCACCCATCCAGTCGCCAGTGCCGGTCCGCATGGCGTCCGCGCTCAATCGGAACCCCCTCGTCGCCGATATTCTCCTCTCGCGGGCGAAGAGCATGAGTCGCGATCCGGAACATGAGGTGGTGGTGGTGGTGGCGCATGGTCCCGTCTCCGATGACGAGAACAGCAAGTGGCTCGCGGACATGGGCGCATTGGTCGAGCGCATGCGGATCGAAAGCAAATTCCGCCGCATTGAATACCTCACCGTTCGCGACGACGCCCCCGCGCCGATTCGCGCGCAGGCGGCGGCCGAACTCCGATCGGTCGTCGAGCGCGCAACCGGCGAAGGTCAAAAAGTGCTGCTCGTCCCGCTGCTCATCTCCTACGGGGGCATTGAAACGGGCATCGAGGAACGGCTGAAAGGGCTCAGCTACACGATGAGCCGGCAAGGTCTCCTGCCGGATGAACGCCTTGCGCAGTGGGTGATCCAGGCTGCCAAGTCCGCACGTGTGGCAGCGCCGAGCGCCACAAATGCGCTCCTCGTGGTCGCACACGGATCGAGCACCGGCGCCTGGAACGACCAGGTGGTGCGCGTAGTAAACCAGGTGGATTGGTCCGGTCCCAAGGCAGTCGCGTTCCTGACCCCCAGATCACCGGCAGAGAGCCTTGCGAACGCCGCTGCCCGGCTCGATCAGACCGGCGTCGACCGCATCGTCATTGTGCCTCTCATGGTCTCCTCGTTCAGCGAGCATCACGAAGAACTGCGCTACTACGCGAAGCAACGGAACACTGCGCCCGGGCATGTTCACGGCGAGGCGCTGAATACGCGGGCCGGCCTGACGCTCACCAGGGCCATGGATGACGCGCCGCTGCTGGCGCGAATTCTGGCCGATCAGGCCAAGTCTGTTTCCACTGATCCGGGCGCCGAATCGGTCGTTCTGGTTGCGCATGGGCCGAACGGAGACGCAGACAACGCGCAGTGGCTCGGTTGCCTCAAGTCGCAAGCAGAACGTCTGCAACAATCGCTGGGCTTCCGTCGTGTGGAGTTCATCACCCTCCGCGACGACGCCCCAAATGCGATTCGAGATGCCGCTACCGCTGAACTGCGCGAGAAGGTGAGACTCGCAAGTATGGATACGAAAGTTCTAGTCGTCCCGGTTTTGATCTCTGTCGGCCACGCCCAGGCTGGGATTGGCAAACGGTTGGAAGGACTCAGCTTCACGATGTGCGCGGGCGGAGTTTCCAGTCACCCCCTGGCTGCGGAATGGATCCGGCAACAGGCGAACGGCGCCCTCCCCCAGGCGGCTTCTCTCACACGTTGAGGACAGCTCGCTGATCTCTGGGGGCACACTCGCGTACCCCTGGTCACCCGCGGAGTGGAACGATCTGATCGTCCGAATGCGAGGGGTTCAGGCGAGTCCGGCAGATGGCGCGGGCTCGCCCGGTTTCCGGTCCTTGTCGGCGGGTGTAACGCCATTTTACGGACGCGGGTCGCAGACGGTTGTACCGGGCTCGGACGTATCGGACCACGGTCCCACCGCAAAGGTTGCGTGGTCACTCTCTCCCAGAACCACCCTCGGCGTCAATGTGGCGAGGAGCATCCGGTATGAGTTGACCACGGTCAGAGTCGGCCTCGGGTTCGACCTTCCCGGCATCCGGCTGCGCCTTCCTCTCCCGGCGGGAACTTGCACGGCTGAGATAGTCATTCAAAACAGTTTGAGAAGAATCCCGGCCGAATCGCACTATTATTACGATGCATACTCCACCGAAACCAGCGCCGGATCTGACCACGGTCGCCTATTGGGACCAGGTGGCGCAGGACACGAAGCTTGCGCGGCCTATCGATCCGGCGGGCCGATCTCCTCGAAATCGCCTGCGCCGCGCCTTCCACGAAGAGTTCACCCGCGGGTTTGGCGAAGCGCCGCTGTGGGGACGCCGCATCCTCGAAATCGGCTGTGCCGGGTCCGTTTGGCTGCCTTACTTCCATCGCACATTTGGACTGGATGTCGCCGGGCTCGACTACTCGGAGGAGGGGTGCGCGCAGTCGCGTCGCGTGATGCAGCGGGAAAACGTGCCCTGCGAGATCATCTGTGCCGACCTGTTTGCGCCTCCTGACCATCTGATGGAAGCTTTCGACTACGTTGTCTCATTCGGCGTTGTCGAACACTTCACTGATACCGCGTCGGCGCTCGCGGTGTGCGCGCGCCTGGTCAGGCCAGGCGGCACGCTAATTACATTTGTTCCGAACATGGCTGGTTCGGTCGGCTTGCTTCAGCGCTGGGTGGACCGGGCTGTATACGACATCCACGTATCGCTCGATGCTCCGACTCTGGCGCGGGCCCACGCCGAAGCCGGGCTTCAGAATCTGTCTACTCGCTATCTGGCGAGCACCGGCTATAGCGTTGCGAACATGAACAAGGCGAAAGGACCGATGCGGATCGCCCGGCAATTGGTCTGGACATCCGCGGTGGCTGCTTCCCTCGGGATCTGGGTGGTGGAATCGGTGGTTTGCTGCGACCTCCCTGCAACCCGTTTCTTCTCCCCATTTGTTGCCAACTGGGCACTCAAATCAATCCACGCGAAGTGATTCGATAGGGTCCACTGACGAGGCCCGGCGGGCGGGGATATAGCTCGCAATCACCGCTGCCGCGGAAACAATCATTGCGGACGCCACGTAGGAGACCGGGTCTAGCGCTGTCACACCAAACAGAAGCGAAGAAACCCAGCGCGAAAGCCCGATGGCCGCGGCCAGCCCTGCGACACTGCCGGTGGATGCCAGCAAAATCCCTCGCCGAACGAACAGCCCTTTCACCTGACTCGGCTGAGCCCCAAGCGCCATCCGAATGCTCACCTCGCGCCGCCGTTGTCCCACTGCGTAGGCAAGCACCCCGTAAACGCCGATGATCGACAATGCTAACGCCATTGTTCCTGCGATGCCCAGCAGGATGAACGTGAATGATGTTCGCGCCATGGAGCGCCGGTAAACATCGTTCAGCGTTCGCACCTGCGTCAAAGGCAGGCTCGGGTTGACGGAGTGGATGGCCGTGGCGACTTCTCTGAGAAACCTTTCGGTGCCTGTCCTGCCGCTTCGAATCGCCAGCGTCAGGCCACGGCGGATGGATGGTGGCCGGTCGGGCCGCCACGGGTCGTTCACTCCAGTCCGGAAGTAGACTATCGGAGGAGCCGGCCGGTGAGCCCCGTCGTCATGCACGTCCTCGACGACTCCGACCACCTCAAGCCAGATGTCGCCCAAAGCGCCCGGCCGAAGCCGCTTGCCCAGCGCCGTATTGGGTTGGCCCCAGTTCTCGCGTGCCATGCTCTCCGATACGATCGCGACGAGGCGGCGTTTGAGCAGATCCTCCCAAGTGAAATCCCGGCCGGCCAGTAAACGAGTTCCTTGCGCGGCAAACAAGCCTGGAGACACAGACTTGACACGCCGGTTCGGAGGAGGCTGCCCCGGCACGAGCTTGTCTTCGACAGCCACGAGGTTTCCGCTGCGATAGTCCGCATCCATCGGCATTCCGGAAGTGAATGCGGCTGCCTGCACACCCGGCAGTCGAGAGACGTTCTCGACTATCTCGGCCTGCATCCGGGCCACGCGCTCCGGTTCCGGCACCTGCGTTTCCGGAATTGCGATCCGGAGTGTCTGGATCCGCTCCGGCTGTGTGAACCCGGGGTGAACTCCGCGTAGGGCAACGAAGCTGCGTGTTAGCAACCCGCCCACCACCAGCAGAACCAAGGCAAGCGCAACCTGCGCAATCACCAGTACGTTCTGCGCTCGCAGTTGGTGAAGGCCCATGCTTGCGCCGCGCGCATTGAGGATCTTGCCGGGGATGCCACACTTGAGAGCGGCGATCAGGCCGAAGAACAGACTTCCGGCGATCGAGCACGCGAGACCAAACGCCAGGGTCGCCGCATCGACTGAGACTTCGGCCAGTCTGGGAATGGTGGTGAGGCTCTGCGCCGTCAGGATTCGCAACGCGCCGTAAGCAAGAGCCATGCCGAAAGCGCCACCAAGCAGGCCAAGCATAAGGCTTTCGACGAGCAGTTCTCTGGCGATCCTCCCCCATTCGGCGCCAAGCGCGGCACGAATCGCGAATTCCTGCGTCCGCGCCTGCGCCCTTACCAGAACCAGGTTCGCTACATTGGCGCAGACAAGCAGGAACACCAGACCGAGCGCTCCCATCAGAACGCCGAGAACCGCGCCAATGTCGCCGGTAACGTCCCGCTTCAGCGGGCGCAAATTCGGCTTCACCCGCGCCTGTTCGAAGAACGAGCGCGCGTTCTCCGGGATGACCTTGGTGAGAACTCGCGTGCTGTCTTCGTTCGCTAGGCCGATGGTGATGCCCGGCTTCAATCTTGCGATGCCGGAATACGAAAACGGCTCGATGCGCAGGTTCGCCTTGGCGAAGCGTTGCGGGAGCAGGACGTCGGGCGAAAGATCGAGGAACCGGAAGGTTCGCGGCATCACGCCGATCACCTGGCGTGGAACGAAGTCAACCACAACCATTTGTCCAACCATTTGCGTGTCACCGCCGAACCTCCTGAGCCAATACGAGTGAGAGAGGATGACGGTTTCCGCTGTTCCCGGCATGTCATCCTCGATGGAAAACCGGCGGCCCAAGACCGGCTGAACACCCAAAGCCGGCAGAAGTCCTTGGGTCACGGTGACGGTCTTGATCTGCTCAGGATCGCCGGCGCCGGTCACGGTTGCTGTGCCCGGCGACCACACACCGAATTCCTGAAACGCCGCCGAGTGCTCCTTCAACGCCGCGTACATTCCGGGCCCGAGACCCATGTCGCTGAATGTCTCGCCTTGGATCGTGCCTGAGTTGAAGACGCCAACCAGCGACTCGGATTCCGGATACGGGAGCGGACGGATGAGCACAGCGTTCACGAGACTGAAGATGGCCGTGTTGGCGCCAATGCCAAGTGCGAGCGAGAGGATCGCAGCCGTGCTGAAGCCCGAGTTAAGCCGGATCATCCGCAGAGCGTGGCGAGCATCCCGCAGCAGTCCTTCCAGGAAATCCAACGTGTTCATTTGATAGACCTCCTCTCGAATCCATGTCGCGTTACCGAGCTTTTTGCGTGCCGCATCGCGCGCAGCCGCAGGATGCACACCGCGGGCGATGTACTCCTCCGTAGTGACGTCCAGGTAGAATTCCAGTTCCTCGCGCTGTTCGGTGTCCGCCTTGCCGCGGTGGAAGAATCGCCCCCAGTTCATGACTGTCCCTCGCGGGCCGGATGCATGATACGGCCAATTGCCTTCACCAACTGCTCCCAGCGGGAGGTTTGTGCCGCCAATTGCTTTTTGCCTTCGGGAGTGAGCCGATAATACTTCGCTTTCCGGTTATTCTCAGAGGTTCCCCAGAAAGATGCGATCCAGCCCCGATTCTCGAGACGGCGCAATGCGGGATAGAGGGAGCCGTGCTCCACTTGCAGCACCTCCTCAGATCCTCTCTCGATGGCATGAGCGATTGTCTGTCCGTGGGCAGGACCAACGACCAGCGTCCGGAGGACCAGCATGTCCAGTGTGCCCTGGACCATCTCGGATTGGAGAGGCGATTCGCGTCTTGGCATATGCTCGTGTTGATGATCGACCAGTGTTCTAACAGCTAGAATACGGGTGATTGGACGGAGCGGTTCACTTTTTTTTGCAGATCACCAGCGGAAGAAGCGGAGCAGTCGCTCCTGTTGAGCGCGCTACCCACTCGCTTCTGTTATACTGGTCATTCATGCTAACGCTCTCCCAGCGGCATCATCACCATCCTCACGCAGGGTCTTGTGTGTGCTACCGGGCTGGGTTCTAAGGCTACGAACCGAAATCTTTGGAGCAACCAAGCCCGCCGCGGCTCCGGCGGGTTTTTTTATTGTGGACTCTAACTAATGGAACTTGATTTTGCAAAACAGGACGGGCTCATCGCCGCCGTCATCCAGGACGCCGCCAGTGGCCGTGTGCTCATGCTCGGCTTTATGAACGAAGAAGCCTGGAAGAAGACTCTCGAAACAGGTTGCGCCGTTTTCTATAGCCGCACCCGCAAGAAGCTCTGGCTCAAAGGGGAAACCTCCGGCCACAAACTCATCGTCAAGGAGATCACCACTGACTGTGACCAGGATTCCCTCGTTATCAAAGTCGAGGCCGTTGGCCCCGGCGTTTGCCACAACGGCTATGAAAGCTGCTTCTACCGCCGTTGGGAAGACGGCGCCTGGGTGGTCACCGATAAACCAACTTACGACCCGGGTCAGGTGTACGGGGGCTGAGTTATGAAGCTGAAACTGGGAATCCCGAAAGGTAGTCTCGAAACCGCCACAGTCGACCTCTTCCGGCGCGCCGGCTTCAACATTACTGTCTCCAGCCGCTCCTATTTTCCCGCCATCGACGATCCGGAAATCGAGTGCATGCTCATCCGCGCGCAGGAAATGGCGCGTTATGTGGAAGACGGGGTTCTCGACGCAGGACTCACCGGCCTCGACTGGGTGGCCGAAAACGACGCGGACGTCCACAAAGTCGCTGATCTCATTTACGCCAAGCAGAGTTTCGGCAAGGTGCGCTGGGTACTCGCCGCGCCCGAATCTTCACCGTTCCATTCCGTCAAGGACCTGGAAGGCAAGATCATCGCCACCGAACTGGTGGGTGCGACCAAAAAGTACCTCGCCAGCCATGGAGTTACAGCAAAGGTGGAATTCAGTTGGGGCGCAACCGAAGTGAAGCCGCCGGTCCTCGCCGATGCGATTGTCGAAGTTACCGAGACCGGTTCCTCTCTCCGCGCCAATAAACTCCGCATCCTCGACGTGGTGATGGAATCGAATACGCAGTTAGTGGCCAACAAAGTCTCCTGGGAGGACGAATGGAAGCGCCACAAACTCGAGGATATCCGCATGCTGCTGGAAGGCGCGATCAACGCCCTCGGCAAGGTAGGCCTGATGCTCAACGTGAGCAAGGACAATCTCCCTGCGGTTCTCGCGGCTTTGCCGGCTCTCAAGAAGCCCACTATTTCTCATCTGAGTGATGACGAGTGGCTTGCCGTGAATACCATTCTCGACGAATCCACCGTCCGCAATATCATTCCCCGTCTGAAAAAGGCAGGCGCTCAGGGAATTGTCGAATATCCTTTAAACAAGATAGTAATGTAATTATGATTCGAATCCTCGAAGCTAGCCAGGCAACCAAGATCCTCGAACGCCGCACGGCCCGTCTGGAGGAAGCCGAGCGTATCGTCAGGCCGATCCTCGAGGCGGTGCGCAAGCGCGGCGACAAGGCGCTGGTGGAATACGCCAGGAAACTCGACGGCCTCACGGAGAAAACCGTCGAAGTCCCGGGCGGCCGCCTCCAACAGGCCGCCGACGATCTCGATCCGCAATTTCGCAGCGCGGTGAAAATCGCTTCGGACAACATCCGCGGCTACGCACGGCTCCAGTTGCCTAAGCCGTTCCGGAAAGCGCTCGCACCCGGCATCCGCCTCGGCCAGATCGTTCGCCCGCTTGATTCCGTCGCGGCCTACATTCCCTCCGGACGCTTCCCGCTGCCCAGCACCTTGATGATGACCGTGATTCCCGCGCAGGTGGCCGGGGTCCCGCATATCAGTGTGGCCTCGCCGAAGCCCAATTGCGAGATCTACGGCACCGCGGCTTTGCTCGACGTGACCAGGGTATTTCAGATGGGCGGCGCGCACGCCATCGCGGCGTTCGCATTCGGCACCAAGACGGTGCCCAAAGCCGACCGCATCGTCGGCCCCGGCAACATCTACGTCAGCGCCGCCAAGAGGCTCCTGGCGGGCGAAGTGGGCATCGACTTCGTCGCCGGTCCCACTGAAGTGCTCATCATTTCCAATGATGGCGACCCGCGCTGGATCGCCGCCGACATGCTCGCCCAGGCCGAGCACGACGAAGACGCCGCGGCTATCCTGTGTACGCCTTCCCGCCGGCTGGCCGCCGCGGTCTCGCAGGAGTTGGAGAAACAGATGAAAGACCTGCCCACCGCGAAGATCACGCGCAAATCCATCGAGAAGAACAGTGCTATCTTTATCACGAATTCGCTCGAACAGGCAGTAGAGATTTCGAACGCCTTCGCGCCCGAGCATCTCGCTATTCCCGAGATGCGCCTGCTCGATTCCGTCAAGCACGCGGGCACCGTTTTCGTCGGACCCAACAGCCCGGAAGCCGCCGGTGATTATGCTTCCGGCCCGAGCCACGTTCTTCCCACCAACGGAGCTGCCCGCCTCCGCGGTGGTCTCTCCGCGGCCGATTTCTGCAAGGTGATCGCGGTGCAGGAGTTGAATGGCGAGGCGCTTCGCCGCTTGGGGCCGTCGATTACCACACTGGCGCGCGCCGAGGGGCTGGAGGCGCACGCTCGCAGCGTCGAAGTGCGATTAGGCAAGTGAGGCTCCAACCCCGCGATGCCGTGCTCCGCATGGCTCCCTACTTGCCGCCCTCCGGTGGCCGTACGGGAAAGCTCCGCCTCGACTTCAACGAGAACACCGTCGGCTGCTCGCCGCGCGTGCTCGAATACGTCCGCCAACACCTCGATCGCAACATCTTCGCCGTCTATCCCGAATACGTCGAAACGCGCGAAAAGCTATGCGGGTACTTCGGCGTCACGGACGGCCAGCTCGTTCTCACCAACGGCACCGATGAGGCCATCCAGGTTCTCGTCAACACGTTCCTGGATGACAACGACGAGGTGCTCTTGCTCCAACCCTCGTATGCGATGTACCGCTTCTACAGCGAAGTGGCCGGAGCCGCCGTGCACGAAATCCCGTACCACAAGAAGGACCTTGCGTTTCCCCTGGCGGAACTGCTGGCCGCGATCCGGCCCGAAACACGCGCCATCCTCATCGCGAACCCTAATAACCCGACAGGCACCGGTACGGACATCGCCTCCATCCGCCGTATTCTCGAAGCCGCGCCACAAGCCGCGGTCCTGATCGACGAGGCCTACTACGAGTTCTGCGGCATCACCGCGCTGCCCCTGGTTGCCGAATACCCGAACCTCTTCGTCAGCCGGACGTTTTCCAAAGTCTTTGGCATGGCGGCCATGCGCCTCGGCGTGCTCCTCACGCAAGCGGAAAACGGCGGATTCCTTCGCAAGGCGCAATCGCCCTACAGCGTCAATCTGCTCGCCGCCATCGCCGTCCGTGCGGCCATCGAAGACACTGAATACGTCCAGTCGTACGTCGAGGAAGTGCTGCAAGCGCGGGACCTCGTCTATGAGGGACTCGGCCGCATGGGGATTCACTTCTACATCAGCCAGGGCAACTTTGTTCTCTTTGAATGCGGCGACCGCGCCATCGAAATCCGTGACGGTCTCCGCGCCGCGGGCGTGCTCGTCCGCGACCGCAGCTACGAAATCGCCGGCTGCGTCCGCGTCACTATCGGCACTCGGGATCAGTCGCGCCGGTTCCTCAAAGAACTCGAGAGGATCTGGTGATGCGGCCTCTGCTCATGTTCGATATGGACGGTGTGCTCGTCGAAGTCACCGAATCCTATCGCGAGACCATTCGCCAGACGGTTACGCATTTCACGGGCAAGCCCGTCACCTACGACGACATTCAGGCTTACAAGAACGCCGGCGGTTGGAACAACGATTGGAAGCTCTCGCAGAAGATGGCTGCCGACCTCGGCGTCGCAGTCGATTACGACACGGTCATCGGTCACTTCCAGAAGATCTTCATCGGCGACGGTGACAACGGACTGATTCATCGCGAGCGCTGGATCGCCCGACCGGGTGTGTTGGAGAGCCTTGGCGAGGCCTTCGACTTCGGCGTCTACACCGGCCGCGACCGTTTCGAAGCGATGATCACCCTCAACCGTTCCGCCGGACTCATCCGCTTCCACCCGATTCTCACAGCCAACGACGTTACCCACGGCAAGCCGCACCCCGAAGGTCTGCTGAAGGTCCAGGCCATGTACCCGGGCCGCGCGCTTTATTACATCGGCGACACGGTGGATGATGCTCGCTGCGCCCGTGCCGCCGGCGTCCCTTTCATCGGCGTGGCCAGCCAGGCGCATTCCACACGCGCCACGCTGCTCGATCTGTTCGCCCGCGAAAACGCCGCCGCTGTGCTCGACGACATCAACCAATTGGAGAACTACCTTGCGCAAGGCCGGAGTTGAACGCAACACAAAGGAAACGTCCATCATTGGCAGCCTCACCATTGAAGGCCGCGGCCGCTACGACATCCGCACCGGAATCCGGTTCCTCGATCACATGCTCGAGTTGTTCACCAAACACGGCGGCTTCGATTTGAAAATCCATGCCTCCGGCGACCTCGATGTGGATCAGCATCATACGGTGGAAGACTGCGGCATCGTGATGGGCCAGCTTTTCGCGCAAGCGCTTGACGACCGCAAGGGCATCAACCGTGCCGGCTACTTCATTCTGCCCATGGATGAAACGCTAGCCATCGTTGCCGTCGACCTCGGCGGACGTCCCGCACTGGTTTATCGCGATCTGGTGAAGGTCCGCATGGTAGGTGACCTCCAGGTGGAATTGCTGTACGATTTCTTCGACGGCTTTGTGCATCACTGCGGCGCCAACCTGCACACCAAGGTGATGTATGGACGCTCCAGCCATCACAAGATTGAAGCGGTGTTCAAATGTTGGGCGCGGGCGATGAAATACGCCTGTTCCAAGGACGCGCGGTTGAAGGATCAACTGCCGTCCACCAAGGGGCTACTATGATCGGCATCATCGACTACGGGGCGGGGAACCTGCGCAGCGTGCAAAACACGCTCGCCGAAATCGGCGCGGCCTACCAGCTTGTTCATACCCCTGGCCAGTTGCGGCACGCCTCCAAGGTGGTTCTGCCTGGCGTCGGCCACTTCGGCCAGATGATGCGCGCCCTGGAGATGATGGAAATGCGCGACCCCATCAAACGGTGCATCGGACAAGGCGTTCCGTTCCTCGGCATCTGCCTCGGTATGCAGGCCTTCTTTGAACGCAGTGAAGAGGCCCCGGAACTGGAAGGTTTCAACCTGCTACCCGGCGTCGTCAAGCGGTTCAACGGCAATTTGCGCGTACCCCACATGGGCTGGAATGAGATCGTCCCGCGTCCAGGCACATCTTTGCTCAACAATCTCGGCCCCAGGCCGTATCTCTATTTCGCTCACAGCTACTATGGCCCGCTGTGTCCGGCTACCGCCGCCACCTGTGAGTACGGCCATCTCTACACTGCAGTGGTGGAGGCCGCGAACCTGTTCGGCGTCCAGTTCCATCCGGAGAAATCGGGCGCGCTCGGACTCCGCATCGTGAAGAATTTCGTGGACCTCTAAACATGCTGGCTAAACGCATCATTCCCTGTCTGGACGTCACTGCGGGCCGCGTGGTGAAGGGAGTCAATTTCGTCAACCTCCGCGACGCGGGCGATCCGGTGGAGTTGGCCGCGCGCTATAACGATCAGTGCGCCGATGAAGTGGTGTTCCTCGATATCACCGCATCGTCCGATCATCGCGACACCATGGCAGATGTTGTCGCCCGCACCGCACGCCGCGTCTTCATCCCTCTCACTGTCGGAGGCGGCATCCGCACCGTCGCCGACGGCCGCAAGATTCTGCTCTCCGGCGCGGACAAGGTGAGCGTCAACACCGCAGCCGTTCGCCGGCCTGACCTCATCTCCGAGCTCAGCGAAGAGTTCGGCGCCCAGGCGGTGGTGCTCGCTATCGACGCGCGCAAGCGTCCCGATGGCGGATGGAACGTCTACACGCACGGCGGCCGTACCGATGAAGGCATCGACGCCGTGGAATGGGCCGCCCGTGGCGAGGAGTTGGGCGCCGGCGAAATCCTGCTCACCTCCATGGACACCGATGGCGTCCAGACCGGCTTTGACTGCGCCCTCACTTCGGCCGTATCCCGCGCCACGCGCATTCCCATCATCGCCAGCGGCGGGGCGGGGAAGCCCGAACATTTTCTTGAGGTCCTGACCACCGGCGAGGCTGACGCCGCGCTCGCCGCGTCGATATTCCACTACGGCACTTACACTGTCAATGAACTCAAGGAGTATCTCGATTGGAACGGCGTACCGGTAAGGAAACTGGCTTGATTATCCCTTGTATTGATTTGATGGACGGCAAGGTCGTTCAGTTAGTCCGGGGCCGCGATAAGGCTCTCGAAGGCGGCACTGTGGACCAGATGCTCCACCTGTTCGCGGACTTCCCCGTGATTCAGGTGATCGACCTCGACGCAGCCATCGGACGCGGCGCAAATGACTCACTCGTTGAGTATGTCGCCGGCAAAGCGGCCACCCGCGTCGGCGGCGGTGTGCGCGATGCCGAACGCGCCCGCAAACTGGTCTCCCAGGGCGCGCACAAAGTGATCGTCGGCACCGCGGCGTTCGCTTCACGCGGCATCAACCGCCCGCTGCTCGAAGAGATCGCCGCGGCCGTTGGCTCTGACAGGATCTTCATTGCACTCGACAGCCAGAACGGCCGGATCGTAGTGAAAGGCTGGCGCGAAGCCACCAATTTGACTGCCGAAGAAGTGATCCGCGACCTGGAGCCGTACTGCGGCGGCTTCCTCTGCACTTACGTCGACAAGGAAGGCATGATGGAGGGGACCGACCTCGAGTGGTTCGGCCGCCTTCGCGCGGCAACGGGCCATGCCATCACCGCTGCCGGCGGCATCACCACGTACGACGATATTCGCGCTCTGCAAGCCATGAACATCGACGCGGCGCTTGGCATGGCGATCTACACCGGCCGTCTCGATTTGTCCGAGCTTGCGGAAATGAATCAGGCTTGACGCTCGTGAAAAGTAAAGTAGTTTGGACCGTATCGCTTAGCGCCGAACAGGAGAAGATCATTCAGGAGCAGAGCGAGTACTCGCCTGGAGAAAGTGGGAGTCGACGGGGCAATCCGCGCCGAGTCTGGTGAGCGGAACCGTGTGAGCCCGCGAGCCCGTCACTCGCAATCTCATGCATGAAGGGCGTGAAATCGTACACCGGCCGGCATGATAGCGGTGTCGCTCCCGACGCCGCATTCCGTCCACCTCCGCACTTCGATCGCTAGCAAGGAACCGCGCACAACGGAGTGCGGCGCGAGCAATGTTTCCTGGCTTATAGGAGGTGCGCGCCGCACCCTGTGCGCTCCTGTTTCGCTTCAGAACGTCAGTCGCGCCTGAACATCGAGCCAGCGGTTCGTTCCCTGGCTCTGAGAGGTGATGCGCCCGAAGTTCGTCGAGGTGGGATCGGTGTTGGGCCCGCCCATCTGGGACCGGTTCTGAATGTTCAATGCGTCCAAACGGAGTTGGAGATTCACCCGCTCGGTGACCCGCACGTTCTTCGACATGTTGAGATTCCACTGGCTCGTCTTGTCGGCCCGCACATCGGGCACGCGGACAGGGAACACGCGGCGGTGAAAGGCTGCCGGCTGTTTGGCGGAAGCGCGCTCGAAGTTCGCCGTGTTGAACCACTGGTCGAAGGTCTTGTCGCTTTTGACAATGTCGGCCAAGTCATTTCCGTAGTAGAAAGGGTTACCCCAATCCAGCAGGGCACCGGGCTGGTACTCATAGGTCACGCCCGTCTGCCAGCCGCCGATCAGCGTGTCTAAGGCCCGGCCGGCCTGGCTTGCGTAGCGCCTGCCGCGGCCGAACGGGAACTCGAAAATGCCGGTGCCGACGATGCGCTGTGGCCGCCCGCTGTTGGAGGTGCGCCAACTCGGTTCCGCATCAAACTCGTTGAAGTAGAAGTTCCTCTCACGGACCTTCAGCGCGGTATAGCCGAAGTTGAGGTTGAACCCGTGCGAGAAGCGCTTCTGCACGTGCAACTCAACCGAATGACTCTTGACCTTTCCATCCGGCACGACGTTGTTGGTGAGGTTGCCATTCATGTGAGGGAATGGCCGCAAGAGGTTGGCCTTGCGGATGGTTGAGCTGGTGTACATCCCCAGCGTGGTCATGTCCTTGTAGATCACCGGCTGCGACTGCTGCAAACCAGCGAAGTTCGCCAGCCGGAAGGGACTGGCGACGTTGGAATTAAGATCCGTGGCGATGGCGTCGTTGCGCACCTTGCCATCGGCCCAGAACTGCTGGGGCAATGCATCCAGCTTCCTTGCCACCGAAACGCGGTCCGAATACGATCCGGCGTATGCAGCATCGATCAGCCAGCTACGGCCGAGCTGCCGCTGCATGCCCGCGCGCCAGCGCTGTTGCCGGGCATGCTCCTGGCTGGAGTTTGTGAAGCCGAAGCCTCGGCCCGCCTTTGCCATGGCGCCCAGTAGGTCCCGGGTGGGGGCGTCGAAGCGCGTACCGTCGGCTCGCACCGGGAATGGATCTGCGAGTGGTGTCTTCTGACTGGCCGGGCTATTGGCCCCGAACAAGGGGTTCCAGACATAACCGGCCGGGTCGTTCGCCATCACCGTGCTGGTGTTCTGGGTATAGCCCGATTGATCCGGACCGAAGTTCAGCACATTGAGCGTGTCGTAGTATATGCCGTAGCCGGCGCGCAGTACAGTCTTGTTATTCCACTGATACGCTACGCCCGCCCGGGGCATCCACATGGCTTGAGACTTATACAGCTCCCTCGAAGTGCCGCCGACGCCCGGGAAGACGGTCCCACCCAACACCTTGAATTCGGATGCAGCCAGTTCCCGCAACGGACTGGCGCCGTATGCGGCTTGCGCGGCGCTGGTAATTGGCAACGTCAGAGTCGGATCGAAGCCTCCGATCATACGGTTGTAGCGCTCGGTTGCTCCGCGTTCATATTCCATGCGGAGCCCCAGATTCAACGTGAGCCTTCGCGAAAACCGCCAGCTATCCTGCACGAATGCGCCATAGTAAGGAGACATTGTGGCATAGCTGTCCAGCGTCTGGATGGTCATACTGTTGGGTACACCGAGAATGAAGGCCGCCCAGCCCAGTCCGAGGTCGACAGAGGGCACAAAGCCGTCATCGTCCTTGCGGGTGAAGGACCGGTTGAAATTGAAATTTCCGCTGGTATTGCCTTGTGGCAGTGCGGTGCGGAAATGGTAGCGATTGTCGAAGGCCGACTGAATTGTATGGTTCCCGCGGATATGAGTGATCGCAATCTTCGCGGTCGCCATCCGGTAGCGAGTCCAGTTCGATCTGCCGCCCGGGCTGATCTGCGTGTAACCGTTCACGTTCATCAGAGGAAGGATGTGCTCAGCCCCTGCCTTGTCGTCCAGATACTTCGGCAGCCCGATATCGCTGGGCTTCAGCGACAGCGCGTAGGGCTGAACGCCGCCCTCGCGGAACTGGTTTATCGCCACGTTGAAGTCCCACAAAGTGGCCGGGCTTTGAGTAAAAACAAGGTCGACGTTGCCGCCCTTGTTATTTCGTACCAAGCCTCCGATGTTCAGACCGGGCGCGGTTTGAATCGTCCAGTCGCCGCGGTTCTCCGGCCCGAAGTTGTTGGCCGACCAGCGGCCGTATATGCGAAACCTGTCGCTGATCTGGTAGTCGACGCGGTTCGAGACCGCGTAGTAGTCCCAGTTGTAAGGCGCCATGAACGAAAGGAAATTGTTCACCGGCTGCTGCCCCGGCGCGGGGGGATTGTTCGGCAGCGGGTAGAGCTTCGCGATGGCGTCGTATGCCGGATTCACAAAACGGCTCTTGGGAATGACGTTGTCCGCGAACGGCGTCCGGATGTAGTGCGTCGGACGCGCCGGATCAGGGACCACGGTGGCAGGGTCGTAGACAACGTACTGACCTGGGTTGGGAAGGGCGAGCATCTCCCGGAAGTCGCCGTTGCGGGCATTCGCCGTTGGCACGGTCCGGTTGTAGGTAACCGGTTCTTCGCTCTTGACGTCCTTGAGCCCGTTATACGTGAAGGCCCAGAACAGCCGGTTCCTCCCGTCGAAGATCTTGGGGATATAGACGGGACCCTGGGCTGAAATGCCCCAGTTGTTGGAACGGCCGGGCTGCTGCTTGTCAGTGCCGCGGATCCGGTTGGCCCTGGCGGTGTCCCCTGCTGCTTCCGCCGCGGCGATGCTGCGGAAGTAGTTCTGCTTCACAAAGAACGGTGTTCCCTGCCAGCGCTGCTGCCAGTGCTGCCAGGTCATGGTGCCGTGCAGGGCGTTGGTGCCGGACTTGGTCACCATGCTGATGGCCACGCCCGTACTCTGGCCGATCCCCGCGTCGAAGTTGTTTGTCTCGATCTTATACTCTGCTATCCCGTCCGTGTAAGGCAGATAGGCCAGGCGTCTGCTGGGCCCCTGGTTGGGAGAACCGTCCAGCGTCCATGAGTTCCCGCCGACGTTACCGTCGATGTTGTAATCGGAACCGCCGATGTTGGAATGTGGCGCCAGGTACAGGTTCACCCCGCCCCACTGAACTCCCGGAGTCCATCGCACCAGCACGATGGCGCTGTTGCCCATAACCGGTAGCTCCATCAGACTCTTGTTGTCCACCACGCGGCCGGAGGTGACTGAACTGGTTTCCAGCAATTGAGTTTCTCCGGTGACGGAGATGACCTCGGTCACACCTCCCACCTCCATCGCAAGGTTCACTTCCAGGCGGGTAGAGACAGGCAGAATGACGCCCTTGTGCGTCAGGTGCTTGAACCCGGCAGCATCGCAGTCCACCTGGTAGTTGCCGGGCAGCAGCAGCGAAGCCTCGTAGTACCCGGTCTCATTGGTCTTGAATGTGAGCGTAACGTTAGTGTCGGTGTTCTTGACCACCACGTTTGCGCTGGGAATGGCGGATCCCTGCGGATCGAGCACGCGCCCGAAAATCGTGGCGCGGGTTTCCTGGGCGAAGGCGCTGGCGCATGCAAGTGCCAGCAGTATAAGTATTATGGCGATACGGCGTTGCATTGATCTCCTCCTGAGCAGTTATACTCCACCGATGTGTCCGGTTAAAGGACAGATCTTGACCTCTTTGTTGTACGTCCGAACAAATAGTAAGACCAAACGGAGTGTCTGTCAAGAGTGATTTCCGTCGTGCCAGCCAGCCGCGCGCCGTCGAAGTCGAGCACGCAGGCGGCCTTATCAGCCCGTGGTCGGAATCCCATACGCCGCAGCCCGGTAAGCGCAGTTGGGACAACAAGATACGAGGCCGAGCCGTGCGGTCAGCAAGCGGTCTCCGAATACTGAGGTCGGCGCAAAGAACTTCACGGTTTGAAGCCGTGGCGCACGCACTCCTGTGAGCAGCGTCGAGACTCTGACCGGCTCTTCTCGACGCCTCTTCAGAAGTGGAGCACAAGGCGTCGGCATGAGTGCTGGCGCAAAGCGCAAGACGACGCGGCACGCTCTCCAGAAACCCACCCGCAACTCGTTGATTTTGCGTGGCGCGCTGAGGGGGGTCTGATACTTGTGACGGCTCGCCGTGAGTCGTCCTCGCTGAAGCATGCGTCACATGCCGCGGATGCGGCGCAAATGACCGATCTGTTCGCAAATTTCGCAAATGACCAATCTGTTGTGGACGTCGCGGGCAAAGCGGCCACTCGCATCGGTGGCGGCGTACGCGACGCCGAACGCGCCCGCAAACTGGTCTCCCAGGGCGCTAATAAAGTGATCGTTGGCACCGCTGCGTTTTCCCCGGACGGAATCAACCGCCCGCTGCTCGAAGAGATCGCCGCGGCCGTTGGCTCTGACAGGATCTTCATTGCTCTCGACAGCCAGAACAGCCGTATTGTGGTGAAGGGCTGGCGCGAAGCCACCAATCTGACTGCCGAAGAAGTCATCCGCGACCTGGAGCCGTACTGCGGCGGCTTCCTCTGCACTTACGTCGATAAGGAAGGCATGATGGAGGGAACCGACCTCGAGTGGTTCGGCCGCCAATACACCTGTGACCTAGGTCTGGAGTTTGGACATTCAGCCGTTTTGTGGGGCGGCCAATCCTGGCCGCGGCTGGCCTTTCCAGGCCAGCCCTTCGCGAGGCTGCAACCCTCGCGCGGAGAGGAGCAGCCGGTGGAATTGCGGCGAAGGATGAGTAGAGCCGCCAAGCCCAGGCCGGCGAGAGCGAATGTGGCTGGTTCGGGCACCGCAATCTGATCCAGAAGCTGCGAGTGGATCATGGCGCCGGGAATGGGAACTCCGTTGGCGTCCACCACGCTCATGCTCAGCAGGTGCACACCGTTAGTGAAATCGACGCTCAGCTCGCCGGGCGCTAACGTGCCGCTGCTGGAGGAGCTGATGCCACCATTCACGAAGAAGAAAAACGCGAACGGGACGCCGAACGTGAAATCCGTCGATGTTCCGATCGATGGAGTGAACGTTGTGTCCACCAACGCCGGTCCAAATGAATTAGCCACTCCTGTCAGGGCACAGGTGCCTATCCCGAAGCACATGGCCAGAGACGCACTCGCGGTGGCATGGCTGTCTTGAAAAGAGCCCTGCACGCGAAACGTCGGCAAGAGATATGCAGTGCCGGCGCCACCGGTTACCGTTACGCCCGTTTCCTGGATTTGGGATTGCACAATCGAGACGATGGAAATGGGAGTGACGAGGTCGCTGGCGGTCAGGGCCGTATTGGCGCCGGCATTGACGTGATTGAATCCGCCGAGAACGAACGGTGCGCCCTGATTGGCGGCACTGCCGTTGAAAATGGTGGGCGTTGCTCCGCCGGTCGAGAAGTTGACTGTAAGCTGCTCGAGGGTGTATGCCGTAAACGCCCCCGATGTGAGCGTCTCCCGGCCAGTGGGCTCTCCGAAAAACCGCGCGTCTCGCAGACTGTACGTAATCGCGCCATGCAGCATGGGCTGCAAGGCCACAATCGAGATTAACAGAAGCTTGTACATGTGTGTCTTCCTATACAGTTGGCCTTGGCAGCCAAAACGTAGGTGGCACAAAATGTTCCGCAAGAAAAACCTTGCGGCATTGCAGGCGGGTGCCCAATGTCACTTCGACCTGAAACATAACTGCCTAAAAATGTTCGAGCACCCCATCAAACAGGCGCGCCACCCCCGTCCCAGGTTTTCAAATTCCCCCGCTGGCTGAGGGCGATCAGGCCGCCGGAGGGCGATGCGCCCAGGGCGACGAAAATCTCCGGCCGCCCATCGGGAATATCTGTGAAGACGGGAGCCGCGCCGAACGAGGAGACCCTCCCCAGCGCGTCGAGCGCCCACAACCCATTGCCGTCAGGAGTGATTGCCATGTCCACGAAAGGAACTCTGCTGTCGGGCGGGTCTTGGAAGGCCGGCGCCGAGCGGCCGTAGCTATGAACATCCCCCCGCTGGGTGAGAGCAAAGAGCCCGCCGGTGGGCGCGGCGCCCAGGGCTACGAAAAGCGGCTTGGTATCGGGCGGGTTAGTGAAGACGGGAGCCGCGCCGAACGAGACGACCTTCCCCAGCGCGTCGAGCGCCCACAACCCTTCGCCGCCAGGTGCGATTGCCATATCCACGAAGGGAACTCTCGTGTCGGGCGCGTCGGCTTGAAGGGGCAGTGCGTCACCCCAAGTCCGGAGGTCCCCGTCTTGCGTCAGGGCGTACAGCCCGCCTCCGGATGGCGTTGCTCCTACGGCTACGAAAACCGGCTTAATGTCGGGCGGATCAGTGAAGACGGCTCCGTCGCCGAACGAAGTGACCTTCCCCATCAGGTCGAGCATCCACCCGCCCCGGCCTGTAGGCGTCACAGCCATGTCTACGAACGGAGAACGGAGTTGGGCTGCGGCGGGCCGTCCCAGCAACGCGCCCAGCCCCAGACCCAAACTCCATTTGAAAAAGCTTCTACGCTTGGTTGGAACATTCATTGAACAGCTCCTTTGAAACTGAAATCCAAAACAGACAAGCTTCCCGATGAGCCGGGACTCGGGCAGGCACCAGGGGAATGGGATCGGGCGGCCGATCAGCCTGCGACCACACGCCGCCCGGCGGTCAAGAGGGCGGAGAAAGCGTCGCGCAGTCGCGTTGCTTTCCCGGATTGCCGCTCGGGCGCCCTGCCGAGCGCGTGCAGGATATCCTCGCCTTCCGCCAATTGCCGGAAGCGCTCGGCCACGCGACCGAGATGGGCACGCGTACGCGACCCGTCTTCGTCAGTGAGTGGGGGCGGGAGATATTCGCGGAAGAGCGGCTCGCCGAGCGCCAGCGCCGCGAGCACATCCATCGCGGTCGGCGGCGTGATTGCAAACGTGACGTGAAGCGAGCGTCCTCGCGGCGTCCGCGCGTCGTGGAACTGCCCGCGTGGAATGTAGAGAACGTCCCCCGGTTGCGTGACGACTGTCATATGCGCGTTGGCGAGCGCCTCCGCGCGGCGTTCTTCCAGCGCTTGCCGCACGGCCGGCGCGAAGGCTGGCGTGTCCAATGGGCAATTCACGCGCAGCTTGGAGACCAGCCACTCCTTCTCGCCCTCACACTGGACGGCGAGGACATCGTGCGCGTCGAAGTGCGCTTCGAAGGGCTTCACCGCTGAACCGGTCCAGTAGACGTTAGGCCATACGGATGCGCCGAAGGCCTCTTTCATCTCCTCGGTAAGGGCATCGAGCGCCGCGGTCGCGCCGCGGGCGGCATTCCACATGACGGGTTGCCCGGCGTCGAGGTAAGCCCGGAGGGCTTCCTCGCCATCCAGGGCACGATCGAGGGCGCCGACCATGAACCTCCCCTGCTCCCGCTCGCGCCGGAGCATCGCCGCCGCCACCCGCTCGCCGGAGATCAGTCCTTCCACGCGGCCGGCCTCGCCGCGCAGCAGCACCGGCTCCTTGCCAAAGGACTCCCGGAGGAAGCGCCCGAGTCCAGCCGGCGCCAGCAGGCGGGCCAAAGTCCCATTCGTCAATCCATCGTGGTTGTAGGCCTTCATGCTTCCTCTTCCCCGGCCGGCAAATTCGGGAAAATCCCGGTGTTCGATCCCAGTGTCAGCCCAGCCAGTTTCAACTTGGTACTTATCCTAATTCCGCTCTACGCGAAACAGCCAGCGATTTGGCGTATGATAAGTCGTTACCTCGGCGTTAGCGGGGAGACGCTACGCTGATGAAAGTGAACAGTTTTGAAGAACGACGAAGTGGAAGCGGCGCTGGTAAGGGTGCTTGCTGCGCCCTCGTTCCAGCGTGCCGACCGGCAGTCCGCGCTGCTGCGCTATCTGGTGGATGCGCACCTCGGAAGCGTCGAGGTGAAGGAATCCGTCATCGCCTTGGAGTTCTTCGGGAAGAAGGACTACGACCCACATCACGACTCACTGGTGCGAGTGGAGATCGGGAAGCTGCGGCAACGCCTGGCGAAACACTATGAGACGGGAGGCACGGCCGATCCCGTGCGCCTGGAGATTCCGAAGGGCGCGTATGCGGTGCTGGTGCAGCGCTCCCCTCTGCCGGTTCAAGCGCCGCCCGAGCCTCTACCAGTCCCGGCCGCCACGGGCCGGCGGATTCCACTGATCGCCGGCGCGGCATTGGCCATGGTGATGCTGACGGGAGCCGTCATTTGGCTAAGCCGTCCTAAGCCCGTCCCTCCTCCGGGCGCCACTTACATCGCTGTCCTACCCTTCGTCGATATGAGCCCTGGCAAGGATCAGGGCTATTTTTGCGACGGACTCACTGAGGAGTTGATTCATCTGTTGTCAGGTTACAACTCGATCCGGGTTGCCTCACGAACCTCCGTCTTTCAGTTCCGGGGCGTCCCCCAGGATGCGCGTGAGGTGGGCCGCAAACTGGGGGCGCAGGTGGTGATCGAGGGCAGTGTCAGAAGGGAAGGGAATCGCATCCGCGTGACGGCGCAGGTCATCAATGCCGCGGACGGCTACCATCTGTTCTCCGAGACCTATGACCGCGACTTCAACGAGGTTCTGGCGATTCAGGAGGAACTCGCGGCTTCCATCGGCAGGGCGCTGCGGTGGGACCTGTTGACTCTCGGCACGGGGCGCGTCCTTGGCCGGCCGCGGACGCGGAACCCGCAGGCTTTTCACCAATACCTGCTGGCAACGCGGAAGGCAAACTTCTCCGAACCGGTCGAGGCCATCGAGTTGTACAGGACCGCGGTGGCGCTCGACCCGCAGTACGCTCTCGCTTGGGCGGGGATCGCGATAGAAGCGATCACTACCGTCGACTGGGGGATTGCACCGCCTGCGGAGGCGCTGGCCGAGGCGTCGGAAGCGGCCCGTAAGGCGATGGCGCTCGACAATACGCTGGCCGAAGCACAGCAGGCAGCCGGGCGCGTTCGGGCCTGTCACGATCACGATTGGAAGGGCGCGGACGAGGCCTTCCGCCGCGCGGTTGAACTCGATCCTGAGTACGTCTATTTCCAGGAGGACTGGGTGAGGTTCGCACTCCAGCCGGTGGGACGCTTTCCCGAGGCGGTTTCCGTTCTGCAACGCGCGCTGACAGCGCAGCCGGGCAACAACCATTTGCGCAACGGACTGGCGGGCACATATATCCGGATGGGCCAGTATGACCTGGCAAAGCAGAGTCTGGAAGTCAGCCTGAAGACCAACGCGCGCGCGCCCGCAGTGCACGTGATGCTCAGCCAGGCGGCTACCGCGGAGGGACGGCATGCGGAGGCGCTACGGCATATCGAGGACGCGGCTCGGATCTGGCGATCGCCTTGGGTGCTGGGCGAAATGAGCTATGCCTATGCCAAGGCAGGACGCCGCGTGGATGCAGCCAAAGTACTGGCCGAGTTGCTGGCAATGGAGCCGCGACGGGTGGCGTACGAAACGGCCGTGGCGCAGTCTGTGCTGGGGGATCGCGAAGGAGCGCTGTCTTCGCTCGAGCGGGCGCTGGCGATGCAGTCGATTGCCATGCTCTGGATCAAGTTCGATGTCCGGCTCAAGGACCTGCACGCCGAGCCGCGGTTCCAGCAGTTACTGAAGAAGTTGCGCCTTTCCTGATGAGCCTCGAGCCCCCTCGACAGACGCAGTGCGAAGGGCGCCTTCCGACACTAGGAGTATGCTGGCCGCAGGCTCGATTGCAGGATCCAGTGCAACTGGCGCAGATCGAGCGGCGGCACAACGTAATCCGCCGCGCCGGCGTCCATGGCATTCAGCCAATCGCGGGCGTCAGGCAGGCGGGAAAGTACGACGACAGGAATAGAAGCGTCACGGGCAGCGGCGAGAAACGCATTGCGATGGGCAAACTCGGCCGGGCAGAACACGACGTTCGGTCGTGCGGTAGCGAACAGGGCGCGGCAGCCCTCTTCGTCAGCCGGCGGATCGGGTTCGAAAACCCATTGACACAACGGTAGAAGGTCCTTGAGACCGGCCGCGACCTCGGGGTCCAAACCGCACAGCAAGAGACGAAGCGACGGACTGACTGCAACTGCGACTGCCGACAATACAGATCTCCTTCTTCTTACTATGTCGGCCGAGGGCGGAATTATTCTCATAAAATCGACAAAAAATCTTCACTGGGGCCGTCCCTCCCACAATCCGTGGATCGCCCTGACGAGAAATACCGCAATCTGGCCCCGGCTGGTGGCGTCCAGCGGGCAATACTTAGTCTCACTACACCCCGAGGTGATCCCCAATTCCTTCATCTTCTGAATGAACGGGAAGAAGCTGTCGGTTGTCGAAACGTCCGTGAACAGCGACTTGGTGGAGTAGGGGAACTCCGACCGCACCGGCAGATTGTTGCGGAACTGTAACGCGCGAATAATGAACACCGACATCTCCCCGCGGGTCACCGGCGCGTCCGGGCAGTACAGCGTGGCGCTGCAGCCGGAGGTGATCGTCAACTCCTTCATTTTCTGCACATAGCGGAACGCCGGGTGGGTCCGCGGAACGTCTGTGAAGTACGGTGTTTCGCTCTGTATGGCGAAATTGTTATTGAGGAACAACGACTGTATGATGAATTGCGCCATCATGCCGCGGGTGGTGTTCAACGACGGGCAGAAGTTGGCGTCCGTGCAGCCATAGGCCGCGCCCACCGTCCTACGCTTTAAGTAGTTGATGTACTCGCTGAACGTGTCGAGCGGGTTCAGATCGTTGTACAGCATCGTGTTATCCGCGCCCGATTGCAGGAAGTGAATCACCCGGCGTTGATCGCCGATGATGCTGATGGACCCGACCCGGCTGATTGTGATTGTAAACGGGCTTACGTTGGCCTTGAGTTGGTAGTTGATTGATCCGGACCCCGTGCCGGTCTTCGGATACACCGAGAGGAACGAGTTATCAGAGGCGACCGCCCACGGGCACTCAGATGTGGTGACGATCTGAAAGAACCCGTCAGTCTCGCTCGTGGGTACGTTTGCGTTGCTTCCGTTTATGGAATAGCTGCAAGCTCCCGGGGCAGTGTTATCGATGATGTTCAGTATCCGCGGCAGCAGGGTCGTGATCCGTCCGTACACCGCGTAGCGGTTCGCAGGATTGCAGGTCGGTGTAGGTCCTGCGCTGAGAATCCCCGACAACAGGAAATCGCTCGTCATGGCAGGCGACCCCGACGAGCCCTCGTTGGTGGGCGTGACCGGCTCCAGGATCGTGTAGTAGTAGTCCGATGGACGGAAGATCCCGTTCACCTGCAGGTCTCCTTGGATGCCCGGCTCCACCGGGGCGATGGAGCCGAGTGACAGCCGCTTCCACGATCCCTCGGGATGGTGAATTGTTCCGGTGGGTGTGTTAAGGCCCGCTTCCTGGCGGTTCAATTTGAGGAACACCGGGTTTGCCGGAAGCGAGGGAAGCTCCAGCAGGCTTGCGTCGCCCTCGCTTTCGCTCAGCGTATAGAGAAGGTGGGCGCCGTTGATGCTCGGCAGCGAGGTCGCCAATGACGGAATGTTCCAGATGCCGCCGACGTTTTGCGCGTCGGCGGGATAGCTGTTGGTCGACGTGGTCTGGAAGTTCCAGAAAGTGATTACCGTCCTGGCATCCTCCTCACGTTGAATGCAGTGATGCGCGGTGAGAAACAACGGACGCCGCGTGTTGTTCTTGTCCGCGACCAGCGCGCCCGTGCAGGTGTACCACATCTGCAGGGCCGTGTCCTGAAAGACCATCAAGGCGACGGCAGGGGACGCCTGGGCCCAACTCGTACCGTAAACGTCGGCGTAGCACGGCGTGGTGAGTTCGGCGCGCTCGCGGCTCTTCAGCTTCTCTTTGCCATAGAAGTGGGCCACCTCATCGACGGTGAACGGAATCGGCCCTGGTTCGTTGCCTGCCGGCTGGAACTCCAGATACGCCGTATCTCCGGGCAGGATGTCGCTCCAGAATTCGCCGTCACGGTGGAGTCCTCCGCCCTGGTACACGGCGGGATTCAGGCCTGTGGCTCCGCTCAGCTTCACGGTTCCGCCGGCAGCATGAAAGTCGCGAAAATGCAGCCGCATCGCGCCTGCCTCCGCTGAGGTCAACTGCGCGCGCCATACCCACCGCCCGTTTGTTTGCGACCATTCGCCGTCCACCTGCGGAGCCTTCTGCGTTTCCCCCACCGGCGTCCGTTGCGTCCGCAGTTGCGCGTAGCCGGGGAAGAGAAGAAACCAGAGCAGCGAGAGAACCATAATTCTCTAGATTACCAACGAGCCGGAGGGTTATTTCTTCACCAGTGTGAAGGCCAGCCAGTCACCGGCACGCGCCTCCGCCTCCATTCGCCAACTCCTCGCGAACAGGCTGCGTGCAGCATTGCGTTGCTCGGTTAGTACGCCGCTGGCGAGTAGCGTGCCTCCGGTCTTTACGATGCGGCGCAGGTCCGATTCCACCTGTTCCAAAACGCCCAATGCAAGGTTGGCGCTACACACATCCCATTCGCCATCTTTGTATAATTCTGTCGAACCGACTGTATACCGAGCGCCGCGGAATCTGCGCCTGGCCGCGCCTACTGCCGCCGGATCGAGATCGCAACCCGCCAACCGAGCGCCTCCCAATCTGTGCGCGGCGATGCACAACAATCCTGAGCCGCAGCCGATGTCGACAAACGACGTGCCCGTCCGCACTACGGATTCCATTGCGGCGAGCACCATCCGTGTCGTGGGATGGTCGCCGTTGCCGAAATAGTTGCCGGCGTGCATGCTGAGCCGGATGCGCCCCGGCGGCGTGGGCTTGCGGCTCCACGGCGGCGCGAGATACCACTTGTCACCAACGAGTGACGGCTGCCAGGTCCTCTGCCAGGTCTCGTTCCAGTTGGTCTCCTTCGCCATCGGCATCAGAGGGATACGGCATTGTTTCGCACGTAGGCGTCGAATGGATCTTCTTCCTGGCCGATGTAATGAAACACTTCGGCGAACTGCATGCCGTACTGCTTGCCCCGTGTCCGGTCACGCGCCAGCGCCGAGTATTTGGTGTACTGCCGGTTCGCCGTGTCATCGTCGGCGCCGAGCAGCGGTAGCCGTTTGCCCTGCGCCGCCAGCCTCTGACGCAGCCGCGCCCCGGTGTTGCCGGATGGTCCCTGCGTCACATTCGCCAGATTCACATGGACCTTCTGATCGATGTAATCGCTGATGTCCACGACGCGATTCACCAACTGCGGTCCGCGCGCGAAATAGTATTTCTCCTTCACGGAATGTGTCTTCAAGCCGGCGAGGAAATGCTCCGGATAGTCCCAACGGCCCCCTGCCGGGGTGAACGACGATTCTACAGCGCGCGCTGTGATGTAGTGATCGGGATTGCGCTCGTACAAAGCCGACGGGTCGTAGACAAAGATCGTGTCGATTTTGAGAAGACGGATGAGAAAGACAATCCGTGCGCGCATCTCCGCAATGGGCCACGCATCCATGTTGTGGTTCGGATAGTTGAGAAAGAAGGCATCCTTCAGTCCCATGCGGCGCGCCACTTCTCTGGTGTCGTTCTCGTTCTTGAGAACAATATCGCCAATGGACGATCCGGACCCGGCCATCGAATCGTTGGAGACCGTGATCAGGTAGCCGGTGTAGCCTTCGTCGATCAATTTGAGCACCGTGCCCGCGGCGAAAATCGGCACATCGTCGCAATGCGGCTGGATGGCCGCCAGCACTTTACCCTGATGAGGTTTGCCGGTGCGCTTACGTTCCATGGTCACTTTCGGTTGATAGGAGACGCTGCCTGTGCCGCCGTCTTCAAACTCGCCTTCAAAGACCGGGCCCTGTGTTTGCGCCTGCCCTTGCGCGAGCGCGGGGGCGAGTGAACTGGAGAGGAAATTCCTTCGTCGCATGTTGGTCTGACATTGTAACGCGTGATGTAATGAGGGTGGAGATTCGTGAGATGATTCGCACTTTTTTTCTGGTGCTTGGGATCGCTTCCGCTGGCTATGGGCAGAAGGTTCAGGTGGAGTTTGATGAGTCGATTGACTTCAGCAAGTACAAGACCTACTCGTTGCAGGCAGGTCAAGTCCGCAGCACGCGCCCGGAGCTGGATAGCACGCTCGTCGACAAGAAGATCCGCAACGCCGTCATCGCGCGGTTGTCGGCAAAAGGGATGCAGGAGGCGGAAACGAATGCCGATGTAGTGGTCGGCTACCGGATGGGGTCAAAGGATCGCCGCGAAACTGAAAGCGTTCCCGCGGGCCGCCGCGGCATGCGCACAAAGCGCGTCAGCTATCGCGTCACCGATGCCACCTTGACTATCACGATGCGGGATCCCGCTCTCAAGGAGGTGGTCTGGCAGGCTATCGCCACCGACACCGGCCGCGATGCGTCCAAACTTGAGGAGCACATCAACAAGGACGTGGAAAAGGCCTTCAAGGACTATCCGCCCAAGAAGAAGAAATAGGTCACTTCTCCGCGAGGAGTTTGCGAATGGTGGATTCCATTTCAGCCTTCAAAACGCGGTGCCGTGCACCCGTTGACGGACCGTCAAATCCTGAGTGAATGCCCCGTACCATGCCGTCCCGTCCGATGTAGACCGCGGTAGGGTATGCGCCGAAGTTCTCCAACTGCGCCAGCTTTTGCGGAGCTTCGTCGGTGGAACCGGCCAGCAGCAGCGGAAATGGCAGTTTGTGCTTGTCTCTGAAGAGTCGCAACTGGCGCAGATCGCGGTCCGCTTCGCCTGTGTATTCAAACGCGATGCCGACAATCTCGAGACCTTGCGCGTGGTACCGCTCGTATAGTTCGCGCAGCAGCGGCGCTTCGTCGTGACAGTTCGGGCACCAGCTTCCGGTGATGGTGACGAGAATCACTTTGCCCTGGAAGCGCGCATCGCTGCCGGCCACCATCCGTCCCTCGAGATCCGGATAGGCGAACTGGAACCGCGTCTCGCCGGTCTTCATGCGCGTGTAGCTGGACGCTTCCGGTGCTTCCAGGCGGGACTGTCCCACGCGCGCGCCTTTCACCTTCACGTTTGAATCAAGCAGGCCGTGCACGGTTCCGTCCTCCGCCATCGTGAGCTCAAAGCGCGTGGCCCGGATGCCGTCGAAGCGCGCCACCAGCAGCCGCCTGTTTTCCACCAGACCAGTCAGCAGGCCGCTATCGCCGGAGATCTCGATCAGTGTGGTCTGTGCCGTGCTGCCGTTCTGTTGGATGAGGCCGCGATAGACCTGCGGCTTTCCGTCGTTGTCCATTTCGAGCAGCCATTCGCCGCTGAAGTTGGTTTGCGGGGCGCCCTTGGGCTTCCATACCGGCGTGCGCTGGGCATGGAATTTCCGGACAAGAATCTCTTTCCGGTACTGCCGGGTGAAAGCGCCGGACCATTCGCCATTGCGCAGATCCGCTTCCAGCACCCCGTCCCAGTAGTTGAACTCCAGACGTAGTTTGCCGTTGCGGAAGCTACCGGCAGTGGATTCAATGCGCTCCCCGCCGTTGCGCAGAAAGCCCTTCCAGACAGTGCCGTTGCGGGCCAGTTCCAGTTGGAAAGCGACCTCCTGATCAAGCCTGTTGAGGACCGTGGCGTGCCACAATCCGGAGATATCCTGCGCCCGGGCGACGCCGGCGAGTAGATAGACAAGTAGTGTGTAGGGCCGCGTCATGGGGGAATTCCCATGGTAGCGCCATTCCGGATCGCGTATACTTCCGACATGCGCCCCATCGTTCCTGTTCTTGCGCTACTCGGCATCAGCGTGGCCTGTGTCGTGCTCTTCCGCGCGCAGCCCACCGCTGCCGTTCAAGCCGCATCGCCGAATGAGCGCGGCTTCCGCATTCTCTTTGGCGAGCGATCGACGGAGAGCCGCGATTTCTCGGGCCGCGTGGGCGTTGCCGGCGGCAAGGTTGTGTCGCTCCGCGGATGGCGATTCCTCGGCGGAGATGAGATCACGGGCGCCGACTCCTGGAAACTTGTAGTGAGGCGAGGCGGGTTTGAACCGCAGCCGGACCGGCCCAATCCGCTTACCGCGCAAAGTCCGCCAAGCAATGTCCTGCCGGCCGGCGTGGATGTGGTGGTGGACGCGCCGCCCGCATCGAACGTCACACTGCGAGTGGGGAACGTGCACGCGTCATTCACGGTTGCTTCGCTGCACAAGAATGCGCGGCTGATATATGCCGGTGGCGACATTGTGGTGCAAGCCGCTCCGGTGGTGGAGAAGCTCTCCGCCGGCGACAGCAAGGAAGAGCACGACTATCCCGCCATTGCAGTGATGCGGGATGGAACGCGCTGGGTGGCATGGCAGGCATATCAGGATAACGGCGACAACATCTACGCTCGTCATACGACACCCAACGGGTGGTCGCAGACGTTCCGTCTCACTGACACGAAGTCGGACATCTATCGCACTGCGGTGGCGGAGGACGTGCAGAAGCGTGTGTGGGTGGTCTGGGCCGAGCGCGACCGAGGGCAGAGCGACACCTGGCATCTGTATGGGCGCGCCTACGCAAACGGCGCGTGGGGCACTCGCGAACGCCTTACTGACGGCACCTCCCCCAACTTCTCCCACCGGCTGGTGGCGGCCCGTGATGGCGTGCTTCACCTGGTGTGGGTGGGGCATGAAGGCGGGGAATCGTATGTGTATCACCGCCGCCTTGCTGGATCACAGTGGTCCACCGTGACGCGTATCAGCGGAGCCAGTGCCTGGGTGCCCGATGTGGCAACAGACTCGCGTGGCAACGCATGGATCGCCTGGGACAGCTATCGCAACGGCCACTACGACGTCTATCTGCGGAGCATCGCGCCGAATGGTTCGACGGGGCCGGAAATGCAAGCGACGAAATCGCCGCTCTTCCAATCGCACGCCTCAGTGGCCGTGGATAAGGAGGACCGCGTCTGGCTCGCGTGGGACGAGAGCGGCGCCAACTGGGGCAAGGATTGGAGCCACGAAGATCCGTGGCGCGGGACGGTGCTCTATGCAAATCGCCGGGTGCGCGTGGCGGTGCTTGACAAGGGGCAATGGAAGATGCCCGCTGACGACGTGATGGCCGCCGCGCCCGCTCGTTATCCACGCTACGTGGAGATGCCGCGCCTTGCCGCGGACGCGAACGGACGCATCTGGCTTAGCGCCGAGATCCGTACACTGGCAGGGAATGTTCGCGCCGACTATTGGGCGCCCGGCGGCCGCTGGGAGCGATTTCTCACCGTCCTGGATGGCGATCGCTGGTGGCCGCTGCAGCCGGTTCCCTTGAGTAGTTCGCGGCCGGAAGCACCTTGGGCGATGACTGCCGCGGGGCAGGGAATCGCGATGGCGTTCACGGATGACAACCGTGGCGCCGGCGGCCCGCGCCAGGCTGCGCACCACGAGATCCATGCCAGCCTGCTGGAGGAGCGGACTTCGCCGCCCGCACCGGTCTTGATCGAGTATGCCGAGCCCCGAGCGCAGGCCGCACCGATGCACGCCGCCGAGACAGCGGACCTCAAGCGCATCCGCGACTATCGCATGAATCACGGCGGCGCGTCGCTGCGCATTCTTCGCGGCGACTTCCACCGTCACACGGAGATTTCACAGGACGGCTCGGGCGATGGCTCCATCGAGGATTTCTTCCGTTACATGATCGACGCGGCAGGGATGGAGACCGGCCTCATCGCCGATCACAATGCCGGCAACGACAACGAATACTCGTGGTGGCGCACAGAGAAGGCAACGCTGCTCTATCACGTCCCGGGCCGCTACACGCCGATGTTTGGCTACGAACGTAGCGTCCCGTACCCAAATGGCCATCGCAACCTCGTGTTTGCCGCGCGCGGAATTCGCACGCTGCCCATCGCGCAAGCCGAGAGCAGGGGCGAAGTGAACAGCGGCTCGGTGCTCTATCCGTACTTGAAGAAGAATAACGGCATCGGCATGCTGCATTCGCTCGCCACCGGGCAAGGCTCGGATTATCGCGACAATGATCCGCAGGTGGAGCCGCTCGTCGAACTCTATCAGGGCTATCACGCGAGCTACGAATACGAAGGTGCGCCGCGCGCCGAAAGCAAAGACTTCACCGTCAACATTCACGGCGGCTACCGGCCACTGGGCTTCTGGTGGAACGCCCTCAACAAGGGCCTCAAACTGGGTGTGCAGGCGAGTTCCGATCACATCGGCACGCACAACTCCTACACGCTGATCTACTCGCCGGACATGCAGCGGAGCAGCGTGTTGGAAAGTATGCGGGCGAGACACGCCTATGCGGCCACGGACAACATCGTGGTGGATTTCCGTGCCGCTGACGCCAGTGGCAAGTCGTACATGATGGGCGACGCGCTTCGCACGAAGTCCGCGCCGCGGCTCGATGTGGTGATCAAGGGCACGGGCAAGATCGACGAGATCGCGATCATCAAGGACAGCAAGTTTGTGTTCCGTACCGAGCCTGAGGGCAGCGAGGCGCGGTTCTCCTTTACCGATGCCGCCATCGCCCCCAAGGAAAGCTACTACTACGTGCGCGTGCTGCAGCGTGATCGCAATATCGCCTGGTCGAGCCCGATTTGGGTGGATTACCGCTAGCGATTACTTCCGCACCGGAACACTGCGGTCGCTGGTCTTGTACTTCTCCAACAGCGCGCGCATCTCTTTCACTCGATCCGGATACTGACGGTAGAGGTTCTTGGTCTCGCGCAGGTCTTCCTTGATATGGAACAACTCCGCCGGATCGTCATGTTTGGCGATGCCGTACTTTTCGCGGAACCAGGCCGGCTCGGCGTTGCCGCCGCCTCCGTTCCTCGATTCGATGAACACCCAATCGCCCTGCCGCAGTCCGTACTCATCCATCATGCTGTGATGGACTGTGGCTTCACGAATCGGCTTGGAGCGCTTCCTGCTGAACAGCGCCGCACTGATGTCGTAGCTGTCCTGCGCGGAATCGTTCGGAAGTTTGTAGCCGGTGATGGCGGCGACAGTGGCCATCAGATCGGTGAGGCAGACAATCTCGTGCTCCACTTTGCCCGCGGGAACCCGGCCAGGCCCCCACGCGATGAATGGCACGCGGTGACCGCCTTCCCAAAGCATGCGCTTGGCGCCACGCAGTGGGCCGGCGCTGGAGTGGCCGAATTCCGGATACAGAGGGTATGTGATGTTCTCCGGCCCGTTGTCGCTGGTGAAGATCACGAGAGTGTTGTCCGCTTTCCCGGAGCGCCGGATAGCGTCCATCACCTGGCCCATTGACCAATCCACCTGATAGACGAAGTCACCGTACTTGCCGGCTTTGCTCTTGCCGAGGTAAGGATCGTCGGGCGCGGTGGGCATGTGCGGTCCCGTCATCGGGAAGTACAGGAAGAAGGGGCGCGCATCCTTTGCCCGTTCGTCCACCCACTTGACGGCGCGGCGCGTGATTTCGGGGAGCACGTTTTCCAGCCGCCAGCCCGGTGTCATCGGACCCGGCCAGCCGAACATCGAATCCGGCTTCATGCTAGTGGGCTGCGTGGTGAGCCGCTCGTTCTCGATGAAGGAATAGGGCGGCAAATTGGGCAGGTCGACGCCGAAGTAGTAGTCGAAGCCACGGTCGGTTGGGCCTTCGCGGACGGGTTCTGTGAACACGACTTTCTTTGCGAACTCGTTGCGGATCTCGCGCTGCGGATCGCCGATGCGCACTTGGGCATTGACCTTCGAGCCGTCGGTGGTGGTCCACTCCCAACCCAGGTGCCACTTGCCGAAACACGCGGTCTGGTAGCCGAGCTTCTTGAGCATGCCGGGCATGGTGAGCCGGTCGCGCTCGATGAGTGGCTTGTCCCACGGCCACAGAACTTGCCGCTTCAATTCAGACCGCCATGGATACCGTCCGGTGAGCAGACCGTAACGAGTGGGAGAGCAGACTCCGCAAGGCGTGTGGGCATCGACAAAGCGGACGCCTTCGGCAGCCATGCGGTCTATGTGCGGTGTGGGGATCTTCGATTCTGAGTTGTATACGCCAACGTCGCCGTAGCCGAGATCGTCCGCGAGGATGATGACGATGTTGGGGTGGTTGGCCGCGCTCTGCGCCAGCAGTGGGAGTGCGCTGCCCGCACTGGTCCGAAAGAAATCACGTCTGGTTTGCCGCATGACCCATACAACGTATCAAATGTGGGCGCCTATTCGGAGAGGGGATTAAGCCAACGGACGTCTCACTTGAGATCGATGCAACTGGTGGCGCAGGATCTCGCGATGTTGTCTTCCGGGGTTTACGACGACTACAAGCGGATGTGAGTGTAATTCTCCAACGATTGCCATGGCATCGGCCGGTTCCAAAGGCTGCTCGTTGAACTGGGCGTTGGTCGAGATCCTTACAAAGGCCCAGACAGTTACCCAGGGAATGCCCACAGTTTCCGTACCGGACAAGCGAGACTCTACCCACTTCTGCATGCGGGCGTGAGCGGGAGACCGCCTGGCATAGGCGTAGAGAAGGATGTTTGCATCAACTCAACTCGGAGATACTGTCGTAACTCAGGCCGGCCTTGAGACCGATCTCACGCGGCTTGATTCGAAATACCTTCGTACTCTGACGCCGTTGTTCGGCGACGGCGAGGCCATCACGAATGACGTCATTGAGTGTTCCGCGGAATGTGGATTCCCGGAGCCTTGCTTCCGACTGAAGCCGATCGAGTACGTCGTCATCCAAAACAACAGTGGTGCGCATCTTTGATGCTTTGATAGTAGCCAAAACCCCCGGCGGCTGACCGGGGGCTTCTTGCTTGTTCCGGCTCTAGAACGTAATGCGGGCCTGGACCTGGAGCCAGCGGTTGACGGCCGACGTCTGGCTAGTGACCCTGCCGAAGTTGGTGGAATAGGGATCGGTGCTCGGACCGCCCATCTGCGAACGGTTGGTCACATTGAGCGCATCGAGGCGAAGCTGCAGGTTCACACGTTCCGTAAAGCGCAGGTTCTTCGCCGCGTTGGCGTTCCACTGATTCGTCATGTTCGAACGAAGTCCGGGGATGCGGGTTTGGAATTGGCGAACGTGGAAGGAATTGGGGCCGCGCCCGGCGGTGCGCTCGAAGTCCGCCGTGTTGAACCAGGTGTCGAAAGTGCGGTTGACGTTCTTCACGTTGTTCACATCGGAGCCGTAGTAGAAGACGTTGGCGCCGAAATCGAGCAGGCCACCCGGCTGATATTCGTAGGAGGCGGCAAACTGCCATCCGCCGATCACCAGGTTCATCGGTCTGCCGAGGTTGCCAAGGAACTTCTTTCCGCGGCCAACGGGCACCTCATAGATTCCCGTTGCCACGATTCGGTGCGGACGGCCGTCGTTGGATGGCCGCTCGGTGGGCGCGGTGTCGAACTCGGCCCAGAAGAAGTCCGCCTCGCGCAGTTTCAGTGCGGTGTAGCCGAGGTTGAAATTCCAGCCCGCCGAGAAACGCTTTTCGAAGTTCAACTGGAACTCGTCGGACCGCGTGTAGCCCACCGGTGTGGTGTTGCGGGTGACGCCGTTCATCTGCGGGAAAGCGCGCAGCAGCGACGACCGGCGGATCGTGGGCGAAGTGAAGAAGCCGTTGGTCTGCATATCGGCCCAAACCGCCGCCGGGAATTGTGAACGGTCGAAGTTGTTAATGTAGAACGGATTCGTGACGTTGGCGTTGAGGCTGGTTGCTACAGCGTCATTGCGCGTCAGGCCCGTGGCCCAATACTGCTGGGGCAGCGGCGTCAGCGATTGCCCGATCGAAATGTCGTCCGAATACGAGCCCGAGTACGCCGCGTCAATCACCATGTTGCGACCGATCTGGCGTTGCACGCCGGCGCGCCAGCGCTGCTGACGGGCATGCGGTTGGTTGTAATCAGTGAACCCGAAGCCGCGGCCCTGGCGATTCATGCTACCCAGCGTGTTGCCCGTGGGCACGTCGAAGCGGGTGCCATCGGCGCGCACCGGGAACGGATCGTTGAGAATGCTCTTGAAGTTCCCCGGGTTGGCATCCGCCGGGAAGTTCCACGTCTGGCCGAAGTTGTTGGTGATCGTCGTCCCGGTGCTGCGCGAGAAACCCGTTTGGTCCGGCCCGAAGTTGAGCACGTTAATCGTGTCGTAGTAGATGCCGTAGCCGGCGCGGATGACTGTTTTCTCGTTCAACTGATAGGCCACGCCGATGCGCGGCAGCCACATCAACTGGTTCATGTAGAGGTTGCGCGGCGTGCCATTGACCCCCGTATAGAGGTTGCCGCCCTTCACCTGGAAGGCGCTGGCCTGCAACTCCGCAATCGGATTGCGCGCATATGCGGCCTGCGCGGCCGAGGCGAACAAGGGCGTGAAGTTCGGATCGAACCCACCCATCATCCGGTTGTAACGCTCGGTGACACCGAGTTCGTACTCCGTGCGCAACCCGAGATTGACCGTCAGCTTGGGGCTCACCCGCCAACTGTCCTGAACAAACCACGCATAGTAAGGATTGAACGTCGCGTAGGTATCGTTGGTGGCGATGCTGGCGCCGTTGGGTATGCCAAGCAGGAAGGCCGCCATGCTGTGACCCAGGGCCGTGGAAGGCGTAAATCCGTCGTCATTGCGGCGCGTGTACGTATCGGAGAAGGCAAAGTTGCCGCTCGTGTTGCCGCCGCCTCCGCCCGTGCGAAACTGGCCTCGAACGTCGAACGCCGTACGCAGTGTGTGCTTGCTGCGCACGTGGGTGGCCTCCGCTTTGAACGTCATGCTTCGGAAGCGCGTCCAATTCGAAACCCCACCAGGGCTGATGGTAGAGTAGCCGCCAAGCGCCATCTGCGGAAGGATGTGCAGTTCGCTGGCTTTCTGGTCCAGGTAGGCCGGCAGTCCGATGTCCGTGGGTTTCTTGGAAAGCGCATATGGCTGGACGTTGCCTTCGCGGAACTGATTCATGGCGAGGTTGAAGTCGAAGATCGTGGAAGAAGTCTTCGTCCAGACGACATCGATGTTGCCGCCCTTGTTGTTGCGAACAAGTCCGTTGACATTCAAGCCGCGCGCGGTCTCATAAGTCCAGTCGGACCGATCTTCGGGTCCAAAGTTGTTGTACGACCAGCGGCCGAACATGCGGACCTTGTCGCTGAGCTGATAGTCGACACGGTTGGAGTAGGCTTTATAATCCCAGTTGTAGGGAGTCATGGATGCCAGGTAGTTGTTGACGGGATCCTGGTTCGCTGCCGGAGAGTTGTTCGGCATCGGATAGAGTTTGAGGATCGCATCGGCGGAAGGGTTCACAAAGCGGCTCTTGGGAATGATGTTGCCCGGAAACGGTGTGCGGATAAAATTGTTCGGACGCGCTGGATCCCGCGTGATCGTGGTCGGGTCGTGAATCACGTATCGGCCTGGGTTGGTGGCGACATTAAGCAGATCGCTGAAGTCCCCGTTGCGCGCGTTCTGCGTGGGCACGGTTCTGTTGAAGGTGCTCGCGTCTTCCGTCTTCACGTCCTTGAACGCGTTGTAGGTGAAGAACCAGAAGAGGCGGTTCTTGCCGTTGTAGATCTTCGGTATGTAGACCGGGCCACCGCCGGATGCGCCCCAGTTGTTGGAACGTCCGGTGGGCTGCTTGTCCGTATTTCGTATCGAGTTGGCGAGCGCCGAATTGCCCGCTGCCTCGGCCGCGTTGATGCGCCGGTAGTAGGCCTGCTTTACAAAGAATGGCGTGCCTTGCCAGCGCTGCTGCCAGTGCTGCCAGGTGGCGGTGCCGTGCAGTTCGTTATTGCCGCTCTTGGAGATCATGGTGATGGCGGCGCCTGAGGATTGCCCGATGCCCGCATCGAAGTTGTTGGTCTCCACCTTGAACTCGGAGACGGCGTCTGTGTAAGGAAGGTAGGCCGTGCGCCGGCTCGGTCCCTGGTTTGGGGATCCGTCCAGGGTCCAGGAGTTGCCGCCAATGTTGCCGCCCACGCTGTAGTCGGAGCCACCTACGTTGGAGTGCAGCGCGAGGTAGTTGTTCACTCCGCTACTCTGAACCCCAGGAACCAGCTTCACCAGCAGGACTGCTGAATTGCCCATGACCGGAAGTTCCATCACGCTCTTGTTGTCCAGCACGCGTCCGGAGCTGACGGCATTGGTTTCCAGCAGCGGCGCATCCGCCGTTACGGAGACCGTTTCCGTTACCCCACCGAGTTCCAGGTGCAACGGCACTTCAATGCGCGAACTCACCGGAAGCGTGATGCCCTTGCGCACCAGCTTCTTGAAGCCCTGCATCTCCACGGAAATTTCATAGTTGCCCGGCAACAGGAGGTTGCCCTCGTAGTAGCCGGAGTTGTTGGTTGTGTACTTGAGTATGACGCCGGTATCCGCGTTACGAATGGAGACGGACGCCGAAACGATGGCGGCACCCTGTGGATCGAGAACGCGCCCGAATAGCATCGAACGTGTTTCCTGCGCAAACGAGAGCGCGCAAGCAAGGATAAGGCAAAGCAAACCCTTCGCCATGGAAGAGACTCGCATGGAGACAGACCTCCCGTCAAAACGGTAATTTCGAAAACTCACCCTGAAGCCGAACGAAATAATTCGGATTCAAAACAATCCACGGGATAGTGTAGCAGTCTTGTAAGCGGTTGCCAATCCCTATGATCTCAGCTCTCAGCTCATCTCAGCTCAGGAAGCTACTCGCTTCAGACCCGCCTTCGCACGCCGCGCCCATTCCCGCACTTCACCGCGGCGGTGGCTCGGCATCGTTTCCACGGATTCCACGGCGCGCTCGAACATCTGGCGCGCCTCCCGATCCCGCCCCGCACGATGCAGCGATTCGCCGAGATAGACAAGTCCTTCCGGATCGTACTCGCGGCGCAAGACGTAACGTTCGAGGGAGGCCAGGCTGTCCGGCCACATCTCCAATGCGATCTGTGTCGCGCCAATCTCCCGCCACACTTCGCTGTGGGAGGCCTTGTCATTCAGTCGCGCGGATTGCTGTAACGACTCCAATGCCTCGCGGTAGCGCTGCTGCTCGCGCAGCGAACGGCCAAGATGAAAGTGGTAATCGAAGTCGTCGGCATCGATCTGCAACGCTCTGCGGAAGCAAGCTTCGGCCTCCACCCAATTCCTCCGCTTCATTTGAATCAGTCCAAGCTGATAGTGCGAATCAGCATCCTTCTCATTAATCGTGCTGGCGCGAATGCCGCGCTGGAAGGATTGTCGCGAGGAAACGGAACTCCCGATCGCGCCGGCGCTGGCGCCGATGCGTCCCCAAAACAAGAAGAGCAACCACGGAGAGAGCAGAAGATAGAAGATGGGCGCCAGTCCAGCCGACACCGCCGGGCCGAGAGCCATCAGCCCGCCTCCACCTGTCGCCATCAGCGCGGCCGAGTTCCACCGTGACCCCAAAGCCGTACGTAGACAACACGCGGAAAATAGCAGGAAGCAGATCGTGGAAGCTGTGTATACCCAACCCTTGATCACCACGGCTTGTGCCGGCGCAAGCATCAGCACAATCGCCGCGGGAAGTCGCGCGGCAGTCCACGCCATGGCAGTGCACATCAGCAAGGGCCCGTACTCCTCTTGCAGGATGGTCATGGCGCGCGGCCGTCCTTCAAACAGAATGATTCCTGCGATTGTGAGTGGGACGTACAATCCGGCGATGAGCAGCAACTCGACAAAGGCGGATCGCGGCGGCAGTCCCCAACGATAGGGTGTCGCGGTGGAAGCACCAGCCGGATTCTCCGCCGCGGGCACAGCCGCGCGCTCCATCACGATGCGCTGCCGGTCCCGTTGCGCCGGTGCATAGAGCAGCAACGCAGTGAGCAACGCGAACAGAACGGCCCGCCCGAGGCCGGCGTTGTCGAGCGCCTCCGATACCGCCCGGATGGGAGCGCGATAGAAGAGGAGAAGGATTCCCAGTTGTTCCCGCATACGTCTCTACACCAACATAACGTATGCGGCCGTTTCGACGGCGTCATTGACCGATGATGAAGAGCTTACCGTCGTTCTCGGTATAGAGGATGCCGTTGGGTCCGATTGCGAGCGGTGTGTACGCCGCGCCGACCGCCAGGGTCAGAAACAAACGTCCGATCTCTTTGCCGCCTTGCCCGATGACGTAGAGGTTCCCGTCCTCGGCGTTGGCGTAGACGTTGCCGAACACATCCACTGCCGGAGCATTGATGCACCATTCAAATCCGCCCGGAGGTGCGGGCTTGCATACTATGGAGCCGTCTTCCTGACGCTCGCACGCCTGCGGGTTTGTGTTCTGATAGCGCCACTCCACTTCCAGTCTGGAGTTGAGTTGGGTGATGTAGTACGGTCCGTTGGCCTGCGCCGGACAGATGCGAGGGTCCCCGCAGTAGGAGCCCACGCCGCCATAATTGTTCTCCTTGATGATCACGGAGTAGGTGCCGTCGTGCTCGTAGACCGCCGGAGTGGTATCCCAGCCGAAATCGAACGCGTCCAGGAACTCCCCCTGCGCGCTGAAGTGAAACAGGTGGCCGCGGACATAGTTGCTGCGTCCCCACGCTCCATAGAGGATGCTTCCATCGGGAGCTACCGTTGGGGATGATGAGGAGAGGTCCGTCACCTCGCCGGCGGGCGGCTGGTTGGTTGCCGGATCCACTCCCTGCCGGGCTCCGGCGCGGCAGCCTGCCTCTCCAATGGGGATCTTCGCGCCGCAGCCATCCGAGAGACGATTGCGCAACGACGCGGCCCACTTCGGAGTCAGGTCAGGGTTGACGGCGACCAGGTACGAGTAGCGTGCCGCACGAGTGGCGTGGGCGCGAGTGACCACGTACACTGTCCCATCCGGCCCGACCGCCGGCGCGGCATTCACACCCGGCCGCTGGCTCAGACAGTCGATGGATGGGGGAGTGGCATTCGGTGCAGGCGGCCAGGGTAGGGCTGTGCCGTTGAAGTCCGTCAGGCAGGAGGCGGGTGCATCCGGGATCAGGTCCTTGTAAGACGTCACTTGAGAGGTGCCATCGGAGCGCGCCTTGACGAGCCATGCGCCGGCGATGTCCGTGCCCGCGACGCCCCACGGATCGGAAGGATTCAACTCAAGGACGTTGTAATAGATGTTGTTGCCCCCGGGGGCCACGGTGATCGGGCTCACCACGTAGCGGTTTGCGGACGCCTCCGCTCCGAATGGTCTGATCCGCCGCAGCGCATTTCCATTCCGGCGGCGAAGGATGGTCACTTCGCCGCCCGATGAAGGGAGATAGACGAAGCGGTCATCCATGGCGGCATGAAAGACGGGTTCCCAACCGTTCAGTGCCGGGCCGTTGGGGACGGGCACCCAGTCGCTTTCCACTCGCCAGCGGTCGCGCAACTTCCCATTCACCCACCGGAAGGCGCGAAGGTTCCAGATCTGGCTGTCCCACCATGCAGATCCGCAGGGACTGGGGCGTCCGCTCCTCGGCGGGTCGCAGTTGAGGTACGTGCCGGTCTTAAACATCATCATGACATCGTTGCCGTCGACGAGCGGGGACTGGTAGTGCGCCAGCAGACTGCCGCCGCTTTCTAACTGCGCCTGCCGGACAAAGGGGTCGTAGGTCATAGACGAGAGGATCTGATTTGGTGCGTGCCCCAACACCCGGACGGCGCCTGTGTGGGCGGAGTTGCCACCCCATTGCGTCCACTGTGCCCAACCCGGACCCGGAAGCAGAAAGAGCAGTCCCGCGATTGCATAGATCCTCATGCGTGCCATCGTCCCATGTGGGGCGAGGCGGGAGCAACTGGCAACATTTCAACTTTTTGCCGTTTAAAACAAAAAACCTCTTGTATGTTTCAAACACTTCTGCCACAATGCGGGAAACGCCAGTAGTAGTGCTGTACCGAATGCCCAATAGACGACCCACGGAAACCCGCCCGTTGCCAGGCGGCTTCTGCGCCCGCGCTTCAGCAGGTTCCCTCTTCTGCGGTTTTCCCCAGCTCGCCCTTCCGGGCTTGGCGTTTCCCCCTCCGGTTCCGGAGTGGAATCCAATCCTTCCGCATTTTCAGACCGGCCGAACGGGCGTGCGCGCCCAAGGTTTGAAGGAGATTTCCCTATGATGATGACTCGCGAAAAAGGCACAGTGAAGTGGTTTAACGCCGCCAAGGGTTACGGCTTCATTCAACGGAGCACGGGCGAGGATGTCTTTGTGCATCACTCGGCTATTCAGATGAATGGCTACCGTACGCTCAACAACGGAACCATCGTGGAATTTGAGGTGCGGGAGGGGCCAAAGGGCCTGCACGCAGAAAACGTAATGTCCAACTAGCCAAGGGCTTCGCCCTTGATATCCCTGCGGGATATAGAAGCCAGGAGCCAGAATGGCAGGGTAACCGCCTATGTGGCGTCTTGTGTGGGGCGGCCAATCCTGGCCGCGGCTGGCCTTTCCAGGCCAGCCTTTCGCCGGCTGGAAAGCCGCCCTGCGAGCTCACACCTTTTCGGGAACGATGTAAGGCGCGCGGTATGGCCGCGTCAGCATCTTGTTTGCCTCCGCGTCATTGACGAACTGCATCTTCACCGGATCGAAATGCAGGGTGCGCTTCAAGCGGTAGCTGATGTTGGCCATATGCACGAGCACGACGGATCGCACGCCGACCTCCACGTCGGCGGTGAGGTCCTTGTAGTTGCGGCTGCGGCAGGCCGCAAGGAAGTTCTTCACGTGGCCGGCCCCGTCCCGATCCTCGCCCTTCACGTCCATCACCTTCTCGCCCTTCTCTCCCTTGTACACCTGATAGCCCGACCCATCCACTGCCATCCAACCGTCGCTGCCGTAGAACAGGTCGCCGATCACATTGCCCCGATGGGGCAGACCGCCCTCGGAACCGGTGAGAATACCGCGCACTTCAAACATCAGCTCGGCGTCCCCGTAATCGAACGTCGCCATCTGGGTATTCGGCGTCTCCTGATCGTCATCGTAGACGTACTTGCCGCCGGTGGAGGACACCATTTTCGGCAGGTCGCGATTGAGGCCCCACCGCGCGACGTCCATCTCGTGAATCCCTTGATTGCCGATGTCGCCGTTGCCGGTGTCCCACATCCAATGCCAGTTGTACTTGAAGCGGTTTTCGTTGAACGCGCGCATCGGCGCCGGCCCGAGGAACTTGTCCCAATCGACGCCGGGCGGCACCGGACCGTTGGGTTTCGTTCCAATCGACTTGCGCCGCTTGAAGCACAGCCCCTTGGCGAGGTATACCTTGCCGATTGTCCCTTCGCGAAGCAGCTTCATCGCCTCAATCTTGTGCGGCGTGGATCGGCTTTGTGATCCGATCTGGACCATCCTCTTGTATTTGCGCGCGGCCTCAATCATCTTGAGACCTTCATAAACGTTGTGCGATGCCGGCTTCTCCACATACACGTCCTTGCCGGCCTGGCAGGCCCAAATGGTGGAGAGCGCATGCCAGTGATTGGGCAGCGGCATCGACACGGCATCGACGTTCTTGTCATTGAAGACATCACGCATGTCGGCGTAGCCCTTCGCCTTCCTGCCCGACGCCTTTTCCACCTTCGCGATGGCGCGTTCGAGCGACGCCTGGTCCACGTCGCACAGAGCCGATACTTCGCAGCCGCTGGTGGCGGTGTACATGTTCATGTGCGCCTGCCCGCGCCCGCCGAGGCCGATGATGCCTACCTGAATCCGGTCATTGGCGCCCATGACCCGCGTCGATTGCGCGGCGGTCAGCGCCATTGAGGTTGACAGAAAAAAATGCCTGCGAGATTGCATGGCTTGATTCTACAGCATCTATTGGCGTCCAATGTCGCCGCAAACGGCCGAAACGGCGCGAATGTAATCGGCGGGCGCGAGGACGATTTGCGTGCCGCGAACGCCCGCCGATACCGCGATCCGTTCATACAACTCGATGGTCTCGTCGACGAATACCGGGTAGTCCTTCCTGCACGCCAGCGCGGTGACGCCGCCGCGCACATAGCCGGTCAACGCCTGCACTTCCTTCAACGGTACGAGTTCCATTTTGCTGTCGGCGGCCAGCCTGGCAAGGCCCTTCAGATCGAGTTGGGTGTTACCGGGGACGACCGCAAGGCAGACGCCGGTTTTGGGCCCGCGCGCCACCAGCGTCTTGAACACCTGCTCGGCCGGCATACCGATCCGCTGAGCGACGGTTTCGGCGTCCAGATGGTCGTCACCCACTTCGTAGTCACGAAGCTCGTAGGGGATGCCAAGGCGATCGAGCTGGCGCGCGGCGTTGGTCTTCATGGGCGGCGCTCCAACGCGTGGCCCAACATTCCGGCGGTGCAGAAGCCGATGGCGTTCGCTACTCCGTGTGTGATGGCCATTTGCGGGATGGGCAACCAGAAGGCGCCTCCCATTCCCGTCCATGCGTACATGCAAGCGATCGCCATTCCGAGCACCGCCGACGCGGCCGCGACGGAAAAACACAACTGCGCGATTCTGTTTTTGGCGGAAACCATGGCTAGCGCTGCAATGATGGTGACTCCCATCGCCAGCAGCATTCCCGCGGCAACTTCCACCCAGCGGGCCAGTGTGGTTCCGGCCACCATCATTGCCGGGCCACCTATCACCGCCCGCCTGGACCAACGGAAGAGCAAGGTGGTGCTGCGATCCCCCAACGCCTCTCCCGTTGCTGCCGCCAGGACGCTCGCCCCAAATCCGGCATAGAGGAAGTGCAGAGCCGTCATAATGACGATTGCGTCGGTGAAATGCGGCATGCGAAGACCGCCCCGTGATGCCACGATCCACACGGCGCTGATCACCAACTGCGCCAGCGCCAGGCGCGCCGATGATCGACGGTGTATCCAACAAACCCACGCCGCAAGGAACAGGTACGGTGTGGCGAGAGCAGCCGCGAGCAAACCCTGCTCCATCGCAAACGACCCGCCGCTCAACAACCCCGCGAGCGCCGCCGCAGTGCACAGCCGGCCTCGCAACCCACACAGCCACAACCCGAGCGGAACGACAACCAACAGCCCGTAGGGGGCAAGCAATTCCAGTACCGTCACTCTGCTTCCGCCGCTATGTCCAGATACCGCGCCACTGCTTCGATCCCGCGATAGAAGTTCGGCAAATACAGCTTCTCGTTGGGAGCGTGCAGGTTGTCATCGGGCAGCCCGAAACCCATCATCACGCTCGGTATGCCGAGATTGCGGTCAAAGACGCCGACGATCGGAATGGACCCGCCGCTGCGCACGTACACCGTCTCCTTGCCAAACACTTCAGTCATGGCCTGCGCGGCTGCGCGAATAAAGCGGTTGTCGGGGTTCACCAGCGAAGGCGCCGCTCCGTGCAGTAGTTTGAACTCCGCAGCTACGCCGCGCGGGCACGCCGCTGCAACGGCCTGCTGAATCATAGTGACGGCTTCGTCCGGCCGCTGGTCCGCCACCAGCCGCGCGCTCAGCTTGGCGACGGCAACAGCGGGGATCACGGTCTTGGCGCCCTCGCCGGTGAAGCCGCCGCGAATGCCGTGAACCTCGATGGTGGGCCGCGCCCACGTTCGTTCAAATACGGAAAACCCGGGCTCTCCGGTGAGCGCGGTCACACCCACCTCCTCCTCGCGATACTTGCGCTCATCAAAGGGCAAGCGCGCCCACGCGGCTGTCTCTTCGCCCGCGGGAGGCACTACGCGATCAGTGAAGCCGGGGATCTGAATGCGCCCATCGCGGTCCTTGAGCGCGGTGAGAATCTCCGCCACCGCCATGATGGGGTTCGGCGCTGCTCCGCCGTAGACGCCGGAGTGCAGATCCTGCTTGGCGCCCTTCACAATCAGCTCGCCGTAGATGATCCCGCGCAGTCCGATGCATAACGTTGGCAGCTC
>JACQZR010000135.1 GCA_016213775.1 Acidobacteriota bacterium
CTGGGTGACTCCTGGGAACGGGACTCACGAAGCGCGAACTTCGCTGTTCCTCTGTTCTAACGCAGAGTTCCCAGGGGTTTCCAGATGGCGGTCCGCTCAGCCGTTCCGCCGGTCACGGATTCCTGTGCATAGTTCAGGTGTCAGAGAAGGCGATTGTCACAGTCTCCACTTTGTCCTGCCGCACAATCTGCATGGGGAAGCCGGCTTCGGTGGATTCCCCAATCCGGCCCAGCATCCTTTGCTTGTTGGCGGTTTCGACTGTAACGACGGACCCGAGGGCAATCGCGCGAACCTTCTGCCTGATCGCCGCTTCCCGGTCTTCTTTCGACTTACTAAATGCGGGACCGCCTGCCGGGCAGAGCAGCAAGAGGACGAGGATAATTGAAATATAATGACCAACCATCGTATTGCCTCCTTTAGATAGGTTTCATTCTCTCCTCGGGGGGACTGATCATGGGTCCGGATCGTTCCAGAAGATCCAGAGTGCGGAGTCCTCGCCGGCAAGTACGAGGTCTTTACGCCCGTCCCGATTCAGATCCGCGGAAGTGACCCATCGCGGATATATCGAAGCAGTTCCCGAGGAAAAGCCGCGAAAGATCCGTGCCGGCTGGAAGCTGCCATCTCCATTGCCCATCAGGACCGCAAAGCCAGGATGGACCGAGGAGGTGAGTGCCGCGTCCGGGAAACCGTCACCATTCCAATCGGAGATCACCAGGCTGGCAATGCGCGAATATCCAAGCTCGCCGGTTGGAATCGCACCCGCGAGACGCAATTCTCCATCCGAGCTGAGGAACACCTGCAGTCCATTCAGACCGAAGGCCGCCGCGTCCGGCTTGCCATCCCCGTTCAGATCCGCCGCTTGTAGTGTCAAAAGCTCGCGGCGGGCATCCACTACAACTGGGTCTTGAAAGGCGCCGTCTCCGTTGCCGGCAAAGAGGAGCATACCGTTTTCGGAGCCGCCGAACAGGATGTCGGCCTTCCCATCGCCCGTGAAATCGGCCACCGCGAAGTTGTCGTGAATCTGATCGCTGATACTGGACATTTGGGCGGCGAGAGCCGCCGGTGGATCAAAGCCATCCCGCCCGCGTCCCAACAAGACGGCGACGGTCCCGGCGAGAGGGAGCAGGGCAATCACGTCGGGTCTGGCATCTCCGTTGACATCGGCCACGGCAAGCCCCGAAGGATAGTTTCCCAACGCGACTCTTCGCTCTGCTGCGAGCCCCCCGTCCGGAAGCCCGAAGAGGATGGAAAGATCTTTCGAATTCTGATTGATCACCGCAACGTCCGCGACGCCGTCCCCGTCAAAGTCCGCGGCCGCAACCCGCGTCGGGAATTTCCCCACGGGATAGTGCCGGACGTTGCCCGGCGTGTCTTGGCCGGGATCGGGAATGAGCAGCAGTTCGTCGGTGCCGGAATTCGCTACCGCAAGCACAGGGGCGTCATCTCCGAGGAAGGTCCCGGCCAGGACTGCCTCAGGCTGAAACGCTCCAAGCGTGCCCCCGCTGGTGAGGGTTCCATCCTCGTGCCCGAGAAAGATGCCGATGTTCGAAGTTTGCCGATTGGCGACCGCAAGGTCGGAAACACCGTCACCATCGAAATCGGCGGAAATGGCGGCTGTGGGATCTCCCCCAATGGGGTAATTGCGTGGCGGTGGAAACGTCCCGTCCTCCGATCCGATGCTGATGGAGAGATTCACAGCATCAGGAGCGGCTCCGGCCAGATCCGGCGAGCCGTCATGATTCCAATCGCCGATAGTCAGCAGCCGGCTCCATCCCCACGCAAAGTTGATCGGGTCGCGAAAGGTGCCGTCGCCGTTGCCGGGCAGCAACCACGGCCCGCCGGAGCTTGGCGATGTCACGATCAGATCGGGCTTGCCGTCCCGGTCCAACTCGCCCACCGTGACATATGCCGGGTCGGGACAAACTTCAAGCACTCGCTCGGATTGAAATGTCCCGTTCCCGTTTCCCAGATACAGGGACACGTACGACGCCGCCCAGTGTCCAGCAATGATATCCTGCTTGCCGTCTCCATCAACGTCGGCCACTGCGATCCGCGCATTGCGTACATTCGCCCGCGTCAGAAGCGGATTCCGCGTCTGGAACCGGAAAGCGCCGTCGCCTTCCAACAACACTACGCTCCCCGAGCTAAGCGCGGCTGCGAGGTCGGGTTTCCCGTCGCTGTTGAAATCCGCGGCGGCGAGGGAGGTGATGGAATCGGGGGCAGCGGAGGCGACGATGGGAACACTACCGCGCGGCCGAAGATCGCCCGAGGCGGCGCCGGAGAACAGTGTCAAGCCGTTGTTGCTTGCGCTCACCAGATCGGAGTTGCCATCCTGATCCAGGTCTGCTGACACGAGCGCCACGGGCATCGGCGCGGAGTAGTCGCGCTGGGGTCGGAACTCGATGCCTCCCGCCCCAGTCAAAACGGTGATTCCCAAGGATCCAGCGACCGCCAGGTCGGGCACGCCATCCTGATTGAAATCCGTCGCCACCATGTCCGCAGGGCGGAGGAAGCGGTAAGCCGGAAGGCTGAATGTCGTGAAGCGTTGCAGGAAGGTGTCCTGCGCAGTCACCAGCACACAGCAGAGGAGAAGTAGCGGAATACGGGCCAACTTGGCCGCGATGCGCTTCGGCAGGGGGGACTGCGCTTTGTCGAGAGGCAAGTGAACCTCCGCCACTGCCCTCGGCGAACGCCACGCACCACAACTCGCGGAACGTTGACTACAGGTTACAGTTGCCGGCCCCCGTTGTCAATGAAATCCTTTGTGGAAAACCTTTTCGGACGCGGCCGGGTATCTTGAAACAGGGCGTCTGTGAGGCTGCCGGGAAGTGGCTCTATCTGCCGAAGTAGCCGCTGATCTCCACCACGACGTCCGTCCGGCGATAAGCGTACACGTCGATTGCGCCGTTGGCCCCTGCCGCGATGATGGCCGAGTTGGAAACGGTCTGCCCCTGGAAGGCGTTCAGGATCGATGCAGTTGGTTGCGCCTGTCCCGTGGGGAAGGCAGTCAGGAAGGGCATTGGATTGCCGTTCGGGATCGCAGTGAAGTTGAGCGCGTAGCCGCGTGCGGTGGCGGGCACACCGGGACAACTCACGGCGCCGGCGACCGGGATAGTGCGCGTTGTTGCGTCGGGGAAGGGACTTCCGGAAATGGTGGAATCGTTGATGCGGCACTGCGTCACCGGGAAATACAACTGGCCGTTGACGCCGTCATCGGGCGCGAGGTAGCCGTTGATATCCATGAGGAAATCCGTTGAGTCGTAGGCGAACACATCGATGGTCCCGTCGGCGCTGGCCGGGATGATGACGCTGTTGGCGAGTGTGCGGCCGGCAAAGGAGTTGATGCTCGAGACATTCGGCATCGGGCCGCCATCAGGCCACGCCGTGATGTAGGCAAGCGCGCCGGGCGGCACGGCGGTGAGCGTTACGGAGTAGGCCGCGGCGTTGGGCACCGTGCAGTAGGGAGTGGAGGGGAACTTGAATTTGCGCGTCTCTCGCGACCCCATTGACGGAGGTCCAAATGGACCGGCCTGCGGGCGATACTGCACACGGGTGTCGATGACGCGGCATGGGGTCATCGGGTAGAAGGCGAGTCCCGTGACCGCGGTGCTGTCGGTGTAATAGCCGCTGATGTCTATTAGCAGATCGGCCGCATCGGAAGTGTAGAGGCTGATTCCGCTATTGGTTCCGGCGCGTACGATGGATGAGTTGGCGACGATCTGGCCGTCGGGCGAACGTACGGTCCAATAGGCCGGGCGCGGATCGCCGGCCGGCCACACGGTGACGAAGTCGGTTGTGGTTTTAGGAATCAGGGTCACGTTCACAACATAGGCCTTGGCAATGGCCGGCACGCTGCACACGTTCGAAGTTTGCAGGTTCAACGTGCGCGTTTCAGCGGCATTGAGCGAGGGTGGGCCGAAGGCTCCGGTGCGGCCTTCAAAGTTGTACAGCGCGCGGGTCTCCATCAACCGGCACGGAGGCAGTGGAACGAACTTCAATCCCGTGGAGGTGAAGGGCGCCGCTTGCACGATGTTGATGGTCTGGGTCCCAATGCGGAGTGGGCCGCTGCGCGACGCCGCTGTGTTGTTGGCCGCCACGGTGAACGTAAGCACTCCACTGCCGGACGGCGCCACGAAGAAGTTCGGGAGAACGATCCACGCCGCATCAGTGGAGAGGCTCCAGAGGCAACCGTCGCCCGTAGTGATGCGGACGGTCCCGCTGCCGCCCGCGCCATTGAACGACATGTAGTTCGTGTTGACGGCGTAGCTGCAAGTGGCCGCGCCCAGTTGAAACACCGTGACGATCTGATTGCCCACCGTGATGGTTCCGGTGCGCGACTGAGTGCCGGGGTTCTGCCCCACCGTGAAGCTGAACGATCCGTCGCCGCTGGCCGGCGGAGCGGTCGTGATGCTGATCCACGCGACATTCGCGATGGGCTGCCAAATGCAGGCGCTGTTGGTGGTGATGAACAACGTCTGCGACCCTCCATCGCCCGGCACCGGTTGTGGCGGAGTGATGGTGTAGGTGCAGGGAAGTCCCTGCTGCACCAGATTGACGGTGTTGCCCGCGACGTTGAGCGCTGCGGTGCGCGTGGCGTAAGTGGTGTTGGCGGGCACCTGGTAAGGGGCCGTGCCGGAGCCAACACCAGAGCCGGAGAACGTCACGAAGGACGCGAGCGTCCCCGCGTTCCAGTTGCAGTTGGCTTGCGTCGTCACCGGGATGGTTCCGCTACCGCCGGTCTGTGGCACGTTGATCGTGCCGGGTCCCGTCGTGTACGTGCAGCCCGTGCCCTGCTGGCTGATTGTGTACGTGCTGCCGCCGAGCGTGATAGTGCCGGTGCGCGTGTTCGCGGTTGTGTTGGGCTGCAGCGTGTAGAACATACTGCTTCCGTTGGGGCCTACACTGCGTTTGAAGGTGATCCAGTTGGCGGAGGTTTCGGCGAACCAGAAGCAGGTGGCGTTGGTGAGCAGGGTTGTGGAACCGAGTTCGCCGCCGTTGCCATGAACGCCGTTCGACGAACTCAGGTTTCCTGTGCACGGGGCGAGGATGAAGTTGGTGCCGGCCACTTGGCCGTTGTCGTTAATGGCCACTGGTGTGTAGTCGCCGGGGAGGGTGAAAGACACTGGCTCTTCTCCCCAACGGAGAATCGCGGCTCGCGAGATCAGAACATTCTTACCGTTGATGCCGGAATAGATGCTGCCCGTGCCGCCAAAGCGGTTGAAGTTGAACGGGCTGAACTCGGAGATCGTCCCGTCCGGCTGGCGGAGGAAATTCACGCCAATCTCGCCGGCTGACGGCGCGGTATCGTAACGCTTGCCGAGCACCTGACCCACATTGTTGATGGCTGCGGACTGGATGTTGTTAGCTGCCGGGATGTCGACAAACGCGCCGCCCACAGTGTAGAGGAATGCATTGTACTTCCCGCCGTAGGAATAGCCGGTGATCTGCCGCTGGTTGTTGACGCCGCTAGGTCGTGTACCTTGGCCCGGCCGGTCGATGGAGGTGAAGTTGCCATTCGGGTCGCGGAGAAAACCGTGCTCCGTGTTGGTGAGGAAGGAGCCGACGATGTCCCCGTTGTCGTTGATGCCGGTAAGCACCGTCCAACTGGCGCCCGGCAATTCGATGATCTGCACGGTGCCGTTGGCATAGCGCACAAAGCCTTTTGTGGATACGAGGCCATCGACGTTCACAGTCCCCACCACGTCGCCCAGATTATTCATGGCCGCAACGTTGCTGTAATTCGTATTCGGAATCGTGAAATTGGTGAAGTTCGGCGCGGCCGCGATGGTGACCGTGAACTGCTGGAATGCCGTGTGGAATGGCGCCGCGGTCTGATACACCCTCGCCCTGAACGTAAACGTCCCCGCCGAGTAGGGTATCCCCGACAACGTTCCATCCGACGCCAGTTGCACCGGAGCATTGCCACCGTCCACAGCCCAGTTGTACGCCGCTGTGCCGCCTGTGGCAGCCAGCTTCACAAAGTAATTGCTCAGCATCGTGCCCGCAGGAAGAACGGTGGGCGTTGTGATTGTCACAGGGTTTGCCTGAAGCAGGCGGTAGATCGACAGGTAGGTGCGGTCGCCGTTCGCAGTCCCGTCGCCATTGCCCGCCAGCCCGGTGATGTAGAAATCGATGTCTCCCACATTCGCTGCTGGCGGAGTCCAGTCCACCTGCCAGGTTCCCGTGGTGGACGGCGCCTGATGACCAATGAACTCGATCGGTGCCCCCACCGGGCAAGTGGCTTCGGTGCGCGCTGTACCGTCATCGCAAGTCACTTTCGTGGTGTTGTCCATCGCGGTAAACGTACCCGCTTGCAGCGCGGAGGCATTGGTGCTTATCCGCGCCGTCAACTGGAACCCAAAGTTCAGCGGCACCGACAGATCGGTCACTGTGATGGTGAGCCGCTGCTTCACCCCCGGCACATAGGACAGATTGCCCGGGAACGAGATCGCCACCGCGCCTGCTCCGGTGTTGTGCGTGCCGGTGTGGCAGCCGGAGCGGGCACAGGTCTGTTCATTCCCCACCCAGGTACTGCGGGGCGGGGCACCGTTGGAATTGGCGAAAAGCGCGGCCGGAAGTAGCGCCGCGAGCAGCAAACGAGACATAGTATTTATCTTCCAAAGTACCCGCTGATTTCAACAATAATATTGGTGCGCTGGAGCACAAAAATATTGATAGCTCCGTTGGCGCCTGCCGGGACGATTGTGGAGTTAGTTACAATCTGTCCCTCGAACGCGTTGAGAATCGAAGTGTTAGGAATAGGAGAGCCCGCCGGGTAGGCTGTTACGTATGGAACAGAATTCCCATCGGGGAGAGCGGTAACGCCGATGCTGAAGCTTTGCGCACCCATGGGAATTCCCGGGCATGTGCTATTGGCGGCCACCGAGATGGTGCGCGTGCCGCCGTCCGGATACTGGCCGCCGCTGACGGTAGAGTCGCTCAGGCGGCACTGCGAAACCGGATAGAAGAACTGCCCCGTCCCGTTATCGGGCGCGAAGTAACCATTGATATCCAGCACGAAGTCGGTGGCATCGGATGCATATATGTCGATACTGCCGTCAGCGCTTGCCGGAATAATCAGCCCGTTGGCCAGCGTCCGGCCGGCAAATGAGTTAATACTCGAAATGTTCGGCTGCGATCCACCGGAAGGCCATGCCGTCATATACGCCAGCGTGCCCGGTGGGATTGCGGTTATCGTAACTGAATACGCTGCTGCCAGCGGCACTGTGCAGTGGGGGTTTGCGGGGAGACGGAAGCGGCGCGTTTCGCGGGCGGCCATGCTCGGCGGCCCAAACGGTCCCGCGGGAGAGCGGTACTGGCTCCGCGTTTCCAACACGCGGCAGGGCGTCAGCGGGTAGAAGGCGAGTCCGCCGGCGGCAGTGGAATCGGTGAAGTAGCCGCTGATGTCGATGAGCACATCCGCATTGCCGGACGCGTACACCGCAATGCCCGCCGAACTTCCGGCACGCACCATTGCGGAATTGGCGACAACCTGCCCATCTGGCGAGCGCACGGTGTAGGTGCTCGGCCGCGGATCGCCCGCCGGCCACACCGTCACGAAATCCACCGTGGTCTTGGGCAGTAGCGTGACGTTGAGGAAGTACGCCTTCGCCGTCGCGGGTATGGAGCAGACGTTCGATGACGGTACCGGGATGCTCCGTGTCTCCCCTCCGTTCAATGACGGTGGGCCGAACGACCCCGTTCGTCCTTCAAAGTTGTAAGCGCTGCGGGTCTCCACCACACGGCAAGGCGCGATGGGAACGAACCGTAGTGGCGACGAAGAGAACTGCGCCGACTGCACGACAGTGAGCGTCGACGCGCCCACACGGATGTTGCCCGTGCGCGATCCTCCTGTAGTGTTGGCCGAAACCGCGTAGGTGAAATTGGCGGAAGCATTGCCGGACGAGCCGGACGTCACAGTGATCCACGGGACGTCGCTGATGACGGTGTAAGTGCAGCCGTCGCCCGTGATGACCGAGCCGGTCGCAGTGCCGCCGATTCCTCCAAACGAAGCGCTGGTGGGATTCAACTGATGGCTGCATACCGTGCCTGCAAGTTGCACGATGGCCGTGGTGACGCCACCCACAGTAACGCTGCCGGTGCGCCCGATCGAGAGGTTATTGGCGGCCACGGTGATGGAGAACAAGCCGTTGCCGGTGCCGGCACCGCTTCCATTGACAGTGATCCAACTAGTGTTGCTGATTGCCTGCCACGTGCAAACGGAATCGGTGGTGACGAACAGGGTCTGGGTGCCGCCGCCGGCAGCCACTGTCTGCGGAATGCTCAAGCTGTAGTTGCAGGGGGTGGGCTGCGGGGACGTCACGTTGAGGCTGAACTGTTGGGTAGACGTGGCGTTATTGGAATCCTTGACAGTGACGCCGAACCCGTAGCTGCCGATGGCGGTCGGGATGCCGCTCAGCAGACCGCCGGCGGAGAGGTTGAGCCCCGGAGGGAAGGTGCCCGAACCGAGAGTCCAGGTGTATCCGCCCGATCCGCCGGTGGCCGCGAATTGCTGCGCATAGATCGCGCCGGTAACCCCGCTGGGCAGTTGCGTGCCGGTGGTGATTGTGGGGCCTTGCTGTTGGGTTGCGTTGATGGTGAGGCTGAATTGCGTGGTGGCGGTCTGGTTCTGTGAATCCTTCACGGTGATGGAGAAGAGGAACGTGCCGGTGGCGGTGGGCGTACCGCTCAGCAGCCCTCCTGTGGACAGGTTGAGTCCGGAGGGAAGCGAACTGCCCCCGGCCACCGTCCATGTATATCCGCCTGAGCCCCCGGTAGCGGAAAACTGCTGCGAGTAGGAGATCCCGTTGGTACCCGCGGGCAGCGGACTGCTCGTGGTGATGGAGGGAGGCGTTGGCGGCGGCCCTCCGCCCGACAGGGTGTAGCTCGCCGTATACACACGGTCGCCGGCCGGCACGCCATCATTAATGTCTGAGGCGACGCCAGCCACATAGATGTGCACGTTGCCAACGTTTGACGACGGCGGCGTCCAATCCACCAGGAACGTACCCGAGGTCATCCCTTGTGTTTGTGCAATGAACTCCACTGGGGCGGACACCGGGCAGGAAGCGCCGATCCGCTGGTTGGCGTTATCGCACAGAACAATAGTGGAGCCGTCCACCGGAGTCCAGGTTCCGGCCTGGCCTCCGCTGAGATTGCTTTCCAGACGGGCCGTGGCCTGGAAGCCGTTGTAGCCCTGTTGCGGCTCCAGTACTTTGATCGTCAGACGTTGTTTGACGCCGGGGGTGTAGCTGAGGCCCCCCGGAAAGAGGATCTGCACGGAACCGGGACCTCCGTTGACGGCTGTTCCGGTGTGACATAATGCGCACGTTCCGTCACCCGGAGCACCCGTGTTCCGGATGGGTGGTGCGAAGGAGTTAGCTAGTAGCAACACTGACAGGGTCGCGAGGCAAAACGCAACGCGACGTGGAAGCTGATGGTTCATGTGAGAGAGTACTCTTGGTGCAATGGTACCGTATTGTGGAGGGGGACCATGATCAATCGAAGGAACTTCACCTGGGCGCTGGCCGGCTGCGGTTTGGCTGGCGCTGGCGGTTCACCGCGGGCCGGCTGCCAAACCAACGCCTGGCGCATCAATCCGGCCAATTTCGGCGAGGTCCTGGCGGTGCTGGATAGGATAAAAGGGTACGAATATCAAGGATTTGAAACGGGGTACCGCAACGTACAGGACCGGTTCGGCCGAGCGGCGGATACCCGGCGGGAGTTAGATAAGCGGGGATTGGATTTTCTCGGGTGCCACATCTTCCTGCTGCAATACGATCCTTGGACGCTGCTGCCGCCCGCGGATCTCGTGGAAATGGTGTCGGCGGGTGCGTCTGCGCTGGGTGCGCGGCGTCTGATTCTCAGCGGGGGATCGGCGGGCGCGGAGCGGGTGTTACTGGAAAGGAAGGCAAAGGCACTGAATGCCTATGGAAAGCTGTGCAAGAGCCGTGGACTCCAGCTTGCCTATCATAATCACGATAAGGAATTCCGCAATGGCGATGAGATGGAGCGCATGCTCAGGCTCACCGATGGGGAGTTGGTGCATCTGATGATGGACGCCGGACACGCCTACCTGGGGAGAGCGGATATTCCCTCGTTTTTCTCGCGGTATCATGCCCGCATTGACGGAATCCACTTACGCGATTTCGTCAAAGGCGAGCAGGTGCCGCTGGGAGAAGGCGAGGTAGATTTGCAGCCCCTCGCCGCGGCTATACAGGCGAAGAAATGGACCGGGTGGCTGATCAATGAAGAGGAGCGGTTGAATGACGGACGTCCGGGGGATGCAGCGGTGGGCCCGGCGCGCCGGCACGTGAAGAAGGTTTTTGGAGTCTAATGATAGGTTATGTCTGAAATCGTGAAACCGGCCAAACTCATTCGCTCCGCCGATGGTGGAGTCCAGTTCCGGCAGCGCTTTACGCCGGAGACCGCGAATCTGGAATTCCTGAGCTGCGGCGAGTTCACGCTGCCCCCGGGGGCGCGGTCGCAGAGCTTCTGCCTGCCGCGGTGTGAGTCGCTGCTGTTCCAATGGGAAGGATCGAGCGTGGTGACGGTGGACGGCGCAGCCTATTCGTTGGCGAGCTATGACACATTGTATGTGCCACGCGGTGCGGAGTTTTCACTCGCCAATCCGGGCATGGCGGAGGCGATGCTGGTGCAGTGTTCGGCCCCGGCGGCGAAGGCTCACCCGGTGCATCATGGCAAATTTGCCGAGGTGTCGAAGCGCGAGGATCGTATTCGCCGGTTGAAGGGCAAGGATGTCTATCTGATGTTCGATGTCGCGGAGTCGGCGGACAAGCTGGTGGCCGGATACACTTTCTTTGAACCGCACGCGCGGTCGTGGCCGCCGCACAACCACACCGATCAGGAGGAAGTGTACGTGTTCCTCCAGGGGCGCGGCGCAATGGAGGTGTACGAAACGCCCGAGACGCTGAGCTTCGTTCATAGCGTTGATAGGGGCGACATGGTCACCATTCCTTATCTCAACTACCATCCGGTGTTCTCGCAGGGTGTTCCGCTGCACTTCATCTGGTGCATCGCCGGAGAGCGCTATTGGGTGGGCGACAAGAACAAGGATTTCATGACAGGGACCACGGGTCCGATTACGACATAGGAGCTCTCGCGTTGCAGCACGGTTGGTTAGTTCTGGTGCTTTGGGCGGCGGCCGGCTTGTCGCATGCGGCGCAGGGTACGGGTGCCGATGCGGTGTTTGAGCGCGCGCGGGCAGCGCAGCAGGCGGGCAAACTGGCCGAGGCGGAGGCGGGCTATCGCGACTACCTGAAGAGGTTCGCCCCACGTGCGGAGGTGCTCGCCAATCTGGGAGCGCTGCTTGCCGGCCGCGAGAATTATGCCGAAGCAATCCGCTACTACGAGCAGGCGCTCAAGACGGACGCCTCTCTCACGCCGCTGCACTTGAATCTCGGCCTGGCGTATTTCAAGCAAGGGCAGTTTGAACGCGCGATTCCCGAGTTCGACCGTTTCCTGAAGGGCGCGCCAAGCCATAGGCAGGCGATGCAGTTGCGGGCCATGGCGCTTGTGGAAGCCGAGCGTTATTCCGATGCCGAAGCGCAGTACCGGGCCCTGACGCCGGGTGATGTATCAGTTTCACTTGGGCTGGCGATGTCCTTGCTACGTCAGCAGAAAACGGCTGAGGCCAAGGCTTTGATGGAGGAGTTGGTGTCGCGCGGAGATTCCGCCGAAGTGGAACTCGTATTTGGCCAGGCGCTGCTCGATGAAGGGCGCGACGACGAGGCTCTGGCGGCGTTTCAACGGGCGGCGCGAATCAATCCCCAGTTGCCGCGATTGCGGTTGAGCATCGGGGCCGTTTATTGGCGCCAGCGCAAAACCGATGAGGCGCTGGCGGCGTGGCGGGAGGAGTTGCAGGCGAATCCGCGCAGCTTCGAGGCGCAGTATACTTTGGGCGCGGCGTTGGCGCTGAACGAGAAGGAACAGGCGCAATCGGAGAAGTTGTTACGGCAGGCGTTGCAGCAGAAACCGCGGAATGCGCGTGTGAATTATCAACTGGCAAAGCTTGTCTGGCGCACGCGGAAGGGCCCCGAACCGGCCACACTTCTGGAGCGGGCCACGCAGGCGGATCGCAACTTTCGCGAGGCCTTCTTTCTTTATGGAACGGTATTGCAGGCGCAGGGCAACAAAGCGGGAGCGCAGAAGGCGTTCGCGCGGGTGAAGGAGTTGTCCGAGCGGGAGTTGTCGCAGCAGCGCGACATCTTCCTGGAGCAGTGATGCGCCTGTTGCTGGCATGCCTGCTTGCTGCCGCCGCCCATGGCGCGGTTGCGGATTGCCGGCCCTGTCACGCGGCACGCGTCAAGGCACAATCGGCGACACCGCATGCACGGGCGCTCGCGCCCTATTCCGGGGAGCATTTCGCAGGACGGCGCATCATTGACCGCGGCGGAAACAGCTACAACTTCACAGCCACCGGATTGACCCTGCAGAAGGGCGATGAGAAGATCAGCGCACCTGTGGCCTGGGCCTTTGGATCCGGGGAGCAGGCGATGACACTCGTATTGTCTCGAGGTGGACGGTGGGTGGAGCATCGCCTGTCGTGGTACAGGAACGGCGATCGTCTCGGATTGACCCCGGGCCATGAACCCGCGCTTCCGTTTGATCTGGAGGAAGCATTAGGCGTGGTGCAGACGGACCGCAATGCTACGAGGTGTTTTGGGTGCCACCGGCCCAATGAGGAGCCGGGGGTGCATTGCCAGGCGTGCCACGGAGAGGCGTTGGAGCACCGCAAAGCGCCGGGGCGGGGAAACGTCCGCCGCGATACTTCCATCGGTCTGTGCGCGACTTGCCACCGCACGCCGGACGCAACGTTCGTTTCGGCTCAACCGGAGATGGAAGATCCGCGCTCTATTCGCTTCGCTCCCATTGGTTTTCAGGTGAGTAAATGCTTCCAGAAATCCACCGGATTCACGTGTGTCAGTTGTCATGATCCGCATGGGGAGCCGCGCGGGAATGTGAACGGCGTGTGTGCGAGCTGCCATTCGCGGGAATCCGCCAGGTGCCCGCGTGTGGCGGATGCGTGCGTATCGTGTCACATGAAGCAGAGCTCGCCGATTCCGGCGTTGCGCTTCACCGATCACCGCATTCGGGTTTATTTGGATTGAATTAGGGAATGGCGCTGTCCAGCGGCGAGGCCTCGGTAGGTGCGGGGCGGCTGGCCGGGGAATTGGACTTCCACATCAGCCTTGGTGGCGGCGCGGAGGCCAAAGTGCAGTACGCGGCCTGGTGCGGAGTAGAAGCTCGATTGACTCACGACCTCCTGCGCCTGGCGGCGGCCGTCCGCACGCAGCAGCGTCACGCGCGTGTGCAGCGGGGCTTCGAATTGAATCCACTGCGCCGGCTTCGCCGCCCCGTTGCGCAAAAGCCGAACCGGTTCGTTGCGGTTCCAGATGGCGATGTCGAGGTCACCGTCGTGATCGTAATCAAAGACCACGGAACCGCGGCTGGAATGCGGCTCGGCGATGGCAGCGCCGGCGAGGTCCGGCGGAAGTTGTTCGAACTTCGCTGCTCCCAGATTACGGAACAGCAGCGCCGGAGTGCGGTAAGGGAAATCGGCGAGCTTCGTCTCGGGATACAGATGGCCGCTGACCCAGAACAGATCGGCCCAGCCGTCATTGTCGAAGTCGGCGAGCGATGCGCCCCATCCGACATAACGCGTCTCGACACCGAGGCCGGCAGTGAGCGTGGCGTCGCGAAACGAGCCGCGGCCTTCGTTGATATAGAGAACCGGCGTGTCCTCGGAAAAGTGCGTCTTGAAAATGTCCAGGCGTCCATCGTTGTTCACGTCCGCCACGGCCACGCCCATGCCCGCCTGCTCGCGGCCGTCCTCATTCACGGCGACCCCGCGCTCCAGACCCTCTTCCTGAAACTTGCCGTTGTGCAGATTGCGGAAGTAATGGCTGGGAGTGGAGTCGGAGGCGGCATAGAGATCGGGCCATCCATCATCATCGAAATCGGCGGCAACCACGGTCATGCCGAAGACAGGCGACGCGGCGAGAACGCCGCTTTCGCGCGTGACGTCGACGAACTTGCCGCGCTCGTTGTGGAAGAGGTAGTGACGGCCCGGAGCAAGGCCGCGCGGGCCGCAGGCGACGTTCATGCCCTTCCATGTGCAGTTGGGATTGCCGCCTGGTTTCGGTGTTTTGGCGGGATCAAAGTCGAGGTAGGTGGATACAAACAGATCCGGGCGGCCATCGCGGTCGTAGTCAACAAAAGTTGCCCCGGCGCCCCATCGCACCTCGGCGCGCGCGAGCCCCGCTTTCGCGGTAACGTCGGAGAAGGTGCCATTGCCGTTGTTGCGAAACAGAATGTCGTGGCCCCATTGGGTGACGAAGAGATCGTCCCATCCGTCGCCATCGTAATCGCCAACAGCAACCGCCATTCCCCAGCCGGACTTTGCGACTCCGGCGCGCTCGCTTACTTCGGTGAATGTGCCGTCGTGGTTGTTGCGATAGAGCAGGTGATGCGATCCCGCGGCCTCATGGAACCGCGTTCCGTTGACGACAAACAGGTCCTGCCAGCCGTCGCGATCGAAGTCGATCACCGCAAGCCCGCCTCCGGAAGATTCCACCAGGTAGTCGATGCGATCGACGCCACCATAAACGGTTGGATGCGTCAGGCCAGCCCGCTGCGAGACATCTGTGAATGTGGCGTCCCAGGGGCGTCCGGAGAACTTGCCGCGAGCCGATGGCGACACTGCCCGGGTGGCGACGCCTTGCGATTGCAGATGCGCCGCAAATAAAAAAAGGAGGCCTGCGGTGAGCAGACCCCCTTTCCGAATTGTGAGGTGTTGGATCAGAAGTAGAACTTAGCCGCCAATTGAATGATACGCGGATCGGCGGCACTGGTGATAGCGCCGAAGCCGTATCGTCCGCCGCCGCCGCCAACCGCCGAAGGCAGGTTGTCGATCGCGCCGGTAGTGCGGTTGAACGTAGCACCGGTGTTCATGCCGGTGTACTGGGTGTGATTCGGAGCATTGAACATCTCCAGGCGCAGTTGCAGGTAACGGCCGCCGTCCTGCTTGCCCATGTAGACATTCTTGAACACCGACATGTTCCAGTTGTTGAGACCCGGCAGGCGCACCAGGCGCTGCGCGGATTCCAGACCCTGGCTGCCGACGGACGGCGCTTTGAACACAGAGGTGTTGAACCACGTGTTGAGGGAGCGGTTGCTCACCGACATCGGATCGCCGGTGACAACGACGCGCGGGCCGATGTTCTCCGATCCGGTGTAGATGCGGTTAACCGCTGCTCCACCAAGCCCCGTGAATCCGACACCGATGTTGGTGGGGAAGCCGGTCCGCAGGGTGGTGACGCCGGAGATCTGCCAGCCATTCAGAACAACCCGGCCAACCGCGTTGTCCATGAACCCCCTGGCGATGTTCGGCGTGCTGTAGACGTAGTTAAACACGAAGTTGTGCGCCACGTCGTAGGTGAGGTAACTGTAGTTCGCCATCTTGAAGTTGGTGGGATGGAGGACATCGCCGTCGCCCGACGCGGTACCGAGGGCCTTTGACCAGGTGTAGGCAAAACCGAACTGCAGACCGCGGCCGAAGTTCTTGTTCAACTGCAACTGGAGAGAGTGATAGTTGGAGCCGGCGCCGAAGGTGGTCACCTGCGTGGAATCGTAGCCGGCATAGGGCCGGTAGAGGTTGATGGGCTTGGTTGTGTTGCCGTCAAAGGTGGGGCGGGCCACCGTCGGGTCCTGATTCTCCGGCCTCCACGCGCTCCCGAATGGGACGATGTTGAAGTCGGTGCGCCCGAGCAGGTGGACACCACGGTTGGCGACGTAACCAGCCTCGAAAGAAATGGTCTTGCTGAGCTGTCGCTGCACCGTGAAGTTCCACTGGTAGGTTGTGGGAACGTGGCCGGCAAGGTCAAACCCGCGCGCGGACGCCGGGAAGAAGGTGCCCTGGGTTTGGCCGATGGTTGCCAGGTTGCCGTAGTACAAAGTGGGGCGGACGGTGGACGGCGGGTTCGGCAACATGTCAAAGACTGGGTTGCCCTGGAACCGGTCGTAGAAGGTGCCGAAGCCCGCGCGAATGACAGTCTTGTCATTCAACTGGTAGGCGATCCCGATACGCGGGGCGTAGTGGATGCCTCGATCATTGATCAGACCCCTGGGGTAGTTGTTCTGTCCCGCCAGGCCCATACCGTTGGCGAACAGCCCGTTGACAAAGCCGCGGCCGGTATTGACGATGGACCCGACAAGGGCGAACGGAACGGTGGCTCCCGTGAGCGGGTTGATGCCGACATTCCTCCCGTCGGCCACGCCGGGCTGGATCTGAACGGCGGATGCTGCTCGGTCATACAAGGCGGGATTGAACGACGCGGTCTGAAGCGCCGCGTCATACTGCGGCTGGATCCAATAGAAGCGCAGGCCGTAGTCAAGTGTGAACCGGTTGCTCAGGCGCCAGTTGTCCTGCACGAACCATTCGATGTTCCAATCCCGGTACTGACCGTTGAGGACGGTATTGGATTGCGCGAGACGCTGGTAGTTGCCAAGCAGCGCATTGGAGAACGCCCAGTTGGTGTCGCCGGGATTCTGCCCATCGCGATCAAACCAGATGTCGCCATTCACCGAAGTGAACGCCGTCTGGTCCTTGAGGCTCTTGTGCAGGTAGATACCAGCCTTCAACGTGTGTCTCCCCAGGACTTTGGTAACGTTGTCCGTCACGTCAAAGGTGTGGTTGAAGTTGAGGAACGGAGTTCCGTTGAAGCCGGTGAATGGCGAGTTGGGAACGTTGTAGCGCCAGTTCTGCACCAGACCGAGCGGGTCCGCCTTGGGGAATGGCATCGTGTAGCTCAGGTTCAGTTTCGACCGTGCGAAGGTATCGTCAATGGGGTTGATGTTGAGATCGTTCTTCGACGATCCGAAGATGAACTCGTTGGTCAAGGACGGGCTGAGCGTCGTCGTCACGTTGGCGATCAGGCTCCATCCCGGGTTGCCAAAGTTCATTGGCGCATAGGGGATGTTATAGTCCGCGCTCCACTGCCCGTAGGCGCGGTTTTGCGAGCTCTTGGTGTACATGTAGCGCGAGTAGACACGCCACTTGTCGTTGATGTTGTAATCGCCCCGGAAGATATTTTCACGCCGCGGAAACGTGTCCGATACCTGCGACTGGAAGTTGTACGCATTATCGGAGGCGTTCGGCTTGGGATACCAGTTGAGGATCTTCGCGCCGTCGGCATTGAAACGGTTCGCCGGGATAATGCCACCGGGGAACGGCGCCTTCCCATTCAAGGGGTCCTGGATCGGAACAAGCCGGCCAGTCCCGTCCGTCGTTCTGGAAAAGTCGCCAGTGCGTTCGAGCAACGAGGGCACAGTCACGTTGCGCAGCCCGTTAGGCGAGAGTTGCTCCTGCCATTCGATGCCGGCGAAAAAGAACAGCTTCTCGCGGAACTTCTCCCATTTGCCAGGGATCGCCACCGGTCCGCCGATGTTGAAGCCGGCAAAATTGTAGCGGTACAACTGGCGCTGGCGTGCGAGCCCGTTGGCCTGCGGCTGCTGATTGTTGATCCACTGATTGGCGTTGAGACCTTCGTGCCGGTGGAAGATGTAGCCCGTGCCGTGGAAGCTCTTTGAGCCGGACTTGGTGACGACGGTGATGGCTGCACCCGAGGAGCGCCCGTATTCGGCTGGCTGCGAGTTGGTCAATACCTTGAATTCGGCGATCTGGTCCATGTTCATCGTGGCGAGTACGCCGCCATTGGAGCCAGTATCGATGTTGGTAACGCCATCCACAAGGAGGTTGTTGGTATTGTTGCGATTGCCGTTCACAGACCCGCCGACGCCCCCGTTGTTGATCACACCAGGGACGGTTGCGGTGAGATCGAGGAAATTCCGGGTGGGCAGCGCCAACTGGACCACCTGGTTGCCGGTGAGCACGCCCGCGCGCTCTGCGCCACGGGTCTGGAGGAGGATCGCTTCGGCGGCGACGGTGATAGACTCCGTCATCTGACCCACTTCGAGTACGACGTCGGGCAGGTCAAGGCGATCGTTGGCGAACACTTTGATTTCGTCGCGGATCAGGCGTTTGAAGCCCTGCGCCTCGACGTTGAGCCGGTAAACGGACGGTTTGAGCGGGTTGAAGAAGAACACGCCGTCCTGATTACTGCGGCCTGGATGGACATCGCCCTGTGCTACATCGGTAAGCGTGACTTTCGCTCCCGGAATGATGGCGCCCTGCGAGTCCTTGATCGTGCCGCGGATGGATCCTGAGGATTGTTGAGCCCAGGAACACGTTCCGAGGAGGAGTCCTGCAATAGCCCACGAGATTGGTTTCAACAAGGAATAAGCCCCTTTCACTGTTGTCATTTGCCCGGCAGAAATAGTTTCCGCATCGAACTCCGACAGCTCCCACAAAGCATTTTGCACACGTAGAGTACAAGTCCGCGTGTGAGCGACTTCATAGCCCCAAACAATCAGCCGCGCGAAATGCGAGAGGCGGGCAGGTGACCCAGGTCAACGCATCACGGGGCTGACCAACCACGAAAGAGTAAATTCAGTACCCGAACGCGATCGGACCGGCCGCACCGTGCACCCTGGACGGGCACACCCCTTTTCCAACCGCCGGTTGACCGCGCCAAAAAGCAGTTCCTCACAAGATTACAGGCAGGTTGTAAAAAAAGCAATAGTTTTTGATTCGAATTAAAAGGGTGAGGTAAATTACATCACCCGGCACCGCTTGGCTGCCGCTAGCGGGAGCGACGCCAGAAGTCCGGCCACTCCGCAGCGAACTCGTCCGAGACGTAACTGAGCGACGGTTCGACGCGGAAGATGAGGTGGCTGCGGACAATCTCGCTTTGGGCCACTTTTTCGCCTTTCGAGCCTCCAGCGCCAGGATCGGCCTGGTAAGCGCGTTTCGCCAACCCATCATCGAGGATCTTCAGCGAGGGCAGCGGGGCAAGTAGCAGGTAGGTTCCGGACGGCCCGCCCGCGATCACCTGATAGGCGAGCTCGGGACGGTCGAGGTTCATGTCGTCCAGTCCTTCTTTGCGTAGCCGCAGCAAGTCGGAAAAGTCGCTGGTGGTTCCGGTGCGCACGCGGTGCACAGTGACATAGAAATAGCGGGCGCGTCCGAATTGGCGGATTGCCTGATCGGGGCGATAGCTGAGCGTGGGACGGTAGATGGCGGTGATACCGCGGGCGTCGCCCAGCAACTCGGCGCTCAGGTAGTCCGACGGCGGTTGGAGCTGGCGATCGGTGCGGCGGGCGAGCGCCTCCTGCGTATCCTCGATGCTGGCGAAGGATTCATGCGCTTCGATTCGCCATGTCTCGACCGGTCCCGACAGCGCCTTCATTGCGAAGACGTTGATTCTGGCCTGGGCTTGTTGATACGGCGGGCTTGTGTGTCCGCGAACCAGGTGGATCAGGAGCGGCGGTTCAGAATAGTAGGTGACGTCCTCCGGCGGTCGGTAGGGACGCTGGCTGCGCCGCCTCAGATGCTGCTTGAGGCGGCTATGAACATACGCATTGATGTCGCGAAACGCCGCCGCCGGATAGCCGAGTTGGAAGTAGTTCTTCCATCC
>JACQZR010000004.1 GCA_016213775.1 Acidobacteriota bacterium
CAGGCGGAAGACTGGATCCATCAACTCCATGCGATTCGCCGGCATCAGGTTGCTGTAGTAGCTATACGTGTTGGCGAACCAGTATTGTGAGCCCCAGCGGCTCATGCCGCCATCGGTGAACCAGAGCATTCCACCAAAGCGGGGCGGGTAAGCACCGCGCGAAGTGGCACCCATCAGATAGAGGTAGTAAGTGTAATTCGATTCGACGAAGTCCGCCTGGCCGGACTGGCTGTGTAAATAAACCATCCCTTTCGACCAGTAATCGGACCACGATGCAGCAGTCTCCTTACGGAGAGTTTCAAAGCCCTTTGACGCAGCGGTGTCCACTTGATGAACTGCCTTGGCGGCGATGTCGTCCTGCTCGGACCGGCTGGCCGCGCTCGCGATGAGGATGGTGAACGGGCCACGGCCAGGGACGGCGGAAAGCTGGACCGTGGTCTCGTTGAGATAGCGGGCGCGCGCTTTGCGGCCCAACACACCGATGGCGACGGCGGTGGAGTTGAAGAAGCGCAGTTCACGGTAGTGCTGCGTGAGGGAGATGCGGTCGCCATGAATGCCCAGGCGCGAGGTGGCGGTATGGTTCGCCGTTCGGAAGAGGTTGACGTGGTCCTGCGCCAGTTGAGAATTGCGGCCCTTCTCGTACTGCACCTGATAGCGGAGCATTCGCAGTTGGATGTTGATGGCGGCAGGTTGCGGGCGCTGGTCGTCAATCTCGATGGCGATCACGTCGCCGCTGGGCCATGCCAGGGCGCGCGCCTTCAAGCCGTTTCCCTCGGTAGTCAGCAGGGCGTCGTACAAAGAAAGGTGTTGGCGGAAGGCACCCGGCGGGAAAACGTCCTCACCGGAATCCGCCACGTGGATATCGACATAGCCGCAGACACTGCCATAGTCGGAGTCGGCGCGCGGGAAGCTGACAGTGGTGCTGTCCACGGCGTGAGCGTCGACGCGGTTGATCAGCATCTTGAGCGCGGAGGGTGTCGTCCACACGAGCGTTCCGGTGCGTCCGTTACCAATGGGCATTCCCTCTTCCGGGCGCGTAGCCGGCCGGTCGTATCGGAGATCGGCGCGTGAAATGAGGCGACGCCTGTCCACCTGGATGTGGCTTTCGGAAGCGAACAGGGACGAGACCGCGGAAAGACTGAATAGGGCGAGTAAGAGGGGGTGGCGCATCGGGGATGCAACTTCCTTTCCTGAAGTGAAGCATCGCACAAAAGCCACCCTCGAATGAGCGTGGGACTGGCCGCGTAGTGGCGGGTCGAGTTATTCGCCAGTGGTTTTTGGCTCTGCCTTCACCAACTCGACTTTGGACACGGTGATCGTATTCTCTTTGACCTCGCCGCTGAGCTTCACCGTTTGGCCGGCATGTTTGCGAAGGCCGGCGAATGTCTGGTTCTCGATGTTGTACACCTTGGCGTCGGCGACGAGGACGTATTTCGCGCCGTTTTTGACGCAGGCGAGAGTGCAGCCGCGATCCCCCATTCTCGACTTACCGTGATCGAGTTGGGATTTGTGGCTGTCTCCACAGTGGCTGTCACTGATTTTACCCTGGAGAGTCTGATCCGCCGCGGCGGCGGATAGTGGCAAAGCTACGGCAGCCAATAGAGAGAGCAATGCGTTTCTCATTGAGATGTCTCCTTTCTTACCAGCGCACTCCGAAGGTTACGGGAACCAACGTGGTGCGGCCGCTGGTAAAGATGTAGTGGTATTTGGTCTCGGCGAAGAACTGCGCCCTGCCATCTTCGCGAAAACGGAAGGCAACTCCTCCGCCCACGTTGAGTCCTCCTTTGTTCTGGCTGTACGAGTCAAGCACCTGTTCGGCGGGAACGCCGATCGGAAAAAACACGCCATAGAAGGGATCGAAGGCGGTGACAATCGCGACTGTCGGCTGGGTTAACTCGACGGTTCGCCTGTAATAACCGCCGCCGAACGTCGCATAAGCATCGAACCGGCCCTTGGGGTTGAGCCGGATCTCGGGATTCAGAGTTAGCGAATAGACCCTCGCCGATCCCGATGGAACGCCGATGGACTGCAACACGGCACTGCTGATGCCAAGCTGGTTATAGCCGAACTCAATCCTGGCTCCGATGCGGGGAGAGACGTTCATGCCGGCATGGGCCATGAAGTTAAACCCGGTGTCCAGGCGGTTCTCCGACCACCGCACGGGAGAAGTAAAACCGGCTCCGGCGCCGAACGTTAACCTATTCGTGATCTGCGCGAGGCATGGTGATGCGAAAATGACCGCGCCCACACCACACAAATAGCTCATCTTGAAGGAATGTGCTTGCATATCGTTGCTTCCTCTCTTTTTGTGGGAGGCGTGGAAAGCCGCCCCTGATACTTTCTCGCCGTAAGGGTGCAAGTGGGACTCCACTGCACTGAATTTACTGGAATCCCGGCTCGCCATGTCCGCAGTTACTTTGTGGACCGGACGACTTGGTACTTTTTCCCAGGAGCGAACGGGAATAATTACATGTTTGCGGTGGAGCGATAATGTGCGAGTGCTGATATAATGAACCAGTTCCACGCAATTAGTTACCGAGAGGATAGATCGATGATCAGGAGCCGTTATTTGGCGCTCGTCTTACTGTGCGCTTTCGCCTTTGCGCAGCAACAGGAAGGTCCTCTTTCCGGCCGCAGGCGGAAATCCCCTGTTGCCGTTCCGGCAGTACGGGTGCAGATCGGCTTGACGCTTGTCCCGGTCACCGTCACCGATACGTCGGGCAGGACGATATTGGGGCTCACCCGGGACAGATTCCACGTGTTTGAGGATGGCGTCGAGCAGCGGGTACAGTCGCTGCACGTGGAGGACGCGCCGGTTTCGGTTGCGGTGGTTTTCGACGCGAGCAAGAGCATGACCGGGAAGCTGGACCGCGCGCGCGAAGCCGTGGGGCAGTTGTTTCGCCGCGCCGCCGGCGGTGACGAGTTCCTGTTGGTGGAATTCAATGACACGCCGCGGGTGCTGAGCCCGTTCACAATGGACACCGCCACTCTGCAGAACTCGCTGTTGGCGATCACGCCGCGAAACTGGACGGCGTTGCTGGATGCCGTTTACCTTGGGATCCACCACTCTGTTCGCAGCAAGAATCCGCGCAAGGCGTTGTTCATCCTCTCAGACGGCGCAGACAATCACAGCCGCTACACCGAATCGGAAATCAAATCGCTTGTACGCGAGACGGACGTCGCCATATACGGGCTCGGGCTGACTGGCGGGGGAGTCTGGCAGCGTCCGGACGCAGTGCTGAAGTACCTTTCGGAGCAGACGGGGGGCGTATACCGTGCCGTGGAGAAGACTAGCGAACTGCCGGAAGCGGTGTCGCGAATCAGCGCCGCGATGCACGATCAGTATCAACTGGGATACTCATCCACGAGCATGAGGGAGGCGGGGCTGTACAGGAAGATTGAGGTTCGGGTGGACCAACCAGCAGGGGCGGAACGCTTTCGCGTCTCGTGGCGGAGAGGTTATTGTCCTGATCCGCAGTGATTACCGGGCGGCGGTCGAATCGAGCTTCAACAGGGCCGCAGCCAAGTTGTTGACGGAGTGTTCCTCTTCCGTGCGGCTTTCCTCGTTCCGGGGCAGCGAGGCAAACATCAGGTGAATGAGCTCATGCACCAGGGTGAACTCCATATCCTTCATCGAAGCGGGCAGCGGGGTTCTGTAATCGGAAGGGTGCAGGACGCGAATTACGGCGGTTCGCTTGTCCATGTCCCAGCGAATATTCCCCAAAGTCCCGGATCTCAAACCGTTAGGGTGGGAGAGAATGACGAAGACCGTCCAATTGCTGAGCCCCAGACGTTCCTGCCAGATCGCGAGGCGTTGTTTGAGGTGAGCCTCGGCGCGTTCCTCCTCTGATTCGGAAACGGGGGAAGGCAGTACCTGCGTCGTCTGAGCAAAGCCACAGGATGAAACCAACAACAGGAGGTAAGGAAGAAGGCTCCGCATGCCGGGGAGAAGTTTGCTGACACCAGGATAACACACCGCAGTACTCTTCGCCAGTAATTTTAGCGTTAGCAGTGTAAATTCCGGCGAGGGCGCGAACTTCCAGTTAGCGCTGCAAGAGCCTCCTTACTATTGATTTACGCGCGAATCGCTTAGGCGACCGATATCAGCGGCGACCCGCGAGTGGTTCCGCGATAGCACTTACTGCACTTCGATGGCTTCCACCGTGATTGTTCCACCCGATTCCTGGCCAGTGATGGTTGCCATCACCTCCTTGGCCTGTGCCTTGCCCGGCTCGGCGCGGTCTGCACGATTCTTGAACGCTGCCGCAGCTTTCGCGTTCCCCGCAGAGTCGAGCTTGAAGACCTTGCCGGAGGCCGACAAAGCAAAAGCTGTGGTTTGGCTGGTTGCTTCGCAACCGTTGGCGCCCTTCTTGCTGTCATAGCAGGCCGCATCCAACAGTTTACCAGACCAGTTTCCCGCGAGTGCCAGCATCGTGAACATAGCTGGGAAAACCAGTAATCGACTTGTTATTCGCATCTTCGGTAGTCCTTTACGCATGGAGATATGTGCCCACGGGCGGCTGCTGATCATGATGCACGTGAAGTGCCAGCAAACCCTACCGGAATTCCGCACGCGGCTATCGCTTTCTAAGTTGCTGATTAATGACTTTTGGAGCACTGATATTAGCCGCATTCCGATACTGCGGCATGGCACCTGCTGGATGTCGCAATCCGGTATCTCTACCGTAAACGGAAGAGTACCTTCCCCGAGACTACGCTCAATCGAAGCGCTGCGGATGTGGAAAACTGCGTCGAGCCGAGATCCGAAAGGCCCTCTGGAATGTGAATCAGATACAGCGCGCCGCCGGCATCGCCCCCTCCAACCGCAACAGCAAGACTGCGCAGCAACTCACGCGGCATGTCAAACCGTGACGCTTCCGCCGGAGCCAGACACAGACAATATCCGAACCGCGCCGTCTCCGGATTCACAGTCGCCGCCGCAACTAGCACCACGCCACCAGCACCGCCGTTCCACTCCACGCGGACATCGCGGATCAGCCGTATGGCCGGACTCACGGGCCGGTTCACCCACTCGAACGGCTGGGGCGGAGCGAGCGGGGCCACCAGTGGCGTCACTTCCTGCCCGCTTTGTCCAGCCCGCATGTAGAGCGTCCGCGAGGTGTCCAACTCCTGCGATAGCTGCTGTGACGAGAACACATTCCTCCAATAGAGACCGGAGTGCCCAACCACCAGTGGAATGCGCATCTGATACCGGCCGTCGTCCAGACTCACCGATTCTCCCGCGTGAAGCTCGCCGCCGTTCACGTTCTCAAACAGCAACGGAAGCAACGTCTCCAGCGTCGGGGTCCCGCGCACATAGCTCCCGTGCCGCGACGAGCAATGTCCCGCCGGAGGAAACCGCAACAATGCTCCCGGCCGGAAGCTCGATGCGTTCCCGTCGAGAAATCCCGCCGCAACATCGACAGTGGTCGTCGCGGCGGCGTTCTCCAGTGACCACTCCTTGCCGTGGATGCGCACCGCCACCCCCGTCCGACCCGACAGCCACGCGTCCGACGGCTGATAACGGGGCGGCTTGCAGGCCGGCATCCTCGAAATGGCCAGGGGAAGGGAATCCGGCAGCATCGCGCCGCCGGCCCAAAGCCTCACCGGAACATAGCAACCCTCAGGTGCGGTGGCCGGAACGCGGACCGAAAGGACTTGTGGGCTCTCCTTCCACTCCCGCCGGAGGATGCGCGCCCGCTCCGCTCCCACCTCGACGGCCACCCGGTTCAGCCGCGGCCCGGTCAGCGAAATCCGGATCGTACCTCCCGGAGCAATGGGCGAATCTTCCCGGTTTGCCACCCCGCCACCGACCCGCACGTTCTCCACCTGAACCTGCATTGCGGCGATTCCTGTCGCCATCACAACGAAGAGAACCGAATAGGCTGGCGCGCGCATCCCTCCCAGAGTCTCACGAAAGCGACGGGATCTGGCGGGCGGATGAGTTGCTGAGGCGGATGACAATCGAGGCCACTTAAAAAAAGTTGACATAATATATGTTATCGGCCAATCCATCTTCGAAGCGCCTGTCTACCTTCGAAGCGCCTGTCTAGAGGAGCTGCTGCAAGCGGGCGAATGCTAATCTTGAATGAACGGCCAGGAGATCGTCTGTCAAAGGCGGACTGACCGGAGGCGCGCGCAGCGCTTGGAGACCGATCGAGAAAGGAAGCCACGGCGTGACGCCAGAGGAACGGTTCGAACATATTGAAGCGATTCTGGCCAGGATCGCCACACGGCAGGAAACAGAAGCCGAACACATCGCTATGCTTTTGGAGGACTCCAAGACGCGCAACGCCGACATCGAGGGCCTCATAGAATCAAGCCGCCTACTGAATGAACAGGTGCGACTTGGCAAGGCGGAACGCGACCAGGACGCGGAGAACATACGCCGCCTCGCCAACATCGCCCAGGCGCACGAACACCGTCTTGACGACCTCGAAGGCGACAAGTCCCAGTAACCAAGCCTGCGGCGACCGGCAGCGAATCGCTCGGGTTCGCACCGCGCAAAAGGACGGCGACACAATGGCCTTCGACAGTCAGACGGCTTCTCACCCGCGGCAAGTGGATCGACTTCCTCAGCGACCGCGAAGGCAACGACAATACTTGGTGCGCCAGCGGAGCTGCTGCAAGCGGGCGAATGCTAATCTTGAATGAAGAGGTATGAAGAAACGCAAACAGCGCCAGGAGATCGTCTGTCAATGGCGGACTGACCGGAGGCGTGCGCAACGCTTGGAGACCATGCGCAACAGAGCAAGCGCCGCCTCCGCCCGTTGGTCGAGAAAGGAAGCCACGTCATGACGCCGGAGGAACGGTTCGAACGCATCGAGCGTAACCTCGCATTGCAAGGTGAACACCTTGCCATGCTGCTTGAGAACGCCAAGACTCACGCCTCCGATATCGAGGGCCTCATCGAATCCAGCCGCCTTCTGAATGAACAGATGCGACTTGGAAAGGCGGAACGCGACCAGGACGCGGAGAACATTCGCCGCCTCGCTAACATCGCCCAGGCGCACGAACACCGTCTTGACGACCTCGAAGGCGACAAATCCCAGTAACCAAGCCTGCGGCGACCGGCCAGCGAATCGCGAGGCCGTGAGCGTCGGGTTCGCACCGCGCAAAAGGACGGCGACATAATGGCCTTCGACTGTCAGACGGCTTCTCACCCGACGGGAGGAATGATTGGTGCGCCGGGCGCAAGCAGGTCACTCGCGATAACCGCCGGATAGGCAGTATGACACTTTCAGAGTTATTTGGCATAGGGTCATCAACTTTATTTGGCATACTGGCCCGGTATGAACGAACTGGCCGGACTCCCCGAAGAGGCGCGCAGGCTGGCCATGGAGCGCTTCCCTGCTGATTCAGGTGGCCAAGGCCCGCCAGGTGCGAGTTGACGGCATTCACTTCCAGAATCTCCGCTACATCTCGACAACGCTTGCCGCTCACATCGGCGAGACCGTAACCTTGCGAATCGATCCAAGAGACATGGCTGAGGTGCGCGTCTTCCACAAAGACAAGTTTCTGTGCCGCGCCGTCTGTGCTGAACTCGGCGGACAGACCGTGCCGCTCCGCGAAATCATCCGCGCCAGGAATCATCGGCGGCGGGAACTTCGCGGCGTTCTTCGAGACCGCCAAGCCGCCGTGAACACGTTGATCGACCTGAAGCGTGGAGACGCAGAGTATGCTCCACCCTCAACCCCACCGACGAACCAAGAAAACGGGCAGCATCTGCCCTCAAGCGCTACCGAAACGAGTAAGCATCACAAGCCGACGGTTGTCGAAACGCTCGAACACCGCCGCTTCACTGAGTTCTGCGACGCCTGCCGCCGCTACCGGTACATCGGCCTCTGTTATGGGCCACCGGGAGTCGGCAAGACTCTCTCGGCCCGAACCTACAGCCGTTGGGATAAAGTCAAGCAATCGGATCGCTGGCACGCAGGCCCGACGGAAACCCCTCTCCTCGATACGGTCTTCGACACGCCTGATGTCGTCAATGCGCTAGGTGGCATCGCCTCTGGTGTCCGATTTGCGCGCGACACATTGAAGGATTCGGCCAGACGTCCGCTGCGTCGGGAACAGGAACAACTGCTGGAATCGATCCGCCGCCGGGACGAAGAGCATCGCACCGAGCTTCACACGAAGCATGACTGGTTGAGCGAGCCGTTTCCAGAGCTCCAGCCGACATACGGTGAGATGGCCAGAGAGTATGGCATGAAGGACGCACGGATCGCCGATCCTACGACGCTCATTTTGATCGATGAAGCTGACCGCCTACGAATGGCCAGCCTTGAGCAGGTGCGAGCCATCTTCGATGCCAGTGAGGTTGGCATTGTGCTGATCGGCATGCCCGGCCTCGAAAAGCGCCTGGCGCGGTACGCGCAGTTCTACTCCCGAATCGGGTTCGTTCCCGAGTTTCGCCCGTTGGGAACGACAGAGATCCGTCGGTTGTTGACTCAACGATGGACACCGGCTGGAGTGAATCTACCCGACCAGCCGTGGGCCGAAGAAGCCATCGCTGCCATCATCCGCATCACGAGCGGAAATTTCCGTCTGTTGAATCGACTCCTAACCCAGATGGAGAGAATCCTCGAAATCAATTCGCTGCGAGAAGTTACCAAGGAGGCAGTGGACGCCGCGCGGGAGAGCCTTGTAATCGGGCAATCCTAACGGTCGATCTATGTGTGCGGTATTCTGCAACGAGCTATTTGCTCAAAGATTGCCGCGTATACTGAACGGCCGCGAAGCCGCCCTCCAGCAAGGCTCGGGCCACTCGATTCAGATTCGATCGCCGGTGAGCAAAAAACGTTGTGTACTCATCGTGGTCGGCATAGATCAAAAACGAATGCGGTTCTGGGATGAACACAAAATCCAGCCAATCACTGAGAGCAGCCTGTAAAAGCGCCTCGGCCTCGCTTCGACTCGTAGCGATCAGAGTACAGTGTCGCCGGTCGCTCGATATTGAGTAGCGCCTGAGGCACTTTGTCAAGTTCACCGGTTCGAAGACCTCCTTGTCTATAAAAAAGCTACCCCCATCGACCCGGCCCGCGGAAACGATGATTCCAACGAAGCTCTCCAGTGCCTTGAGCGGAGTCTCAAAGGTCTGTTGAAAGGGCGGTGGGGTGCGGCGTAGGGGCTTGAGGTTCAACGGATTCTCGGAGCAGAGCAACTCACATTCCTCACTATGAATGTTAGCTCACCAACTGGTTCGAAACGCGAAGTGGTGGAACTCGATCTTGTCTAGGAGGATTGCACAAACAAACGTTTCTGCAACATTCCGCCAGAACCCCGTTTCTGTGGATATCCGCATTGCACAAAGGTATTGCGTAATATAAACTAATGGCAATAGATTATTGCAATGGTAATCGGCTACGCCCGCGTCTCAACTAATGATCAGGAGACCGCCACGCAAGTGACGGCTTTGAAGGCGGCTGGGTGTGAGCGGATCTATCGTGAGAAGGCTTCTGGTGGAAGATGGGACAGACCCGAACTGCACAGGCTGCTCGACCAACTGCGCAAGGGCGATGTGCTTGTCGTCTGGAAGCTCGACCGGCTATCCCGTTCTCTTCGCGCCTCGGGGAGTCATCGGCGGGATTCCGCAGCTTGACGGAAGCGATCGACACCACAACTCCGGCAGGACGGATGATGATGCAGATGGTCGGAGCGTTTGCGGAATTCGAGCGGGCCATGCTGCGGGAGCGAACCAAAGCCGGATTGGACGCTGCCAGGGAGGAAGGCCGGATCGGAGGCCGGCGCCCGAAGCTCACGGAACAGCAGCAATCGGAGATCCGGAAGATGGTTACCAGGGGCGACAAGAGCGCCGCCGATGCAGCTCGGCTGTTCAAAGTCCATCCGGCAACTGTTTCGAGGCTACTCGCCCGGACCAGTGTCAAGAAGAGCCGCTATGCCAAATAATGTTGACGATCTATGCCAAATAATTCTGAAAGTGACAGCCTCGACTTGACCAAGGATTGAGACAGGACTCCCCACACGCCCCTGTGGCACGGAGATGGAATCGGAGCTGGCTCAAATACCCACCTTCGATTTACGGTAAGCTTACTTGTATTCGGCTGATTTCCCAGCAATCCTCTTTATATGTTAGTGAGATTCATCGCTCTCCTGGGAGCCGTCGGCACGGCGCAATCCCCGCCGGAGTTTGAGGTCGCCTCCGTACGCCTCAACACCGCCAACGACCGTATCGTGACGATCAACGTCGGGCCTGGCGGACGTTTTGCCGCCCGCGGCTATACCCCCGGCCTGCTTATCCAGCGCGCCTACGGCGTCATGGGTTGGAACATATCCGGCGGACCATCCTGGGTCTTCAACGACCGTTACGATGTCAACGCCACGGCGGCCGTTTCCGGTAACCTCACGGAGACGCAGTTGCGCCCCATGCTGCGTAAGCTGCTATCGGATCGCTTCGGGCTGGTCACGCACGAAGGTTCCAAGGAGGTGCCGGGCTACGCCCTTGTGATTGCCCGCAAGGGTCTCAGTAGCGAAGTGCAACAAGCCCAGGCCAGCGGTATCGACCCTGACGCCTCATTCCGATTCACCCGCGCCAGCCTCACGGCCGAAGCCGTGTCAATGCCCGACTTCGCCCGCTACACCGCCGGCAAGGTTGGCCAGGTTGCGGTGGATGCAACCGGGCTCAAAGGACTCTACAAATTCAAAGCAGCCTGGAAACTCGGCGATGCGACGCCCGGCGTCGACGCCAAGGACGAGTTCCGCGCTGTGGTCTTCGACGCCATCGAAACCCAACTCGGGTTGAGGTTCGCTCCTCGCCGGATTACGATTCGGACCATCGTCATTGACAGAGTCCACCGCCCATCGGAAAACTAGCGGGAAAAGGGAAAGCGGAAACGCGTTCGACGCAGAAGGCCGAGGACGAGCAGTCCGGCCCCCATCAGACTCATAGACACCGGCTCGGGGACCGCGCTGCCGTCAATCACGTCGTTTCCGCAAGTGGCGGAGGCGAACTCGAACGAGAAATTGCCGGAGTTGATGGCATTGTAGAACGCCGCATCCGCTACGAACGAAACCTCCACCTGCACCTCGTTTCCGCCGAGAAGCGACACGTTCCGGCTCCCCGCCCCAACGTTGGTCTTCACCGCGCCTGCGTCGTTGCCCCAAACGTTGGAATTGTTTCTGTAGATCAAGCCTGGGGGGTTGCCAAGAACCGTCTCGGCCGTCAGGAATCCCGTCACCAGGTACAGATTCGCCTGCGTCAATGCGCCATGCGTCGCCAATGCCACAGCCCACGAACTCCCGCCAGAGCGGAACATGAGGTCACCGATGTTCAACGTGCAGCAGTTGTTGGACGAGGGGAATCCGCTCAGCGTCGTGTCCCCGCTGTTGTAGTTCGTCCGCACCGTCAGGGTCACCGTGTTGCCCGCACCGGTCGCGATGGTTACGTTCTCGATGTCGAACTTGGGCAGTGCGCCGATTACGTCGCCATTGTTGGAGTTGCTGTTACTTTGACCACCATATGGATCAGTGAACGTGAAGTTGGCAGCAGACAACCCCGCCGTAATTGCCAGACTGAGAATAAGTGCTCTCGTGAAATGCATTGATGTTGTCACCTTGACCGAGTTTGCTCGTCGGGGTGGCGGCAGCGAATAGGAATTCAGTCACTCGAGTAGGGGTACTTCCCCGTTACGACGCCTCGTCGAGTGGACAACAGCGCCTCTACATGGGTTGTTGAGTCTTCCACCACCCACCGTAGGACTATTCCGGCCTTCGCTCACTGCATAATCAACACGATAGGAGCAACCGACGAACCTCGGCGGAATGCCGTGTCCGGTGAAAGTACTATCTGACCCGCGCTTTGCGGCTAGCCCGGCACTGGCTCGACGTACCAGTTCCGGACACCCTTAACCGCAGTTTCCGGCCAATTACCATTTGAGAAATTTTCGCCGCAGTGCGGCCCCTCCCGTTCGACGCCAGACAAAGACAATCCCGTTTACATAGGCGCAAGAGTCCAGTTCTTGTCAACTTTGGGAGATTTGCCCGGCGTCGGAAACGGACGGCGATTCGGACACGATCAAGCTATGAGCAGAGCCAGCTTGGGCGAGTACGAATAGAGTGAAGAAGGGAATGCCGCGCCGAATTAGCGCCGGGTCAGAAACTCAAATACTGCTGCGCGGGAATCGCACGGCACCACGGGCGGGGTTGCCAGTGTGGTTTGCGGAATTTGTTCATGCCGTGACATAAGGTGACTCCTCGTGACTCTTTCTATTCTACCACGAGTCACGAGGATAGTCACCCGGTTCCCAAAAAACTCAGAGGAATCGAAATTGGCTTACTTAACCTGCAGGCTCTCCACATACCGCGTGAGATTATTGATTCGCATCTTGATCTCACCTTCGTTGTGGGTCATCGACCGGAACACATCGCCCCAGATCGGCATTCCTTTGGCGCCGTGGGCCGGCGTCATGGAGTCCCCTTCAATTTGCGCGTACACTTTGATCGCTGGGAACTTTCCGCCATTCTTTGCGGCAAGCTGAGTCAGATCCGTCGGCTGTTTCTTCAACGCGGGAGCGGCCGGGCCATCACCCTTGGCCATCATTCCATGGCAGGGTGCGCAATAGGAGCGGAACATCTCCTTACCCGATGCAGGACTCGTCGGGGTAGGGGGAACTTCCTTGATTTTTGGTTTGTCTTGAGCGGCGAGTGGAACAAAGCTACAGGCCAGCAGGGACACGGAGCAACAGAGGGCGCGAAGCATAAAACCTCCCAAATCCAAGGCATGCAAGTATCGGACCGTTCCCTTCCCCATGCTGTTACAAAGAGTTATCCGGACCCCCTGGGGCATATGGCCCAAATCAACAACCTGTTGGATCACGCAACAGGTGCGCATTCCCCCACCCTACTTCTTCAACGACGAGAATTTACTTTGGAACAAGGACGCGCGGCGTCGAGGTAGAGGCTCTGGATGAGGCGCTCACGTTGCTCGCTCAAGTCGATGCACGAAAGAGCCGGGTGGTGGAACTCCGGTTCTTCGGCGGACTCACCGTGGGAGAGACGGCCGAGGTGCTGGAAATCTCCGAAGAGACTGCCTTGCGCGATTGGAAAGTAGCCAAGATCTGGCTATTCCGCGCGCTTGCGCAGAAGGCGCGCGGGAAATAGGCGGCGAGCCATTTCCGCTCAGGCTTTATTCCGGTCCACACAACGGGCGGCACTGGTTCTAACGGACAGTCAGATTAGAAGTGGTATCTCAACCCCAGTTGAACGATCCGTGGATTGGCGGTCGACGTGATCCGCCCGAGGGTCCAAGAGTCTGTAGCCGCCCTGCGCGTCCGTCCGGAAATTCCGCAGGCTACCGGTGAGGCCCTCGCTCCAGCGACTGGCCTGCACCCGCGGCAGTGGATGCATCCCGCACCTCTATCTTGATTCCGCCCGTAGTGTGTCCGGGGAGCGCCAGCGTAGCCGTCTCTTCAGGCATTATTCCGGTTTGCGCCGCTACTTCCCGAGCCCCTTCACCACCGCTGCACTTGTCAACTCCCGCAACGCTTCCTTCCCAACTGCTTTCGCCTTGCCTTCCGCCATCCGGCGCGCCGCGGCTACGCACGCTTCATGCAGCGCTCTGTTGCGGCGCCCCATCCGCCGCAGCGCCCAGCTCACCCCTTTCCAAACAAGGTGTCGCCCGTCCTCGCCACCCGCTTCAATCAGAGGCAACGTCGCCAGAAAGGCTTCATTCCCGGCCGACTTGTCGTGCCCCGCCAGACTCGCCAGCAACGCAAACCCCGCCCGTTTCACAAACTCGCGATCGTCGACGCACCACTGATGTACCTTGCCCCAGGCATGCGGAGTCCGGTCAAACAGCGCAAAGCACAGCGTGTCGCAAATGCCCCAGTTGTCGAAGTCGCGGCACCAGGCGTCCATCTGCTTCGCGGTCACTTTGTCTGGTTCGTCGACATAGGCGGTGAGCAGACGCGCTTCATAGACCCCTGTCTTCCACAACGCGAGAGCAAGGGTGTGATCCCTGCCAACCTGCTTGGCCACCTTCTGGATGTTCGCCATCGACACGCCCAGCGCATTGCCGGCGGTGATCCCGAACCGCTTCAGGTTGTCGAGGTCTTTCTGCGTGCGGCTCCCGGCGAGCATCGCTACGACGTCATCCACGCGCCGGCTGGGCATCGAACTGGCTCACCTCGAAATCGACGATTGCGCCCTCGGCGAAAACGTACTGCTCACCCATCGCCTGCAATTCCGCTCCTGTATTGTCCGTGGCTGTTACTGTGATCCGGTATACCGCCCCAGGCGTCAATGTATACCCGCCGTTCTGCGGAAAGCGGTTGAGGTCGCGCATGATCAGGGACGACAGGCGGGCCCGGTTTTTGAGGATCACACCGGCAATCGGATCCGGGGCGTTCTGCACTTGATCCGCGGGTATCTCCTTCACCCTCACTTGAATGTCGTTGGCTCTCGTCGCCTCGCCTCGAACACGGATGGCAATCCACGCCTTTTTGCCCGGCGGCGTGGGCAGCACCTCAGCCCGCCGGTCGCTGCGAATGCCAAGCGCGTTCATCGCCCGATTCACCCCGGCGCTTCCGCCAGATAGAACCATCGCCGTGATGAATTTCGATACCGGTCCCGAAATGGTGGACGGGTCCACTGGCGGCCCTCCTTCGGGCGTCTTGTACGATGCCACCAGATTCGCCAGCACATCCAGACCAAAGGCATGCACAACCGCCACTGAAGCGACGATCATGACCAGCGTCTTTACGCCCGTAACGCTGAAATATGCCAGAAAGACGCGCCAGTTGAACAGTACTGCGAACCCACTTTCCATCAGCACGGCGATGACAAACAACATGGTCAGTGCCGTCCCCGACGTCCTGTAAATAGCCTCGTTGTCGACGCCGACCTTGGCTTCGTCCTTCTTCTTTTTGTCCGCTGCAGCTTTGTCCGCTGCAGCTTTTTCGGTCGCAGCTTTGTCCGCAGCCGCCTTGTCCGCAGCCGCCTTGTCCGCAGCCGCCTTGTCCGCAGCCGCCTTGTCCGTTGCAGCCTTATCCGCAGCAGCCTTTTTCTCGGCGTCGGTCTGCGCCATCGCCGGCCCGGCGGCGATTGCCAGACAAATCATCACTGCGGACAGCGTCCGCAAGATCGCAGAAATCCTGTTCGACTTCATGGATACCCCTTCCCAGCGAACTTTGTGAAGGGCTTTATTCTACATCATTAGAATACTCGCGGGAGATTCGGTATTATAAGGACCATCCTCTTTCCCATGACACGCCGCGACCTCATCGCCCTCGCCTCCGCCTGGCACCTGAACGCCGCCCCGCAACGCTCTCCCGGTGAGCTCCGGCACTTGCTCCCAGCCGCCACCCACGAGCGCTTCCTCATCAAAGCATCGTTTCACGGCCCGCAGGCCAGAGTCCCCGAGCTCCGAGTGAACAAGCGCCGCATCCTCGGCCAACGTACCGATACCGAAGGCCGCTTCTGGCTCTTCGATGCGCCCGGACTCAAGCCCGCGACCCAATACCAACTCACCCTCAACAATTCCGCGCCGTGGGCGCTGCGCACTCTGCCTCCACCCGATGCCGCAGTCGACCGCTTCCGCCTGCTCGTCTACACCTGTGCCGGCGGTCACGACGCCATGACCATCGAAGGCACCAACAATCCCTACTGGGTGAGCATCGCGGCGCGCCGCAAGCTCTTCACCCGCGCTCTTGCGGAAAAGCCCGACGCCATGATCGCTATCGGCGACCATGTGTATTGGGATCTGCGCTACGGCCGCGGCACCGGCCGTCTGCCCGCGGGCCAACAGCCCTTCGCCCGCGCGCTACTTGGCGCCGAATTCGACCGTGACATCCCCGTGATCGGAACTCCCAATGAAAGGCTGCTCAAACTCGCAGTCGATCGCCAGATCGCCGACCTCTACGGAACCCTGTTCCGCTCCACCCCCGTCCACTTCATCCAGGATGATCACGACTACTTCGAAAACGACGAGGCCCTCCCGCCGTCGCCGTCCGGCTCCATTTCCGGCGTATCGTTCCCGCCTGACGATTTCATGATGCGCCTCGCCCGCGCCACTCAAAATCTATATTTCCCCGAACACCTCCCCAACGCCGACCGTCCGATCGGCCTCCCCGGCGCAAGCGCACCCGACCGCTCCGCCGGGCTCGCCGAGTGCTTTGGGACCTTGCGCTACGGCAACCTCGCCGAGTTACTGCTATACGATTGCCGCCGCTACCAAACCCTTGCCGGACCGAGCGCCGTCCTCGTCCCTGACAACGTGGAGCGCTGGCTGGCGCGCCGCATGCAGCACTCCCCCGCCCGCCATGTGGTGAACGTGCCCTCGATGCCGCTCGGCTGGTCAGCGGGCAAGTGGGGCGAATGGTACCCCGACGTGCTCGACGATCGCGGACGCCTCGGCATCGGCAAAGAGAAATACTACTGGCAGCAAGGCTGGCGCGCGCAGCATGACCGTCTCGTCCAAACCGCTTCCGGCATGGAACGAATCCCGCTCTTTCTCTCCGGCGACCTGCATGCCCTCGCCCACGGCGCCATCGAACGCAACGGCAAAACCGACCTCCGTCGCAATCCCGTCCATACGGTGCTCACTGGCCCCATCTCCACCGGCCCGCGCGGCTGGCCCTCGGCCGCCCGCGGTACCCCGCCACTTACTGCCACTGGACTTGAAGTTCGCGAAACCCTCGCCCCCGCCGAGCAAAACGGCTTTACTGTAATTGATTTCCTATCTGAAAAGATCGTATTCCGGCAGTTCCAATGGAAACTCGGGCGCGCGGAATCCGAAATCGACACACTTACTCCGTTTCACCAATTCGAACTTACAAGGAAAGTCTGAATGATGCGGACTCTCGCGCTGCTGCTCTTACTCCACCGCCTCCCTGCCCCCGGCGCGGGTCCCTGCGACCGCCCAATGACCGCCGGAAAAGTCTGCGAGGCAGCCAATCGCCGCGCCCTTGCACTCATGCGTCAGCACAAGGTCACGGCCGTCACCGTGGTGCATGACGTCCACAGCGGCGTGCTGCTGGTTTCCGCCGCCTCCCAACCGGCAACTCTCGACGCGAGTAGCCGAATTCTACCGCTGTCTGTCACAAAACTGATGCTCGCCGCATCCTGGTGGGACAGCCATCTGCCTGATGCCAGCTTCGTCAGTTCCCGCGGAAAGGCCGGCTCCGCGAACCCCGCCTACCGGGATCGCGTGAACATTCACGAAATGCTCGTCGGCGGCAGTGACTCCGCCGGCCGCGAGATGGCCATCGAGCTGCGCAAAGCTGTCGGGACGGACCGCGTCCTATCCGACCTCAAGCGCTACGGTTTCCCGCGACACGCGCTCTCTGCCACCACGTCCGACCAGGACTGGGCCGACACGCTCTCCATCGGCGAAGCGAACATTCACGTCACCGCAATCGAAATCTCCCGTTTCCTGCAAGCCGCTGGTCTGGAAAGCTCTGACATCCTGCAACCCGCTACCGCACGTCAACTGCGCGCGGCCATGCTCGACACCGTGAAACGCGGAACGGCCCGCACCATCGCCACCGCAATGAAGGGAGGCTGGCAGATCGGAGGGAAAACCGGCAGCGGCGCCGGGCCGGACCCCAACCCTGCCCATCCGCTCTCGCACGGATGGTTTGCCGGGCTCGTTTTCGATCCCCAAGGCAAAGCTCGATTCACCGTCGCCACGTTTGTGCGGCACGGGGGTCTCGGCAGTGGACACGCAGCCCGCATCAGCGTCGATCTCGCGCGTTACCTCACTCCGTTTCCAGTGCAATGAGGACCCAGCGTTTCTGGCGAAAGCCGAATTGCGCGCGTGGCAGCAACGGGCTGAGCACGTCGCGGGCGTTGACGTACCCGCGCCGGCCATCCAGCGTCTCCACCGGAACGAAAGCGCCGAGACGATCAGACCGGACAGGCTCTCCGGCGCGCCGAACAATATCGAACGCCAAGGTAGTGACTGTCGCGGCCGCGAGTGAGGGCGATTCGCGCAAAGCCACTTTGTCGCGTCCGATCACCAGGTGCTTTCGACGGTCGAGTTGCGAGGGGAACCGCCAGACGACGTATGGCGAGAGGAACAGGCTGGGATGCTCGCGGATGAAACCGACCGCCAGCAGGTCGCCGAGGGCGGGCCACAATTTCGAATCGGGGTCATCCGGGCGCCACCGGGCTACGAATTTGCGCCAGCCTTGATCTTCCTTGCCGGGTCCGACGATGATCTCCTCGTCATCCATGAGGCGGCGGAGCGCCTTCGTGCTGCGGGCGGCAACGGCGGAGCGGAGTTTCCTGGTGTAGGACTGGAAGGCCGGATCGCGCGAGGTTTCGTCCGTCGGGTAGAGCTTTTGCCCCGGCGGCTGGGCGAACAGAACCACAGAAAGTAGGAACAGCGCCGCCCTCCGCCCGTGCATACGAACAGCTATCCCAGCTTCCCCAACACCGCCTCACGAACCGCAGACGTCGTGTTTGCTCCACCCAAATCGGGCGTCAACACCTTGCCCTCCGCCAGTACCGCCGCCACCGCCGCTTCCACGACCTGCGCCGCTTCCGCCTGCCCGAGATGATCGAGCAACATCCCCGCGCACAGAATCGCCGCCATCGGATTGGCGATTCCCTTCCCCACAATATCCGGAGCCGACCCGTGCACCGGCTCAAACAATGACGGATACGTCAACGTCGGATCGAGATTCGCACTCGCAGCCAAACCAATTGACCCCGTCACAATCGCCGACAGATCGCTCAAAATATCGCCAAACAAATTCGACGCCACCACAACATCGAACGAATGCGGACGCCGCACAAAGTTCATCGCCGCCGCATCCACCAGCAACGACTCCGTTTCGATATCGGGAAACTCGTTTGCCACCGCTTGAAACACCCGGTCCCACAAAACCAGGCTATAGGCCTGCGCATTCGACTTCGTCACTGAAGTCAGTCGCTTCTTCTCGCGCCGACGTGCCAGCTCAAATGCAAACCGGATCACTCGCTCGCACCCCTGCCGCGTGAACACCGACGACTGGACCGCGACTTCCGACGGATGATGATGATGCACAAACCCGCCCACGGGAGCATACTCGCCCTCGGTATTCTCGCGCACCACCACCATGTCGATCTCCTTCGGCGGATAGCCCACCAGCGGTGACGCCACACCCGGATACAACCGCGCCGGACGCACGTTGGCAAACTGATCAAACCCGCGCCGGATCGGCAGCAGCAATCCATGCAGCGTGATGTGATCGGGAATATCCGGATGCCCCACCGCCCCCAGCAGAATCGCATTCGCCTGCCGCAGCGTGTCGAGCGCATTCGGAGGCATCATCCGTCCGTGCCGGAAGAAATGATCCGACCCCCAGTCATGATCCACAAACTGAACGTTGAACCCGTGCCGCGCGGCGGCGGCCTCCATCACGGCGATGGCGCACGAGGTCACTTCCGGACCGATCCCATCGCCCCCTATGACATGAACGTTGTAGGAAGACATCGCTCTCAGTGTAGCCCTTGACCTATGTCACCCGCAGTCCGGTGGTACCGCGCCTTCTCCGCTTCACGACAATCTCCACATCGTGCCCCAACGCGACCAGGAATCGCATCAAACGCTCTACCGAACAGCCCGGAACTGGCCAGCCAGCATCGAGGAGACCTTGGGTTGATCAATGCCCATGAGTTGCGCCGCGGCCGGACCGCGGAAGCCTATTTCTGGCTGGCTGTTGCCGTAACTGGGCTAACGGGGACGGAACAGGATGGCTCGGAAACCTGGAGTCCAGTGTAGCCTGCGCCAGGGCCAACTACCTATGCGACGCGAAGCTCGGCGGTACCACGCTTTCTCGGCTTAACGACAATCTCCACGTCGTGCCCCAGCGCCACCAGAAACCGCATCAGACGCTCGACCGAATAGCCCCGGAACTGGCCAGCCAGCATAGCGGAGACCTTGGGTTGATCGATGCCCATAAGTTGTGCCGCGGCCGCCTGCGTTAAGTGCCGCTTCCGGATGGTCCGGTCGATCTTAACTACCAGTCCGGCTTTGATCAGGTGTTCGCCTGCATCGTCCAGCCCGAGGTCAGCGAACACGTTGCCAGAACTGGGTTCTTGCTCAAGAGCTTTTCTTTTCAGCATTCTTCACCTCACTGCGCAACTGTTTCAGCCGTTGGCGGACCAACTCAATTTCCGGTTGCGGTGCCGCGATCCCAGACTTGGACTTCTTCTGAAACGCATGGATCACGTAGATAGCATCCCCTATAGAGACCGCGTAGACCGCCCGGTAGGTCCCGCTTTCGTCATTGGCCGCGATTTCTATCACACCGCCGCCGAGACCGTGCAGCGGTTTTGCTTTGGTACTCATTTCACCCAACTGCGCGGAGTACAAAGCATACCCGATATCGTCTTGGACACCAGCGGGGAACGATTTCACATTGGAACGGGAATCGGCGAGCCAAGTGAGTTTCTTCATGCGCCGGCACATGCCTATATTGGCATAATCAGAGTCGCTGCGTCAAAGAATGTTCGAGGCCCAGGCCCCCCGATGGCGAGCCGATCTGGATACAGCCGGTGGTTTTCTAGCGCCCGAAGTATCCTGCAATGTCCACCGCAACATGCGTCCTCCGGAACGCATGCAGGTCGATCGAACCGGAAGTTCCCGCGGGAATGATCGCCGAGTTGGACACCACCTGGCCCTCAAACGCATTCAGAAACGAAGCGTTGGGCATCGGCTGACCGGTCGGCCACCCCGTGAGGAACGGCATCGGTGAACCGTTGGGTAGCGCCGTCGCCGTAATTTGGTACGCCTTCGCCGCAGTTGGTGTACTTGCACACGTCGCCACCGGGATCGTGCGTGTGGTTGTATCCGCGAACTGCGGACCTCCGCATTGACCATTTGCTGCGCGGCTGTCGAAAAACCGCCGCTGTGGAACCGGATAGTAGTACAGGCCGGTCGCCCCATCGTCCGCGCCGAAATACCCCGTGATGTCGAGAATCACATCCGTCCGATCGTAAACGAACACATCCAGACTTCCATCTCCGCCCGGTGGAATCACCACGCTGTTGGCGAGAATCCTCCCGGATAGTGAGTTGATGCTCGAGACGTTGGGCTGTGCGCCCCCTGCCCCCCATGCCGTGAGGAACGCCAGAGGTTGCGGTGGCGCCACCGTGATCGTGAACGCATAGGCCGCCGCGTTCGCTGGAATGCCGGGGCAACCCGAAGCCGGGAACCGGAACCGGCGCGTCTCCCGGGCGCTCATCGTCGGCGGACCGAACGGTCCCGTCTGCCTGTACAGAATGCGCGTGTCCAACACTCGGCAAGGCGCCAGTGGATAGAACACGGTATTCCCGCTGACTGCCGGCAACGAGTCGGTAAAATACCCCGCAATGTCGATGATGATGTCCGTATCACTCGCTGTGTAGACGTCGATTGCGCCCGTGCGTGCGGCCTCAACGATAGCCGAGTTGGCCACAATCTGGCCGTCTGGCGAGCGCACCGTCCACACGTCCGGCCGCGCCTGATAGCCCGGATACACCGTCACAAAATCGACGTTCCCCGGAGGCCGTGGAACCAGCGTCACATTCACGACGTACGCCTTCGCCGCCGCCGGAATCTGGCAAACGTTCGAATTCGGAAGGAGTAGCGTGCGTGTCTCGCCGGCCCGCATGTAGGGCGGCCCAAATGGTCCCGTGCGTCCTTCAAAGTTGTACTCCGCGCGCGTTTCCATCACCCGGCATGGGGTGAGCGGCACAAACCGGAGCTTTTCCGGACGGCTTGGCGGTGGGGGCTGTGCCGGGCATACGCCGATACACTGCACGTTCACGTTGTAGCTGAACGTCTCATCGAACGAAGCATCGGTGATATGAAGGAAGTGCGAGCCCGTTTGGGTTAGCCTGATATCCGCTGAAACACTTGCATCTGTGCCGAATATGGAACGCCCCGCGCAGGTGTAGGACACCACGACGCCATTTGGCTGAATCAGCGAAAAGCACATGTTCGCGTTTTCCGCTGTGCGCGACAGCACCACCGTAATCGTATCCCCATTGTTCCCTGTTATCTGGTAGAAATCCTGATCACCGCGTGGGACGATCGCGCCCGAATTCACCAAGCCGAAGGCGCCCAGGCCCTTCGCAAACGTGGACGATGGGAAGAGACGTTGTATCGTGATACCGTATCGTGCAGTCTCGTCGTTGTTCGAATCTACCACCTGAATCGTATGGACTCCCGCCTTCCCGACATCGAAGTTGGCGCCTACGGAAACATCGGTTCCGAAGATACTTCGCCCCATGCAGGTATATCCGCCGATGGTCTGGTCCGGTTCAATGACACGGAAACACAGGTTGGCATTATTGGTGTAGCGAAGAACGTGGATGTTCATCTTCTCGCCTACCTGGCCCGTGAAGCGAAAGGCGTCGACATCGGCGACCGCGGCAATCTCGCAATGGACTATGTCTCCATATGCCATATCCGTAGTGTCCGGTTCGGACTGGCACAGTTTTTGGTTCACGTCCGCCCTGGCAGCCATGGCAATGAAAAAGAAGGTCATTGCCAGTTTCAGAAACGTCATCTTCGATGGGATTTCCATTTTGGTTCTCCGGGATGGCTCAGTATACACCAGCCGTCAGCCGTTCTATCCCCGAACTTGGATTTATTTCGGTTCCAGTCACGCCGGCTAAGAGGGGACCGCACTCAACAGACGGCATCTGTTCGCCCCCCGCTGGACCGAAGCACAAAAGGACGCGCCGGCTGACCCGTCGAAGGCGCCGGCGGCATACGGACTACCTCCCGATCGGGTTCCGCCCTTGCGTACGACCAGCTATCCCAGCCTCTCCAAGACAGCCTCCCGCACCGCCGCGTGGTCTTGGCGCCACCCAGATCAGGCGTCAGCACTTGCCCTCCACCAGAACCGCGGCTATAGCCGCTTCCACGCCGCGCGCCGCTTCCGCCTTCCCGATGTGATCCAGCAGCATCCCGGCGCATGAGATCGCTGCCATGGGGGGCGATTCCCCGCCCCACGATATCCGGAGCCGAACCTTGCACCGGCTCAAACAACGATGGGTAGGTCAATGTCGGGTCGAGGTTCGCGCTGGCAGCCAAGCCAATCGAACTCCTCACAATCGCCGACAGATCGCTCAGGATATCGCCGAAGAGATTCGACGCCACCACAACATCGAACGAATGCGGGCGCCGCACAAAATTCATCGCCGCCGCATCCACCAGCAACGACTCCGTTTCGATATCCGGGAACTCGTTTGCCACCGTTTGAAACACCCGGTCCCACAAAACCAGACTATAAGCCTGCGCATTCGACTTCGTCACTGAAGTCACTCGCTTCTTCTCGCGCCGCCGTGCCAGCTCAAATGCAAACCGGATCACTCGCTCGCACCCCTGCCGCGTGAACACCGACGATTGGACCGCCACTTCCGACGGATGATGATGATGCACAAACCCGCCCACGGGAGCATACTCGCCCTCGGTGTTCTCGCGCACCACCACCATGTCGATCTCCTTCGGCGGATACCCCACCAGCGGCGACGCAACCCCCGGATACAACCGCGCCGGACGCACGTTGGCAAACTGATCAAACCCGCGACGGATGGGCAGCAGCAGTCCATGCAGCGTGATGTGGTCCGGAATATCCGGGTGCCCAACCGCCCCCAGCAGAATCGCATTCGCCTGCCGCAGTGTATCGAGCGCATTCGGCGGCATCATCCGTCCGTGCCGGAAGAAATGATCCGAGCCCCAGTCATGATCCACAAACTGCACGTTGAACCCGTGCCGCGCGGCGGCGGCCTCAATCACGGCGATGGCGCACGAAGTCACTTCCGGACCGATTCCATCGCCCCCAATGACATGAACGGTATAAGAGGACATCGCCTTCAGTTGTAGCCCGCGCCGAGGTGGCTGATCCCAAGCGCCTATGCGACCACCGACGCCGTCGAGCAGAAAGTTGTTGGATTGGATCGGTCGCCGTGACGCCGGGGATGGGCAGCGTCAACGCAATGAGGTTGCGGCTGACCAGCGCGTGTCGTCGATGGTGCGGGCGGAAATCACAAACCCCACCTGCGAATTCCCGGTTTGCAGCAGGCCAACGTCGGCGGTGACTTCGACACTCTGAAGCCGGGGGCCTCGACCTTCACGGCATAGGCGCCGTTGGGAAGGCGCGGATTGGCTTAGATGCAATCCTCATTGGCTTGAGCGGCAAGCCATGCCGCCGTCCAGACCATCCCCGTCAATATCGACACAATCGCTCGTGTCATAAGTACCCCAAAGTCCCCGATAGTCCGGATTGGTATATCCTAGCTTGAAATGCGTGACACTCCAATGACTCGACGGCGGATGGTCGGCGGCGGGCTCGCACTGGCGGCGGGGCCGGTGCAGGCGTTTGCCCGCAAACCCAACGTTCTGTTTCTCTATACGGACGATCAACGGCGCGACACCATCCGTGCGCTCGGCAATTCGCACATCCAGACGCCGAACCTGGATTCGCTGGTGAAGTCGGGCGTGTCGTTCACGAATGCGTATTGCATGGGCGGATTCAGCGCCGCTGTCTGTCTGCCGAGCCGCATGATGGCGCTGCGCGGGCGTTCCTGGTTCGCCGTCCAGCGGATGCAAACAGCATCGCCGAACATTGCCGAGACATTTAATGACGCCGGGTATGTGACGTATCATCTCGGCAAGCGCGGCAACGAGGACGCGAAGGCGCACCCGTCTTTTCAGTTCAATAACTACGTCGGCTCGAATGATATCGCGGAGCGGGAGAAAGGGCAGCCGGCGAAGATTCTCGCGGATCAGGTGACAGCGTACTTGAAGTCGTGGAATAAGGAGAAGCCGTTCTTCATGTACCTGGCGGACGGTTCGCCGCATGATCCGCGCGTGGCGCCTCCCCAGTATCTGGCAAAGTACAAACGCGAGGCGATTCCCCTGCCTCCGAATTTCCAACCCTTCCATCCTTTTGATAACGGCGAGATGACGATTCGCGATGAGAAGCTGGCGCCGTGGCCGCGTACCGAGAGCGAGATCCGGCGGCACCTGCACGAATACTATGCCGTGATCACTTATATGGATGAACAGATCGGGCGGGTTCTGCAGACGCTCAAGGATATTGGCGAGTACGACAATACGATCATTGTGTTTTCTTCCGATCAGGGGATTGCGATTGGCAGTCATGGACTGATGGGGAAACAGAATCTGTATCAGCACAGTATGAATTCGGCGCTGGTGTTTACAGGGCCGGGCGTGCCGAAGGGCAAGTCGGTGGACGCGTTCGCTTATCTTTTTGATATTTATCCGACCCTGTGTGAACTGGCCGGAGTGAAGCCGCCCGATGGGCTGGAGGGCAAGAGCCAGGCCGCGGTGGTGAAGGGGAATGCGCAGTCTGTGCGCGATGTGATTTTTCTCGCCTACCGGCAGGTGCAGCGGGCCGTGCGCGTGGGTCAGTGGAAACTGATTCATTATCCGAAGGTGAACCGCACGCAGCTTTTTGATCTGAAGGCGGACCCGAACGAGATGCGGGATTTGTCGCGGGACCCCAAACACGCTGCCCGCATGCGGGAGTTGTTTGTACAGTTGCGCCGGCAGCAGCAGCTCTACGGCGATACTCTGGCGCTGGGGACCGATGATCCGGCAAACAGCGATCCGGCGGGTGGGAGTATCACGCTGGAGTTCTTCAATTAGTCTTGATTCCGTTGTTCGCTTGGAGTAGCATCTAGGTGTTCAAAATACTCATTTGGTCGATGTTTGCGAGCACTCGGATCATCTGCGAAGCCTATGATGCCTCTGGTTGCAGCAGGTAATTTGTGCGCCCGCGAAGGCGAAAGTGCAGTGGCTGGGGAGGCCGTATGCGTTTATTGTCCGCGGCTGTTCTTATGAACCTCGTGTGTTCGCACGCGATGTCTGGAGCTTCCACTCGGTTGAGTGCAGGACGGTCTCCGGATGAAATGCCGGCAGTGCTCGCGGCGGGTCCGTCTGGCTCAGTGCTGGTGGCCGGCCGCACCCGCGGACGCGCGCCTGGAGAAAGCCTCTTCGTCGGCAGAGTCGAAGCGGGAGGCAACCGCCGTCAATTCACCGCGCGCATCGGCGGCAGCAGCGGCGATGTGCTCACCGCCATCGCCGTCGATCGCACGGGCAATGTCGTGGTGGCCGGCTACACGAACTCCGCGAAGTTCCCAGTCTTCGGCGGCGGCGGCGATGTGGCTCTATCAGGACGCACCGACCTGTTCGTCGCCGCGCTTGATGCCAAAGGGAACTGGCTATGGTCGACGCTGGTCGGCGGCAGCGGCGACGATCGCGCACAAGCCATCGCCCTGGATGCGAACGGCGACGTCTACGTTACCGGCTGGACCTCCTCCCCGGATTTCCCTGCCCAGGGCGAAGCCACCGGTCCGGTGCGGGCGTTTGTCGTGAAACTGCGCGCCGGATCCCGCGTCTCCGGCTGGCTGATCGACGCAGGAGAAAAGACTCGCGGGAATGCGATTGCGGCGGATCGCACCGGGGCCATTTATGTCGGCGGCAGTGTCGACGGGCGCGCCCTGCTCGTTAAGTTGAGTGGCGATGGGGATGAGTTGTTCGCTGCCATCGCCGCCGATGGCGCCGAACAGGCGATCACGGCGCTGGCGCTTGCCCAGGATGGCTCTGTGTGGGCCGTGGGTCCCGCAACCAAAACCCGCCATACCAATCTCGCGCACTTCGACAGGGAAGGCACCCGCACCTTCTCCAAACAGCTTGACGTCGACGAAGCGCAGTCCGTTGCGCTCGATCCCGCCGGCAACGTCTATGTAACCGGCATTCGCCGCGATGACGCGGCCGCTCCGCGGTCGTTCGCCATGAAACTGAGCCCGGACGGGGATCGTACCTACTTCGCTGAGGATTTGGCTGTGACGCCGGTCGAAGGCTTGCTCCCCATGGCGGTGGATGCGCTCGGGAATATCCATGTTGCCGGCTCTGCCAAAGGGGACATCGGAATCCATCGCGTGCAGACTTGCGGCTACAAGCTCAGCAAATCGCTCGAAACCTTCGACGCCTCCGGTGGCGCCGGGTCGGTCCTCGTCCAGGCCCAGGAGGAGTGTGCCTGGAATCCCGAAAGTACCGCCCACTGGATCGGAGTCGCGCGGCAGCAGGACCGGTTCGAGCTGATGGTGATGCCCAATGATTCCGGCGGACCCCGTGCCGGTACCGTTGTTGCCGGTGGACAGGCCCTGATTGTGACCCAGGCCGGCAAAGCAAACGGCACCCAGTCGGCCATCACAGGCGCCATTCGAGGGAACGCCGGTTTCCAGACTTCCCGCATCTCGGCTTGTGACGATTGCTCGGCGGCGGTGGCGCTACTGGGTTTTTCGATTAACTTCTTCGGAACCAATTATGCGCAGGTCTATGTGAACAACAATGGAAACATCACCTTCGGCTCGTCGAATTCCACCTTCACCCCGACTCCGATTTCGTCCATCCGCAGCGTCCTGATTGCCCCCTTCTGGGCCGACGTCGACACCACCGGCACCGGTTCCGGGCTCACCTCCTATGGCCAAGACATGGTGGACGGACACAAGGCTTTTGGCGCTAACTGGGTGGATGTCGGCTACTATGACTCGAAAGTAGATAAGGTAAACAGTTTTCAGGTAGTCCTGATTGACCGCAGCGATCTCGGAGTAGGTTTCTTCGATATCGAGTTGAATTACGCCAGTGTTCAATGGGAGACCGGCGATGCCAGCGGAGGCTCTAACGGATTGGGTGGCAATCCGGCGCGCGCCGGATTCTCGAACGGTAGCGGCACCGCCGGCACTTATTTCGAGCTCCCCGGATCGGGAGTGGCCGGCGCCCTTTTGAGCGGCGGCGCCAACAGCCTCGCCTCGAATAGCACAAACAGCGGCGGCGTCGCCGGCCGCTACGTATACAATGTGCGCGCGGGATCCATCGTCTGTGGAACCGGCATCAGCACAACTTCGGCAACCGTGCCCATCAACGGAGGCCCGGTCTCCGTCGCCGTCACCGCAAGCAACCCGGCCTGTACGTGGAGCGTCACCTCCCTCCCCTCCTGGATCACAGTCAACTCTCCGGCTGGCGGCAACGGCACCGGCAGCGCTACAGTCTCGCTCCAGGTGGCCGCGAATTCGGGGTCGGCGCGTAGCGTCGTCATCACCATCGCCGGACAAAGCTTCACTGTCAATCAGTCCGGCTCGGCAGTGACCCCAACCTGTCCGCCATATTCCTTCCAGCGCGCGGCGGATGTTTCCATGATGAGCGGCTCCACCTCGCAAGGGTCACTCGGAGGCTTGGAGCGCCTGCTCGACGGTTCGATGACTCTGCATAATTTCACGGGCAGCATCTCGAGTTACTTGCAGAGCTCCACGCCGCAGTATCAACAGGCGTTCACCAGTTGCATCGGACTGCCTCCCAGCAACCCGTCTCCGCCGCAAAACTACTCTCTGCTCTCCGAACAGCGCGGGACTTCTTCCATCAATCCCGTGGTCACCAACCTGATGAACAACGGCCAGTCGTCCAGCGTTGGCGTGGGTCAGTATTCGCTCGATTCGGCGAAGCTTCAGGTCTGGAATGCCACTGCCAACAAGACTCCCGGACCGAGGGCCAACTACGATGCGCCCGCCAATCCCGCCAAGCTGCTCTCCGCGGACATGAACAGCGACGGCAAGCGCGACGTGATTCTGCTATCGCAAGGCGCCCCCGGCGGTCAAGGCGTCGCGTCCATCTACCCCGGCAATGGGGACGGAACGTTGGGTGCGCGCCGCGACAAGAACGTTGGCGTGAATCCCCAATCCTCCACTGTCTTCGATTTCAACGGCGACAACCGGCTCGATGTCGCCGTTGCGAATACTGGCAGCAACAATGTGATGATCCTCAATGGCAACGGAGATAACACCCTCCAGGATCCTGTGACACTCACCGGAGATGCCCCTGGTCCGCGCGCTATATCAGCCGCCGATCTGAACAAGGACGGCAAAGGCGATCTCGTGATCGGGCATGCGGACGGCGTCGATATTCGCCTCGGCAATGGCAATGGCTCGTTCCAGGCGCCCGTGCGGGTGGCGCGTGGCTTCGTTGCGAACTCGGTCGCCACCGGCGACTTCAACAGGGACGGCAACCTCGATATCGCCGTATCGACCGATTCCTCGGCATCCACCCTCATCCTGCTGGGCAACGGCAACGGTACCTTCGGCAGCCCCTCCTCGTACGTGACGCGCGCCAACGCGGGGCCGTTCTTCGCCACTGACTTCAACTCAGATGGCAACACCGACATCGTATTCGCCGCCGGACATCCTGACGCCATCGTGGCAGCGAACGGAGATTCCAAGGTGACGGTTCTGTACAGCAGGAGCAACGGGACCTTCAATGCCCCCTCCAATACCGTCCTTCCCTCTCTGGGCGATTTCACCGTGGGCGATTTCAACTCCGACGGTTTTCCGGATGTAGTCTCGACAGCGCCGTCGACTGGCGGTCAGGCGAATACCGCGGGAATGAATCTCGCCCTGAACAACGGCAACGGCGGATTGGTGACGCAGACACCGATTCCGGTACCGTCGACGGGTGCGGCGGTGCAGTTGTCGCGGATCACGTCCGCCGATTTCAATCTCGATGGCAAGCGCGATGTTGCAGTAACGGGTGGGAGCACGGTGTATATACAAGCGGGAAACGGAGCCGGCGGTTTCTCAACAATTGGTTCGTTCCCGGCCACTTCGCAGATGACCTTCATCACTGCCGCCGACGTCAATCTGGACGGGCGCCCGGATCTGATCATCACCGATGAGGGAGAAGACAAAGTGTCGGTGTCGTTGGGAAACGGCAATGGCACGTTCCAGCAGCGAACCTCATACAACGTGAGCGTTGATCCCAAGGCAGCCGCGGTGACCGACGTGAATGGGGACGGCAAGCCCGATCTCATTGTGGCGAACCTGGGACAACCGGGGGGACAGATTCAGGGTGGAGTGAGCGTCCTACTCGCGAATGGCAGCTTCCAGCCTGCTTCCAACTTCGGCTCCGGGTCCAATCCAAACTCGGTAAGCGTGGGGGACGTGAACGCGGATGGTAAGCCGGACATCGTCACGTCAACTTCCGGCGCGAACAACGCGACTCTTGTTGGCGTGCATCTTGGCAACGGCAACGGCACATTCCAGGCGGTGACGCTGATTCCGGTTGCCTTCGGACCGGCCCAAACAGCGCTCACAGACTTCAATGGCGATGGCAAGGTGGATATCGTTGTCGGGCACTGCTGCGGCGATGTCCAGATGGGTGTCCTGGTGGGCAATGGCAACGGCACGTTCCAGTCCGAGACGTTCGTTCCCAATACAGGAAACGGATCGTCCTTCGTCGTCGCCGCCGACATGAACAAAGACCTCAAGCCGGACATCGTGTTCGGAGCCGGCGGGGCCAACGGAGCATTTGTCGCGATGATCCTCAACGCCGCCGCAGCCGCGCCCACGTGCACATTCGCGGCTTCGCAAACTGCCTATTCCGCGGCCGCGGCTGGTCAGACCCTCTATGGCACTCTGTCGGCCAGCGCGGGTACTTGCGCATTTACCGGACAGCCGTCGGCCTCGTGGCTCACATTGACTCCCACCGCGGGGACCGGCACCACCAGCTACGCGATCATAGCGGCGCCCAATACCGGGGTTGCCCGCACGGGCACCGTGACCATTGGTGGCCAGACAATCACCATCTCGCAGGCCGCGCCCGCCTGTCCGTTCAGCCTTGCCCCGTTCACTCTATCGCCGCCACCGGCGGGAGGCGTCTATCAGGTGGCCCTCACTTCGAGCCCTGGCTGCGCGTGGTCCATCAGTGGCGTACCGTCATGGGCAACCATCGTGTCACCGGCTTCGTTGAACGGATCCGGCAGCGGCACGATCATGATATCCGTGGCCGCGAATCCCGGCGTCGCCCGCATCGCCAACCTCACCATTGCGGGCCGCGCCTTCGCAATCACACAGGCCGGCATTGGACCCGCCGGGGGACTCCGCTTCACCGCAGTTCCGCCATGCCGGTTGTTGGAGACGCGCGCCGAATACAACTTTGAAGGCCGAACTGGCGCGTTTGGTCCGCCGGCGCTTGCCGGTGGCGAGACGCGCACTTTGTCACTACCGAACTCAACCGTCTGCCGAACGATTCCGGCGAATGCGAAAGGCTACGTGTTGAATGTGACGCTGGTGCCGAACGGCCCGCTCGATTTTCTCACCGTCTATCCCACGGGCGAGACGAGACCGGATTTCTGGACGGTGCGCTCCCCGGACGGATTGATTGTGGCGAACTCCGCGGTTGTGGCGGCGGGGACCGGCGGAGGGATCAACGTCTACTCCTCCAACAGCACCAACGCCATCATCGACATCAGCGGTTACTTCACCGATGATCCGGTGGTGTCCAACCTTGTTTACTACCCTCTTACTCCGTGCCGCGTGATTGAGACACGCGCCGAGTACCGCACGCCACCGGGGCCATTTGGACCTCCTACGATGGCACGCGGCGAGACGCGCAACTTCCGCTTCCCAGGCAATCCGTATTGCCCGGTGCCCGTGGGCGCGGCTGCCTACGCGGCGACCATCACTGTGGTGCCTCCCGGCCCGCTCGCGTTTCTGACAGCTTGGCCGGAAGGAGGAAGCCAGCCGAATGTGTCGAGCATGAACTCGCCGGCGGGGCGCGTGCTTGCCAACAGCGTGATTGTGCCGGCCAGCGCCGATGGTGGAATTTCGTTGTTCACCTATGATCGCAGCGACGTGATCGTCGATATCACGGGCTACTTTGGACCGGACGACGGAGCCACGGGGATGTTCTTCTTCCCTGTGCGGCAATGCAGGATCAGCCAAACGAACGGAACCGGATTCACGGGGATTTACAACGGTCCGATGTTTGCCGACGAATCCACGCGGACCATTCCGGTTCCTTCGTCGGCCTGTGCGGGGATCTCGCCCAACGCACGCGCGTACTCGCTGAATGCAACGGTGATGCCGGGTGGCTCGCCGATGCCGTTCCTCACGATTTACCCGAGCGGGCAGGGGCGGCCGAACGCGTCGGTGATCAACGCGTTTGAGGGCCAGACGGTCAGTTCCGGTTTCCTGGTGTCCGCCGGGGTGAACGGAGCGGTGGACATATTCGCCTACCGGCACACGCATGTGGCGTTGGAGATCAGCGGCTACTTCGGGCGGTGAGTTTGGACAGGCCTTTCAAGAGAGCCACCGATGAAAGAACCCGTCCCGCCCCCGCTGGCTGGACATGCAAGCGGAGGATCTCGAGGATTTTACGCGTGGAGTCCCTCTTTTTCCGGGCAAACTCGGGCTCCTTTCAGAGCCGAGGATACCCTGTCGGTAAAGTCCATCGCCGCTTGGTGGAGTTTTCCATAGGCGATTCATGCGCGATTGCAATCACTTGTTCTTGCATCGTAATCACTGTTCTTGCGGAGGCGAAAAAGTGATTACGATCAGACAAGAACGGCAATCGCGATCACACGAGAACCCTGATCGGAATCAAACAGGAATCGTGATCGCGATAAGTAAGATTGTTCTGACACCGGCCTGAGATACAACCGACAACTTGCTCTGCACCATCAGGATCTGTGTATTTCAGCGAATTGTTGCTCACATACCGAGTAACGTCCCGAGTTCCTACCCCCATCGCTTCAACGTCGCCTCTTGACACGATGGTAGGAGAGCATTGAAGGGAGTCTGGAGAGGCCGCTCCCGCGGTATGATACCAGCTTCGCTCTGCGGCAAACCGCGGCGAATGGTTGCGGCCCCCTATGGATTGAGGCGGAGGTGATTGCAATGGTCAACGTGCTCGCTTTGATGATGCTGCCACTGATGGCGCAGGAGGATGGGCTGGCACGCTTCAAGCCGTTTACCAAGGTAGGTGCGTTCTCCAGCTACGATCGCACGGGGGGCAATGACGACGGGTTCTCGGGCAAGTATTCTTTCCTGCGTAAGGAAGGTGATGGGCTCATCATTGCGGAGCTGACGGAAGGGCCGGGAATGCTCACTCGCATTTGGACTCCGACTCCAACAGACGATCCGATCGAGTTCTGGTTCGATGGCGAGCCGGCCCCGCGCTACCGGTTGAAGTTCATTGATCTGTTCACCGGTAAGCAGGCTCCGTTCGAAAAGCCGCTCGTCGGGTCAGGCGCCGGAGGCTACTACTCGTATGTCCCTTTGAAGTTCAGGAAGTCGATCCGGGTGATCGTGCGCGCGGAGAAGGTGCGGTTCCATCAGATCAACTATGCGCTTGGAAACGTCGATGCGCCAGAGATGGCAAAGGCCGTGCGGCAGCGTCACGTAGCCGATGTGACCGTGACCGCGGCCAAGCCCGCATTGCTCTTCAGCGCGAAGAAGGGCGGGCGGATTCACAGCCTGAGGCTCTCGCCGGCCTCGGCGTTTGCAGGACCGGCCCGCGACATCGTGCTGCGGGCGTATTGGGATGATGATTCCACCGCCGCCATCAACGTGCCGGTCGCGGATCTCTTTGGATATAGCTTCGGCGATCCGGCGGCGAAGTCGCTTCTCTTCGGCACCGATGACGGGGTGAACTTCATGCGCTTTCCGATGCCGTTCGATCGTGCCGCGCGCATCGAGATCGTCAGCGAGCGCGCCTCGCCGGTGAGCGTCCATGCGGAGGTGGAGCACTCCGATCGGAAACGGCTGGCGGACGAAGGCAGGTTTTACGCCGTGTGGCGCCGGGAGAATCCGACACAGGCCGGGAAGCCTTTCACGTTCGTGGAAGCGCAGGGACGCGGTCATGTAGTGGGAACGACATTGCAGGCGCAGGGGTTTGATCCAGGGCGGACTCCGTTCTTTGAAGGCGACGATCAGACCACGATTGACGGTGAACTGGCGATCCATGGAACCGGATCGGAGGACTTCTTCAACGGCGGCTGGTACGACATTCCAGGCCGCTGGTATGGCCGTGTGTCGCTGCCCTACAGTGGATGCCTGGACTACAAAAAGCACATGGCGCGCACGGGTGCGTATCGCATTTTTCTCAATGACGCGCTGGCGTTTCAAAAAAGTGTTCATGTCGCGATTGAGCATGCACCGGAGAAGAACAGCATCGCCACGGACTATACAGGCGTCACGTTCCTGTATGCTGACAGGCGGCCGGTTCCGGCGGCTCCATTGCCGCCGCTTGCGGCGCGGCGCGTGACCGATCCGGCGCGGCTTGTGTTCAGCCCCGGATGGACGGAGCCGGTGTATGCTTCTTCACTGGATAAAGCGAGTATCACCAAGAAGCGAACAAAGCTGGTGAACGCTGAGGTGCGCTATCTCTCGTTCCGTGCAGAGGACGCCGACCGGTTCGGCTCGCACTTCATCGCCTTCCATCTCGATATTCCAAGTTCCGGCAGGTACAAGGTGTCGCTGGAGGGGTTGAAGGGACCGGATCAGGGTATCGTGCAGGTGGCGGTGAATGATCAACCTGTGGGTGAGCCGGTGGACCTCTATGCGCCGCGAGTGGATCATAGCGGCGTACGCGCGATGGCGACGGTGGAGTTTTGGCAAGGATTGAATCCGCTGTTCTTTCATCTGGTGGGGAAGAATGCTCAGTCGTCGGGGCTGGGCTTCGATATCGTGCGAATCCATGTGGAGCCGGTGGGGCGGTAGCTTTCCGCCGCAATACGCCGTTTTGGACTCATGATTGCACTGTGGGCGATTTCGTGTCATCATTGAGCTGTAGTTCCTCAGTCCGTTGATTTTGGCATCTTTCGATAGTTCTGGCCCAACCGCTCCTGTCCGATCCTGCCTGGATTCACTCGCTCTGTAACTTCAGAAAGAAACTCAAGTTGAAAAATATTTTTGTAGGAAACCTCAGCTTCAATTCGGCCGAAGATACGGTTCGATCGATGTTTGAGGCATTCGGCACCGTTGAACGTGTCAGCATCGTAACCGACCGTGATACTGGACGAGCGAAAGGTTTTGGGTTTGTCGAGATGAGCGGCGATGCCGAAGCGGATCGTGCAATCAACGCCCTCAACGGCAAAGACCTGGACGGACGGAATCTCACAGTTAATGAGGCCCGTCCAAAAGGAGATCGCGGATCGGGCGGTGGCGGCGGTTCACGGCAGAACAACCGCTGGTAGGCAGGTAGTTCGGACGAAATCGGAAAGGGCAGCGGTTACCAGCTGCCCCCCCGCACGCAGCAGCGGGCGGTGGTGAGCAACGCAATCTTGTATCAAAGGAAAGAGGTTTATCGAACATGAGAACTGGTGGGATGAGAACCGGCCCCAAGTCCGCAATGAGCACCCCGCGTCCCGGCGAGGACGAAAAGGAAGCAGGAATCGAAGTATTCGCGAAGGTTGTCGAGAAGTTCAGAGCGGGGATGTTTTCCCTTCAAGTCGAAGGAGGCCAGTCTGTGCTTGCCACCTTGGCAGGGCGACTCCGACGCAACCGGATCAAAGTGATGAATGGAGATCGGGTCACGGTGGAGCTGTCGGCCTACGACTTGGGAAAAGGCAGAATCACTTACCGCCACAAGTAGGCGCCCTGGATCTCGACCAAGTCCCAGCCTGAACATGGTGGTGCCGTTGCCCCTTCGGCACCCGCGAGAAGTTGACCACCACTGGTCAGATAGAGTTTCCCCCCCAAGAAACAGGACCTGGAACAGCAAGAAGCCGCTGGGCAGGGACCATCATCCGCGCCCTATGCGCGGCGGCGGGAAGGATGTCGGGGAGACGATATCATCCACGCCGGAGGCGTGTGTGTTGGGGCGGCTACGATGGCCGGCGAAGGATGCGGGCTAACCTCTGGCGTGCCATTTTCGGGGCCTGCGCAGCGTTCACTTGCGTTACGGCCTGCAAACTCGCCAAGTCACCTACAGTGACCCTCTACACCAGAGGCTTCAGCAGATTCGTTACCTCCACTACTGCTCCGATTGCTACCGGGTGGAGCGAACCAGTTCCCGGGCGGGATTAAGCCCGCTGTGGACCAGCGCCTTTCACGGCGCACCAGATATTTTTGGCTAGTCTTTACGATACTTTACACCGCGTTTCCCTCTCGAGGTAACCTTGCAGCGGTTGCCGCCATCCTTTTGATTGATGGCAACAACTATGTCCGAATCCAAGATTCACAATGGGGGAACCATGAAAGTTCGTTTATCAATGCTGTCGTGCCTGCTTGCCGTCAGCGCCTTCGCGGCCGACGTCACCGGCAAGTGGAACGCGGAAATGCCCGGCCGCGACGGCCAGACTCGCCAGGTGCCCTTCAACTTCAAAGCCGACGGCGCGACGCTCACCGGCACGGTTGGCGGAATGGGCGGCGACACCGAAATCAAGAATGGCAAGGTCGTAGGCGACGAAATCTCATTCGATGTCATCCGTGAATTCAATGGCAACGAGTTCAAAATGCACTATGTCGGCAAAGTGTCCGGCAACGAAATCAAATTCAAGATCGAACGTCCCGCCGGTGGGCCCGGTGGCGCTCAGGGCAAGGGCGGCGGTAAGCGTGGCCCATCCGAGTTCACCGCCAAGCGCGTCACTTCATAGCCAACCCAAGGCCACTTAGCTTCCGCTGTTGATGTCCGGCGTTGTCAGGGGCAGCCTCTCAGTCCAATGCCACGCGGTTATGTCCGCCAAACCCTCCCGCGGTTTCATGCATCGCGGCCGGTCGCGACCAGCCTGTCTTCGGGTTACACCACCTGCAAACTCACACCCCGACGCCGCGACGCCCGAGTTCCTCCACCAGCCGCTCATACCCTGTGAACTGCACCGCGTCGATGCCATGCCCGCGCGCACCCTCCACATACGCCGGAACGTCGTCAGTGAAGAAGCACTCCTCGGCGGCACACCCTGCCAGCTTCACCGCAGTCTCATAGATCAGCGGGTCGGGCTTCATCGCCCCCACCTTGTACGACAGCACATAGTCGTCGAAATGCCGCAGAATCGGGTAATGCTCCCATACCATCTCGAAGTGAAACGCGTTGGTATTGGAGAGCAGCAGCACGCGGTATTGCTCGCGCAGCTTTATTACCAGAGAATCGGGAATCAACGTCGGCTTCAGAAAAATGATGCTCCAGATACGGCGGAATTCCTGCTCGTCAATGCTCAGCTCCAGTGTCTCTGAAATGCGCTGGAAAAACTCCGGCGGCTCAATCTTGCCCGACTCGAACACCGGCACCAGTCCCGTGGCCGAAATCCGCTCCCGGATCTCCTGCGGTGCGAAACGGCAATGCTCCGCCATGGCCGTGTAACCTCGCAAGAAGTCGAAGGGGACGATGACGTTGCCCAGATCAAAAATGATGGTTTTCAGCATGAATCGAATATGTATCTCTGATTGTAGCTGGCGCGTCCGCGCAGTGTGGATATAGGTAAGGTTTTCCGCCAGTACTGCCGATAGACCGACAGACCTCAGATGAAAGCCAGCGGATCGGGGCTGTTACTCATCCTCACGCTGTTCGCCGCCGCTCCCCTCGCCGGGCAGCGCCACAGCTTTCGTGTCTACGGACCGCCGGACGGCCTCGAAATCGGCACGGTGGAAACCGCCGCCCAGGACAAGACCGGCTACCTTTGGGTGGGCACGCAAAGCGGCCTGTTCCGCTACGACGGACACCGCTTCACGCTCTACGGCACGCCCGAAGGCCTTCCGTCTTCCTACATCACCGCGATCCACATCACCGAATCCAGCGAGTTGATTGTCGCCACGCCGCGAGGAGTCGCGCAGTACCAAGGGGGGCGCTTCCACGCTTTCGTGACTCCCCACAACCGGCTGGGCCTCCCGTTCTCGCGAAGTTCCATGGCATCGCGCGCCGGCCAACTGCTCATCGCAACCGATGACGGGATCAGCGTCGCTACGCGCGGCGTCAACGGCCGCTATCAGATCGAACGCACCATACCGAGCCCGGACGGGCCGCCGCTCGCCGTGCATCTCCATCGCAACGGCGTCATCTGGCTCACCACCGTAAACAAGCTCTGCCGGCTTATCGGAGCGGCGAAGCAGGAAACCATCGCCTGCGAACCGGACTCCATCGGGCTGCGCGGCGACCGTTACCGGGTCATTACCTCCGACGCTTCCGGTACGCTGTATCTGCGCAACGAATCCTACCTCTTGATGAGGCGCCCAAATGCTACCCGGTTTGAAGACATTACTCCCCCCAACGGCGCCGTGCCGATGCGGCGCACCCATCTTTTAATCGACTCACAGAACCGTCTGCTCACCACCGTCAAGCACGGTTTCGCGGTGCGCCAGAACAACAACTGGATGGAAGTGACCGCGGAATCGGGCCTCCCGAGCAGCGTTCCCAGCTTCCTTCTGCAAGATCGCGAAGGCGCAATCTGGATCGGCACCAACGGCCACGGTCTGTTGCGTTGGGTGGGTCATCTGGAATGGTCGCGCTGGGGCAAATCCGAAGGGCTCGGCGATGACTATGTGTGGTCGATCGCGCGCGATGCCAGGCGCAGGCTCTGGATCGGCACGGACACCGCGTTGTATCGCGCCACTGACGACAGTCAGGATCTTCGTTTCCAGACGGTGCGGGCCCCCGGTCTCCAAGGTTCCGTCTATAGCCTTGTGGTCGCGCCCGATGGTTCCATCTGGGCGGGCACCAACAAAGGCGCGCTGTGCCGCCTGCAATCGGACACTCTGTCCTCGCAATGCTACGGCAAGGCGCACGGATTGGAGATGCTCAACATTCGACGTCTTCTGCTCGCGAAGGATCAGCGGCTGTGGGTCTCCGGCAGCCATGGAGTGTACCGCTCTCAGCATCCCATCACGTCCTCCGGACCAGTCCGGTTTGAGCAATTGCCCGTGCCGCAACTGAACACACATGAGACTTTCTTCGACGCCATTGTCGATCATGAAGGCCGGTTCTGGTTTGCGGGAGCACTTGGGTTGGTGAAATACGAGAACGGCCAGTGGCGGCGCTTCACCACTCGCGACGGCTTGCGTCATGACGCCGTGCACCTGGTGGCCGAGGATGCCGGCGGTGTCATCTGGGCCGGATATCGCGAACATCTCACCCCCGCTGTACTGCGCCGCTCCGGCGATCAATGGAAGGTGGACGAGGCGCCGCGTGGGGAGGGCCGCCCGGTCCAATCCACGGTATCGTTGACACGGGCCGCGGATGGCTCCATGTGGTTTGGAAGCCTCTCGGGACTCTATCAATGGAACGGGCAGCGCTGGCTGCGCTACACCTCGCTCGACGGTCTGGTGTGGGACGATTGCAACAGCCGCGCCATCCTCTCCGAAGCGGACGGCACTATCTGGGTGGGCACCAGCCGCGGGCTTAGCCGTTTCCGCCCGCGCAAGGGTCACGAACCGTCCCCGCCGGTCACCGTCATCTCAGAGGTGCGCTCGGCAAATCGTACCCTGATGGCGAACAGCAATCCAACCGCATCACAATTGACGCTCCCTTCAGGGCACACCAACACCATCGAATTCGCTGCGCTTTCCTACGCCAATGAACGCTCGATTGAGTTCCGCTTCCGGCTCGCCGGGTCTGACCGCGACTGGCAATTGACCCGCGAGCACACCACCTCTTTCAACCGCCTCGGCTACGGCGACTATTCGTTTCAGGTGCAGGCGCGGACACCCAACACCGTCTGGGGCCCTGTGGCCACGCTCGAGTTCACCGTCAAACCTCCGTGGTACCGGCATTGGTCCGCGCAGGTAGCCTCCATCATCGTTCTTCTGCTCTTCATGCTCGCCTTTGCACGCTGGCGCAGCCGCCGTCTGGAGCGCGAGAAGCTGCATCTGGAAAGCCTCGTGGCAGAGCGGACCCGCGAACTGGAGCATGCCCGCAACCGCGCCGAGGACGCCAGCCGGATGAAAAGCGAGTTCCTCGCCAACATGTCGCATGAAATCCGCACACCGATGAACGGGATTCTCGGCATGACCCATCTGCTCGCTGCCACGCAGTTGAGCAACGAACAGGAGGATTACCTGGAAGCCGCGCGTAGTTCCGCCGACGTGCTGTTGACCCTGGTGGATGAAATCCTCGATTTCTCCAAAATTGAAGCCGGCAGGATGGAGTTGCATCCATCTCCGTTCTCGGTGCGCGATTGCGTCCGCAGCGCTGCCCAAACCCTGCTCCCGAAAGCCATAGAGAAGCGCCTGGAATTGGTCTGGCAAGTCGACGAAGCGATTCCCACGGTGTTGATGGGTGACAATGTGCGGCTTCGCCAGGTGCTGCTCAACCTGCTCGGCAATGCCATCAAGTTCACCGCCTCCGGCACGGTCAGCATCGACGTGGAACTGAAGCAGGACACTCCGCAAGGCGTCCATCTGCGTTTCTCAGTATCGGACACGGGCATCGGCATTGCCGCGGAAAAGCAGGCGATGATCTTTGAAGCGTTCCGCCAGGCCGACGGTTCCACCAGCCGCCACTTCGGCGGCACCGGACTCGGGCTGGCGATTTCCAAGCGCCTCGTCGGCATGATGGGCGGAGTCATTCACGTAGAAAGCGAAGCGGGCAAAGGCAGCCGTTTCGAATTTACGGCGCAATTGGAGAACGCGCCGGCGGGGCACTTCCGCGAAGCGGGCAACGCGGTCCAGATGCTCAACATTCCGCCCTTGCGGGTGCTGCTTGTGGAAGACAACATCGTCAACCAGAAACTCGCGCGCCTGCTGCTGGAAAAACAAGGTCATTCGGTCGAGCTCGCTGCCAATGGGCAGCAGGCGCTCGACATCCTGGACACCACCTCGTTCGATCTCGTGCTAATGGATGTGCAAATGCCGGAGATGGACGGCCTCACCGCTACACGCCTTCTTCGCGAACGCGAGGCCATGCGAGGCGGACATACGGTGGTCATCGCGCTTACCGCCAATGTCATGCAGGGCGATCGCGAACGCTGCATCGCCTCCGGCATGGATCACTACATCTCAAAGCCGATCGCCGCGGAGGAATTCCTCCACGCAGTGGCCATTGCCGCTTCCAACCAGTCCATTAGATCCGGTACGCCCGCAGAGCCGTCTTCCGAAGTATTGACTCCTGTTCGTCCCGGCTGAGGCGCGCAATCCAGCCACGTACCACGCTCACCCAATGGCCGTACTTCCCCGCCGCTTCCAACACCGGCCAGTCCGAAGCGAACATCAGCCGCGATGGCGTGAACGCTTCCAGTGCCACCTCAAAATACGGCGCCAACTGCTCCCCGGTCCACGAATTCCAATCGGCTTCGGTGGCCATCCCGGAAAGCTTGCAGAACACATGCTGGCGGCGGGACAGCTCGCGCAGACTCTCGCGCCATGGTGAGAGCGCCCCGTCCTTGATGCGCGGCTTGGCGAGGTGGTCGAGAATGAACGTCTGATGCGGGTTCGCATCCACCAGTTGGATCGCTTGCGGCAGATGCCGCTCGTGGATCAGAATGTCGTAGCCGAGCCCGTGCTCGCGTAGCCGCCGGATCCCCTGATGAAAATCCGCACGCAGCATGTAGTTCGGATCCGGCTCGTCCTGCAGTACGTGACGCACCGCACGCAGCTTGGGAAACGCCGCGAACCGCTCCAGGTGTACCGCTACATCACGATCCACCAGCGGCACCCATCCCACCACTCCCAACATGTACTCCCGCGTCGAAGCCAGATCCAGAAGCCACTGCGTTTCCCGCAGCGTCTGTCGGGCCTGTACAGCTATTGCTCCCTGCACATTCGCCGCACCCATTTCCCGCCACAAATCGTCCGGCGTGTAGTCGCGGCGCAGAGCTTTCATCTCCTCGCCGATCCATCCATATTCCACCGGATCGTAGTTCCACAGATGATGATGGGCGTCCACAGCGGCTATTGCCTCAGTGCCGCTCGTATTCATTTCTTGCCCCCCAATAACAGGACCAGGTCGACGATCAATATGACAACCACCATCAATTCCAGCACAAAAGCCCGGCCCTGGTGAAACTCAGCCATCAGAAACTGGTAGAGCTCGCCGGCCGCCCGCAGTTTGTCCTCAACCAGACGCCGCGAATCCGGCACTCCGATGCGCGCCGCCGCCATCTTGTAGGCGCGCGCATAGTACATATCGCTGAGAAACTTGATGGCGTTGTCGGCACGCTCAGAAAGTTCCATCACTTCCAGCCGCAGACGGTTCAACCGGTTCGCCTCGCGCGCCATCTTCCAACGCCGCCAGATGCCCGGACGCTCATCCACCAGTTGGTAGACTTCCTTCAAGACCTGCGTCAGCAGCTCGTCATAGTGCCGGTATTCGAGCAGTTGTGAGTTCGCGTACTCCAGCAGTTGTTGCGTCTCCTGCGCGGACTCGACGTGCGAATCGTAGATCAGCGCCGACGTCCAGCCCACAACCAGCAGGTCCGATGGCGAATAGGACATCGACGCCGCCAGCACCTCCTGCCGCTCCGTCGCGCTCAGTGTGCCCCGCTCCCCGCGAACCATTTGCGCGATCTCGGCCCCGTCCCGCTCCAACAACTGCTGCGCCAGGGAATTCCGGCCATCGTCGTCCATCGCCTGCCGCAACTCGATGATCACGTAGTCCTCACTCAACACGCGCCTTGCCGGCTTGCGCAGCGCACTCTGCACAGCCGGCAATTGCGCGCGAACGGCCTGTTCGGCCACGCTCTCCAGTTCCTGGGCGCCCACCCATCTAGCGGCTTTGCGGATCAGCTCATTCCAATCGGTATTCTCAAATGGCAGTTCCATCTCGACGGACACAACGCCGTAATCGAAGTAGCGCATGCGCGCCGGAAAATGCTCCCCTGTCGCCAGTGCGATAGCAGGCACCCGCGTTTCCAGCGGAGCTTTCTCAAAGCGCACATAACCGGCGGGCTGATGCCGCAGCGCCGGTTCGCGATCAGGCTTTTCCAGCTTCAGAATACTGCGCACTTCTTCAATGTCGATTTCCTCGCTCACGTCAAAAAAGTAGAGGAGACGAAAACTTCCAGTCAATGACGGCATGAAAGCCACCTTTCCGGAATTCAGCTAGGGAACGTCCTGTTCCTGAAACACCGCGTGGTTGACAACACCGCGGCGGTCGCTCGTATACACAATGTGTATACGGCCATCAGTGGTCTGGACGGCCACCGGATATGCAAAGTCGTTATTCCCCTCCGCAATCACACGCCGGCGCGGGAAGGTTTTGCCGCCATCGGTGGAAATGGCCACCGACAGCGGCGTGCGGCGGGTCATGCTGTCGTTGTACACCAGCAGCAGATTCCCGCTCTTCAACTTGATGAAATCGACGGCCGAGTTCGGATTTGGGAAGGTACTGTCCGCACCCTCCGACCATGTCCTGCCACCATCGTGCGATTCGGAGCGCACGATGTAGCCATCCTTCACCGGACCATACCCGCCACCGCGGCGGCAGTAAGCGATCAGATGACCCGGACTCACCTCCACCGGCGCCGGCTGGATGTTCCCTTTCGCCGAACGGATGACCCCGGAAGGCAGCCACTTCTTCGTCTTCGGATCGAACCTCAGAAAGCGTGATGTGCTGTCTTTGCCCACTTCCTCGCGATCGTTGCCGGTTTCATGGTAAACGGGCAACAGATACTCGCCGCTTGACAGCACAATCGGCCGGCCGCGGACCATCATCCCCTCTTGCAACGCGAGCAGCGACGAGTCAGACCATGTGTCTCCGCTGTCGCTGGAGACCTTCCCTGCGATGCGCGATTGCGACCACGTGTCGCCAAACCGAATCACGTAGAAGAGCCACAACAAGCCATCCGGAGCCTGCCAGATGACGCCGTTCCCCACCGAGCGAAAGGGATCGCGCGCGATCGCCTTCGGAGCCGGCCAGGACCCGCCCGGTTTCTTACGCGATCCGAACACCGCAGTGTCGTTCGCATACTCGCCCTTGCCTCCGTAATAGACAAGGAAGAGATCGCCGTTCTGGAGTTCCGTCACCGAAGCAGGATGCTTGTAAGGCCCGGTTTGGGTCTCCGGTCCGAAGATCCTCTCCTTGGTGATTTCCGCGCCGGAAAGCGCTGAAACGGCCAGGCACGCCAATAGACTCAGAACGCGCATATGCGTTTCCAATTGTAGCCGGAACATGCGCGTCCATTCTCAGTTCCGCCTTCTCCGGAAAGACAGCAGCAACAGCGCGAGGCCGGCGACGCCGAGCGTTCCCGGCTCCGGAGTTTCGTTGGTGACAGTCACGGAAAAGTCCGCAAACAACTCGCCCTCTCCGGTCCGGCACCCCAGGCAAACAACAGGATCGGCGGAAAATGTTTCATATAGCACCACGATGATCCCGGTGTTGAAGTCATTTGCCGAGGCCAGTGGATCAATCACGTATTCCGCCAGTTGGCCATTCCAGGCCGGGCTGCCTGGCGCCAGCACCCCGTTGCCGGGACCACCGGCGCCGCCCAGGAGATCCGTGTAGATGCCAAGCAACGGGTTCGTTTCCAATAGCGGAAACGAGGAAATGAAGGTCACCCAATCGGTGGGGTCGGCGGTGATCGAGAAACCCCATCCGATGGTGTCCCCGGGGCGGCCGGAAATCCCGCCCGAAGGAGTTATGGTGAACAAGGGCGCAGCCGGAAGAGCAGCCGCGGCGAGTAGTGTGAGCACGAAGAGTTTCATCGTTTGGTCCTTTCGGGATTATCGGAACACTGTCAACATGGTGGACCCGCTGTATGCTCCCCCATTGGCGGTGAACTGCACCGTGAATCGTACGCGTGCCGCCGCCGCAGGCCAGTCAAAGAGCAGCGGTTGCGTTGCCGACGACCCTGGAGCAATTGTTCCAACCAGCACTGGCATTGGACTCAGCACGGAGACCACACCGGAACCGTCCATCACCTGCACATTCGTGATGCCGCCGATACGCGCATCCACGGCCACGGACTGTCCGGCGTTTCGTATCTGCAACGCAACCTGTCTTTGTCCGGGCTGCGGTCCATCGCTCCGTTGTCCGGTTGTGGCGAACAACGCTGGCTGCGCCGCCGGTGCAAAGTTCGCCACTACCGTCGCGGGATCGCGAAGTGTCAGGTTCTGCGGATTCGCCGTGCCGCTAAGCGCTCCCGAAAAACCTGTGAACCGATAGCCGCTATTGGCGGTCGCCGCGATGGGAATTACACCCGTGGCGACATACCAACCTCCGCCGGAAACGCTCCCGCCAGCGGTGGGGTTCGCCGTTGTCGTGATGAAGATATTGCGCTGGTAGGTGACTGTAAGCGTGGCTGGCGCGTTCGGGGCCACATAGTCGATAACATTGCTGCCGGGAACGCTCCAAACCTGATAGATCCATCGAACCAGAGCGGATTCTTCCACCAATCCAGGCGCGGCAAACCGGTACGCTCTCCCCGGAATCAGATTCACTGTCGCGGGCAGTGTGAGCGGCGCGCCGTTCATCGTCACCGCCACCCCTGGGGCGTTCGATTGGAGTGTAATGGGCACCGTATCCTGCGTCACGAACGCCGCCGTCACGGCTCGCGGGGCCGACATTACCACGGCGCCCGTAAGCTGGGTTCCCGCCAAAGCGCCGGACCAGCCCGCCAACCGGTAACCAGGGGAAGGAGAGGCGGTGAGTTGAGCCACCTGATCCTTGACGTACCAGTTTCCGGCCGCCGCCGGAACGATCCCGATGCTGCCGCCAGTGGTCGCATCAGCCTGCAGATGGTATTCCGGCACGAAGCTGGCCGTGAACACGCCACCGCTGATCGAAGCACTGATGCTGTTCGTCTGCGTCCCGCCATGCGCCCAGTTAGCGAATCGGTAGCGGGTGTTGGCATCGCCCTGCAACGAGTTGGTGGAGAGTTGGTGCGTCGAACCCGGAGCCCACGTGAACACCGCGGGTGTCGTGTACGGCGTGTTGTCCACCACCAGTTGCAGGCCTGGAGGGTTGGAAGTGACCACGGTTTCGCCCACCACCGTGAAAGTCACATTGATGCGAGCCGTGTTCGATCCCAGCGGCGAGCCGATGTCGATGTAGCCGTTGTACACTCCCGGAGCAAGTCCGCCCGGATTGGCGTAGACAAGCGGATTCGCCGGCGTATTCGGATTCTCCAACAGCATCGACAGCCACGGCGCGGAGCTGTTCACTACAAGAGGCACGCTGCTTTGAAACGCATCGGAAATGAACACCGCGCTCAGGGCCTTGGCGCCGGACGAAAGCAGGCTCACCGCTGCCGGCTGAACGTTGAGGACAGTGCGCACCGCCAGCGTGACCGTGACCTCGGTGGATCCTTGCGTTGGCGACAGGCTGTCGCTCACCTTAACCGTGCAGGTATAACTGCCGGCGGCAAGCGACGATGCTGCCGGCAGCACCTGCAGGCCTAACGAAGGTTGCGACAGCGACGCCGACAACCAGGCGCACGGCGAGGCAAGCTGCGCTGTGAGCGCCGTACTAAAGTTCGAAAGCGTTGCGGTTTGCGCCGCGGGCAGCGGGCCGCCCTTATCCAGTTGGAACTGCACGGATGCAGGTGACGCCGCGATGCGTGGCAATACCGTCACCACCACCTCTCCCGATTCGCTCGCCAGGTTGGCGACGTCTCCGGAGTAGGATGCCGCGAAGCGGTGAACCCCCACAGGCAATCCCGGGATATTCACGTGAAGCGAAGCAGCAGCGTTCACCGTGCGCTTGGTGGAGAACGGATCGTCCGCCGAGACCCGCACCACGTGCACGGTGCCTGTCGGCGATGTGCTCGCCGGACTCAACGTCAAATCGAAATCCGGCGGGTCCGGAAAACGCACGGGATTCACCCGCGGCGCAAGCGTAATCGCCGTCGGAAATTTTACGTGAAGCTTGCAGGCGAAAGCGTACGTGGAGACCACCGCCGATCCATTCACTGCATACGTGGCTTCAAAGGTCGCGTCGCACACATGGGTCCCCGGACTCAACAACGCCGCCCCGCTGCCGATCTGCACCGCTACATCGACGTAGTTGGAGTCCGCCGGAACATAAGCCGTGAACGGCGATCCGAAGCTCAGCCAGCTCACACTGGATCGCATCTTCACCGCGGCGCCGTTGGGAGCGAAGAACCGCACCGTAACAGGGGCGGGCAGCGGTCCACCCGGCTTCATGGAGAAACTCGCACTTCCCGGTTGGGCCGCCACCATCCCCGCGTTCCCTTTGCGATACCCGAGCCATACCTCGTCGGCGATGCCTTGGCGGCGCACCTCGTCGCCCAGCGTCTTGTTCTGGAATCCATTCGCCGGATAGGCGAACTCGTAGCGCTCCGCCGTGGTATTGAACTGCGCGCAGATGCTGTCGCCAATTGACTTGTTCCAGGCATAGCTCGCGGTTGTGATCTTCCACAAACGGTTCTGCGACGCGCTGCCAGGCGGCTTCACCAGTCCGCAGACAAGCCGCTTCAGCCCGCTTTCATTGCGTGAAACCCAGCGGGAAGTCGAAGGAGTCATTGCCGCCGGCCCGCCACCACCCCAGTCGTTCACGTCCCAGCTCCAGATGGTGGAGTTCACACGATCATCGGCCGGAGCAGTCCGCTGCGCGATGTTCAGATCCGACCAGAGCGCTTTCAGGAAATCGAGCCCGATGATGCTCACCCCGCAGTTCACTGCGGACCGCACCGTCTCCTCCCAGAGGAACCCGGTAAACGCGTCAATCTCGACCGAACCGTATGGTGTCGTAACGGTCCCGGTGAAATTCAGCCCCGTCCGACCTTCGGCAACATCCCACCAGTTGGCCGCCGGACGTGTCAGCGGTGTCGTTCCGTCTGAAGCCGTGCAGGTGTTGAAATTCTGAGTGGCCGGGTGGTTGTCCACCAGCGTTAATCCCGCCGCGTTCCAGGTAACGTTGTTTCCCGCCGGCGCTGTCCGGTCGTGTTGCATCACCATCACCTGTTTGCCCGCCGCCCGAATCTCCGCCATCGCCGGCCAGCGCGTAAACACTGCCGGAGGCCGGTAGAGAAAGGGACCCAGCACCAGGTCAATCTCGTCGCGCATGAGCGATGCAGCGGCGTTCACGTCGTTCCATTTCAGAAAAACCACTTCCCCCGGATTCGCCCACAGCCAGTTGCGAATCTCGCGCAGGGCAAACCCGAAAAGCCGTGTCGCGTAGCCCGGAATCAGGCAATTGCTCGTGCTCTTGGAATGGCACAATCGCGAGGCCGGGCTGCGCGAGACCAGAAAATCGGTCCCGTAATAGTGCGGATCCAGTTCCAGATGGCGCACGCCGATGTTCAGTTGATCACTGATGGAGTAGTAGTGATTCGTGTAGAGAAAGGAATTGAATCCCTGGCTGACATTGGAGAAGGCATTGTGCGAACCGAGCAGCGAAACATAGTTAACAGGCTCGTTCTGAGAGATGCTGTAGCGCTGTTCGGCGAGCGCCCATCCGAGCCAGCCCGCCTGCTTCGCCCACGTATGCCGACGCTTGTTGACGCATATGCCGTCCTTCGGTTCCAGGTCCGCCTCGCAGCGGGCCTCTGTCCAATAGGAGATGTTGTAGCGTTCCCATTGGTCCAGCTTGCAGATCTGTTCGCCCTCGTTGCCGCAATCGTAGGTGCGGAGTTGGGCGGCGGCGGGCAGGGCAGCGCAAAGTACCACCGACGCAAGCCCCGCCATGTTGCTTCTGAGTTTCACGAATCTGTTCCTCCTGATCCACAACACGACGTTTTCGAGCGGAAACCTCCAACAAAAAGGAGATTTTTTTTCGCGGCTCGGATATCATGCCCTTATAGGAGAGGCATGCAAGTGGAAGTTTCCGCGCTTCTGGAACAGGTGCGGGCTGGGGATCGCGAGGCCCTCAACCGGCTGATGCCTCTGGTGTACGATCAACTCCGCTCGATGGCGGCGCGCTTCATGAACAGTGCAAGCGGCGGAGAAACCCTGCGCACTACCGCTCTTGTCCATGAGGCATACCTGCGGCTGGTAGGGGGTCAAGGCAGCTTTGAGAGCCGCTCTCATTTTTTCGGCGTTGCAGCCAAGGCTATGCGCGCCGTCCTCATTGACCACGCACGCGGCCGCTCCCGCCAGAAGCGCGGCGGCGAGTTTCAGCGTGTCGATTTCGACGAGGGCCTCATGATCTCCACGCAGGATCATGGACGCATTCTGGAGATCGACGATTCGCTGCGGCGGCTGGAAGCGATGGACCCTCGCAAAGCGCAAATCGTCGAGCTGCTGTACTTCGGTGGGTTGACCCACGAAGAGACCGCAGCCGTGGTGGGCGTCAGTGAAACCACCATCCAGCGCGACCTCAAACTCGCCCGCGCCTGGCTGCATCGCGATCTCGGAGTGGCGCAATGAGCCCTGAGCAATGGGCGAAAGTGGACGAATTGTTCCACGCTGCCTCTGCCCTGCCCCCATCCGAACGCGACGAGGTGCTCCGTCGCGAGACGGGCGGTGATGAAGTGGTACGGCTGGAAGTACTCTCTTTGCTCGGAGCGGACAAAGGCGGCGATTCCGTCCTGGCAGCCGAGATCTCACGCGCCGCGGCCGGCGTTGTGGTCACCGCTGAGGCTACCAGCGGCGAGCGGATTGGTCCCTACAGCGTCCGCCGCCCGCTCGGACGTGGAGGCATGGGCGTAGTCTTCCTTGCCGATCGAGACGACGATGCGTTCCGCAAGCAAGTGGCCATCAAGCTGGTGAAGGCAGGCTTCGCCAACGACGAGTCGCTGCGCCGTTTCCGCTCCGAGCGCCAGATCCTTGCCAGGCTCGAACATCCCAACATCGCGCGCCTCCTCGATGGAGGTAGTACTCCTTCCGGTCAGCCTTACGTCGTGATGGAGTACGTCGACGGCCAGCCCTTGCTCGAGTACTGCCGCGCTTCGAACCTGGGAATTCGCCCTCGCCTCGAGCTGTTCCGCCTCATCTGCGGCGCCGTTCAGTACGCGCATCAGAACCTGATCGTCCATCGGGACATCAAACCGGCCAACGTTCTCGTCAGCAGGGATGGCGTCCCGAAGCTGGTCGATTTCGGCATCGCCAAGCTGTTGGACGATGATCCCTTCTCGACAGCCCCAACCCGATCACTCGATCGCGTTCTCACTCCGGAGTATGCCAGTCCGGAGCAGGTAAGAGGGGAAGCGGTTTCCACCGCCACCGATGTTTATTCGCTCGGCGCGCTCTTGTATGAATTGCTCACTGGACGCGCACCGTTCAGTTTCCCCTCACGGAGCGCGGCTGAAGTGGAACGCGTCGTCTCCACCGAAGACCCGCCTCCCCCCGGAGTCGACCGCGACCTGGACAACATCATCCTGCTTGCCATGCGCAAGGATCCCACTCGGCGATATGAATCTGCCGCGGCCTTGTCGGAGGATGTCGATCGCCATCTGCATGGGTATCCGGTGAAAGCGCGGCAGGAAGGCTGGACCTACCGCGCGGGCAAATTCGTTTCGCGCAACAAAGCCACTGTCGGCGCGGGCGCGGTGTTCGCCATGCTGTTGGCCGGATTTGTGATCACAGTGGTGCAGGAGCGAAACAAAGCCACAGTGGAGAGGACAAAAGCACAAGAGATTTCCAGGTTCCTGACAAGCGTGTTCACCTCCGCCGACCCCTCGGAAACATCCGGCAACAAACTATCCGCGCGCCAACTGCTCGATCAGGGCGTACAACGGCTCGACAGCGAATTACGAGGGCAACCCACCGCACAATTGACCTTGCTCGCCACCATGGCCGAGTCCTACTTCAACATCGGCGAACTCAAGGAGGGACTCCGGGTAGTGGAATCCGCTGTGCAACTGGCGGCGCGCACCGCCGGTAAAGAGTCTGTCGAGATGGCTGACCTGCTGGCGACCAAAGGCTACCTGCTGCGCGAGAACGGCGACTATCCTGGCTCCGAGGCATCGCTCAACGAAAGCCTTGCCATCCTGGGACGAATCGCTCCCGGCGATCTGGACCGCCGCGCCAGTTATCTGCGAAGCCTCGGCCCACTCCTCAATCTGCAACGACGAAACGACGAGGCAGAGTCCGTCTTGAGGGAAGCGTTGACGCTGCGTCGCAAGGTGTCCGGCAATAACCATCCCGAAGTGGGCTGGAACCTGGCAAACCTCTCCCGCGTGTTGGTGGATCGCGGTGAACACAAAGCAGCATTGCCGCTCGCCCAGGAGGCCCTGCAACTGCAACGTCAGCGCTACGGCGAAATGCATTCCGCGGTCGCCTCCGCGCACAACCGCTTGGCAGTTGTGCAGTATTTCCTGCGGGACATGGACCATGCCGCCGACAATTTCCGCAAGGCTGTAGACATCGGACGCAAGCTGCACGGCGAAAACCACCGCGAAGTAGCATCCAACCTCAGCGGGCTGGCTACGATCCTCAACGCAAAGGGCGACTACGCCGAGGCGGTCAAAGCTCACCGCGAAGCGGTGGGTATACTGCGCAAATCCTACAACGGCAAGCATCCGGTGCTGGCCAACTTCATGACCAACCTGTCCATGTCGCTCCACAATAACGGTGACCACGACGAGGAGGCCAGGCTCGTGGAAGAGATGCTGGACATCCATAAGCAGACCGGAGGAGAGAAATCGGATCGCTACATTTCCGCGCGAGTCCAGTTTGCACGCACGCTCATCGACCGCGAGGAATACGAGAAGGCAATCCCCGTATTGCAGGAGAACGCCGCGCGGCGGAGAACTGCCTACCCGCATGGTCATGACTTGAGAATCAGCAGCGCCACCGCACTCGGCGGCGCCCTGCTGGCTATGGGTAGATGCAAAGAAGCAGTGCCCGATATCGTGAGCCAGTTGCCGCCCCAATCCATGAATCCGGAAGGCGGCAAGCGATCACTGGTGGCCGAAGCGAAAACAGTCCTGGCCGACTGTGAGGCGCAGTTGGGCAACCACCTGGACGCAGCCAGGCACGCTCGCGAAGCGTTCGCATTGCTCGACGAAAGCCGCGATATGGAACGCGTTCGACACCGTGTGAATGTGGCCATGGCGTCTGTCCTTCTCCGCAGCGGCCAGCCTGAACAAGCTGAGCCCCTCCTGCGAGTCGCCTATCAACGCCGTCAGACAAGAACCTACAACGCGGTGGAAAAAGGTATCGCCGCCGCCGTGTATGCCCGCTGCCTGCAGGCGCTCGGACGCGTGGAAGAAGCCGGCAGACTGCGCCAGGAGGCGCGGGCTCTTCTACGCCCCTACGTGAGGTTGCCCCTCGTTCGCGCCGCGATACAGTAGAAGGATCATGTTTCCTGCCACCGCCCTCGCTGCGTTGATGCTTTTTCCAGCCGCCGGAGCGGATTTGAGATTCCCATCGGGCAATCAATGGACTCGTGTCACTCCCGCGCAGGCCGGCTGGAACGCAGCAGCGCTGGACGCCGCGCTCCACTATGCGGGCTCGCACAAAGCCAACGCCGTAGTGGTGCTGCATCGCGGTCGCATTCTCGCCGAGAAGCAATGGGGCAATCCGGCGCCGGAAGATGTCGCCTCGGTTCAGAAGAGCGTCGTCGCGGTGTTGTGCGGCATCGCGAAGGAGAAAAAGCTCATCCGCCTGGAGGACGTCGTGTCCGATCACCTCGGCGCCGGATGGTCAAAGGAATCCCGCGAGCAGGAACGCGACATCACACTTCGTCACCTGCTCACCATGACCAGCGGCACCACTGACTCGCTGGAGTATCAAGCCGAAGCCGGGGCGCGCTGGCGCTACAATTCCGTCGCTTATCAGAAATTACTACCGGCCCTGGCCAAGGCTTCCGGAAAATCAGCGAATGATCTCACCATGGAATGGCTCACAGGACCGCTGGGAATGACGCGCTCGCAATGGCGGGACCGCCCCGGCACCGGCGGGATGGTCGGCTTCGTCACCACCGCGCACGACCTCGCCCGTTTCGGATTGCTCGTGCTCGCCGAGGGCAATTGGGCCGGCAAGCAGATCGTTCCCGCCGCATGGATTCGCGAGATGCTGCGGCCGTCCCAACAACTCAACCCTGCCTACGGATACCTCTGGTGGCTCAACGGCCAACACGTGCTGCGTGCCAACGGGCAGAAAGCCGGTACGCGGATTCCCGCCGCGCCAAAGGATCTGGTGGCCGCACTCGGAGCGCGTCATCGCAAAGTGTACGTGGTACCCAGCCTGGAACTGGTCGTTACTAAGACCGGGCCGGACGAAGCGGAGTTCGACAACGGCTTCTGGACCGAGTTGATGAAGGCCGCCCCAGGAAAGTAATATGGTCGCAATGAAATCGCGCCGCCAGTTGTTGAAGGAGACCTCCGCGGGCTTCCCGTTCCTCGCGCTCGCAGGCCTGCTGGGACAGGCTTCGCAAGCAGCCCCCACCGCGGCTGCGCGCGCCAATCCACTCGCCGAAAAGGCCCCTCAATTTCCCGCCAAGGCCAAGCGCGTCATCTTCCTCTTTATGCATGGCGGCCCCGCCGCGCAGGACACCTTCGATTACAAACCGCTCCTCACGCGCGATCATGGCAAGCCACTTCCCTTTGCGCGCCCGCGCGTGGTTTCGGCGCCCACGCACAACCTGCTCAAATCACCGTGGGTGTTCAAGCGATACGGCCAGAGCGGCATCTGGGTGAGCGATCTCTTCCCGCACCTTTCCAAGTGTGTGGACGACATGTGCGTCATCAACTCGATGCATGGATCCAACTCGCGGCACGGTGGCGCGCTGTTGGAACTCCACACCGGCTCCGACACTTTCGTGCGGCCAAGCATGGGTTCGTGGATCACATACGGATTGGGCACAGAGAATCAGAATCTGCCGGGCTACATCACCATGTGCCCCACTCTGTCGCATGGGGGCAACAACAACTGGGGATCGGCTTTCCTCCCCGCGCCGTACCAGGGCACGCAGTTGGGGTCGCGCGAGATGCCCTCCGATCAGGCCAGGATTCCGTTCATCACCAACACCGAAACACCGCGCGATCTGCAGCGCATGGAAATTGACTTCGCGCGCGAAATGAACCGCGAGCATTCCGAACGCAGCGGCCCCGACGCCGCTCTCGAAGGCCGCATCGATTCATTCGAACTCGCTTTCCGCATGCAAGCCGCCGCGCCTGAGTTGCAGGATCTATCCGGCGAATCAGCCGCAACGATGAAGCTCTACGGCATGGACGATCCCGTCACTCGCAACTTCGGTCGCATGTGCCTCATGGCCCGGCGCTATTCCGAGCGCGGCGTGCGCTTTGTGCAATGCACCCACGGCTACTGGGATCAGCATGACCGACTGCGGCAGGATCATTCCAAAAACGCCGCTGAAGTGGACAAGCCAATCGCCGGGCTGCTTGCCGATCTGAAATCACGCGGGCTGCTCAAGGATACTCTCGTGTTGTGGGGCGCGGAGTTCGGCCGCACACCAACCGCGCAAGGCGGGGATGGCCGCGATCACAACCCCGAAGGCTTCACCATGTGGATGGCCGGCGGCGGCGTGAAGCCTGGCTTCCGCTACGGCGCAACAGACGATTACGGCTACTTCGCCACCGAGAACAAAGTCCACTTCCACGATCTGCACGCCACCATGCTGCACCTGCTCGGCATGGATCATTTGAAGCTCACCTACCGCCACGCCGGCCGCGATTTCCGGCTCACGGATGTTCATGGCAACGTCGTGCGCGATCTCATCGCATAACATGCGCCGCCGCACCTGTCTCGGGCTACTCGGCGCGGCAGTCCTCAACGGCGCCAATGCGGCCCCCATCGGACTCGCCATCGGTAACTACGGCATGAAGTCGATGAGCGCCGTGGAAGCCACGCAAGCGGTCGCCAAACTCGGCTACGACGGAATCGAATACGCGCTTACCGACGGCTGGCCGACATCGCCCAAAGTGCTGACGGCGTCCGCCCGCGCGGAGCTTCGGAAACTGCTCGGCGACCTCGGCCTGGGCCTCCCCTCGTTGATGGAGAGCCTGCCCGCTGGCGTGAACGTGATGGGCCGCGTCAAGAACATGGATCGTCTGAAGGCCGCCGCGCAACTGGCGCACGAGTTGTCCCCCGCCAAGCCGCCGCTCGTGCAAACCATCCTCGGCTTGAAGCCCGCCGATTGGGACACGAAGAAGCAGGCCATCATCGACGAGCTGCGCGATTGGGCGCGGCTCGCCGAATCCGAGCAGATGACGTTCTGCTTCAAGCCGCATGCAGGCAACGCCATCCACTCGCCCGAACAAGCGATCGAGGTGGTTCAAGCGGTGGCAAGCCCGCGCATCCGCATCAACTACGACTACAGCCACATGGCCGTCGAAGGCCGCCCACTCGAAGAGAGCCTCCGCCAACTGCTGCCCCACGCCGCCTACGTTCAGGTGAAGGACGCCAAAGGTACACCCGAAAAGTACGAGTACCTGCTCCCCGGCGATGGCAACACCGATTACGTGAAGTACTTCCGCCTGCTGCGCGAATTGAACTACAAGGGCTGGGTCACCGTCGAGATCAGCTCGATGATCCACCGCAAACCCGATTACGACGCACTCTCCACCGCCCGCCTCTGCTATCAGCGCATGTCGGAAGCCTTCGGCAAGGCCGCCGTCTCTCGCCCCCGCAAGCGCCAGCTTTCCGCACAATGACAAGTTCCTCCTCCGGACTGCGCATGTTCCGGTGGAGGAAACAATACACGCATGCGATCATTACTCCTGATTCTCACCGCCATCGGAGCACACGCGGGCACTGTCACCGTACCCGCATCCAACTACGGGTCCTATCACTCGAACGGGACGTTTGGATGGACCAACAACCACGGCGTGGCCTATTCGCAAACATCCAACCCGCCGGGAGAAATGCGCAATTTCTTCGTCTTTGACCTCACCGGACTCGCCGGTAAAATCACCGGAGCCAAACTCCGCGCCTACAATCCAACATCGGGATTCCTTGGACCAGGTAGCGAAGTCTACACCCTGTTCGACGTCTCCACAGCATTGGACACACTCATCCCCATCAAGGGCGGAGTGAACACGTTCACTGATCTTGGTACCGGCACGCAGTTCGGCTCCGTCACTGTCACCGCGACGGCCAACGGCACCATCGTGGAAGTGACACTCAACTCCGCCGGCGTTGCCTACCTCAACTCAGCCAACGGCAAGATCGCTATCGGCGGCGCGCTCACTGCGCTCACCAAAGCCGGCCCGAGCGAAACGCTTTTCAACAACGGCACCGGGCCGATGATTCGCGAACTGGTACTCACCACCAACACGCCCGATGTCCCATGCTCCCTCGGCCTCTCGCCAACCACATTAACGCTGGCGTCGTCCAGCAGCAATACGTACGTCGATCTGAAGGTCCTCGCCGGCAGCATCTGCCAGTGGAATACCATCAACAACAATTCGTGGGTCAGCACCAATATCACCAGTGGGACCGGTTCCGCCACCATCACCGTCAAGGCGCAGGCCAACCCCTCCAGCACCACGCGTTTCGCCACCCTCACCATCGGCGGCCAGACGCTGAACGTGCAACAGGCAGGCAATCAGGTCATCGTCCAGGGCAGCCCGCTGCGCTTCGTCAGCATGACGCCCTGCCGCCTGGTGGAAACGCGACAGGAATACAACTTTGAAGGCCGCGGTTTCCCTTTCGGTCCGCCTTACCTCGCCGAGAACGAGACGCGTACGTTCACGCCCTCGGCTTCCTCCATCTGCCAGGTCCCCAGTTCGGCGCGCGCGTTCGTGTTCAACGTCACCGCGATCCCGCGCAATGGTGTGGGCGTCGACTCCATCACCATGTGGCCGGCAGGCGAGTCGATGCCTCAGTTCTACACCCTGCGCACTCCGGACGCGCAGATCGTCGCCAACTCGGCCATAGTCAAAGCCGGTGTCGCCGGCGGAGTCTCGGTTTATACCCCTAAAGCCACCGACCTCATCGTCGACATCTCCGGATACTTCACCGAAAATGCTTCGGAATCGAACCTGGCCTACTATCCGCTGACTCCGTGCCGTGTGATTGAAACGCGCGCCGCCTACCGTCCACAGGCCGGCGAGTTCGGACCGCCTTCGCTCGCCGCCAAGCAGGCGCGCAGTTTCCGCTTCCCCAACAGCTCCGATTGCTCCATCCCCTCCGGCGCATCGGCCTACTCGGTCACCATCACTGTGGTGCCCAAAGGCCCGCTCCCGTTCCTCACCGCGTGGCCGTCCGGCGCAAATCAGCCCAACGTATCCACCATCAACTCCCCGGCCGGGCGCGTGTTGTCCAACAGTGTCATCCTGCCCGCGGGCACGAATGCGGCCATCAGCCTCTACGCCTACGAATCCACCGATGTCATTGTGGACATCAACGGCTACTTCGCCCCCGACAACGGCAACGGCCTGTTCTACTACCCCGTCACGCAATGCCGCATGAGCAGCACGTACAACAGTCCTTCGGTTGGTCCATTCGGCGGGCCGGGCTTCGCCGACAGTGAAACCCGGACCATCCCCGTACCGCTGTCGCCCTATTGCACCGGCGTTCCAACGTCCGCCAAAGGCTATGCCTTGAATGCAACGGTGTCGCCGGGAGCAACACCGATGCCCTTCCTCACCGCGTGGCCGTCGGGCAAGGCGCAACCCAACGCGTCGGTGCTGAATGCCTTTGAAGGCCAGATCGTCACCAACGCGTTCATCGTCCCCGCGGGCGCCAACAGCGCGGTGGATGTGTACACCTTCAAGAAGACCCAGGTGGTGGTGGATCTCAGCGGCTACTTCGGTCGCTAAGATCCACCACCGCGCGCCGCGAACGCCGCCACGTTACTTGCCCATCAGTACCGTGATCCGCGTTTGCGGCGCACGCGCCCGGGCCACGATGCGCACGTAATCCACCTGCCGCCCATCGGCAAAATCGAGCAGCGAATACGTCCCCGCCTCCATAGTCACGTTATTGCGAAAGTCCACCACCTGCGCCTGCCCGTTATTGAAGTGCACCTCGGCAAAGTCAATCTGCGCACGGTTGCTCAACCGCAGAAACAGGTGCTTGCCGCGATTGTTCACGTTCAACGAACTGTCCACCCAGTCCTCACGGCGCTGGATCGTTTCGCTATCCTCCCAAACCAGCATGTCGCGCCCCGGAGCGACCACCACCCGTGGCGCAAACACCACCGGCGGAGCCCACATGACGCGTTCGCGCACCACAACAGTGGGGCGGCTGCGGACAACAACCGTTCGTCCCGGACGCGCCAGCGGATGGCCCGCGCCTAACCGGACATTCACTCGTACAGCAGCCTCCAGACTCACCGTTGTGGCCAGCAGAAGAACAGCCGTCATTACTTTGTTTGTGATTGATTTGTTTTTCATGGGTATCAGCCCTTCCTGTCTTTTCCAACACGCCCGCAGCGGATGTGTTGCTCGTGCAAAATATTAAAGTGTCCTCATTTTTTCCTCTGTGCCTGATCCTGCTCACCAACGCTGCGATGGCGCAATCCCCGCGGCAAGCCGTGGACCGGGCGCTCACCTACCTATCGAACGAAGTGCCCGAATGGAAGAAAGAGAATGGATGTTTTTCGTGTCATAACAACGGCGACGCCGCGCGCGCGCTGATGCGCGGCGGCAAAATCCGGGCGCTCGAATCCACTCTCGACTTTCTCGGCACCCCCGCTTCCTGGGAGCGCCAGCAAGCCGCCGCCGAATTTCGCGACCAGAAACTGGCGCTCGTGCAGTTCTCCTTCGCGCTCGCCGACGCCACCCGCCAGGGCATTGTCAAGAACCTCACCGCGCTGAGGGAAGCGGCCAGGATGCTCAAGCAAAATCAGGCCGCCGACGGCGCCTGGCGCCTCGATCAGGAAGCTGGCATCGGCTCTCCCGCAACCTACGGAACAGCTCTGTCCACCTATGCCGCAATCCGGGTACTATCCCAGGCCGGCGGCGCTGACGCTGAAATCGCGCGCGCCCGCCAATGGCTCCAGACGCAGAAACCAGTGGCGACACCCGACCTCGCCGCGCAGATCCTCACCTTCGATAACGCTGCGTCTCCCGCGGTGGAGACTTTGCTCAAGATGCAGACCAGCGACGGTGGCTGGGGGCCCTATCGCGCCACCTCGGCGGAAGCCTTCGACACCGCGCTCGCCATCCTCGCCTTAGGCCGGTTCCCCCAGGCGCGTAGTGCCGTTGATCGCGGCGTGACCTGGCTTGTAAAGAATCAGTTGGAAAACGGCGGTTGGCCCGCCACCACTCGCCCCAGCGGCAACATCAGCTATGCCCAGCACATCTCCACAACCGGATGGGCTACCTTGGCGTTGCTGTCGCGGCTGGAATAGTGAACGGTACATCGCGCGTCTTCACCGTGAGCCGCATCTCCACTTTTTCGAAACTATCGACATCGAACTTCCGGTCGATGCGATTGCCCGCGAGATCCTCCAGCGTCATGCCCGCACGCAGTTGATGCACTCCCGCGCGCCACGGCGCATCCGGAGTAAACACCCATCGCGTCTCATCCGCCTGCAACGCCACGTCGCCGGCGAGGGTCTTCCCCTCCCCGTCGATCACCCAAAGCAGACGCTGCAACAGCGCTGCATCCATTGGCTCCGGAACATCCACTCGCAACGGCACGCGCGTCCCCGCCGCCGGTGGATGAATCTTCCAGCCCCCCAATGTCGGCGGCGTGCGATCCGCGGTCCGCACCTGAAAAGTCTTGCGAAACTCCCGGGTCAGCGCCGCGCCCTTGCTGTCCGGCCATGCCCGGTCTACTACAAGGTGATACGTGCGGCCCTCCAACAACGCAGGCCCCGCTTCGTTGTGCGGCACCAGCCCGCGCTTGATCCTGCCCGGATCAAACAACACTGTCAGCCGCGTCTGCGACGGGTCCCACAACTCTTCCTCAATCTCCAGGAACGGGAGCATCACTTCCTTCCCGCCGTCCTCCACCAGATGAATCCTGCGCCATGCCTCGCCTCGTGACATCGGCGCGGAGAAATGAATGTAGAGCTTCAACTGATTCGAAGGCAACACACCGGCCGAGGGATAAATCCGCTCCACACGCGCAGTGGAAGTCACCTCCACCTTCGGCACCGTAAAGCGCGCCTCGAGCAATGGCGCACCGGGTACCTGCCACGTCGCCTTGTACTTCATCCCGCCCTGCAATGGATACTTCGGACGAAACCGGATCCCCTCGCTCGTCCGTTCATACGACCCCGACAACGCGGGCACATCACCCGCCGCATCCACGCGCACGGAGAATCCCTCCGCCGCAGCAGACGCGGCAACGCCGCGCAGAACAAACACGTCCTTCCGCGCGGCGTCCCTTTCAAGCTGAATGCTTGCGGCCTGAAGGGTCAGCCCCAGGCCGCACAAAAGCAGGAGTCTCACGGCAGTTGGAACTGCTTGAGGTTGAGCGCGCCGCCATCACCGCGAACGAGCATCGCGCCCGTGTTGTTGTCCACTTTGTCCAGGTGATCGACGCCCTTGTACTGCGCCAACGTTTCATAGGGCACACCGGCGGGTTCCGTCTGCTTGGTGATCGACTCGTACTTGTCCAGCCCCTTTGCCGACAGCTTCATCACGCCGCGGCTGGAGTTGTTCAACAGGATGTAGTCGGTGCCGCCCTTGCTGTACACAATCATGTCGAGCGGCCGGTTGCGGTTGCCCAGTTCGGCGATCGTCGAACCCATCACCTTCTTACCAGGCGTCAGATCCGAGAGCGGAAACTTCACCAGCGGAGTGCATGTATACGCGGCCAGAACGTGCGGCTTGTTGTTGATGTTGTAGGTGACGAAGGTGCGGATGGGAGCGTTGGTCTCAAACCGTCCATGCGCCCCGTGGAAGATCTCGATGCTCGTTCCCTTATCGGCGCTGGCAAACGGGAACGGCAGAACGCGCAGGTTCGATGCGAACTCTTCGTTCGACAAGCCGGCCACAATCACTTTGCCGTCGATGAAAGCGAGATCCGTGATAGCTTCCTGCCGTGGCGACTGGCCGCGCGAATTCTTCACATCGGCAGGAGCGTTCGGAAGCGCTACCTTGGAATGCTTGATCCCATCGAGCGACAGCTCTTCGATCTTGCCCTTGGCATCCACACGCAGTATCGCGGCCGCGGCATCAGCGCCCTTGCCTCGCGAAACCGAGAAATACGCTTTCTTCGAGACCGGGTTGATCGCCATGTCGTTGATCATCAGTTGATCGGCGGCAATCCCCAGCACCGCCGCCAGTTTCTCATTGATCCCCGGAACGTCGGCTGCCTGCTGCCCGGGCTTCGAATCGCCCGTATCGAGCGCAAACACCACCGCCTGCTTCGGGTCCGCGACAAAGAGTACACCTTCCGGACCAAACGCCAACTGGCCGGCGGTCTGCAATTCAGCCTTCCCGGCCTTCAAAGAGGAACTCATGCTGGCCGCGGAGGCCAGCGCTAGCGCCAGCACACCGATACAAATCACAGTTAATGCGAGTTTTTTCACGTAGACAATCTCCCAGATTTGGAATGGACTAAACCAGACTATGCTCAGTCACTTTGTCACGTCGCGACGACGGAGTCAAGCAGGTGTCGGCTCCGACGGCGATGCCTCCACCACCGCTTCAGCAGCGGGTTCTTCCCGCCGAATCCGCATCGGCTGCCGCTTCCAGTACGTCGCCGACCGCCAGCACCACTCCAACGGCCCAAACTGAAAACTCCGCACCCATAGCGGACTCACAATCAGCGACACTATCCACATCCCCAACACAACCAGGTACAGTTGATGCCGCTCCATCTTCCCGAACATGCCCAAACCGTAGCCATAGAAGACCAGCCCGTAGATCAAGGAATGCAGAATGTAGTTGGAGAACGCCGTCTGCCCGATCGCCGCCAGCCCTCGCCGCAACAACGGCATCACTTCGAACTTGCACAGCAACAGTAGCACCGACAGGTGCCCCATCGTCACCGCAATGCGCGCCACCTGGTAGGTGGAGAATGTGAATGCAGTCTGAAATGGCTCAAACCCCTGTTTGTACGCCAACCACGCCGAAAACGAGCCCACAGGGAGACCGATTCCATACCCCAGCGCCATCAGCCCAGCATAGAAACGCACACTCCGCCGCGCCGTCAGAACGTCCAACTTCACGAATGCAATCCCCACCAGCATCATCGTGAACATGTCCAGCCCGGAGAAGTAGTAAGGTTTGGAATGCCACCGCATCACTTCCTTTGCCCGCCTCTCCAAAAGGTTGCCATATGAGCCGCTGTACATTTCCCGCTCCTTCTTCAGATCGTCGGCAGTCGGGTAGTAGTACTTGCGCAGTTCCTCCCACGTTTTCTTGGCTTCCTTTTGTTCATCAGTGAGAGGCTTCTTTTCTTTCTCCAGCCGCTCCGCCTCCATGGCTTTTTCATACATCTTCAGGTTGCGGAAGCCCATCCCCACCTGCATGCCCGTCATCAATACAATGAACACGCCCACCGTGATGAGCAGGTTTTTCGGCTTGGCTGCATGAAAGGGAAACAGAATCAACCCGAGCAGGGCATATGGATATAGAATGTCGCCGTGCCAGATTAAGTAAGCATGCACGATGCCGAAAAGCATTAGCCACATCGTGCGGCGATAGTAGATCTCCACCGCATGCGTTCCATTGCCCTTCGCGATCCCGCGTGTGATCAGTAGATACGAACCCGCCCCGAACATCAGCGAAAAGATGCCTCGCATCTTCCCGTCAAAGAGCACGTACTGCAGGAAGAACGCCCATAGGTTCCACCCCGTATCGCCGCCGGCCACTTTGGGATTGAAATACGCGCTCATCGGCAGCCCCGAAAACACGATGTTCATCAGGGCAATGCCCAGCAACGCCGCGCCTCGCAACACGTCCATCGACGCGATGCGCTCGCCAACGCCAACCGGTGCGAACACGGGCTGCGCCGCCATCGCTTCTTCTGCCATGGAATACTCCTAGAGCCCCAGTCTGAGGGGAATATAGCACAGCAGGATATACGTGGCGCCGCCGCCATCGGATGTCCTGGAGTTATTGCCGCCACGTGGCGTCAAGGGCCAGATATGCCAGGGCGTACCGCACGCCGAACTCGCGCAGCGACGGCGCATCAAAGTGCACCACGTCTCCCTTGTGTTTCAACCCCGCCGAAGACGCAAACCCAACGTTCGGCGCCGCAACCACCAGTGTTGCCAACTGCTCGTTCACCACGTCCGCATACACGCCTTTGCCGCCCTGCCGCGCCGAATAGAACTCGCCCAACTGCCCCACTACCACGGGAACATCCGGCGCGTTCAAATCGGCCCGCAGGCTCTCAAACACACGGATCCAGCGCTGCCGGTAATTGCTCGACAGCCGCGTCGTTCCACTATCCGCCTCTCCCTGGTGCCACAAGATGCCGCGCAGCTTTCCCGATTCCATCGCCTTTTTCGCGCGCGCCACCGCATTCCCATAATGATTGGCGCCGGGCTTCCACTCGTCCAGCGCGCTACCGCCGAACGCGGCCGGAATCAGCCCGATCTTCGCGCCCGGACGCAGCACCTTCAGCGCCGAGGCGAACGAACGTCCGATCCCGACGCCTGCAATCTCGGGCTTGTCAAAGTGCAACGGATCCACGGCCGGCGTCCACGTCATCTCCTTGGTGAACACGAACACCCCGTCTATCGGCTGCTTATCCCGCGCCTCCACCACACCGCGCCCGGCCATGTTCGACTGGCCGATCAGCAAAAACAATTCCAGGTCTTTTTGTTGCGCGGCCACCGACGCCGCGCAAACCAGAACCAGCGCCCAGAAACGGAACATGAGAGACAATCCTTTACGCGTTCTTCACCGGCCGCACCACGCCACCCGGCTGCCCATAATTGTGCCGCTTGGCGGTGAACTTCGCCTGCCCATACTCGCCCAGATCCACCGTGCCCGTGATGCTGTCGGCGCCGGCCTTGCCTAGAAACTCGTAGCCGATCCGCGTGCCTTCATATCTGTGCGAGCTGCGGAACCAGACTTCGTTCCCATCCACACTCCCGCGCAGATCGCTGCCCAGAAACTCGCCCGTGTGCGAGCCCAGCAACTGCGCCTCTTTCTGTTCAAACACCAGCGTGTGGCGCGACTTGCCCAACACGTACTCGATCTCCACGTCCCACTGGCCCGACACATTCACTGCCGGCACAGCCGCTTTCCGGGCTTCCACCTTAGGCGGATTCGACAGCACCTCGTGAATGCGCCGCGCCGCGATCTTCGCATCGCCGGGCATCATCATATACGGCATGATGGTGAGCGAACTGCCGCGCGCGCCCATCCGCCGCGATCCGCCCGCGCCGCCAAGAATAATCCGCGGATTGCCATCGAGCAGCGCCTTCTCCACCTCGGCGCCGGTCACCCCAAGAGCCTCGCCATCCCATCGGATCTGCAATCGTGGAGCGTTGTTGGAAAGGCTGTCCGGCTGCATCACCGCGGTCGTCACACCTTTCACGCTGGTGACGCTCCTGGATATCTCATCGATCCAGCTTTCCCATTCTTTCCATTCCCTGTCGTGATCGCGCTTCACCCACGCTTCCACCGCCGCCAGCATGCCCATGATCTCTTCCTTGCCCGCCTTCATCGGCCGGCCAAATGCATGGTGCGGCGCAGAATGCAGCCACGCTGCCTTAATCAGATCCTTACGGCCCAGCAGCAGACCCGCCGATTGCGGCCCGCGCAAACACTTGCCGCCCGAATACGCCACAAGGTCCGCCCCCGCCCCCAGGTGCACATTGGGAATCTTCAACCGTTCCGCCGCCGCGTCCACCAGCACAGGCACGCCATGCTCCTTCGCGATCGGCGCAAGCACCTGCAATCCAAGCGGCCCGCGATCCCCGGACCCGGCGAGAATCATCACCATCGCCGTCCGATCATTGAACGCGCGCTTGTAATCCTCAATCGTCGTCACGTTGATGAACGTCGCCCCCACGCCGCGAATCGCATGATCGTAGACGTTGCGCGAATACGACGGTGAGATCACCTCGTTCTTCAACCCGCGCGTATCCGGCAGCCGCTGCATCTTCTCCGGATCCGCGCCTGCAATACAGGCCGCCGCCGAATGCGCCAGCGCCGCGGCGCAGCCGTTCGAAACCATGCCCCATTCGGCCTGTGTCAGTTCCGCAAGCCGCTTGCCTACAGCATCCATCAACTCGTCGAGATGGACATAATGACGCGAAGCCGCTTCCATCGCCGCCTTCACTTCGGGCAGCGTTTGCGAACCGGAAATAATCGTGAACGTACCTTTGCAGTTGATGAGCGGGCGCACACCAATGGACTCGTAAATGTCCGTGCCAATGCGCAGCGGCGCGCCAAAGAGCCGGCCCGGAATAGATTGCAGAGCAGCGAGAATCGCGCCCCCACGAAACAGATCGCGGCGTATAAGAGACATAGTTCACATGCTACTCGCACCAGGGCTCGTGTGCAAACTCCAGCCGCGTCTTGTCGGCTCCTGGAGTTTATACATTCCCCCGTCATGTGGGGCGGCCAATCCTAGCCGCGGCTGGCCTTTCCAGGCCAGCCACCAGCCGGCCCCATGGCCGGCTCTTCCAGACACCGCTGTATTCGTATCATGTAAAATCATTTCCAACACCTGGATTTCATGCGGATCCCCTCACATGCCTCTTCGCTTCTCATCGCAGCTACCGCGCTGCTCCTCCCCCTCGCCGCGGAGACGCCGTCCTTCAAGCCGCAGCAACGCCGCTGGTGGGCTATACAACCGGTCGCCGCGCCCCAGCCTCCGGCCATCGACGCCGCAGGCGGCAAGTGGGCCCGCAACGAAATCGACCGCTTCGTCTACTCCAAACTCCAAGCCAAATCCGTCCAGCCCAGTGCGCCCGCCGATCGCTTCACCTACCTGCGCCGCGTCACCCTCGACCTCACCGGCATACCGCCCACTCCTTCCGAAACCCAGGCGTTCCTTACCGACAACAACCCCGACGCCGAGGAGCGACTGGTAGACCGCCTCCTTGCCAGCCCGCGTTACGGCGAGCGTTGGGGACGCCACTGGCTCGACGTGGTCCGCTACGCCGACAGCGACGGATTCAAACAGGATGACACCCGCCCCAACATCTGGCGCTACCGCGACTGGGTCATTCAAAGCTTCAATTACGACAAGCCTTACAGCCGTTTCGTGCGCGAGCAAATCGCCGCCGACGAGCTCTTTCCCAATGACCCGCAGGCTCTCCCCGGACTCGGTTTCCTGCGCTTATTCGAAGACGAGTTCAACCAGGCCAACATTCGCCTCCGCCGCCAGGAGCTTCTCAACGACCTCACTGACAACACCGCCTTCGCGTTCCTGGGCGTCACCATGGCTTGCGCCCGCTGCCACGATCACAAGTTCGATCCGCTGCTGCATCGCGATTACTACCGCCTACAGGCCTTCTTCGCCAATATCAAGATCGACGACGAAGCCACCATTGCCTCGCCGGAAGAAGTCGCCGCTCATGAAAAACAGATGGAAACCTACCGCGCCGCCGCCAAACCAGTGCTCGACAAAATCGACGCCTTGCTCGCTGCGCCCCGTGCCAACTACCGCAAAGAGTACACCGAGCGGTTTCCCGAGGAAGTGCAAACAGTCATCCTCATGGATCCGAAGAAGCGTACCTCGCTCGACTGGCAGATCTACCACAAGGCCATCACGCAAGTAGAGGTTCCGGACACCGACGTCGCCTCCAAAAAGCTCGACTCCGCGGGCAAAGCCAGATACAAAGCGCTGCTCGCCGAACTGGAGCCGTTCCACCACCTGCTGCCCAAGCCGCTCCCGCGCCTGCAGATCATGCGTGATCAGGCCGTAGATGCGCCCGCCACGCACGTCCTCCGCGCCGGCGCCATTGATGCGCGTGCCGAGGAGACCGCCCCTGGCTTCCTGAGTATTCTCGATCCGCAACCTGCGCGCATCACCCCGCGCCCCGAGATGAACTCCAGCGGTCGCCGCACCGCACTCGCCAACTGGCTCGCCGACGCCTCCAATCCGCTCACCACGCGCGTCATCGTCAATCGCGTCTGGCACTATCACTTCGGCCGCGGCATCGCCGCCACCCCCAATGACCTCGGTTTGATGGGCGAGCGTCCCACGCATCCCGAACTGCTCGACTGGCTCACCGCCACCTTCACCGGCCCCGATAACTGGAGCATCAAAAAGCTCCACCGCCGCATCCTGCTCAGCGCCACCTACCGCCAATCCTCCGCCTTCCGCGAAAGCGCCGCGAACATAGACAACGACAACAAACTGCTGTGGCGATACCCGCGCCGCCGCCTCGAAGCCGAAAGCATCCGCGATTCGATGCTCGCCGTATCGGGCCTGCTCGATCCCACCATGGGCGGCCCCGGCGTCTTCCCCGCTGTTCCTAAAGGCACCGAGATTCAGGAGGGCCGCCACTGGCGTAAATCCACCGGACCCACCGACGAGTACCGCGCCAGCGTCTACATCTTCGCGCGCCGTCTCGTACGCTATCCAATGCTCGAAAGCTTCGACGCGCCGCTCGCCTTTGAAAGCTGCGGACGGCGCCAGGAAACCGTCACTGCCGATCAAGCCCTCGAGTTGATGAACGGCGCCGCGGCGGCAAACTTCGCGCAAGCCCTTGCCAGGCGCGTCGCCAACGATGCCGGCCAGTCCCCGGACGCGCTCGTCGAACGCGCCTTCCGCCTCACTCTCGGCCGCGCGCCCACCCCCAAGGAAACCGCCCGCAGCCGCGAGTTCCTTAGCCAAAGCACACTCGACGATCTCTGCCTGTCGCTTCTCAGCTCCAGCGAATTCCTCTACATCGACTAGCCATGAACAACGAAATCACACGTCGCGCACTACTCCGCGGAGGCGGCAGCGGCCTCGGTGCAATGGCCATTGCTGCCATGCTCGCCGAAGAGTCCCAAGCAGCGATCGTCCACGACCCCACCATTCCGCGCCAGCCGCATCATCAGCCGAAAGCCAAAGCCGTGATCTTCCTGTTCATGGAAGGCGCACCCAGCCACATCGACCTCTTCGATCCCAAGCCCAAGCTCAATGAGCTCGCAGGCCAGCCCATGCCCGCCAGCTTCGGCCGGCCCATCACCGCCATGGGCACCGCCAACAATACCTTGATGGGCAGCCCTCGCAATTGGAAACAGCACGGCAAGGGCGGCATCTGGATCAGCGAGCTCTATCCGCACGTCGCGCAGCATGCCGACAAGATCGCAGTGCTGCGGTCATGCCAGTCCGATGGTCTCAATCACGCCGGCGGCGTCGGCCAGATGAACACCGGCGACATCCTCTCCGGCCGTCCCAGCCTTGGCGCGTGGGTCACCTACGGCCTCGGCACCGGCAACAGGAACCTCCCCACATTCGTCAGCATGATCGACGAGCGCGAGCCCTTCGGCAATGCGAAAAACTGGGGCTCCGGCTTCCTCCCCGCGGTCTATCAGGGCACGCTCTTCCGCCAGGGACCCAACCCGATCCTCAACACGCAACTGCGTTCCGGCATAACCGAGGAACGCCAGCGCGCGCAGCTTGCCTACCTCGACGATCTGAATCGCGACTACGCCCAGCGTTATCCCGACGACACCGCGCTACAAGCCCGCATCCGCAGTTTCGAACTGGCATACGCGCTCCAGAAGTCAGGTCCGGAAGCAGTGGATCTCTCCAAGGAGACCGACGAGACCAAATCGCTCTACGGCCTCGATAAACCCGAGACCGCTGTCTTCGGCCGCAACTGTCTCCTGGGCCGCCGCCTCATCGAGCGCGGTGTCCGGTTCGTTGAGCTATACTGCGGCTCCGGCAGTGGTTGGGACGCGCACTCCAACCTCGAAGGCAATCACAAGAAGTGGTGCAGGGCTTCCGATCAGCCGGTGGCCGCGCTCCTTCACGATCTCGATCGCCGCGGCCTTCTCCAGGAAACCCTTGTCGTGTGGGGCGGCGAATTCGGCCGCACTCCCTTCAACGAGAAGGGTGACGGGCGCGATCACAACCCTTGGGGCTTCTCCATGTTCTTCGCCGGCGGCGGTGTTCGCGGCGGCCAGACCATCGGCTCGACAGACGAGATCGGCCTGCGCGCCGTCGAACGCCCCACCCATGTCCACGACATCCACTCAACCATTCTCTGGCTGCTCGGCCTCAATCATCTACGGCTCACCTACATGCACAACGGCCGCGCCGAACGTCCCACCATGGTTGCCGGCGAGCGCAGGGTCAAGGAACTCTGGGAAGGCTGATAGGCTCGACGTGTGCTCGAAGCCGCCGGCGTGCTGACGGAAACGACTCAGTTGAGTGAATCGACCCGTGGGTAGAGCTCGCTGTTTTCGCGGTCAATGCGCTTTCGGAGAGCATGAAACAGCGCCGTGGTTTCGCTGCGGAACGAGTCCGGTTTCTGCGTTATGCTCGCTGAAGATGGCCATTTCCCCAAATAGGCTTCCAGGGCCGTTCTCAGCCCACCCATCTCGGTCATGAACTTTCCTGCAATTGCCTTCATCGCGGGATCCTTGTGCTGGAGGAGGAGCGGGTACAGTGCCTTGTCTTCGGCGGCCAGATGGATTTTGAGCAACCCTGAGAAATCGGCGAGAAGCTCACGGATTGGCCCACTGTTCTTTGACACATCCAGCGCCAACAGCTCTGCGATCTTGCTGGCAATGGTGGCCAATTCATTGTGTTGTTTGCGATAGTTCGCTGTGGATGGCATGCTGACCCTTATCGGCCAGCATCAGCCAGAGTGTTAGCATCTATCGCCCCGCGAGCAGATCCTTCCCACCAGAGCTCGGTAGCGATATGCCGAGCAGTCGCGCAGCCGTGGTAGCCACATCCACCAACTCCCCGCGAGGCAGCTCCTGCTTCTTCACTCCAGGCCCATACGCGAGAAAAGTAGCATCCAGGGATTCCGGCCCCGGCGCATAGCCATGCATCCCTTTCGTCCTCCCCGACCCTGTCACCCATGCGCCCGTCCGTCCCCCGCCATTGGTAAATCCCTCCGCAAGACTCACCGCGACAAACGCCTTCGGCCACGATTTCAGTTGATCCATTTCCGCGCGTTCCACTATCCGGTCGATTCCAAACCCACCGTCCGCCTTGAGTGTCTTCAGCATCCGCAGCACAGCAGCCTGCGCCTCCCTATCGTTCGGGTCCTTGGTAAAGAACGCCGCCGAACCGCCGGCGGTCATCGTTCCAACGCGCCACGCCTTGGCATCAGTGCCGGATGCGGTGAGCCCTAGGCTCGAAAGAAACGCTTCCGGATGAAACGCCTTCTGCACAGGCCAGAAACCGTGATCACTCACAATCATCCAGCGGGTCTCCCCGGCTACTCCGGCAGTATCCACAGCCCTGCGCAACTTGCCTACCGCCGCGTCAATGCCCTCCAACGCACGCATCGCCTCAGGGCTTTCCGGTCCGAACCCATGCTGGTCATGGTCGAGATCAATCAAGTGCACCAGCAGCAAATGCGGCTTGCGGCTTTCAATCAGAAACGCCGCCAGATTGGACAGCAGATGATCGTGATGCTCACCTTGGAACTTCAGCTCTCCATGCTTCTTCTCAAACTCGGCCACCAACCCCGGAGTGGGCAGCGTCCGGTACAGCAGCAAGTCATCGGCGTTGCGCGCCACTTTGTATTCCGGGAAGTTATAGTCGATCCGCGCACCAACAGAGACAGGCCACCCGACCGCCCCGGTGGTAAGCCCAGCCTGCCTGGCCGCATCCCACAACGCCGGAGTCTTGATCATCTCCGCGTACCAGAACCAGGCCCCGTTCAACGTCCGCTCGGGATCGAACAGCGTGTTCGAGATGATGCCGCTCTCCGCCGGCCGGCGTCCCGTCACCATGGCCGTGTGACTGGGATACGTAACTGTTGGGAAGACGCCAACGAGGCCCTTCGCTATCGCGCCGCCGTCCCGTAGAGCAATCAGGTTGGGCGCCTTGAGCCCCATCTTCTCGGCATTGCGCAGCGTGCGCGGCATCAGTCCATCAATGCTGATCAGAATCAGCCGCCGCGAGCCGGCCGGTTGCGCGTTCACCATCGCAGCCGCCATCAGGAACAGGGTGAGTATCTTCATGTTTCTCCTCAGAATGTCACAGTCCAGACTCCCCGGATGGCTGGATCTTGCTCATGTACTCCGCCGTGGTCAACTCCCCGCTCCGTAATCCTGCAATCAACTCGCCAGGTAGTAGCCGCCGGTCGCCAATCTCAACAACCAGTCCCTCTTCAAACCAATAGCTGACCTTCCACCCGGACTTCTCCAACTCAAACGCAAGGAAAGCAGCGAGCAGTTGCGGAACAAGGGCCGCCCGCTGTTGCGGCGCGAACAGATACCGCGCGTCGGCCTTGTACTCCACGCCGAGTTTGTCGATGTTCGCCACCAGGTCCGGCAGGTCGAGCCAGGTCCGCCCTTCCAGCAGTGCCGCGTTGCGTTCCAGATCCTCGCGCAACTGCGGCAGGACGATAAGACTGCCCACCTCTCCCGATTCCACGCGCGTCAGCACGCGGGCGTTGCTCAGCCCCAACTCCCGCCGCACCACGCGCTCCTCCAACTCCTCCAACCCATCCAGCGTTGTAGTCGCCAGACGAGGATCAAACACAGCCGCGCGCGAAGATTCGACGTTCGACATCGCCAGCAGCCGGAACGGCGCATGCCCTGTGGACAATGAGGTTTCGCCCTTCACCGCTGCTTTCGTATCCGCGTTCACGGCCTCCTGCCACCCTGCCACAAAGCGCTCCTGATACGACTTGCAGGATGCGGCGATTGGGATCAGCAGACCACGCTCTTCCACTGTTTGCATTGCCGTGCGGACGCAATCAGTCACCGTGTGGTATGCCAGTTGCGACTGCACGATCCAGCGCGAAACCGCCTCCACCCCGTAGGCCTGCGCAATGCGGTTGTCGGCCTCCATGTCCGCTAATAGATCCCAGGTCGCGGCGAGCGAGGCAAGCTTCTGTCCCACCCACTGTGCAAGGCGTATCCGGCGCGATGTGTCCCCGCGTCCCGCAGCCTGGTAGAGCTCTGTCGACAGACGGTGCAATTCCCATTCGACAACAGAGCGCAGCAGCCGCACGGGCCTGCGCCGCACCCGCGCATGCGCCACATGGCAGAACGCATCGAGCATGGTCCAGGAGCCGATGCAGCCCAGCGGTACGACGATGTTGCCTTCGTCGCGCAGGGCGGCGGCATCGCACCCGTGATGACGCCATGGCAGCGGCGACAACACCCACGTGATGCTCGCCGGCATGGTGACCCGCATGTCCTGAGCCACGCGGTCCCACAGTCGCCGCCAGCCTCCCTCTTGCGGAACGGACTCCACCAAGGGCTTATCCCGGTCGACCTTGCTGCCGCCTGTACGGAAGGTGCGATAGAGGGCAAACAGGAACATTGCGCAATACAGATATACAGCCAGCCGAACGTATGCGCCGCCGGCGAGATACATCGCGGCCAGGAGGACCGGAATGTATAGGGTGACAAAGAGCAATCGCGGCTCGAGCAATACTTCGAGCAGTAAGGTCCCGGCCAGCCGCAGCTCAATCCACCACAGACGCAACATCATCACCCACTACCGCGTCTTCGGCAACTGCGCCGCGGACGCGCGCGCGACTTGTTCATGCGTCGCAAACCACACGCCGGGCTTCGATCGCATGTAGGATACCAGCCGCTCGAGCGCGGCAACGCGCGAACGGTGCCCGGTGACGAACGGATGCATCGTGAGCAGAAACAGCGTTCCCTCTTCGTAGGCCTTGTCGAACTCAGCCTTGTAGATTTCATACACGTCGTTGTCGCCCATTCGATGGTAAGCGCTGGAGGGCCGGTCATAGCTGTAGTAGGTGTAGTCGTCGAGAATCCACTCGACAGGGAGTTCCACCAAACCGGTGGGCTTCCCTTGCGCCATGATCTCGTACGGGCGGTCGTCTCCCATTAGGCTGGAGTCGTAGAGGAAGCCTAATTCGCGGATGATGGCGAGCGTCTCGTTGGTGAAATCCCACGAAGGTGTCCGAATGCCGGCAGGCTTGTGGCCCAGCCGCTGCGTCCACCAGTCAAAGGCGCGGCGAGTGAGGCTTCGCTCCTCGTCGGCGGAGAGATCGGCGATGCGCTCATGCACCCAGCCGTGCACTCCGATTTCATGCTTCTGCTTCGCGGCGAGAATGGCGTCCACCGCTTCCGGATGCAGTTGCCCGCTCACCGCGGGGATAAAGAACGACACGGGAACGTTGTACCTCTCGAGCACCTTGAGCAGCCGCGGCACGCCGACGCGAGGACCGTATTCACCGCGCGACAACGGCTGCGCGGACAGGTTGCCCGAGCGCAGGAAACCGGTCTCGGCGTCCATATCAAAGGAGAGCGCAACGGCGACTTTGCCGTTGTTGGGCCAGCGCTTCGGAGTGAGATCGCGGCCGGCACGGACCTGCTTCACTGTTGCATCGATCCCGGCAATATCCCATTTCCAGACAGGCGGACGCGTTTGCGCGCAGAGAGTCACCGCCACCAATGAGGACAACGGAATCCGAAAGCTCATGCCCCGATTATGGCGCGAGCGTCCGCTCACCCGCACCTGTACTAAGCTGGAATGCGATGAGAGTCTGTCTTCCTTTACTGCTTACCTTCGTTGCTGTGTTGTGCCAGGGCTACGAGATCGAACACCGCGGCGTGGCACAGTGGCCGACGGCCAATCATCTGCGCGTGACGCATATGGCCGCCGCAACGGCGGGAGTGCCCGTGGCTGTGGACTTCGCGGCATCCGCGGGCTTCAACCCGGACTCGGTGCGCGTTATGGCGGCGGACAGCACGAGCATCATCCCTTCCAAGACGGAGTGGCGGGTGCCGAACGCGCGCGTCAGCTTCGCCTCCAGTGGGGCGCGCGCCTATCACATCTATTTCGATGAGGGCCGCAACGGTGAAACGAAACGGTTGGTTGCGCCGGCAATGGTGGGCACAGGCGATCGCATTACCTATGGACGCGAAGGAGTGCGTGGGCGGCTCGCCGTCGGGCTGTGGGGCCATCCTGCGCCCATCGACTTCGACGGCGACGGCAACATCGACCTCATCGTGGGCTGCGCGGACCGGCCCTACAACGGCATCTATCTCTTCCGCAATATCGGCACCAATGCGGAGCCGCTGTTCGATCGCGCGGAGTGGATGGGGCCTGGCAAAAAGGACCTCGTGGCCGCGGATTTCAATGGCGACGGAAAGATCGACCTTGCGTTCAGCGGCGGATACTTCAGCGACGTACGCACAAACCGCCTCTCCCGGCCGGTGCGAGTGAAGCTCGATCGCGACTACCACATCGGGCGCGACGACCTCTGGTATCCGGTGGATTGGGATGGCGACGGCAGAATCGACGTGCTGGCCGGTGTGAGCGACTGGCGCGAGTACGGCTGGGACGATGCCTACAACGCCAAGGGCGAGTGGATGCGCGGACCGCTCCACGGCCAGGTATATTTCCATCGAAATACCGGCTCCAACGAGAATCCTGCGTACGCCAAGCCCGTGGCCTTGACCGCCGGCGGCAAGCTCCTCGATCAGTACGGCAGCCCGGCGCCGAATCCCGTGGACTGGTTCGGCAAAGGGCGGTTGGACGTGATCACCGGCAACTTCATTGACTCGCTCACACTCTACGCCAACAACGGCCGCGGGCTGGATGCCGGTGTGCCGCTGCAGGCCGCCGGGTCGCCCATCAAGCTGGACCTTTGCATGATCCAACCGCGCGTGGTGCAGTGGCGCGCGGATCGTGGACCGTCAGTGATTGTCGCCGAGGAGGACGGCACAATCTCGCTGTTTGAGAACTCCGCGCCGCGCGGATCAGTCCCGCAACTGCAGGCCGAGCGGAAGCTCATGCAGGTGGATCCTTACGTGAAGAGCGGCGCCCTGTCACGGCCCACCGCCGTGGATTGGAACGGCGACGGCAGGCTCGACCTGATTGCCGGCAACTCCGCCGGCTATGTTCAGTACTTCGAGAACACCGGCACGCGCGAACAGCCCGCCTTTACCGATCGCGGCTATCTGCACGGCGGCGGCAAGGTGATCCATCGCATGGCAGGGCCGAACGGGTCGATTCAGGGGCCCGCGGAAACCAAGTGGGGATACAGCAACCCGGTGGTAGCGGATTGGGATCTCGACGGCAAGCTCGACCTCATTGTGAACGACATCTGGGGCGATGTCGTCTGGTACCGCAACACGGGCTCGAAAACCGCTCCGCAACTGGCCGCCGCGGCATCGCTCGAAGTGGAATGGCAGGGCCGTCCGCCGAAGCCCGAATGGGTGTGGTGGGAACCGAAGCCCAAACAGTTGCTGACCCAGTGGCGTACCACGCCACGCGTTGTCGATTGGGATCGCGACGGACTGCCCGACCTGGTGATGCTCAACCATCAGGGGTATCTGTGCTTGTTCCGGCGGGCACGCGTCGATGGCCAACTCCGTTTGATGCCTCCGGAACGCATCTTCCTCAACCACACCGGCCGATTCCTGAACTTGGCCAACGGGCGCGCGGGAGCAAGCGGACGGCGCAAGATCGACTTCGCGGACATGGATGGCGACGGCGATCTCGACCTGATCACTGACTCCGATGAAGGTCCGGTGTGGCACGAGAACATCGGCTCGCAGCAGAAGCCGGTGATGCAGTCGCGCGGCACGGTGGTGAAGGCGAAGCTATCGGGGCACAACCCGACGCCCACGATCGTCGACTTCAATGGCGATGGGAAGCTCGACTTGATTGTTGGAGCCGAGGACGGCTTCTTCTACTACTTTGACGGGCGCTATATCGCGTCGCTGGAGAGTGCTGCAAAGATCTCGCGGTAAAACTCGGGATGCGATTGCCAGGTTTGGGCCGTGATGATGCGCCCGTCGCGGGTGGCTTGCTTCGTGTCCCAGGTGCCCCCCGCCATCTCTACCTCGTAGCGGACGTGCTCGTAGCAGGTGACGCAGCGGTTTTTCACTACCCCGGCGGCGACCAGCACCTGTATTCCATGGCAGATAGCGAAGAGCCACTTATCCTGTTTCTGGAAGCGCTTCACTAACTCGATGAGCTTCGCGTTGTGGCGAAGATACTCAGGCGCCCGTCCTCCGATGACG
>JACQZR010000140.1 GCA_016213775.1 Acidobacteriota bacterium
ATGGTGATGCCCGGCGACAATGTCAACCTCACGGTGGAACTGATCACGCCCGTCGCCATGGATAAGGGTCTGCGCTTCGCCATCCGCGAAGGTGGCCGCACCGTCGGCGCCGGCACCGTGACTGAAGTCCTGTCCTAAGCGGTAGAGAAGAAACGTAGGAAAACAATGTCTCTGAGAGAACGCATTCGTATTCGGCTGAAGGCATACGATCACCGGGTCCTCGATCAATCCACCGGTGAGATCGTGCAGACGGCGAAGCGGACCGGCGCACAAATCGCCGGCCCCATTCCGCTGCCCACCACGATTAACAAGTACTGCGTCAACCGCTCGCCTCACGTCGACAAGAAATCCCGCGAGCAGTTTGAAATTCGTACGCACAAACGGCTTCTGGATATCCTCGAGCCGACGCAGGATACGGTGGACGCGCTGATGAAGCTCGATCTGCCCGCCGGCGTGGATGTGGAAATCAAGGCATTTGGAAAAGATAAAAAGTAGAGGCTTTGCCGCCGTTGGGACTCACCTCCCCTCGGTGGCGCGGTAAGCCTTGGGGGTATTATGGGCCCAGGAATTCTAGGCAAAAAAATCGGGATGACACAGGTGTTCCGGCCAAACGGGGAAGTTGTCCCCGTCACCTTGCTCAAAGCCGGCCCCTGCGTCGTCGTCCAGCGTAAGACGCCGACCACGGACGGCTACAACGCCATCCAGCTCGGCTTTGTTGAGTTCGTCAAAGCGTCGAAAATCAACAAGCCGCAAACCGGTCACCTCAAGAAAGCCAATGCCGAAGGCGTAAAGTTCCTCAAGGAATTCCGCCTTTCCTTTGGCGACGGCGATCCTAAGCCCGGCGACAAGGTCCTCATCGACCAGTTCAAGGAAAAGGAAAAAGTCGACATCACCGGCATCAGCAAGGGCCGCGGTTACGCCTCCATCATCAAGCGGCATAACTTCCGCGGCGGCCCCGGCGGTCACGGCTCCATGTTCGGGCGCGCTCCTGGCTCCATCGGCGCATCCAGCTACCCCTCCCGCGTATTCCCCGGAATGCGCATGGCGGGTCACATGGGTGTCCAGGACGTCACCGTGCGCAACCTCGAAATCGTCGGAGTCGACCCCGAAGATAACGTTCTCATGGTCAAAGGCGCAGTCCCCGGGCCCAATGGTGGCTACGTGGTTGTAAAGCGCGCCGGAAGGGGAAAATAACATGCCGACAGTGGATGTTGTCAACCTCAGCAATCAGAAGGTTGGAGAAATCAGCCTTGCCGAATCCGTCTTCGGCGCTCAGGTCAATGAAGCTCTTGTCTGGGAAGCGGTTCGTCATTACATGGCCTGCCGCCGCTCCGGTACGCACAAGACCAAGCGCCGCTGGGAAGTCTCCGGTTCAGGCAAAAAGCTCTGGCGTCAAAAGGGTACCGGCCGCGCCCGTATGGGTTCCATCCGCTCCCCCATCTGGCGTCATGGCGGCACCGTTCACGGTCCTATTCCCCGCGACTACAGCTATCGTCTTCCCAAAAAGATGTTGCTCGGCGCACTCCGCTCGGCCCTCACCGCCAAGCTGCGCGACGGGGAACTCAAAGTGGTCGATGCGCTCTCTATCCCCGAAGCCAAGACCAAAGCTGTCGCCTCCGCCCTGAAGAGCCTCGATGTCAATCGTACCGTCCTTCTCGTTGAAGCCGGCGAAAACGAAAACCTCCTCCTCGGTGCCCGCAATATCCCCGGAGTCACCGTCTCCGACAGCCACGATGTCACCACCTACGACCTGCTGCGTCACCAGGTGGTCGTCCTCACCCAGGCTGCCGCTCAGAAACTCTCGGAGGGCTTGGCCTAAATGACTAACTATGAAGTAATCGTCCGGCCCATCGTAACGGAAAAGGCCGTCGGAAAAAAGGAAGCCGACAACACACTCTGCTTCGAAGTCAGCGCCGCCGCCAACAAGGTCCAGATTAAGTCGGCCGTTGAAAAACTCTTCAAGGTGAAGGTTGCAGCAGTCCGAACAGCCATTAATGAAGGCAAATTGCGCCGCCGTGGCCGCTTCTCCGGCTACCGTTCCGACTGGAAAAAGGCGTACGTGCGGCTCAAAGCTGGTCAGAAGATGCCGGAGTACGCGGAGATCTAATCATGCCGATAAAAACCTATCGTCCCACTACGCCGACCCGCCGTTTCCAAACGGTGGTCTCGCGCGAAGGGCTGACGGAAAAAGAGCCCGAAAAACTCCTCACCGAAGGCAAACAGCGCTCCGGCGGCCGGAACAACCTCGGTCAGCTCAGCTCCCGCTTCCGTGGAGGCGGTGCCAAGAAGTCTTACCGTATCATCGACTTCAAACGGGACAAGGATGGCGTTCCCGCCACCGTCGCCGCCATCGAGTACGACCCCAACCGCTCCGCCCGTATCGCCCTGCTCCATTACGTCGATGGAGAGAAGCGCTACATCCTCGCCCCCGTGGGCCTGGAAGTCGGCCGCAAAGTGGTTTCCGGTCCCACCGCCGACATCCTTGTCGGCAACTCCCTTCCGTTCAAGAATATCCCCGCCGGTACCAGCGTCCACAACGTCGAGCTCCGCCCCGGCAAGGGCGGCCAGATGGCCCGTTCCGCCGGTGCCTCCATCCAACTGGTTTCCAAGGAAGGCGACTACGCCCTTCTCAAGCTCCCCTCGGGCGAAATCCGTCGCGTCCACGTCACCTGCCGCGCCACCATCGGCCAGGTCGGGAACGTCGATCATGAAAACGTCTCTCTCGGTAAGGCCGGCCGCACGCGTCATCTTGGCAGGAAACCCCACAATCGCGGCGTCTCCATGAACCCCGTTGACCACCCGCATGGCGGCGGTGAAGGCCGCACTTCCGGTGGCCGCCACCCCGTCACCCCTTGGGGTCAGCCCACCCGCGGCTTCAAAACCCGCAACAACAAGCGAACCGATCGCCTGATCGTCACCCGTAAGCAGAAGAGGAAATAAGAGGGCCACATGGGACGTTCACTACATAAAGGACCGTTTGTCGACCAGCACCTGATGGTCAAAGTCGAAAAGATGAACGCGAACAACGAAAAGAAGGTCGTTCGCACCTGGTCGCGCCGCTCCACCATCCTTCCCGAGTTCATTGGACACACCCTCGCCGTCCACAACGGCAAGAAGTTCATCCCTGTCTACGTCACTGAAAATATGGTCGGCCACAAGCTCGGCGAGTTCTCCCCAACCCGCACGTTCAGGGGCCACGCGGCCAAGGCGGACAAGTCCGCCAAACCGTCCTAACCCGATCGAGCCTCAAGAGGAATAACGAGAATGGCAGAAGCAGCAGATTCGAAAAAGGCTTACAAAGCGGAAGTCCGCTACGTGCGCATGTCTCCGCAGAAGATCCGCCTCGTCGTCGATCTCATCCGCGGCCGCAAAGCCGGCGACGCAGTAAGCGTCCTGCAGGCTACCAACAAACGTATCGCTCCGATGGTGCTCAAGTGCCTCAAGTCGGCAATTGCCAACGCCGACAGCCGTGACAACATCGATGTCGACGACCTCATCGTCACTGAAGCATACGTCAACGAAGGGCCTCGCATGAAGCGCATCCGGCCCGCTCCGATGGGCCGCGCCTATCGCTATCAGCGCCGCCTCGCACACATCGTCGTCAAAGTGGGAGAGAGGACTTAATGGGTCAGAAAGTACATCCCTACGGTTTCCGCGTCGGCGTTACCAAAACCTGGCGTTCGCGCTGGTTCGCCAAGCAGGAATACTCGAAACTGCTCAAGGAAGATCTCGACCTCAAAGACGATCTCCGCGCCCGCCTTAAGGCCGCCGGCGTCTCCAGTGTCGAAGTCGACCGCCCTGGCAACAAGCTGCGTATCACCATCCGCACCTCCCGCCCCGGCATCATCATCGGCCGCAAGGGCGCTGAAATCGAAAAGCTCAAACAGGATCTCGCCAAGAAGACCAAACGCGAAGTCTTCATCGACATCCAGGAAGTTCACCGTCCCGACGCCGACGCCCAATTGATCGCCGAATCCATCGCCCTCCAGCTCGAAAAGCGCGTCGCCTTCCGCCGCGCGATGCGCAAGTCTGTCGAGAACGCCCTGCGCCTCAAGGCGCTCGGAATCAAGGTTCGCGTCTCCGGCCGTCTCAACGGCGCCGAAATCGCCCGCTCCGAGTGGTACCTCCAAGGCCAGCTTCCGCTTCACACGCTCCGCGCTGACATCGACTACGGTTTCGCCGAAGCTCGCACCACCTACGGCGTCATCGGCATCAAGACCTGGGTCTATAACGGCGAAATCATCGAAGGTCAGGTTCGCCGTGGCGGCATCAGCCGTGACCCCGAGCCGCGCCGCCAGCAGCGCCGTCCCCCTCGCGACCGTCAGGACCGTCCGGACCGTGGGGACCATCGTGGAGATCGTGGTCCGCAGCAGCAGCAGCAACCTCCGGCCATTGTCGCCCCCGTTGGAAGCCTCGAACAGGCCGCCCCGGGCGACATGCCGCAACCGGCCAAAGGTGGCGCTCCTCTCGCTCCCCCCATCGCCAACCCCGCCCCTGCCTGGAAACAGGAAATCAAAGAGGGCGGCGAACCCGAAAACAAATAAATGAGGACCAAGGAGATACCGCCATGTTGATGCCAAAAAAGGTCAAATTCCGCAAGCAGCAGCGCGGACGCCGCAAGGGTAAAGCCTGGCGCGGTTCCAGCCTCTCCTTCGGCGACTTCGGCCTGAAAGCCATGCGCGTCGCCTGGGTTACCGACCGTCAGATTGAAGCCGCACGTATCGCCATGACCCGCTTCATCAAGCGCGGTGGCAAAATCTGGATCCGCGTTTTCCCCGATAAGCCCATCACCAAAAAGCCCGCTGAAACTCGTATGGGTAAAGGAAAAGGCGCTCCCGAACAGTGGGTCGCGGTTGTCCGTCCCGGCAAGATCTTGTTCGAAATGGAAGGCGTCTCCCTTGAGCTCGCCACTGAAGCGATGCGTCTGGCCGCCCAGAAGCTCCCCATTCCCTGCAAGCTTGTCAAACGTGAGATGGCCACCAGCTAGGTATTAAGGATTGTTGCCATGAAGGTTGATAAAATTCGCCAGACCGACACCGCCGAGCTCCAGACGCAGTTGAGAGACATCCAGGAGCAGCAGTTCCGTATCCGCTTCCAGATGACCATGGGCCAGACCGAAGGCCTCAAGAAATATCGCGAGATGCGCAAGGATCGCGCCCGCATTCTCACTATCCTGCGCGAACGCGAACTAGAGGCCAAAAAGGGGTAAGCATGTCCGAGCAGAACAAGCCCAATAAACAGGAAAAAGTCGGCGAGGTGGTTTCGGCCAAAATGCAGAAGACCATCGTCGTTGCCGTCACCCGCAAGGTGGCCCACCCGATGTACAAGAGGATCGTCACCAAGCGTAAGAAATTCTACGCCCATGACGAAGCAGGTCAAGCCAGCGTCGGCGACATCGTCCGCATCGTCGAAGCGCGCCCCATGAGCAAACTCAAGCGCTGGACCCTGGCCGAAGTGGTCCGCAAAGGCCAGCAACTGGCCGAAGCCGCAGTCTAAGAGTTTTTAAGGTAGTCAAAAGCTGAAAGCTGATCGCTGAAAGCTGAAAGCAACGAAGGAGCCGAAGGCTCCGAAGGAGACCGCAGCCATGATTGGGATGAGAACAATTCTCGAGGTAGCCGACAATTCCGGCGCCCGGAAGCTGAGCTGCATTCTGCCGCGAGGTGGAGATAAAGGACTGCACGCCGGCCTCGGTGACATCATCACTGCCGCCGTCAAGGAAGCCGCCCCTGAATCGGCGGTCAAGAAGGGCAAAGTGGTTCGCTGTGTCATTGTTCGCATGCGCAAGGAAACCCGCCGCAAGGACGGTACCTACATCCGCTTCGATTCCAATGCCGCCGTCCTCGTCAGCGAGTTGGGCGAGCCCGTTGGCACTCGCGTGTTCGGCCCCGTCGCTCGCGAACTGCGCGAAAAGAGATTCATGAAGATTGTTTCGCTCGCCCCGGAGGTTATCTAACTATGCCCAAGGCCAAAAAACCGGAACCGCCTCGCCGCATCCGTATCAAAAAGAACGACCAGGTCAAAGTCATCGCCGGCCGCGACAAGGGCAAGAATGGTCGCGTCATCGAAGTCAACCGCGACACCGGACGCATCATCGTTGAAGGCGTCAACATGGTCAAACGCCACACCAAAGCCAACCCCTCGCGCCAGATCAAAGGCGGTATCGCCGAGCGCGAAGCCACGATTCACGTCTCCAATGTCATGATCCTTACCTCCGGCGGCCTCCCCTCCCGCATCGGCTTCAAGGTGGACGAAGTTGGCGGCAAGACCCGGCGCGTGCGCATCGCGCGCAAGTCGGGTGAAGTATTGGACAAAAAGTAATTTAGGAAGGAACGAACATGGCAGCCACCAAGCCGAGACTCCGGGAGCTTTACAACAAAACCGTTATTCCGGCTCTGAAGAAAGAGTTCAATTACGCCAACCCGATGGCTGTGCCCAAGGTTGAAAAGGTCACCCTCAACGTCGGCCTCGGCGAAGCTACTCAGAACGCCAAACTCATGGATGGCGCAGTCAACGAACTCCAGGCCATCGCCGGCCAGCGCCCCGTTGTCACCAAAGCCACCAAGTCCATCGCCGCCTTTAAGCTCCGCGAAGGAATGCCCATCGGCTGCATGGTGACCCTCCGTGGCGACCGCATGTTCGAATTCCTCGATCGCCTCTTTAACGTTTCTCTCCCTCGCGTCCGCGACTTCCGCGGCGTCTCCGACCGCGCCTTCGACGGCCGCGGCAATTACACCCTCGGTCTCAAGGATCAGTTGATCTTCCCCGAAATCGACTACAACAAAGTCGAAAAGACCAAAGGCATGAACATCTGTATCACTACCACCGCGCAAACGGACGCCGAAGCGATGGCCTTGCTCAAACTCATGGGCATGCCGTTCCGTCAAAAAGGGCAGCAATAAGAAAGGGTACCCATGGCCACCACCGCGAAAAAAGCCAAAGATCAGAAACTCAAAGAGGCCATCCAGCGCGCCAAGGCGGAAGGCAAGAACGCCAAGTTCTTCTGCCGCCACCGCAATCGTTGTTTCCGCTGCGGCCGTCCCCGCGGCTACATCGGCAAATTCGACCTTTGCCGCATCTGCTTCCGTAAACTCGCCCTCGCCGGCGAAATCCCGGGCGTCGTCAAGTCGAGCTGGTAAACACAGGAGTTATAAGGAATGGTTTCCGATCCCATCGCTGATATGCTCACCCGGATGCGCAACGCCATGATTGCGCGTCACAGCAAGGTCGATGTCCCCGCATCCCGGCTCAAAGCCGACATCGCGCGCGTCATGAAGGAAGAGGGCTACATCCTCAACTTCAAAATCGCCGAAGAAGGCTCCCGCAAGACCATGAAGATCTATCTCAAGTACAACACGGGCAACCAGCCCGTCATCTCCCAGATGGATCGTGTCTCCCGCCCTGGCTGCCGCGTCTACGTTGGCGCCGGCCAAATCCCCAAGGTCCTCGGTGGCCTCGGAATCAACATCCTCACCACGCCAAAAGGTGTGATGACCGGTAAGACCGCCCGCAAAGAAGGCATCGGCGGCGAACTGCTCTGCCGAATCTGGTAATCGAGGCTAAAGGTAAGTCATGTCCCGAGTAGGTAAAAAGCCCATCCCCGTCCCCTCCGGCGTCAAAGTCAACGTCACCGACCGGATTGAAGTCCAGGGTCCAAAAGGCAAGCTCACCGTTCCGATCCCCTCCGGCATCACCCTCGAACAGGCCGCCGGAAAGATCGAGCTGAAGCGCGAATCCGACGCCTATGCCGCACTCCACGGCCTCACCCGCGCGCTCCTTGCCAATGCCGTCACTGGCGTCTCCACTGGCTTCGTCCGCGAACTCGAAATCACCGGCGTCGGCTACCGTGCCGATGTCAAGGGCAACATCGTCAACTTCGCCCTCGGCTACTCGCACCCCATCGAGTTTCTCCTCCCCGCCGGTATCGACTGCAAAATTGAAAAACAGACCGCCATCACCCTCAGCGGTATCGACAAGGAAGCCCTCGGACAGATCGCCGCCAACATGCGCGCCCTCCGTCCCCCGGACCCCTACAAGAACAAGGGTGTTCGCTACAAAGGCGAAATCCTCCGCAAGAAGGCCGGTAAGGCTGGCGCTGGCGCCAAGGGCAGTAAGTAAGAGGTTATTCAGATGAGACGACCACTCAAACGTCAGGAAGTTCGTCAGCGGATTCATACCCGCATCCGCAAAAAGCTCTCCGGTACCGCCGAGCGCCCGCGCCTCGCCGTGTTCCGTTCCGTCAAACACATCTACGCTCAGGTCATCGACGACCGCCTCGGCCAGACCCTCGCTTCCGCCGGCACCACCCAGGAAAGCGCCGCTGTCAAGGTGGGCGGAAACGTCGCCGGTGCCAAGGCCATCGGTAAGCTCGTCGCCGAGCGCGCCCTCGCCAAAGGTATCAAGCAGGTTGTCTTCGATCGCGGTGGCTTCCTCTATCATGGTCGCGTCAAGGCTCTTGCCGACGCTGCCCGCGAAGCCGGGTTGGAATTCTAGGGTTACAAACGAAGGATTATTCGAATGGCATTTATTGCAAAGCGAATCGATACGTCGGCTCTCCAACTCAAGGAAACCGTGGTTTCCATCAACCGCGTCACCAAGGTCGTCAAGGGCGGTAAGAACCTCAGCTTCTCCGCGCTCGTCGTTGTCGGCGACACTGCCTCCAAAGTCGTAGGCTTTGGCACTGGCAAAGCGAAAGAAGTCCCCGCTGCCATCAAGAAAGGGATCGAGGCCGCCAAGAAAAACCTCCGCAAGGTCCACATGGTCGAATCCACCATCGCCCACCAGGTGACTGGACGTTTCGGCGCTGGGTTGGTCCTCTTGAAACCGGCCCCTCCCGGAACCGGAGTCATCGCCGGTGGTCCCGTCCGCGCCGTTATTGAAGCCGCTGGCATCCCCAACGTGCTCACTAAGTCTCTCGGTTCGCGCAACCCGCACAACGCCGTCAAGGCGACAATCAACGCCCTCGAGCAGCTTCGTGACAAAGCCGAAGTCGCCGAAATGCGCGGCCTCGCGATCGAGAAAGTCTAACTGGATTTCAGGTTCTCTAAGGAATACCCGTATGGCGGAAGCAATGATCAAAATCAAGTTGAAGCGCAGCCCCATCTGCACCCCCGAAACGCATAAGTCCATCGTGCGTTCTCTCGGCTTGCGCAAACTCAATCAGGTCGTCGAGCGCCCCGATAACGCCGGCTTCCGCGGCATGGTCAAGAAAGTGCCGCACCTGCTCGAAATCGTGAAGTAACCCGGAGCACAACACCCATGAACCTCAGCGATCTTAAACCGCCCGCCGGACAACAGAAACCTCAGCGCCGCATTGGCCGCGGTATGGGTACCGGCCGTCAGAAAACCTCCGGACGAGGCCATAAGGGCGCCCGCTCCGTTTCCGGCTATTCCATGATGCGCGGCTTTGAAGGCGGCCAGATGCCCCTCCACCGCCGCCTCCCCAAGCGCGGCTTCACCAATATCTTTAAGAAGAAGTTCGCCATCGTCAACGTCGGCACCCTCGATCAGCTCACCGCCGATTCCTTCGATCCCGGCGCCCTCCTCGAACTCGGCGTCATCCACAAACTCAACGACGGTCTCAAGATCCTTGGCAACGGCGATCTCAAGCGGAAGATTTCCGTAAAGGCCCATCTGGTCTCTGCCGCGGCAAAGCAGAAGATCGAATCCGCTGGCGGTACGGTAGAATTGATTGGTTCGGCCCCGAGCGAAGCGCAGTAACCTCCGCTCCCCGCCGACCTGGAATCCCCATGAACAAATTCTTCGAAGCCTTTGCCAACGTCTTCCGGATACCGGACCTGCGCAACAGAGTCCTGTTCACTCTCGCTATGTTGGCCGTCTATCGCCTTGGTGGCCATATCCCCACCCCGGGCATCGACGCCAACAAGCTGGAAGAGTTCTTCCGGCAAAACCAAGGCACTCTGTTCGGATTCATCGACCTCTTCAGTGGCGGCATGTTCCGCCGCCTCACCGTGTTTGCTCTCGGCATCATGCCCTACATCACGGCGTCGATCATCCTGCAACTCCTCACCGTCGTCGTCCCCACTCTCGAAAAGCTCCAGAAGGAAGGCGAACTCGGCCGCCGTAAGATTACTCAGTGGACCCGCTACCTCACCGTCGGTCTCGCCTTGATGCAAAGCTTCGGTATCGCCAGCGCCCTCCAGGCCTCTGATGGCGGCTTCGTCATCAACCCCGGCATCGGTTTTGTCCTGCTCACCATGCTTAGCCTCACCACCGGAACCGCCTTCATTATGTGGCTCGGCGAGCAGATCACCGAACGCGGAATCGGCAACGGCATGTCGCTCATCATCTTCGCCGGTATCGTCGTCGGCCTCCCGCAGGCGATGCTCGAAATCTACAATAACGTCTTCGTTACCCGGAACTGGAGCGCCTTCCACCTCATCATCATCCTCGCGATGATGATCGTCGTCGTCGCCTTCATCGTCCTTGTCGAGCGTGGCGAGCGCCGCATCCCCGTCCAGTACGCCAAGCGCGTCGTCGGCCGCAAAATGATGGGCGGCCAGTCCACTCACCTGCCTCTCAAAGTGAACGCCGGCGGTGTGATCCCTGTCATCTTCGCCTCATCGCTCCTCGCAGTCCCGCAGACGCTGCTTCAGGTGCCCAGGTTAAAGGACATGCCCTGGGTTCGCGACACCCTCAATGCCATCGGATTCGCCGAGCCCCTCTACGCTGTCTTGTTCACTGTCGGCATTGTCTTCTTCTGTTTCTTCTACGTATCCATCATCTTCAACCCCAATGAAGCGGCCGACAACATGCGTAAGTACGGCGGCTTCATTCCAGGTATCCGGCCGGGCAAGAACACCGCCGAATATCTCAATAAGATTCTCACTAAGATCACCGTCGTTGGCGGCCTTTACCTCGCGCTTCTGTCCCTCATCCCGCAGATCATGATCTCGGGTATCAAGCTCCAGCACCTGCCCTTGCTCGGCAACTGGATCGACACTTATTTCCCGCGCTGGCTCCTCGATGGTCTCGGCGTTTCGTTTTATTTCGGCGGTACCTCGCTCCTCATCGTTGTCGGTGTCGCGATGGATACTGTCAACCAGGTGGAGGCGCAGCTCATCATGCGCCACTACGAAGGCTTCACTCCGCGCGCCGGCCGCATTCGCGGGCGCCGGACTTCCTAAGTCAAGGTGCAACGGCCTCGTATGCCGGCCCCCATGCAGGAAGGTGAAGCTCCTTACGCATTGGTTTTGTTTGGCCCCCCAGGGTCCGGGAAGGGAACTCAGGCGAAGCTCGTTCGCGACTGCCTCGGTATTCCCCACATCTCCACCGGAGACATGCTCCGCGACCGGATCCAGCAGGGCGGCGAGTTGGGCGAGCAGGTCCGCAGCGTTCTTGAGGCCGGCCATCTGGTCTCCGACGAATTGGTTGACCGGCTTGTGGAGGACCGCATCTCCATGCCCGATTGCGCCAACGGATTTATTTTGGATGGCTATCCGCGGACAACCGCTCAGGCAAGCGCCATGGTGCAGGCCCTGGGTGCCCGCGGAATCAGGTGGTTGGTAGTCCACTTGAAAGTAGATTACAATGAGATTATCCGCCGACTTGCGGCTCGGCGGTCCTGTGTCCAATGTGGGGCCGTGTTCAACCTGGCTTCCAACCCGCCGAAAGCAAATGGTATTTGTGACTCGTGCGGTGGCAATTTGGGCCTTAGAGACGATGACCGGGAAAGCGTGATCCGCCGGCGCTTGGATGCCTACGATGCGCAGACCCTTCCCTTGCTCGATTTTTTCTCAGCAGGTGGTCACCGGTTGGAGGAAGTGAACGGTGGCGGTGCCCCTCCGCGCGAAATCGCCAGGAGGATCTGCTATCTGGTTCAAAACGAAGTGAGTGGGAAGGCCCTGGTTGCCGCCAAAGGCACTGGAGGCCATGTATAAAGGATGATTACGAGAAAAAGCCCGTCCGAGTTGGAGAAGATGCGCAGGAGTGGGCTACTCGTGTATGAAATCCTCCATAAGCTCGCTGAGATGGTCGGCGAGGGCATCACCACCCACGACCTGGAAGTGACCGCTGAAAAGATGATGAAGGATGCAGGTGCCAAGCCCGCCTTCAAAGGTTATTATGTGCCCGCCGCGGGGTCCCGCTACCCCTTCGTGTTGTGCACTTCCGTGAATCATGAGATTATCCATGGGCTACCCTCCAATAAACGGGTGCTCAAAAAAGGCGATCTCGTCAAGATCGATACGGGCGTCGAGTTGAACGGTTATTTCGGCGACTCCGCTCTGTCCGTCCCCGTGGGCGAGGTTTCTGATTCGCTCTGCAAGCTGATGCGTGTCACGCAGGAATCGCTCGAACTCGCCATCGCCCAGGCCCGCGTCGGCAACAGGCTCTTTGACATCTCCGGTACGGTGGAAAAACACGTTGTCAGCAATGGCTTCTCCATCGTCCGCGAATTCGTTGGACACGGTATCGGAACCAAGCTCCATGAAGAGCCCCAGGTTCCGAATTATGTTGACCGGCAGCACGAAAATCCGCGCCTCAAGGAGGGCATGGTCCTCGCCATTGAACCAATGGTGAACGAAGGCAAGCCGGGTTCGAAAGTTTTGTCCGACCGTTGGACGGCTGTTACCACCGACGGTAAGTGTTCCGCTCATTTCGAGCATGTGGTCGCCATTACGGCCAACGGGCCGTGGGTGCTGACCCGGCCGTGAGCAGGCGCGACTCAGCCCCGAAGCTCTCATCCGCCGAAATGGATGAAGCCCGCAGGCTGACCGAGAAGGATAAAGGCGAAGGACGCCGTGCGGTGGAAGCCACCGTAGTCGAGCTCCTTCCCCAGGAAGTTTACGTTTTGGAGTTACAATCGCGGGCGCGGGTAAGAGCGCACGCGGCGGGCGCAACTAAGGCTAATTTCAGCCGCCTTCGCCCGGACGACAAGGTTTTAGTCGAGCTTTCTCCGCATGACCCCTCCAGGGGCCGGATCGTAAAGCTCATCGAGTAGATTGCGAATTCTGAACAGAGGAAGTGAAGGCGATGAAAGTCAGAGCCTCGGTCAAACCCGTTTGCGATAAATGCAAGATTATCCACCGCCATGGCGTGGTCCGGGTAATCTGTGTCAACCCGAAACATAAGCAGCGGCAAGGGTAGGAGAGAGTTAATCACATGGCGCGTATTGCTGGCGTGGATCTTCCCGCAAAAAAGAGAGCCGAAATCGGCCTCACCTACATTTATGGCATCGGGCGCACCCGTTCCAAATCCATCCTTCACCGGGCCAATGTCAGCCCCGACAAGAAGGTTATGGAACTCACCGAAGAGGAAATCAACCGCCTCCGCATGCTCATCGAGAGCGAAGGCTCCATTGAGGGCGACCTCCGTAAGGAAATCTCCCTCAATATCAAACGCCTCATCGAAATGGGCTCCTATCGTGGCCTCCGCCATCGCCGTAGCCTCCCCGCCCGCGGCCAGCGCACCCATACCAATGCGCGCACCCGCAAGGGCCCTCGCCGCGGCACCGTCGCCAATAAGAAAAAGGCCTCGGCCAAAACATAGGAACGGAGCATCACCAGAATGGCAAAACAGCAAGCCAAGTCTACTAAAAAGAAGACTTTCAAAAAGAAAGAGAAGAAGCTCGTTCCGCACGGGGTCGTGCACATCCAGGCGACTTTCAACAACACTATCGTCACCATCACTGACCCCATCGGCAACGTCCTCTCCTGGTCGAGCGCCGGCTCTCTCGGCTTCCGTGGCTCCCGCAAGGGAACCCCCTTCGCCGCACAGCAGGCCTCCCTCACCGCTTCGCAAAAGGCCAAGGACGCCGGTCTTCGTACTTGTGAAGTTCGCATCGCGGGCCCCGGCTCGGGCCGTGAATCGGCCGTCCGCGCCCTCGCCACCGTCGGCATCGAAGTGAAGCACATCAAAGACCTCACCCCGATTCCCCACAATGGTTGCCGCCCACCCAAAAAGCGGCGAGTCTGATTTTTAGCTGTTTCAAGCAGGACGAAGGCCTCATCTGGCCGTAAACTGCACCTCGCCCCGCCCGGGATACGGTCGCGGGGCTACCTTAGGGAGGTTAGTTTGGCACGTTACTCAGGACCCGTTTGCCGCCTGTGCAGGCGCGAAGGGACAAAGCTATTCTTGAAAGGCGACCGTTGCTACACCGAAAAGTGCGCCATCGAAAAGCGCAACTTCCAGCCCGGTCAGCACGGCCGCGACCGTAAACCCAAAATCGTCGGTTACGGCATCCAGCTCCGTGAAAAACAGCGCACCAAGCGCTACTACGACATCCTCGAGCGCCAGTTCCGCAATGCCTTCGAAAAGGCCAGTAAACTCAAGGGCATCACCGGTGAAAACCTCCTCGCCCTCATGGAACACCGGCTCGATAACGTCATCTACCGCCTCGGACTCGCTACCAGCCGCGCCATGGCCCGCCAAGTCGTCCGCCACGGCCACATCCAGGTCAACGGCCGCAAGGTCAACATTCCTTCGTTCCTCACCCGTCAGGGCGACGTCATTGAGGTCCGCTCCAAAAGTAAGCAAAACGCAGGCATCCTCGCCGCCTGCGACTCCACCGCCAGCCGCCCAGCGCCCACTTGGCTCGAGTTTGAGCGCGAGCAACTCCGCGGTAAGGTCACCGGTACCTTCAAACGCGACGAACTCGTCCAGATCCAGCTCAACGAGCAGCTCATCGTCGAGTTGTACTCCAAGTAGGCCAGCGTACCTCGCGGCCTAAACCAAGTAGAACCAAGGGAGGAAATCGATGTTCAAGGGCTTTCAGAAACCAAAGCGTTTGGTCGCCAATACCGAGACGCTGACCGACCGCTACGGAATGTTCACCGCCCAGCCGTTCGAACGCGGCTTTGGCACCACCATCGGCAGCAGCCTTCGTCGCGTGCTGCTCAGTTCTATCGAAGGAGCCGCCATCACTGCCGTACGCATTGAAGGCGTTGCTCACGAGTTCAGTCCGATCCCGGGCGTCGTAGAAGATGCCACCGATATCATCCTGAACCTCAAACAGATCCCGTTCAAAATGTTGACCGACGAGGTCAAAACCGTCCGCCTCAAAATCGATCGCGCCGGCGAAGCTCTCTCCGGCCAGATCGAAACCGACGCCGATGTCGAAGTGCTCGACCGCAACATGCACATCGCCACGGTGAGCGAAGGCGGCAAACTCTCCATCGAAATGCGC
>JACQZR010000137.1 GCA_016213775.1 Acidobacteriota bacterium
CCTCGCGGCTACGCCTTGCGTTTCGCTACGGTTGCCTGTCATCGGCTCCGGTTGGCTCCTTTCATCCAACAAGATTCTGCCCATGCTGGGCACACTGGGGCGGCCAATCCTGGCCGCGGCTGGCCTTTCCAGGCCAGCCATGCGCCAAGGCTCATCTCGGCGCTTCTTCCCGCCAGACGGCCCCGTAACTCACTGCGAAGTTGTTTTTGCGTGGACCCTTTAGCTATTGCGCGAAGCGGCGGAAGAAGCTGTTGTCCTTCCAACGCGGACGCTCGGCATCGTTGGCCACCGAGGTAACAATGGCCGTCATCAATTTCGTGAACCTGGCTGCGGCTTCCTTGTCCACCGGTTGCGCGAGATCGTCAGTGACGGAATGGTAGCGCTCGCGAAGCCATGCCTTGAAAATGCGCTCTTCGTTGGAATTGGGCTCGTAGCCGAGCTTGAAGGAGAGCGCCGGGATGCCTTGCTGGATGAAGCTGTATTGATCGCTGCGGATGAAGGTGTTGCGCCGCGGCTCCGGATCGGCCATTGGGGTGATGCCCATGCTGCCGGCGACGCGACCAGCGGTATCTCCAAGGGTGGACTCGTCCTTGCCGTAGAGGATCACGCGTTTGAGAGGGAAGAGCGGCAGGAACATATCGAAGTTGAGATTGGCGATGATGCTGCTCTTTGGGACCGTGGGCGATGTGGCAAAGTACTTCGATCCGAGGAGGCCCTTCTCTTCTCCGGTAACGGCGACGAAGAGTACGGAACGGTTGAGTCGCTTGTTCTTGAGCCGCGCGGCCATCTCGATCATGGTGGCGATTCCCGAGGCGTTGTCCATTGCGCCGTTGAAGATCTGGTCGCCCTTGAGATTCGCGTTCACGCCGACGTGATCGAGGTGGGCGGAGACCACGAGGTATTCGTCAGGAAGCGAGGCGCCGCGCTTCATACCGATGACGTTCATGGATTCGACGGGCGCGGTGCGTAGCGACTGTCTCACGCGAAGCTTCGCGGGGATTTCGAATTTGGGAAGCGGGCGGTTGTGATTGGCGTCATCGAGAAGGCTGCTCAGCGGGTGATCCGGCGGGAGAATATTGTTGGCGAAAGCAGGGTTGATGATCAGGTGAACGCCCGGCCCATCGGACTCAACTCCAGTGAGCTTCATGGAAGGCTGCAGTCGGGACAGCTTCTGGCGTTCCCAGGGAATGTCGGCGGCGCGCGGGTTGCCGATGACAGCGACCCCAACTGCGCCGGCCGCCTTCAACCTCGCCCATCGCACTTCAGAGGACTGGTTGTGAGAAACCAGCGGACCGGGTAGGTGGTTGGGACCGCCGGTGAGGTAGACAGCAACCTTGCCCTTCAGGTCGAGGCCGCGCAGTTCGTCATAGTCGTGCTCGGGGACGGCGAAACCGTAACCGGCGAAGACCAGCGGGGCGTCCAGTTGTGGAAGGAGATTGCCCCGAAGGCTGAAGTAGACATCCTCTCCGAGCCGGAGGGGTCCCGTTCGATCCCCCGATACCAACTCCGCGCTGGAATGCGATTCGTCGAGGGAATTGGAGACCAGACGCACCGGCTGGAAGTAGCCGTTCGAGCCGGCGGCGCGAAGTCCGGCGCGTTCAAACTCGGCTGACAGGTATCGAGCCGCATCGAGGAAGCCGGGGCTACCGGTATCGCGTCCCTGCCGCTGATCGTCGGCGAGATAGGCGACATGTGACCACCAGCGCTTTGCAGCGGGGCTTTCGGCATGGAGACCGGCGGCCGTGAGAGCGCTCAGGAACAAACGGCGCCGCATTCAGCGCGCCTCCGCCTCAGGACGTGATTTGAAAGCAACACGAGCTTCCTGGATTTGGCGCGCGTGGCTTTCGGCGTGCGTGGCGTAGGTGCGCAGCAGATCAAGAAGAGTGACCGTTCCGGTTCTGGAATGGACGCCCGTGCGGGCGTACTGCTCTTCCGGCAGGTTCTTCAACAGTTCGTAGTTTTCGCCGCGAATGCGGCGGAAGGTCTCCAGACCCTGCGAGAGTTTGCGGGCACGGTAGTCGAGTTTTTCGGCCCAAGCCTTCTCGTCGTACCACATGATGGTGGGATTGTCCTCGGCGATGACGCGGCGGAAGCGATCAGCGCCGACGATTTCCGAATCGGACATGTGGCAAACGATCTGGCGAATGCTCCATTTGCCGGGCTCGGGAGTGTAATCTGTTTCGGCGCCGGCGACACCTGTCGTCACCACGGCGATCAACTCTCCGCCACGGCGGAAGCGCTCCAGCAGATCGGCAATTTCACTCATTACGGGAATAACCTCTTTCTATCGGAACTCGATTCGCGCCGTCTAGTAATAATCGGCGCAACTCATGTAGTAGCCACAGCGTTTGCAGACCAGCTTGCAGCGGCTCTCCTGAAGGCGCGTGCTGCAAACGGGGCAGTACAACATGGCATCCTCGGGCCGTATTTCCGGGGTTGGCGGCTCCTGTTGCGGCTCGGAGCCGGTGTCTGCGGCGTCGTTCTTTGGAAGGGATCGATCGGCCTCAACGGCCTCTCGTCCGTTTGGATCGGAATTCATGCCCGTGATGAACATTATAATTGGGGTATAACTATGCGGAGCAAGATGGCCCGTTTTTTACTGGGAGTTGCAACCCTGGCGTTTGTATGGGGTGCCTATGCGCAACAACAACAACGCCGCGAACAGGAGCGGCCGTTGCGGCGTCCGATCCGTGGAACGCGAGGCGCTATCGGTGCCGGCAGCGACTATGCGTTGGAAGCGGGCATGCGGCTGATGCATCAGGGCGGCAACGCCGTGGATGCGGGTGTGGCGGCGACACTGGCGGCGGCGGTGGCGGAGTTCTCGCATGTCGGATTTGGCGGGGAAGCGCCGATCCTGATTCGCACCAGAGAAGGGAAAGTTTTCGCGATTGCGGGTGTGGGCCCGATGCCAAAGATGGCCACCGCGGATATGTTTCGCAAGCGGCGGCTGCAGCCGGGCGAGATCTGGATGATGGAACCGGGCGGGCTGAAGGGGATGGTCCCCGTGGCCGGTTTGATGCCTGCACTGGTGCCGGGACTTCCCGAGGCATGTCTGGTGGCGCTACGCGAGTTCGGCACCAAGTCGTTTGCTGAGGCAGTGCAGCCGGCCATTGATTTGGCCGACACCATGGTGCTGGATGAAATGCGCGCGCGGATGATTGCCAGCACGCGGAAGTTCTTCGATCTCTGGCCGCATTCGAAAGCGGTATTCGTGCCGGGCGGACGAGTGCCGGGTATTGGCGAGATGTTTCCGCAAGCCGACCTGGCGCGGACGCTACGGGCGATGGTGGAGACTGAGAGGCAGTCACTGCGCGCGGGCAAGCCGCGGCCGGCCGCGATTGACGCTGTGCGCGATCACTTCTATCGCGGCGACATTGCACGCCGCATCGATGCGTTCAGCAAAGCCAACGACGGGCTGTTGCGGTATGAAGATATGGCGGCATTCCGGTTAACCCCGGAGCATCCGGTGTCGACGAGCTATCGCGGATTCACGGTGTACAAGCCGGGATTCTGGAGCCAGGGGCCGTCGATGATCGAGGCGCTCAACATTCTGGAAGGCTACGATTTGAAGGCGCTGCAGCACAATTCACCCGAGTATGTCCACCGGCTGACCGAGACGTTGAAGCTCGCCTACGCCGATCGCGATACCTATTATGGTGATCCGAAGTTCGCACCTGTGCCGGCGGAGACTCTGCTTTCCAAGGCGTACGCGGATACGCGTCGTCGCCAGATTGGGATGCGGGCATCATTGGAGTTCCTTCCGGGGATAGTGAACGGCATGCGGGCGAAGCATCCGGCGGAGTTGGAGATGGTGAAATTCGAAGTCGATGAGCTGTTACGGGCGCATGATACAACCTGCATCGACGCGATCGACAAGGACGGCGTCATGTTCTCGGCGACGCCTTCGGGTGCGTGGCTGCCTTCCGTGATCGCCGGTGACACGGGGATTCCGCTGACGCAACGGGCGCAGAGTTTTCTGCTGATTGAAGGGCATCCGAACGAACTTGCGGGTGGCAAGCGCCCGCGCATCACTCTGAGCCCAACGCTTGTGACGCAGGGTGGGCGACCGTTCCTGGTGACGTCCACGCCTGGTGGCGACAATCAGGATCAGACGTTGCTGCAGGTGATGTTGAACGTGATGGAATTCGGAATGGACGCGCAACGGGCGTTGGAAGCGCCGCGCCTGGAAACGCGGCATCTGGTTTCGAGCTTCGACAATCATGCCATGTTTCCCGGAGATCTGAAGATCGACGAGAGGATGGCAACGGAATCGTTCCAGGAGTTGGCGGCACGCGGGCACAAGTTGGGAACGAGAAGCCGCTGGGGCGTTGGGGCGATGCCGGTGCTGGTGCGGATGCTGCCGAACGGGGTGTTGGAGGCGGGCGCGGATCCGTACGGCTATCGCGTGGCCGCAGGTTGGTGATCGCATGCGGGATGCCGCTGAGTTGCGGGGAATGCTGGAACGTATCACCGCGTTGAAAGTTGAGCTTGACGCGTTACGACCGTTGGATGCAGCGGCGCTGGCTCGCCTTGAGCATTACTACAATGTCGATTTGACGTACACTTCGAACGCCATTGAAGGCAATACCCTCACGCCGGTGGAGACCACTTTAGTCATTGAGAAGGGGATTACGATTGCGGGCAAGCCGCTGCGGGATCACCTGGAAGCACTGGATCATTTCGATGCGATCCGTTATGTGCGGGAGTTGGCGCGATCGGAGTGTCCGCTGATTGAGGCGGAGGTCCGCAGCCTGCACAACATGGTGATCCGGCGGTCGCAGCCGGAAATTGCCGGGCGCTACGCGCAAGTGAACCGTTATGTGAGAACGGACACCGGCAGGCATACTTTCCCATCGCCGGCGGAGATTCCGGCGTTGATGGGCGATTTCGCGGCGTGGCTCGCAGGGGCGGACAGCACGCCGGAAACCGCGTTCACGGCACATCGCAGGTTGGTGGATATTCATCCGTTCCACGATGGCAACGGGCGCACCGCGCGGCTTTTGATGAACCTCATTCTGATTCGCGCCGGTTATCCGCCAGTTGCGGTGCGGCCTGAGGACAGGCTGGAATACACGATGGCGCTGCAGCAGGCTCAGTCGGGTGGCGGCCCGGAACAATTCGAGTGGTTGATGTATGAACGGCTGGAGTCGACGTTGCGCGAGTATCTCCACATGGCGAGCACTGGGAAGCAGTAGGCATTCCTTCCGGCGGCGGGTTTTGTGTTGAACTATTAGGAAGCGACCGCGATGAATCAGGACGAACTTGCCGCGAATATTGGAACCATGACGCAGATTCTCCAGCAGTTGGATGCTGGCGATCCGAGCGCGGAGGAGATGGTGTACCGCATGCAGTTCGGGAACCTGCGGCGGTTGGCGTCGCAGGTGATGGGGGCGATCGATGCGGGTGTTACGCTGCGCAACACCGACGTGCTGAATGAGGTATTTGAGCGGCTGCGGGCGCAGCAGGAGATGCAGTTTCTGGACACGGAACATTTCCTCAGTATGGCGCGGCACCGGATGCGGGAGATCGTCTACGCTTACGCGCGCAGCCGGACAAGCAAACCGCGAACATTGGCGGCCACCCGCATCAGCGTTGAGGACCTGTTGAACGACCTGCGCCACAACGGGTTGGCAACGGCCGATTCGGAACCGCAACGCGTGCTGGAGCTGGAGCAGCTTTTGCGGCAATTGGCGGAAAAGAATGCGCGCGATTGCGACTTGGTGGACCTCTATTACTTCGTCGGACTGTCGCACGTGGAGATCGCCTCGCGTTACGGCAGCACGGAGGAGGCAATTCGCAAACGGCTGCAGTTTCTGCGAGCCTGGCTGAACGTGCATGACGCCCAGCGAGCGGTTTGAACGCGCCGCGGAGTTGTTCTCCGAGACTCTGGATTTGCCCGCCGCGGAGCAACAGGCCTACCTCGTGCAAGCCTGCGCGGGCGACACAGGCTTACTCGACGAAGTAACCCAACTGCTGCAATCGGCCGGCCCATCCCGCAGCGTGCATGCCGAAGAACTGGTGGGCCGCTACCGCGTGATCCGCGAATTGGGACGCGGCGGCATGGGCGTGGTGCACCTGGCCGTTCGCGACGATGACTACGAACAGGTGGTCGCGCTCAAGCGGTTCCAGGGCGACGTGGCGCTGGGGAAGGAACTGGTGGAGCAGTTCCGGAGGGAACGGCAGATTCTGGCGCGCCTGCAGCATCCTGGAATCGTGCAGTTGCTGGACGGCGGAAGTACGGCGCTCGGACGGCCTTACCTGGTGACACAGTATGTCGAGGGAGGTATCCACCTCGATCAGTATTGCCGCCAGAACCAACTGACGCTGCCGGCGCGCGTCGAACTGGTACTGAAGATCTGCGATGCCGTGCACTACGCGCATCAGAAGACCGTAGTCCATCGCGACCTGAAGCCGAACAATATCCTGGTGACGGCGCCGGGAGAACCGCGGCTGCTGGATTTTGGTTTGGCTAACGACGTCACAGAATCGAAGTCGCGACAGAGGAAGGAAGAGCGCGGCGAGGCATGGGAGATCGGCACGTTAGGGTACGCCAGCCCGGAGCAACTTCGCGGATTGCCGTCGGATGACGTGCGCACGGATGTGTACGCGCTGGGGGCGATTCTCTTTGAAGTACTGACCGGCGTGAAGGCCAATGCAGCCGGCAATCTGACACGCGAGCAGTTCATTGAGCGGGTATGCACGCAGGATCCGGCGTTGCCGAGCGAGGCGGCATTGCGTGGTGAGATGCCGCAATGGAGTGCTCATTTGCGCGGCGACCTCGATGCGATTGTCCGCAAGGCAATGGCGCGAGACATTGACCAGCGCTATGGGACCGTCGAGAAACTCGTGTCCGATTTGCACGCCTGGACCGAACACCGGCCGGTGTCGGCGCGGAAACATTCCGCATCCTATGTGTTTGGGCGCTTCGTGCGGCGGAGACGCGGCTGGGTAGCGGCCGCCGCCGCACTACTCACCGTCGGCGCGGTGTCGCTGACGACTTATGTGCGCCAGGAACGCGAAGTAATGCGGGCGGATGCGCGAGCGGTGCGAAGCCTGGATGAGATGCGGGCACTGGCTCGCAAGGTCATTCAAGAGTTACACGATGCGATCGAGGACATCCCGGGTGCGGCGGACGCGCGCCGCGCACTGCTGAGAACCGCGAGTGAGGCGTTGGAGAAACTGGCCAATGACGCGCAATCGGATCCGCGCTACCGGGTGGCGATCGGCGTGGATCTGGCAAGCGCCTATATCCGGATGGGTGATTTGCAGAGTCGGCATTCGGAACGGGATCTGCTCGACTTGCCGGGCGCCCGAGGCAGTTACGAGAAGGCGATAGCGCTGTTGGCGGTGGCGAGTAGCGATGCGGCGGTCCGCGTGTTGCAGGCGCGCTGTCACGAACGCATGGCCGAGTTGGAGGTGGATCAGCCCGGAGGCGTTCCGAAAGCTCGCGAGCGAATGGAACAGGCGCGGGGGTTGCTGGCGGGCATGTATGGCCCAGATGCCGGGCTCGTGCAGTCGCTTCTGGAACGCATCGAATGCACCATTGCCCGCAGAAACGGCCAGAGTGAAGCGGCTCACCGCGCGATTGAACGAGCCATGGACGCAGGCAAACGGGTGCGTGACGAGCAGCCTAAGAATCGGGAGTATCAACGGGAACTGGACAAAAGCTATGACCTGTTCGCGGAGATGGCGCTACGTGCGCGCTGGCTTCCTCCCGCGGGCCATGCCGGGACGTGGAACATCCTCTCGGCCGCTTCGATCACCGGGATTCGCAAAGCGTACACCACGCAGAATGACGCCTTGCAGCAGGCGGAGGCGAGGCTGCAAGCCGATCCGCGCAACTTTGAAGAAACGCGCCGCGTGGCACGGTCGCACCGGCGATTGGGGACGTTGGCGCTGCAGTTGGGAGAGACGTCGACGGCGGTGAAATCGTACCGGACGGCTCTGAGCCAGTTCGAAAGGTTGCTGAATGCAAGCCCCGCGAGTTTCACCGCCAGGCAGGATGCAGCAGTGTGCCGGATGGAACTGGCCGAGACACTGATGCAGGTGGAAGGGCAGAGCCGGCCGGCTTTTGATTACGCCACTGAGGCGCTACGGACGCTGGAGACATTGCCGGCGAATGCCGAGATTCGCGGGGACATCGCGCGAGTGATGGGGATTGCCGGGAATCTGCAGTACCGCCATGGGCAGTTTCGCGAAGCCTTCGCGTCCTTTGAAAAAGCAGGCGCCATCCATCGCGAGTTGCTGGCATCGGATTCGCGAAACCTGGCGCTGGAAAAAGGTCTGATGCTGAACTATCGCGACACGGCTTATTTGCACGATGTGCTCGACCGAACGGAACTGGCGCTGAAGGAATACGGGCGGGCAGTGGAACTGGGAGACCGCATTCTGAAGAGCGAAGCGAATGACCCGGAGTTGAAGGTCGCGGTGGCGTCGGCGCGCAACGACCGCGGAAATACGTTGAGCATGGGGCGGCGCGATATGGCCAATGCGCGAGTGGATCTCGACGCGGCGCGCAAGCTCCTGGAACCGGTTTGCTCGGAGAAGTCGGGGCCGTTTCCTTGCCGGTTTGAACTGGGGATCACATATTCTCTGATCGGCAGGCTGTTGCAGGCCTCGCCGGAAAAGGCCGCGGAGGCGCAGACGTTCTTCCGCCGCGGCACGGCGCTGTTTGAGCAACTGAGTGCGCTCGATCCGGAGAACCGCGATGTTCGCAGCAAATTCCTGGAGAACCAGGTGAGCTATGCGCAGTCCATCGCGCGGACGAAGTTGAACGAGGCGGTGGCGGTGATTGAAAAAGCGATGCCGGGGTTTGAAACGCTGCAGCGGCGCGATCCGGCTGACTACGCCACTCGGGTGAACATCGGTTTCGTCCACAGCTTCCTGGCCGAGGCCTACCGCAGTATGAAGAAGACTGAATTGGCGCTGGAGCAGTACGCGAAGTGCGCGGCCATGCTGAGCCGGACGAATGAGCACGCCACCGAGGGCGGGTGCCATCTGCGGCGCGGCCGGATGTTGGTTGAGTTGAAGAACTGGAGCGGGGCGAAGGTGGATCTGGAGAAGGCATTCGCGCTGTTGACCGATGCGACGGGCCGTTCGCGTGTCCATGCGGCCCTGGCGCAGATGCACGAGGGGGAAGGCGACGTTCCCAAGGCCGTGGCGAGTGCGGAAGCCGCGTTGAAGCTGGCCCCGGAAAACAAGGTATTGAAGGAAGACCTGGACCGCCTGCGCAAGAAGCAGACAAAGCCGTAATCGCGCTGTCCTTACCAATCCCTTACTGAACGCTTACCATCGGCTGAATGGGATTTTGCGCCTGTTGGCACGTTCCCGATTGAAGCGGTTCAAGCCGCTGAAGAACAACAAAGGGAACGACAATGACACACACACTCCTCTCAAAGATTTTCCAGGTTTCGGGCAATCTGGTGGCCGCTTCTATGCTGCTGGCTGCCTACAATCCGCCAGCCTATGCCGCCGTGGGGCTGCCCGTCGGCGTGACACTGGCGAGTGCCGATGCAGTGCGTCCCGGTGAACCGGTGACCGTGATCGCGGTGCTGGAACCCGCGGCGGATTTCGCCAATGCCACTTTCCTAGTGGACCAGCCGGAACAATGGCAGTTGCTCGACGGTATGACACGTTGGGCCGGCGCATTGGAGAAAGGCAAGTTGGTGCAGTTGCGCTTTCGCGCGGTGCCACTCACCGCGACGCCCACAATGATGATGGCCACCGTGCAGGTAGACGGACAGACGAAACGCGCCGGTCTTGACCCGGCCCGCATGGGGCGGCAGTTTCCGGAACTGGCAACCGCGGATGCGGATGGCGAAAAGGGCGGACAACGCGAAGCGGTGGAATCGTACTTGCCGCAACACGACCCCAACGTGGTCTTGCCTGAACCCGCAGCTCCGAATTTTCCGCGCGTTCCCGTTGAAGAGCGAGCCGCGGCGCAGTTGCCCGTCCGCTCCGGGAAGACTACCGGTGCTCGCAAGGCTTCCGTGGTGGCCAGCGGACGCTGGACCTTCATCGACAACAACGGCGTGCGGCGTGGTGTTCGCAATGCGACGGTGCAGATGGTGAATGAAGACCCGATCGCGGCCTTCAATTCCGGCTGCGGCAACGGCGTGACGGATGGCGACGGTAACTTCACGATCTCCGGCGATTGCGGCGATCTCGCGTTCGGTAGCGATGCCAACCCCGACTTGTTTGTGAGACTCGTACTGAACAACAACGTTGTGGAAGTGAAGCCGGACAGCCTGTTCGCGGGCACCTACACGGTGCGGTCGAGCACGAAGCAGAACAGCCCCGGCGGCGCGGTGAGCTTCGGCACTTTGACGGTGCCTTCGAGCGTGACGGGTGCAGCGGCGGCGCACAACCTGGTGATGCGCGCGCAGCAATTCATGGCGGCGGCGGGGGAATCGATGTCGAAGGTTACGGTGTTGTGGCCGAGCACCTCGGATAGTCCGGTGGCCTTCTACACTCCGATTCTGGCCACGTTGAACATCAAACAGAACGAACCGATGACGCGGCAGTTCACCATCTTCCACGAGTACGGCCATCACATTCTTGGCACCAAGGCCGAGAGTCCCGCGCCTGATTACGACAACGGCGAATGCGATCAGCCCGGCCATCCCGGCCACTGCCTGGACCGTCCCGAAAAAGGCACGATCGCCTGGACGGAAGGCTTCCCGGACTTCCTCGGCGCGCTCCTCCGCGACCGGTTCGCCGCAGCCGATGGGTACGCGGCTTCGCCCTTCAACATTGAAGGCTTCAACGCACCGGACGAATTCACCAGCCAGAGTGATCTGCTGCACATTGAAGGCATCACGGCGGCGATCCTGCTGGATCTGGTGGACACGAACAACGAGTCTGGCGAGAACCTGACCATGTCCTTTTCAGACATCTGGGACGTTGTGAAGAACTACGATCCTTCCAGCAACCTGTTGCACAATCATCCGACGTCAATCACCGAGTTCTACGACGGGCTGCGAGTGGATCACTTGAGCCGGATCAACCGAATTGCTGAAGTCTACGCGCATAACGGAATCACCCGGCCCCGGCCGGACCTGCGCATCACTTCGTTGCAGAACCCGCCAACGCAGATCAACCGCGGGGCGCAGTTCTCCAACGACAGCGAAGTATCGAACACAGGGAACGAGCGGGCGAACAGCGCCTTCACCGTGCGGTATCTGCTGGCGCTGGAGTCGAACCGTCTGGTGACGCTGCAGTTGTCCACCCGGAACATCGCGGCCAACATGGCAGCAGGCTCCTCAACGGATATCGCACAGACGTTCACGGTTCCGGCGACGATGACTCCCGGGATGTACCGGTTGATTGCCTGCGCGGATTCGACAGGCGCTGTGCCGGAATCGAGCGATACGAACAACTGCAGGACCGCAACCACCCGAGTGCAGGTTCAGTAGATCGGTTTCTCGCTACAGTAACGGCGAGGTCCTTCGGGGCCTCGCCTGTTTTACGCGAGCGCCGCGCCGCGTTCCTGCAGCAGGTCGCGCAGAACGGAACGGTGGCAGCGCGATTCGTCCTCGCAGTAGCAACCGACAGCGAAATTGCTGTGGTGGGAGAGTACGGCGAGGACGTCGAGTGTACGGCTGGCATCGGGCGCGGACATCTCCTGGCGGAACTTACGGCGGAACGATTCCCAGCCGCGATCGTCCTTGGCGGAGAGTCCCTCCTTCACCAGTTCGGCACTTGGTGCGAGGTTCGGGTACCAGACATCGTAATAGTCGAGACGGGCGTAATCCACCTTAGGCACACCCCGCGGAGGGCGGCGCACGGTACCCAGGCGTGGGCCTTCGTTCGGCGAACGGGGAGAACCGAGTCTGACGATAGCAATAGGCATGACAGGCCAATCAATTGCTCGGCGCACCCTCCACCGGCATCCAGGCCAGGGAGCACAGCCGCACCGAAACATTAACCTTCTTCGGACGGATCGACACTGTCTGCAACTGCTCTTTCGATGCATCCACGCTGTTTGTCACCGCATCAGTCTGCTCTTTGATCTCGGCTTCCATGTCAGCCTTCATTTGCATCAAAGTCCCCAGATTCTCGCTTGCGAAATCGACGTCCTGTGACTGCCTGCGCGCTCGTTGCACACCCTTGGCTGCTCCCGCCACCTTGCCGAGAACGGCCGACGTGCCCCCGCGCTTCGATCCGAAGATCGCCCCCAGAATCCCCGCTCCGATGGACACCGCCGTTTCCAACTTCGCCGAACTCGATTCCTGCTGCTGCTTTTCCATTGCCTGTTCGGCGCGGCGGATCTTCTCCTCCAGCGAGGCCACCTTGGTGGCGTAGCGCGCGCGAATGGCCTCAAGGTCGGAATCGCGATGTTCGCGCGCGACGAGTTGCAGCCGGGCGCGGAAATCGCGCTCACTCTCTTCCTGCCGCGACATCTCGCCCGTGGAGGGGCTCACGAACAGGTCCAGCTTCTGGTTTGCGAAGATCCAGTTGGAGAAGTCCTTGCTCCAGGCCGCGTAGCTCTTGGCCTTCGCCGCCGCCGGAGGCAGTTCGGCGAACCCGGCGCCTTCTACCGGAGCGCCCTCCAACTCATCCGCGGTGGTCTCGGTTTCCTCTGCATCTTCCCAACTCACCGGCGTCGCGTCAGTGGTAATCGGAGCGATGATGCTGATCGTCTTCGCAAGGTCCACCCCTTTCTTTGGATCGAGGAACTTCACCTGGGCCGCGCCGTACAACACGGCCTTGTACGTGATTCCCGCGCCATCGGTCGCCCGCGCAGGAATGAAATGTTGCGGGATGTCCGGGGGCAGCACCGGACGAGCCGCCGCGCGATTTCCCGTAATGGCCGCGGCCTTCGATTTGCCTCCCGCGGGTATGGGCTGCGAAGCCTTGTGATCGGCCATCAGCGTCTTGATCTGTGAGCGCGTGAGCGGACCGCGCAGGTACGACATCGCCCATCGCGACTCAAACACCACCGGCTGACCTGCGTGTACGTCATTCATCAGGAAGATCCGATTGCCCAGGCCGCTGAGTATGCGATCCATCTCCTGCCGGTCAAACGATGCGCCCCCGGCCGTCGCTACCGCACCCTCCAATCCGTCGAGCACGCGCATCTTATCGCGATCGGTCTGCAATCGCCCGATGAACCACGTACCTGTGTTGGACAGCCCTTTATAGTCGAGGTCCACGGGATTCTGCGTCGCCAGCATAATGCCGATCCCATACGCGCGCGCCTGTTTGAGCAGCGTCAACAGCGGGCGTTTCGCCGGCGGTTCGCCAATCGGCGGAAAATAGCCGAAAATCTCGTCCATGTAGAGAATGGCGCGTAGACTCGTGGTGCCGCTCTGCTGCCGCATCCAGCTCAACGTTTGATTGAGCAGCAGCGAGACAAAGAACATGCGTTCGCTGTCGTTCAGATGCGCAATCGAGAGTACCGACAGCTTCGGCTTGCCCTGTGCATTAAAGAGCAGCGATTGAACATCCAGCGGCTCGCCGCTCAGCCACACTTCAAACCCCGGCGACGCCAGCAGGTTGTTGATCTGCATGGCGAGTACGAATCGTTCCTTCGCGGGGAAGAAGCCGTCTACATCGAGCACGCCGATCTTCGTCATCGGCGGCGTTTGAATCTGATGAATGAGCGCCGGCAGATCGAGACTCTGGCCTTGCCGCCAGGCCGCGTCAAAGAGGTTGGAAAGAAGGATATGCTCGCGGCTCTGGATCGGGTCCGCGTCCACTCCAATCAGGCCGAGCAGCGCTGTCGCGGTCGCGCCGATGCGATCACGGAACAGCTCGCGGTCTTCGATCACTTCCTGCGGCGGCGCATCACACGAACGCAGCACGGAGATGGGGATTCCCGCGTCGCTGCCAGGAGTGTAGATGGCCAGTTCGCACTTCTCGCGCAACGCTGCTATACGTTTGCCGTCCTGGCCCCATTGCCCCAAGCCGTTGCTCCAGAGTTCGGCCTGCTGGCTGGCGAAATCGTCCGCGGAAAGCCCCTTGCGCCGCGCATCGTCTTCGTTAATCCAGGGCCGAAAATCCTCCGGCTTCAGATCGGGGAAGGTGAGCAGCAGATTGCCCAGATCGCCTTTGGGATCGATGATCAGGGCCGGGATGTTGTCCATCGCCGCCTCTTCCAGCAATGCCAGGCAGAGGCCCGTCTTCCCGCTGCCGGTCATGCCGACACATACCGCGTGCGTCACCATGTGGCGCGAATCGTACAGCACCAGATTGTCTTTGCCCTGCTTTGTGGTGAGATTGTATTCGCGGCCAAGATAGAAGATGCCAAGCTTCTCGAAATCCTGCATAGTCTTTCAGTGTAAATCGCTCACCGGTGCCGCCTCACCCCACCAACTGCTTCACCACCCGCCCCTCCACCTCCGTCAACCGCTCCCTCCTCCCCTGATGCAGGTAACTCAACGCATGCTGATTCAGGCCCATCTGATGCAGAATCGTCGTATGCAAATCCCGGAAATGCACCGGATCCTCCACCGCCCGCAGCCCGATCGGATCCGTCGCCCCCACAACCTGGCCCCCCTTCACGCCTCCACCCGCCATCCACATCGTGAACCCCAGATTATGATGATCGCGCCCCTTCCCGCCCTGCGCCTCCGGTGACCGTCCGAACTCGCCGCCCCACACCACCAGCGTCGAATCCAACATCCCCCGCTGCTTCAGATCCTTCAACAGCGCCGCCACCGGCTGATCCGTTTGCGCAGCCATCCGCAGATGATTCTCTTCGATGTCCTCATGCGCGTCCCACTGCATATTGCCCGGCCCACCGCCGCTCACCACGCACACAAATCGCACCCCCTTCTCCACCATCCGCCGCGCCAGTAAACACCGCCGGCCATAATCATCTGTCGGCTGCTTACCCACGCCATACATCTCCCTCGTGGCCTCGGTCTCCTTCCCAATATCGAAGACCTCCGGAGCCTCCGTCTGCATCTTGAACGCCAGATCATACGCATTCATCCGCGCCGCAAACTCCTCGCTCTCCGCATGTGGCCCCGCCTGATTCAACTCTCGAATCAGTTCCACCGTCGCCTTCCGCTCGCCCGTCACCACTCCCTTCGGCAAGTCCAAATTCAAAATCGGCTTGTTCCCCGGCCGCAGCATCGCAGGCTGATAAATCGCCGGCAAAAACCCGTTCGTGTACATCGGCTGGCCTGCTTCCAGCGCGCCCTTCGGATCGGGAATCACCACATACGCCGGCAGCGAATCGCTCTCTGATCCCAACCCATAAACCACCCACGACCCCATATTTGGAAAGCCCGGAATAATGCGCCCCGTCATCAACTGATACTGCGCCGCGGAATGCACCACCATGTCCCCATGGCACGACCGCACCACCGCAATATCGTCCACGCACTGCGCCGTGCGCGGCAGCAGATCGCTCACCTCAATCCCGCTCTTGCCGTACTTGTGAAACGTCCGCTTCGTGCCCAACAGCTTCGCCTCGGCCCCGACAAACTGATACTTCGCCTCGCCAAATTCCTTAGGCCGCTTCTGCCCGTGCAATTGATTCAGCAGCGGCTTCGGATCGAACGTCTCTACATGACTCGGCCCGCCGGCCATAAACAGGAAGATCACGTTCTTCGCCTTCGCCGCCATATGCGGAGCCTTCGGCGCCAACGGATTCGTCTCCCCCGCCAGCATCGACGCAAAGGCGAGCGCTCCAAATCCGCCAAATGCGTCAGTAAGAAACTCGCGCCGGTTCCGAGTCAATCGTATGTGTTCCATATTCAGTTCACGTAAAGGAAAGCGTTCAAGTTCAGCATCGCCAGTGAAAACTCGCGCAGCGGATGACCTTTCAAAAACCGCAGCCCCGCGGCCTTCTCCTTCGCATTCGGCAACCGCCCCGCTGCCAGTCGAAATGCCAGATCCACCTGCTCCGCGGGGGACTTCGCTTCCTGATCCAACCGCGCAGCCAAAGACCTTGCCATGTCATTCGCAAAGTCGCCGTTCAACAGCTCCAGCGCCTGCGGAGCATGCGTACTCGCATCCCTCCGCGCGCAACTGATCTGCATGTCCGGAGCATCAAACACCTCCATCATCGGCAGCCGCAAATTGCGCTTGTGTATCAGGTACACACTGCGCCGGTCGTGCTCCTTCACATCCTTCGTCACCGCCCATTGCGACGGCTTGTATAAGAGGTTGGTCAACTCCGCGTCCACCGGAACAATCACGCTCGGCCCTCCAGCCTGCGCATTCAACCGGCCCGCCACCGCCAGCATCGCATCCCGCAACTGCTCGGCATCCAGCCGCCGCAGCGGGAACTTCCACAGCAGCGTATTGTCCGGGTCCTTCTCATGACCCACCGCTTCCTGCACCGAAGCCGACGCCTGCTGGTACGTCCGGCTCATCACGATCATCTTATGCAGCGGTTTCATCCGCCATCCGCCCTTCACCAATTCGTTCGCCAGATAGTCCAGCAACTCCGGATGCGTCGGTCTCGTCCCCATCCGCCCGAAATCGTTCGGCGTCGCCACAATCCCGCGCCCGAAATGATAATGCCAGATACGATTCGCCAGCACCCGCGCCGGCAACGGATTCGCCGGATCCACAATCCACTTCGCCAACTGCGTCCGTGGATTCGGCGTGTCGGCCGCCAACTCCGGCGCTCCATCGGGAAGCAGCACACCCAGCGGTCGCGGCAACATCCGCTCTCCCTTGTTGCCATAATCGCCGCGCGCCAGCACATGCACCGGAGTCATCTTCGCGGCATCATTCGTCACACTGAAAATCGCCGGCAGCGGTTCCGGAGCATTCTCTTCCGCATCCTTCAACTTGCGCGCCATGCGCTCGCGTTCCGCGCCCTTCAACCCGCGCATCTGCGCCCGTATCTTTTTCACGTCTCCATCATGAGCATCCTTCCTGGCCTTCCAAGCCGTCTGCTCTTCCGGCGGAGCGGTAACAATGTCCTTCTCAAACACCGCCGCGAAATAAGCCTGCACGCGGTAATAATCCTTCTGCCGGATCGGATCGAACTTGTGATCGTGACACCGCGCGCAACCAAGCGTCACCCCCAACAGACCCGATCCCACCAGGTTGGTCATCTCCGTCAATACTTCATTCCGGCTGCTCGCCACTTCCTGATTGCCGGCATTCTTCCGCAGCGGGCCCAACCGTTGCAGACCGCTTGCCACCAACGCCTCCGATTCGCCGGGAGCAATCTCATCGCCCGCAAGCTGCTCCATCAAAAACCGATCGTAAGGCTTGTCCGCCTCAATCGACCGGATCACATAATCGCGATAGCGCCAGGCATCCGTGCGATGCGTGTCATATTCGAATCCATCAGTCTCGGCAAAGCGCACCACATCCAGCCAGTGCTGTCCCCACCGTTCGCCATAGTGCGGGCTCGCCAGCAGCCGGTCCACCAGGTTCTCATACGCCTTCGGAGAACGGTCGCGAACAAACGCGTCAATCTCTGCTGGCGTCGGAGGCAGTCCCGTCAAATCAAAACTCACTCGCCGGATCAGCGTCTCGCGCGACGACGACGCCGACAGCCTCAGCCCATCTTTTGCCAGTCGGGCAATCACAAACGCATCCACCGGATTCGTCGCCCCAACCACCTTCGGAGGCGCCACACCCTTCCGCGGCTGAAACGCCCAGTGCCGCCGTTCGGCCTCGGTATATCGCTCCGTAACAGTAGCCGCTGCTGCGACCAGGGCAACGCCAACAACCAGAGCAAATGTGCGGGAATACATGCTGATTTCACTGAGTATATTACAATCGGTCATGCGCGCCGCCCTTCTGCTCCTCTTGTTCTCATCCGCTTTGCTCCACGCCCAGACCCCGCCCCTTCAGCGGCTCAAACAGGAAGCCGTCGCAGAAATCGAAAAGCGCAGAATCTTCACCCAGCAAATCGTCGATCAGATCTTCAGCTACGCCGAACTCGGCTTCCAGGAAGTGGAAACCTCGCGTTACCTCACCGCGCTCCTGGAAAGGAACGGCTTCCAAATCCAGCGCGGCGTCGCCGGACTCCCCACTGGCTGGACCGCGACCTGGGGCACCGGCAAGCCCGTGATCGGCTTCATCACCGACCTCGATTGCATCCCGCGCGCCTCCCAAAAACCCGGCGTCGCCTACCACGATCCCATCGTGAAGGACGCTCCCGGCCACGGCGAAGGCCACAACTCCGGCATGGCCGTCAACATCACCGCCGCAATCGTCCTCAAGGACATGATGCAGCGCCACAACATCAAAGGAACCATCCGCCTCTACCCGGGCATCGCCGAGGAACTGGTCGCAACCAAAGCCTACATGGTACGCGCTGGTCTCTTCAAAGACGTCGACATCATGCTCGGCGCGCACGTCGGCGACGAGTTCATCACCGAATGGGGCCAGCCTGCCAACAACAGTGGACTCGTCAGCGTCATCTACACCTTCAAAGGTCAGACCGCCCATTCTGCCATGGCCCCGTGGCGCGGCAAGAGCGCCCTCGACGCGCTCGAAACCATGAACTTCGCCTGGAACATGCGCCGCGAGCACATGCGGCCCGTCCAGCGCTCCCACTACGTCATCACCTACGGCGGCGATCAGCCCAACGTCGTCCCGGAAGAAGCCTCCGTCTGGTACTTCCTCCGCGAGATCGACTACCTTCACATCAAGGAAATGTTCGAGGCCGCCAACACCATCGCCAGGTCCGCCGCCAACATGAACGGTACATCCGTCTCGTGGCGCATGGTTGGCTCCGCCTGGCCCTATCACTTTAACAAGGTGGTGGCCGAAACTCAGCAGCGCAATATCGAAGCAGTCGGCGTCCCCACCTGGTCCGACGCCGATCAAACGCTCGCCAAAGCCCTCCAGCGCGAACTGGGACAGAAGGCGGACGGCCTCAAGACCAACGTCCGCGCCCTCGGCCCGCCGCGCGAACCTCAAGGCGGCGGCACCGACGACATCGGCGACATCTCCTGGAACGTCCCGATGGTCTACATGTTCTATCCGGCGAACATCCCCAACCTGCCCGGACACCATTGGTCCAACGCCGTAGCGATGGCCACCCCGATCGCCCACAAAGGTTCCACCGCCGGAGCGAAGGTCCAGGCCATGACCGCCCTCGACTTCCTCCTCACCCCAAAACTCATCGAAGACGCATGGAAATACTACCGCGAAGTGCAGACCAAGGATACAAAGTACGTCCCGCTAATCGCCGACACCGACAAACCCGCCATTGAGCTGAACAAAGAAAAAATGGATCGCTTCGCCCCGTTGCTCAAGCCTTATTACTACGACCCCTCCAAGCACAAAACCTATCTGGAACAACTCGGAATCCAATATCCGACTGTGAAGCCGTAGAGCTTGCTGCTATGCAGCCACCTGACCGCCGAACAGAAGATTCTTAACGTGCCACCGGGACGCACTCCTCTCGTCCGATGGGTCCGGATTGTTCCCACCCGTGTAGCAGGCAACCTTCAACGCTACGTGTGTGTTCAGGTACCTGGGCGACTGTTCGGAAAGCCTGGCAACGTTCATGTCCTCCTCCACCACTCCGGCCGCCTGGCCTTGCTGGTTGGGATGATCGTAGCCTTGGATGATCAAATACACATCCTGGGTGATTGCCGTCCGTTGCCCCACCGGTGGTGATGGCGGTTGGATCCGTTGTTCGCGGGTAAGTCGGCCGGATTCCAGACTCATTGGGTGCTCCTCTTTGTTCGAATGTGGCCGGTTGCTGAAGACCAGCTCTGTAGTCAAGGAGCATGCGGCACCGCAAATATTGCCCCCTAAACTGTGGGGCAAGCTTCAGCTTGCGCGAGGCTTCAGCCTCGCTCTGGAGTTTGGACATTCCGCACGCCTTGATCGGGTCGAGTGACGGGGTTTGTGCCCCGTCACCCTCCCACACCACCGGACGTGCGGTTTTCCGCATCCGGCGGTTGAACGCAGCGGTTTATCGCGCCGCAAGATCTGATGGCAATAGAAACTGAAGTTGCTTTAG
>JACQZR010000136.1 GCA_016213775.1 Acidobacteriota bacterium
ATGGCCTGGAGGGTGAGAAAGAAACCGTGGTCATTCACGGAAACAATTTTGAATCCCGACGATCATGCCGTACAATGAAATTCCATCGGTTGGCGGTTAGTGTCTTAACTGATTGTCTCAACTATGGGGACCACTCCAGCCCATGATCGCTTGACGCAGGAGCATGAGCGGTTGGCGAAGGAGCATGACCGCCTGGCGAAGGACACCGCGGAGCGATTCCGTCACACAGAAGAGCTGATCCGAAGGACAAACCTCGAAACCTCAGAACACATCCGGGCCCTAAGCGAAGACATCCGGCTGCTCTTCAAAGTAGTTGGCAATCCAGGCGAAGCGAAGCAATAGCCCGATCCGTTAGATTCAGTTCGCCCCGTGGAAGGGCCAAACGCTGGCTGCACCGCGGTGGCGAACAGGCGCCGGTCCGAGCATAGCCACTCCGGCGAGCCGCAGGCACCCAAAATCCCGGAATAGATGCGAAAATGGTACCTGGGAATTTTACGTGTCTGTTCGCGCACGACAACCGCAGCGGAGTTTAGCCTCCCGAATTCTATTCAGCCCCGCGGGTAAGGTCTTCCTCGCCTTGTGTGCGGTCGGCTTCACCATAGGCTTCAGCGCCTTTCTCTTCTTCTATTTGAAGTTCGCCCGGCTCATCGACGAGAAGCTCACCGCCGGACCATTCACCAACACCTCGATGGTGTTTGCAGCCCCACGAACAGTGACATTGGGGGAAGACGCCAGTCCCATGGACGTGGTGAGCTTGCTGCGCCGAAGCGGCTACAGCGAATCCCGCGCCACTCGCATGGGCAGCTACACGGTTAAGGGCGAGTCGGTGGAAGTCTATCCCGGCCCGGATTCGTTCTTCAACGGCGAATCGGCGCTGATGCGCTTCCGCGAAGGAAAGATCAGTCAGATCATCTCGCTGCGCGACAATACGGAGCGCACGATGTTCACGCTGGAGCCGGAACTCATCACCAACCTCTTCGATCGCAACCGCGAAAAGCGCCGTCTGGTGCGCTTCCAGGACATCCCCAAGGTGCTGGTGAACGCCGTGGTCTCCGCGGAGGACAAGCGGTTCTTCCAGCATGCGGGATTCGATCCTCTGCGCATCATCAAGGCTGCCTACGTCGACGTGAAAACCGGGCAACGGTCGCAAGGCGCATCGACGCTCAGCATGCAGGTGGCACGCATGTTCTGGCTGGAAACAAAGAAGACCATCCAGCGCAAAGCTTCAGAGGTTCTGATCACCATTGAGCTGGAGCGAAAGCTCACCAAGGAACAGATCTTCGAATACTATGCCAATCAGGTGCCGCTGGGCCGGCGGGGCAGCTTCGAGATTCGCGGATTCGGCGAAGCCGCAATGGCGTTTTTTGGCAAAGACCTGACGCAGCTCACGGTGGCGGAAGCAGCCACCCTCGCAGGCCAGGTGCAGCGGCCAAGCTATACCAACCCCTACCGCTGGCCAGACCGCGCGGTGAACCGGCGCAACATTATTCTCTACATGATGTTTGAGAATGGTTATCTGAACGAACGCGACTATGCGCTCGCCAAAGCCGCTCCGCTCACTCTCGCCAAAGGCGGCGTGGAATCGACTGACGCCCCATACTTCGTGGACATCGTCAATGACGAATTACAGGAGCGATTCCAGAACCACGATTTTCAGACCCAAACCTACCGCGTCTACACGACGTTGGACATGAACCTCCAGCGCGAAGCGGCGGAGGCCGTGCGCGTGGGCCTGAAGGAAGTGGACGAGCGGTTGAAGCGCCGCTTAAAAGGATACGGCACGACGGTGCCCGAGGCTCAGGTTGCACTCGTCGCCCTCGATGCGCACACCGGCGAAGTCAAAGCCTTGGTGGGCGGACGCAACTACGGCGCCAGCCAGTTGAACCGCGCCCTCGCCAAACGCCAGCCGGGATCCTCCTTCAAACCGTTCGTCTACGCCGCCGCGCTAAACACCGCCGTCAGCGACAGTGCCAATCCGATCACTATCGTCACCCATGTCATCGACGAGCCGACGACTTTCTGGTTCGACGGCAAGCCTTACGAGCCGCGCAATCACTACAAGGATTTCTACGGTCCGGTAACCCTTCGGCAGGCGCTGGCCAAGTCGATGAACATTCCCGCTGTTCGCATCGCGGAGATGGCTGGCTATAGTAATGTCGTCAGTCTAGCCCGCCGCGCCGGGCTGAACATGAAGATCAACCCGACGCCATCGGTTGCGCTCGGCGCCTACGAAGTGACTCCCATCGAAATTGCCGGCGGCTACACCATCTTCAGCAATTACGGAACACAAGCGCAGCCATCGTTCCTGAAGAGCATTCGCGACGATAAAGGCGCACTCGTGTTTGAAGCGCGGCCGGCACAGAAGTCCGTGCTCGACCCGCGCGTTGCTTATCTGATTACCAATCTGATGGAGGAAGTGCTGCGCTCCGGAACCGGCGCGGGAGTTCGTTCCCGTGGTTTCAGTTTGCCGGCTGCGGGCAAGACGGGAACCTCACACGACGGCTGGTTTGCTGGATTCACTTCGAAGCTGATCTGCGTTGTATGGGTGGGCTTCGACGACAACCGCGAACTGCCGTTGGATGGAGCCGCTTCGGCCCTGCCGGTGTGGTCGGAGTTTATGAAGCGGGCGCATACCTATCGCGAGTATGCTTCTGCTACCGGATTCTCCGCGCCCGATGGAATTGTCAGTGTGGAGGTGGATTCCCTCAGCGGTGAGTTGGCATCCCCGGCGTGCCCTAATACCCGGGGCGAGTTCTTCATCACCGGATCGCAGCCGCAGCAGTTGTGTCATTTGCACAGAGGCGGCGCCGCGGTGACGCAGGTTGCCGGCTGGGATTCTCCGGACCAGGAAGCAACCGCTCCTGCGCCGCGATCGTCCGGAACACGGAGAGTCGCTCAGGCCTCTCCGCCCGCCCAACCAACCGAGCCACCCAAGGCTGAGTCCACCCGGCCACATTCCAAGGGCTTGTTCGGGAAGATTCGCGATATGTTTAAATAGGCCGTAGGAGGCTGGTCATGGTTAAGACATCACCCATTCTGGTGCTTTGCTTCAGTCTTGCGGGCCTGTCACAGCCCGTCAGCCATCTGACCGACGAGCGAACCACGCAAGTGGAGCCATCGATTGTCAAGCCCGCCGGCACGGCGCCTGTCACGTCCGAAATGCGCGGCGATATTTACATGGCGCGCAAAATGTACCGCGAAGCGGTTGAATCGTACCGCGAGGGTCCGAGCGATTCTCCCATACTCGCCAACAAGATCGGCATCGCATACCACCAGATGCTGCAGTTGGATCAAGCGCGCAAACAATACGAGAAGGCAGTGAAGCTCAATCCGAAGTATTCGGAAGCCATCAACAACCTCGGCGCGATTCACTACGCCAAGAAGAGCTACCGCCGTGCCATCTCGTTCTACAAGAAGGCTCTGCAATTCGCCCCGCGCTCGGCATCCATCTACAGCAATCTGGGCACCGCCTTCTTCGCGCGCAAAAAGTACAACGATGCCTTTGAGAACTATCAGAAGGCCCTGGAACTCGATCCTGAGGTTTTTGAGCACCGCAGTACGCAAGGCATCCTGCTGCAGGAACGGAGCGTCCAGGAACGAGCGAAGTTCCATTTCTATCTCGCCAAGACCTATGCAAAAGCAGGCAACGTGGAACGGGCGTTGCTGTACATGCGCAAGGCCATTGAAGAGGGATTCAAGGAGCGCAACAAGTTCCAGGAAGAGCCCGAATTTGCCGCCATGCAGGACTTGGCCGAGTTCAAGCAACTGCTGACAATGGAAGTTCGTGTACTGTAGCCGGAGTTGGCCGCTCGCTTTTCTGCTGGCAGCTCTCCTCGTAGCGTCCGCCTGCACTCGGAAGAAGAATCTGAACACCGGCGTTGAACGGATCGCCGTTGGCGGGCTGGAGAATCTCTCCGATCCGCGGTGGGATTGGATTGGCGCTGCATCAGCCCCTCTGGCAGTGAATGCCGTCGCCGGCTCACCGAAATACTTCGCCGCTGTGGGTTCCGATCCCGTACCTTTGCGCGCCCGCTACAAGTTGGAAGGCTACTACGAAGTCCGTGGGGAGACTCTACGCCTGCGGGCCATCCTGCGCGATACGGTCCGGCAGGCGACGGCAGCAACGGCGCAAGCGGAAGGTCCGCTGTCCGGCGGCCCGGCGTCACTCGTCTACTCCATGGTGTCCGGACTCGTGTCGCATCAACGCACCATCCGTGCAGCCGCGCCCGCGGCGGTGGAAGCCTTCGGGCGTGCCCAACTGTCGCCAGACCTGGACACCAGGTTGAAGTCGTTCCAGCAGGCCGTCGCGGCGGACGCTGGTTTCGTGCCGGCTGTCGCGGCGCTGTCGCAAATCCTCCTGCAGTCGGGGCGCGCAGTCGAAGCCAAGGACGCTATTACGCGAGCCCTCGCAACCGCGCCGCAGGATTGGGACGAGATCACGTTGAGGATGCTCCTCGCAAGAGCGGAGGGCAATGCCGAGACGATGCAGAAGGTGGCCGAAAGGGCCGCAAACTACTGGCCCAGTGACACCACGGTGCTTCTGCAGTTGGGCGGTGTCATGCTGCAACAGCACCGCTACACCGACGCTACCGTCTGGCTGAAGAAAGCCGCGCTGTTGGAACCTGGCAACACCACAAGTTGGAATCAGCTCGCCTATGCGCAAGCCTACTCTGGAGCTTACGCCGACGCCGCGGAGAGCACGGCGGAGTACCGGCGCATCGCTCCCAACGATCCCAATGCCTACGACTCGTCAGGCGAGATTGCATTCTACGCCGGCAACTTCAAAGAAGCGGAGACCCAGTTCCTGGAATCGCAGTTGAAGGCCCCGCGGTTCCTCGGCGGGCTCTCGTTTTCCAAAGCCGCCTTCGCCCGTTTCTTCGCCGGCGACACTGCCGGTGCGGACGGCCTGTTTCAACGCTATCTGGAGACCCGCCGCGCCCAACAGGATCCGCTGGTGGAACTACGTCAGGCCCACTGGTTGCGGTTGACTGGCCGCTCACAGGAGGCCCTTTCCCAGGCCGCGAAGCTGTCGGCAGGCAATGCCGAGATCGCCGCCCGGGCAACGGCCCTGCTGTCGCTATGGCTTGTAGAGGACGGAAAACGGGAACAGGCCGCGGATTTGGTGAAACTGCCAAACCCGAAATTCTCCACCCCGCCGATGTTGGGTATTGCTGTGATGACCGGCTTCCTCGCGCAGCCCCACACCAGTCCGGAAGCGTGGGCGCAACGTTCCACCCAGGGATTGATCGCCCAGATTCCCCCGCATACACGGAGCCTCGTGGTTGCCTATGCGCTCTTGTTAGACGGCCACGCGAAGGCTGCCGCTCAGTTGCTGGACGGAATGTGGCGGCAGAGCCAACCGGCGAACAATGATGAGATTCGCGTGCTGCTCGGTTGGCTGCAGTTGCAGTTAGAGGACAAGGCAGGAGCGGCGCAGTTGCTGCGTGCGTATCCACTGCCGCCGCAAACGGGCGATGCGGTCTTCGCTTCCTTGTATCTTCCAGAGTATTTGGAGTGGCGCAAGTCCGCGGGGCTTTGAACATCAGGAGTTCCTTTGACTTCCGCCAGCCCGGACCGGTGACTCCGAGTGGTCACGGGTTAGAGGACGATGGACGCGATGAAGCCAGCCCGCGGCGGACGGCGGCGACTGTGGCATCCACATCCTGCTCCGTATGAACGGCGGAGACGTAGATGCGTCCATCCGGAAGCAGGTACAGGCCTTCATCGAGTGCCGCGCACAGGAAGCGGTTGAGGCGGTCTTTGTCGTCGGCAAGTGTGTCGCGGTAGTTGCGTAACGACTCCAACGGAGTGAAGTGCAAAGAGAAGGCAGCGCCAAATCCGGTGATTCGGAGGGGGATCTCGAGTTCGCGGGCGGCGGCGGCAATGCCGGATTGCAGAAGTTCGCCCATGCGGTTGGCGTGCTTAAGCGCCACGCCGTCGTCCGCCGCGAGGACGTCGAGAGTGGCCTGCGCCGCGCCCATCGCGATGGGATTGCCGTTGAACGTACCGCCGTAGGCCACACCGCTGAGCATCCCCTCCATGATTTCCTTGCGGCCCGCGAACGCGCTTAGCGTCACGCCGCCGGCGATGGCTTTGCCGAAGCTGGCAAGGTCGGGCGTGATGCCGAAGTGCTGCTGCGCGCCGCCGGTGGACATGCGGAAGCCGGTGATCACCTCGTCGAAGATCAAGAGCGCGCCGTGTTCGCGGGGGATGCGGTCGAGCGCGGAGAGGAAGGCGGAGTCGGGCATCAGACAACCGCTGTTGCAGAGCACCGGTTCGGTCACAACCGCGGCAATCTCGCGGCCGTACTTTGCGAATATCCGCTCGAGGGCCTCGATATCATTCCAGGGCGCGACGACGGCGTTGTCGACGGAGTTGGGCACCTGACCGCGTGAGTCGAGGGTAGGACAAGGCGCATCGGCAGGCCCCATACGATCGGTGGGAGGCCGGTAACTGATCAGTTCGGCATCGTGCCAGCCATGATAGTGTCCTTCAAAACGCAGGATGCGGTGGCGGCCCGTGAAGGCGCGGGCGAGTCGCCAGACCGCGGCAACCGCTTCGCTGCCACTGGAGGTGAAGGCCACACGCTCCGCGCACGGGACCATTCGTTGCACGCGCTCAGAGACCTCCATTTCGAGGGCGTGCTGGGCGCCGTAGTTGTGGGGACGCGCGGCCTGACGCTCCATGGCGGCCACGAGCTCCGGATGTTTGTGACCCAGTATCAGTGGTCCCCAGGCAAGGGCGTAGTCGATGTATTCGTTGCCATCGACATCGCGGAGCCGCGAACCGTGACCATCGGCAAAAAACAAAGGGACCGGCGCCTTGGCGCGAAACGGACTACTGACGCCGCCTGTCAACGATTGCGCGGCGCGTGCCAGCATCTCTCTGGACCGCGCGTAGCGATCCCGCGTTACTGTTTCCATGAATCCGTCCTGAAGGGAGTAGCGGGCAGGCCTTCGCGATTGGTGAGGTTGGCCACCGGATCGTTCTCCCAGGCGTAGCGCACTTCGAGCGGGTCGGGCACGAGCGGGCTGGACACGACAATGGTATCGCCCTCGATGCGAGCTTCGGCCTTGAAGTAGCGGCCATCGGAGCCGGCGACGCGGAACCCGGTGAGGGGGAGATTGTCCCTGGAAGCGAGCCCACTGCCGGGGTGGTCGAACCACAAGCGAAGCGCGCCAGGCTCATGTGCTACGGTGCGCAGAGTGGGACCGGAGTAGACAATGCGCTCGCCATAGGCAACAGCACGGGCGGCGAGAGCGAGGCGGTGACCGATGGTGAGCTTGTCCTTGGGATGAATGTCGTTACTCTCGCCGGCATCGATGGCGAGCGCCTGACCAGTGTTGCGCAGGGACAAGGTCTGCGTTTGGGAATCGCGCAGGACGGGCCAGTTGCGGCCCGCCGGCGGAGCAAAGCTCGCCAGTTGGACCCAGAGGAACGGAAAGTCCCCCTGGCCCCATTCGCGGCGCCAGTCGGTGATCATTTCGGCGAAGAGGTAGCGATAGAGCTCGGCGTCGGTTTCGCCGGCGTTGCTCTCGCCCTGATACCAAATGGCTCCGCGAATGGCGTAGTTGGTGAGCGGGGCGATCATGCCGTTGAACAGGCCCGAGGGTGTGTGCGAGTGGCCGGGAGCGCCCGCGGGAGCGGCGGGCGGGCGGGGAGCAGGCTTGCCTTCGGCCCTTGCTTTGGCGGCAGCCGCTTTGAACTTCACCAGCGCCGCCTCATGACGTTCCTTGGCCGCTGGATAGGCCTCTTCGAGCTTCCCCCATCTGTCGAGATACCAATGAAGGATGGAGTTGTTGGCGAGGGTGGAATGGGTGGTCCAGGCTTGGGCAGGAGTGCCGCCGACAGCGGATTGAAGGATGCCGACGGGGACGCCGCGCATCCGATGGAGCTCCTTGGCGAAGAACCAGGCGACGCCGCTGAAGGGGCCGGTGTTGTCGGGGTTGGCGACTTTCCATCCAGTGCCATTCTTCACATCATCGTCGGGGCGTTCGGAGACGGTGGTACGGACCTGGAAGAAACGGATCTGGGGATAGTTGGAGGCGGCGATTTCCTGCTCGGCTCCAGTGGACGAGCGGAGAGCCCACTGCATGTTGGATTGGCCGGAAGCGACCCACACCTCGCCGACGAGAATGTTCTTCACGGTGAGGGTATTGTCACCGGCGATGGTCATGTCGAAAGGACCGCCGGCGGTCATTGGACGCAGCCACGCCTCCCAATCGCCTTGTTGATTGGTGCGCGCCTTGGCGGTCTGGCCGTTGGTGGTGACGACGACGGTCTCACCGGGCTTTGCCCAACCCCAGATGCGAACGGGCATCTGCTGCTGGAGGACCATATTGTCCGAAATGAGCGCCGGCAGTTTCACTTCAGCCAACAAGGCGGCCGCGGCCGAGAGGAAGGCAAGAAGAAACCTGGTGATCTTCATGATGGGCTATCTCTTCTTTTTCTTTTTCGCGTTCTGGGCCGGAAGCCAGTCTTCCAGCTCTTTCCAGGAGTCCTTGACGCGATCCATGCGTTTGTCGATTTCAGCATCGAAGCGTGCCATCAGTTTGCGATGCTCACTGCTCTCGATGAGGTTATGCGTTTCGAACGGGTCTTTCTGAAGATCGTGCAGCACCCAAGGCTTGTCCTTGAAGCGGGCGTATTTGTAGCGGCGGGTGCGCACGCCGCGCCAGCAATCCCATTCGTTGAGCTCGGTCTTGGTGTAAATCATCAGCGGCGCGGATTCCGGAGTGGTGGATTTCCTGCCCCTGACGTAGTCTCCGTAGGAGAAGCCTTCCATGCTCGCCGGCACTTCCACTCCCGCCAGGTTGAGTAGTGTGGGAACGGCATCGATGTGGGAGAAGACGGCGTCGAGTTTTCGGCCTGCGGCGATTTTGCCGGGCCAGCGCATGATGCCCGGAACGAGTGTGGATTCCTCCCAGGGTTTGCGCTTGAGGAAAGTCCCCTGGGAACCGAGCATGTCGCCATGGTCGGAGAGGAAGTAGACGATGGTGTTGTCGCGCATGCCGAGTTCGTCGAGGCGCTTCAACATGCGGCCGACTTCAGAATCGAGGAAATTGATAGCGGAGTAGTAGCCGGCGAGATCCTTTTTGGTGCCGTAGCGTTTGGCGCCCGGTTTCCAGTTTTTGCGGAGTGCGATTTCGTCCTCGCGGTAGTCTTTTTCATGGCCCGGGGGCAGCAGGTAGGGATCATGCGGGGGGGTGTGCTGCACGGAAAGAAACCACGGCTGCTTGCGAGCTTTCGCGCGTTCCATGAATTCGATGGCGCAGTTGGTCCAGGCGATGGAATCGTAGCCGGGGATGGGAATGGGGGATGGCTCGTCACGAAAATACTGCGAGTGCATGTAGTCGTGACTGCAGATATTGGCAGCCCAATACTCGTAGCCCATGCGCGCTTCGCCGGGCGGTACAAAGCCCGGCAGACGTTGACCTCCATGCAAGTGCCACTTGCCGACGAAGCCGGTGTAGTAGCCCGCTTTAGCGAGCGACTTGGCGATGGTGGGTTCGTCGCGCTTGATGGGAACGTCGTTCACCGGCGTGCCGTTCTGATGAGGAAAGCGTCCGGTGAGCAGGATGCCGCGCGCAGGCGTGCAGACGGGACAGTTGGCGGTGGCGTTGGTGAACAACGAGCCTTCGCGGGCGAGCCTGTCGAGCACTGGAGTGCGCACCTGTTTGTTGCCCATGCAACCCATGTCCATGCCTCGCCACTGGTCGGGCATGATGAACAGGATGTTGGGGTGTGGCGTTTCCGCGCCGCGCAGCACAGCGGGAGCCGCGGCGGCGCCTGCAATGAAGTGTCTTCTGAGCATGGTCAATTCTTCCACTTGGGGTTGGGAACTGCTTCGGGCTTCGAGGTAGGGCCCGGGCCGCTGGAAGAGCCAAGCTTCGGCGGCATGTATGGGTAGATGTCGGGGACGACGCGTACTGCGGTGGTCACCTTGAGCGGGTATTTGATACCGCTCGCGTAGGTGAGCTCGACAAAGAAGGCGGTCCAACCCTTTGCGGGCTTTTCGACCTTGCCAACGTAAACGCCTGGCTTGGTTTCCTTGAGCACGGTGTCCTTGTAGGCTTTGCCGATGACATCGAGGCGGAAGTCGCGCTTGGCGGGATTGCTGGCGGCCCACATTCTCACGGCCTCTGGCTTGTCCTCGGTCTTGACGACGATGGAGCCATCCTTTGCAAACTTCCAGTCGAAGCGCGGGCGTGGTTTGTTGTTGAGGATCATCGAATAATAAGCCGCCATGGATTCGCGAGCGTCCGATCCGCTGAGGTTGTGCTTGGCGTTGGGCACATAGCGGAGCAGTTTTTCCCCCTTCAGATCCTTGAAGTAGAACTGGGAAGAATCGGGAAGGAAGAACTCGTCGCCGGCGGCGTTGACCATGAATTTGGGCATCGTGAGCCGGTCGCGGTAGGAATAAGGCTCGACGATCTTGATCATCTCTTCGTAGCGCGGCGTGCCGGACCACTTCATGATGTCGTTCTCGAGGTAATCGTTGATGGCCGGCGACCACCCGCCGTAGACGCGGAAGTGATGAACGAAGGAAGGCACCATGTTGAGCATGTCGATGACCGCGGGGACGATAGCGACGACGCGGCTGTCGACAGCGGCGGTGGTCCAGGTGGTCCAGCCGCGCTTGGATCCGCCGCTAACCGTGAACTTGTCCACCTTCGTGCCTTGCTTGTCCATCACGGCAGTGATCGTATCCATCGCGCGCACCGCGCTCTTGGTCATCGGCAATCGTGCGAGCCATTCGTCGCTACCACCTTTGAGGTACTTGTCCCAGCCGTAGGCGATGAGGGAATCCTCGGTTCGCTGGCGGGATTCGCCGTGAAAGCTCAGCGGCTGATTGGGCACCATGCGCAACTCGGCGGTGACAGTATTGGTGGTGGTGGCCATCAGCGTCGTGAAGCCGTCAGGACGAGGCGGGGCCTGGTCGCGGTTGGCGCCTCCGCCGATGAAGAGGAAGGCGGTGGAGTGGTCCACTTTGTCGGGCTTGACAATGGTGAGCCAGTGTTTCCAGATGGTCCGGTTCACTTCTTTTTCGGTGAGCCAGGATTGGGAAGTCATGTCCACGATGTAGGCTGTGTAGCCCTGACCGGGAATGGTTTGCACCACGTTGAATTTGTAGCTGGCGTCCGGTTTTTTGATGTACCGGTCAAGTGCGGTGTCGGCGCCAAAGGCCGGAACCGCGGCCAACCACAGCAGCAGTGCATTGCGTCTAGAAATAATCATAAAGCAGCTATACCATCCAAACTCCGCCATAAATACCAGGAGGCTACCGAACAGTAGGGCCTCCAGGGGGCGGCGATTTCTTCCATCTTCGGCGGCTTGGGCAACTCTTCCAGCTTATAGGCGAGTTGCATCGCCTTGCGAATTCCGAGATCCCCCGTGGGGAGGACATTCTGCCGTTGCAGTGCGAACATGAGGAACATCTGCGCGGTCCAGACGCCGATGCCTTTCACTTGTGTGAGCGCTTGGATCACGTCGTCGTCGGAAGACTCGGGGAGCGTGTCGAAGCTGAGGTCGCCGCCGGCGGTCTTCTCGGCGAGGTCGCGAATGTAGGCGACCTTTTGTTTCGACAGCCCGAGTTTACGCATCTGCTCCGGCTCGAGTTTGAGGACAGCTTTCGGCGTGACCTGCGAATTGACAGCATCGTTCAAACGCCCGTAGATGACGCGCGCGACGTTGCCGCTCACCTGTTGAAAGACGATGCTGCGAACGAGCGAGTCGAAAACCGGCGGGCGATACTCCATTGCGTAGGGTCCAACGGACCTGATGATCCCGGCAAGAACCGGGTCGGATTTTCTGAGGTGGGAGACAGCTTTCTTCATCCTGGTAACGGGGTGCGCGCAACGCGCATCTAGTAAATTGTAATTCTATGCGACGCGACGCGTTTCTCCAGGCGCTGGTGTGGGGTGGCGGGGCCACCGCCATCTCCTCCGCGCAACAACAGAAGAAGACTCCGGTGGAACAGCCGGAGCCGGTCTCCGACGTCATCCGAATAGACGTTGACTTGGTGAACGTGCTGTTCAGCGTGCGCGACAAACGCGGCGGGCTGATAGCGGATCTCAGCAAAGACGATGTGCAGGTGTTTGAAGACGGCAAGGATCAGAAGGTATTGCAGTTCACGCGCGAGACGAATCTGCCCTTGACGATCGGGCTGCTGATCGACATCAGCGGGTCGCAGCAAAACCTGATTGAGACGGAACGGCGGGGCGCGTTGCAGTTCTTCCGGCAGGTGCTGAAGCAGAAAGACATGGCTTTTCTGATCAGCTTTGGGCCAGAGGCGGAGTTGTTGCAGGACTACACCAATTCGATCAATCTGCTCAGCGAGGGTTTGCGGAATCTGCGGGTGAAGTCGGGTGTAGGTGGACTGCATCCGGGTCCGGTGCCCACTGCTGGACAGCCGCGAGGGACCATCCTCTATGACGCCGTGTATCTCGCTGCTAATGAGAAGTTGAAAGGGGAAGTAGGGCGGAAGGCGGTGGTGATTCTCACGGACGGTGTCGATACGGGGAGCCGGATCAGCCGGCAGGAAGCGATCGACGCGGCGCACCGTGCGGATACGATTATCTACAGCGTTCACTACTTTGACCCTGGAGCCTACGGTTACCGCTATATGCCGAGCGATGGGGACTTGCGGCGCATGTCCGAGGATACGGGCGGCAGGCTGTACCGGGTGGATCGTAAGAACACGCTCGACATGATCTTCGATGAGCTGCAGCGGGAGTTGCGAAGCCAGTATTCGCTTGCCTACTCACCGTCGAACCCGAACAAGGATGGCGGATTCCGCAAGCTGGAAATCAAGCCGCGCAATAAGGATTTGCGAGTGCAGGCGCGGAAGGGCTACTTCGCTACGAAAAGCTAGCACTACTTGGAGTCTGTACATTCCGCCGTCTTGTGGGGCGGCCAATCCTGGCCGCGGCTGGCCTTTCCAGGCCAGCCAGAGGGCCGATTGCATCGGCCCTGAGTCCAGCGCTACATCTCGCGCACGCCGCGGAATCCGACGTAGCCGGCGGCGGGCCTGGCTGAGGATTTCGCGTCGACAGGCTGGTCAGCGCTGCCGCCCATAACCTTGGCGGCGCCGTCCTTGGCAACGACCCACTCCGCGGCATTGCCACCGAGATCAAAGACGGGGTCTTCGCCGGAGCCGGCATGCGAGCCGACAGGCTTCAACAACGCACCGGGACCGAGGCCCTGAATGAGTGACGAGAGGCGCGCGGCATCGTCGGGATTCACCGCATAGCCGGCCCAGGCATCGAGAGTGTTCTCGTCCTTCTTAGCGGCGAGCATGGCCCCGACCTCCTCCTCGGTGGGCAGCCGGTATTTCGTGGCGGTCTTTGTGCTTAGCCATTCACAGTATTTGCGCGCCTGCTCATAGCTGAGGCCGGCGGCCGGGTGGTTCTCAGTTCCCTTCTCCACTGCGTAGGACGGATCAAAGGCACGATACTGGGCACGGGTCACCTCAAAGCGGCCGATGGCGAAGTCGCCGCGCTCGACTGTATCGGGGACATCGGCGCGTTTGCGGCTCAGCAACAACGCAGCCAGAGGGGACTCAGGGCGCAAGGCTTCGTTCTTATCGGCAAGCGTTTTGAACAGATACTTGTCGAACCAGGCAAGTTCCTCGTCGAGCTTACGGCGCTGGTGGACGTACTTGCGCGGTCCGTGGCCTTCTCCAGGAAAGAGGATAAACCGCACGTCGGTCTTTTCCAGATGCTTCAGCGCCCGGTAGTGCTGCCAGCCCTGTTCGGTGGGCACCTGCTTGTCTTCGGTTCCAAAGAAGATGATCGTCGGGGTGCGGACCTTGTCCATGCGGAACAGTGGGGATTTCTTTATGTACAGATCGGGCGCCTCGAGCGGGGTTTTGCCAATATAGTAATCGTCAAAGGAATGCCCGAACTCGCAATTGCCCCAATCGCTGATCCAATTGACATCGCCGGCGCCGGCGGAGGCTACTTTGTAGCGGGTGGTGCGGGTGGTAAGTTCGATGGTGATGATGGAACCGTTGGACCAGCCCATGGTGCCGAGTTTGTCCGGGTCGACCATGCCCCTGGCGACAAGGGAATCGACGCCGCGCTCGACGTCCACCCATTCCAGGTCGTTATAATTGCCGCCGCTGATGGATTCGCCAAATGCCAGTCCATAGTTAGAGCTACCGTGGTAATTGGGGCGGAGGATGAATGCCCCGCGCTGCGCCATTAACTGCACCGGATAGCCCCAGCGTTCGGAGAAATTATCGAGATCGGCGCCGTGCGGGCCACCGTGAATCATTACTACCAGCGGATATTTGCGGCCTGCCTGGTAATTGTGGGGATAATGAAGGATGCCCTCGACGGTTTCGTCTTTGGCGCCTTTCCAAGTGTAGGGCTCGGATTTGGCGATGGGCTTCTTTTTCCAGGCGGCGTTGGTTTCGGTGAATTGTCTGGCCGCCTCCACTTTTGCGCCGCTGAGCTTGCCGCTGAACCACTGGCCGGGCTTGGACGCGGTGGAATGCAGATAGACGATGCGATCGCCCGCCACCTGCATACCGAAGATATTGCCTGCATGCTCGGTGGCGAGGAATTCACGCGACCACGCCTGACCGTTGCGCTGGTAGCGGGCCACTTTGGGGCGCACGCCGTTGGCGAGTTGGGCGATGATGCCGCCGGCGGTGACGACATAGCCCTGGCTCAAGCCGTTGGGCCAATCGAGTGGGATCTCGGTGGGCGTGGCGGCTCCCGACTCCATGAAGTAGAGGCGCTGAATGGCGGCGTTGAGATACCGCGGATGCGTAGTGTGGGGCGCTTCGAAATAGAAACCCTTGCTGTCGAGGGCGAATTGGACGGCACGAGGCAGCAGTTTGCCGTCGGCGAATAGCTGCCGCGAGGTGCCGGCCTGCAGATCGTGCAGGAACGCCGAGGGCCGCAGCTTCTGATCCCAAACGTAGCTCAGGCTGCGGTCATGTGTGGTGACCGCCCACTTGCCATCGGGGCTGACTGCGAGGGTCGCGATGCGGTCGCGGTTCTCCGTGAGGCGGCGGGCTTTCTTCGCTTTCAGATCGAAGCGGAACAGGCGCACTGGCGTTGCATGCTGCTCGTCTTCCACCACCTGGGAGGTGTCCTTGCGCTCCTTGATTCGCTGCTCGTGCAAGGTGGCGTCCTCAGCCGCGGCCAGCAACAGCGTGTTGGCATCGAGCCAGGCGAAGTTGGACACGCCCTTTTCCATTCGCGTGAGGACTTCCGGTTCGCCGCCGCGGAGGTCGATGCGCCACACCTGCATCCCGCCGCGAGCGCCGCGCCGTCCGGCCGAGGATGCATCAGTTGACGGAGCTGCGTCCTCGCCTGTGCTGCGGGAACTCAGGAAAGCCACATAGCGGCCATCGGGAGAGAAATGGGGGGAAGAGTGGTTGTCCTTGCCGCGTGTGAGGACCACCTCGAAGGCATCGGCAAGATTGTAGAGTACGAGATTCGAGACCGGTTCTCCTTTCTCTTTGTCCATTCCGGATTTGACATAGACGGCGAGTTTTCCATCGCGCGAGAGTTCCATCTGCTGTACCGATTCGGACATGAGCAGATCATCCGGGGTCCACTTGGCGGCGTAGGTGAGCGCAGCGGCTGCCAGGAACGGGAAGAGAAGACGCGTCATGAACTCTAAAATAGCATTGCCCTGGAAGTGAATCCGGGAGGTTAGTAGCCTTTTACTTTGTCGACAACGTTGCGCAGCGGTTCGCCTTTGGAGAAGCGGACAACATTGTCGATCACGAGTTCGTGATAGCGCGCGCCGACGCCATCGGATACGGTGGCGATGTGGGGCGTGATTATGGCGTTGTCGAACTTCCACAGCGGATGGCCCTTGGGGAGCGGCTCGGGGTCGGTGACGTCGAGGCCGGCGCCGGAGATGTGTTTCGAGTCGAGGGCCTTGACCAGGGCGTTGGTGTCGTACAATTTGCCACGCGAGACAGCGACGAAGTAGGCGCCCTTTTTCATCAGCTCGAACTGCCGCGCACCCATCATCTTCTCGCTTTGCGGGGTGTGCGGAGCGGAGATGAAAACCACATCGGCTTTGGGGATGACGGTGTCGAGCCGGTCGGGCGTAACCACTTGGCTAATGGCCGGATGGAATGGGATGTCCTTGGGATCGACGCCAATGACGGTCATGCCGAAGGCGGCGGCGCGGGTGGCGATCTGCGAGCCGATGCCGCCGACGCCGATGATGACGGCGGTCTTGCCGCGAAGCTCGATGGCCTTCCACTCGCCTTTAGCCCATTCTTCTTTCGGCCGCTCGGAGACCGCTTTGGTGATGTTTCGGGTTAGGGCGAGCAGCAGGGCGAAAGCATGGTCGGCGATCTCCGGGCCCTGGATGATCTTGCCGTTGGTGAGAGTGACGTTGGAGTTGATGAATGAATCGAAGCAGTGGCGTTCCACGCCGGCGCTGTAGATGTGTACCCACTTGAGCTTTTTTGCAGCGCGGAAGAGTTCGGGGTTGATTTCGCCGAGGATGGCGTCGGCATCGGCGGCCTCCGTAAGCATGTTGTCGCGCCGGCCTTCCACGAAAGTGACGTTGGGGGCGAGCGATTTCATTTCGGGGATATAGGAGACGCCGCGGCCGGTGACGAGGATCTTCTTCGGGGCCTGGGCCGGGACGGAGACGGAGAGCAGGCAAAGCAGCGACAAGGTGCGGATCATAGCGAATGGATTGTATCACCGTGTGGGTGGCGATTGGCGGTTGATGAGAAACGTGGCCGTGCTGTGGAAGAACGACCGCAGTAGCTCCAGAGCATCGCCGGGGAGTTGGGCTTCGGCAAGGGCGTTGTCCATCAATTCGACCCAGCGGTCGCGGGCGGGGGTGCCGATAGGGAACGGCGCGTGGCGCATGCGGAGACGTGGGTGGCCACGCTCCTCTATATAAGTAGAGGGGCCGCCGAAGCGGAAGATCAGGAAGTTGCGGAGGCGGAGTTCGGCGCCGGGCAGATCATCGAGAGTGTACATCGGACCGAGGACGGGGTCGGAGGGGATCTGGCGGTAAAAGGCGGCCACGAGGCGGGTGAAACCACCCTCTCCGATGAGATCGAAGAGCTGGTCTTCCTGGAGTTGGGGCATGCGTACCCTTCTATCGTAGCGCGTACAAACACGCTTCTGTTTTGGGGGATATGACCCGAAATCCGGCCTCGCCGACCCTGTGAGCCTGCAAAATCGATGGCATGCCAATTGCACTCAATAAGGCGCGATTGTCTGCTACCCGCAGCAAGGAAGGTTGGTTTCATGAGCATCCAACTGTCTGAGAAGGCTACCGCCGGCTTCGACCGCAAGATTCCGCCAGGACAGGTCCCCGATGGACATGAGAATTGTACGGATGAGGACTGTCACGTCTGCATGCGCCTGACGATTCCCCAGCATATCGACTGTCACGGGACTAAGATAGAAGACCTGGCGGGAACCGGCGAGATGGAGACCCTTGGAGGCTAGTCCCTTCCCACCAAATTCGCTCACCTGGAGAACTCGTACATGACGGTTGACAGCATCATGAACCGGAACCCGAAGACTGTCCCGATGACGGAGACATTCGGCGGGGCCTTTGCGATCCTGATGGACCTTCGCATTGATAGCCTGCCGGTGGTGGATACCAATGGTATTTACCGCGGCATGTTTGACCTGGAAGATATCTGGGAGTTGTTGCTGCCACGGGCGGCGATGCTTGGATTGAAGTCGCTCACCGACCTGGCCTTTGTGTCGGACGCCAAAGAGGCGATGCACCAGAAGCTACAGGATGCCGGCGCGCGGCCGGTTTCGGAGTTTCTGGACGCGCAGGTGCAGCCGGTGCACGCGGACACGCCGGTGAAGGAAGCGATCCTCCTGTTCTATAAACACCAGGGTGACCTGCCAGTGGTCGACAGGGCGTCAAAACGCCTGCTGGGCACCGTTTCGCCGTGGGAGATTCTGCAAGCGCTGCGCTAGCGGCGAGGAAACACACGAGATGGAACATCAAGGACAAGTTCTGTTTGGATGGAGCGCGAGCATCGTCGCGTCCGTTATTTTCGTGCTGGTTTATGGCCTGATTATCTCGGAGAAGCTGAACCGCGCGATACTGGCGCTGCTCGGCGCCGGGCTGCTGATCATTGTCGGCGTTCTGAACCAGGAAGCCGCCGTTCGCGGCGTGGATTTCAACACCATCGGCCTGCTGTTGGGCATGATGGTGATCGTCAATATCACGGCAAAATCGGGCGTGTTTCAGTATGTGGCGATCTGGTCGGCAAAAAAAGTGAACGCACAGCCGATGGGTGTGCTGACCATGTTGTCTGTGGTGACGGCGGTGTTCTCGGCTTTTCTGGACAACGTGACGACGGTGCTGCTGGTGGTGCCGGTGACACTGCTGATCACCGAGGAGTTGAAGGTAAAGGCGTACCCGTTCCTCATCGCGGAAATCCTGTCCTCGAACATTGGCGGCACGGCGACGCTGATCGGCGATCCGCCGAACATTATGATCGGATCGGCGGTAGGGTTGGCGTTCAATGATTTTGTGGTGAACCTCGCGCCGGTGGTCATTGTCGTCGAAATCGCGACAGTGCTGGTGTTTTACTTCGTGTGGCGGAAAGACCTGACCACTACGGAAGAAGCTATGCACCGCGTGATGAACTTCAACGAGATTGAAGCGATTAAGGACTGGCGGCTGCTGAAACAGGCGCTGACGGTGCTGGCGATTGTGATCGGGAGTTTTGTGACGGCGCGGATTACTCACCTGGAGCCGGCCACCATCGGACTGATGGGAGCGGCTGTGCTGCTACTGTTGGACAACTTCACGCGGGACGCCGAGGAGCAATCGAAGAACGTGCATTCGGCCTTCGCGGAAGCGGAGTGGGTGACGCTGATCTTCTTTGTGGGCCTGTTCATTCTGGTGCACGGGCTGGAGGCGTCGGGGGTGATCAAGTGGATGGCGGGCCAGTTATTGACAGCAACGGGTGGCGACTTCAACATGACGGCAATCGCGATTCTGTGGTCATCGGCAATACTTTCGGCTTTTATAGATAACATCCCGTTTGTGGCTACGATGATCCCGATGATCAAGGCGATGGGCCCGACATTCGGCGGCGACCAGGCTTTGATGCCGTTGTGGTGGGCGCTGTCGCTGGGCGCGTGCCTCGGTGGCAACGGGACGTTGATCGGCGCATCGGCCAACCTGGTGGTGGCGGGCCTTTCGGAACGCGCGGGCCAGCCGATCCGGTTTATGGCATACATGAAGTCGTGCTTCCTGTTGATGCTCATGTCGGTGGCCATCTGTCACGTGTACATGTTGCTGCGGTACTTGCACTAAATTAACCGCCTGTGGCAGAAATCTCATGCACGAACAAAGTCACGTGATCTTCGGTTGGAACGCAAGCATCCTTGCCTCCATCTTATTCGTCCTTGTCTACGCGCTGATTATCTCTGAGAAGCTGAACCGGGCCGTACTCGCGCTGCTGGGAGCCGGGCTGCTGATCATAGCCGGAGTACTGACCCAGGAAGCTGCCATTCGCGGTGTCGATTTTAATACCATCGGACTGCTGCTCAGCATGATGGTGATTGTGAACATCACCGGCAAGTCGGGGGTGTTTCAGTATGTGGCCATCTGGTCGGCAAAGAGGGTTAACGCGCGGCCGATGGGTGTGATGGTGATGCTGTCAGTCGTTACTGCAGTGTTCTCGGCGCTGCTGGACAACGTAACCACCGTACTGCTCGTTGTGCCGGTGACGATCCTGATCACGGAAGAGCTGAAGGTGCGTGCGTACCCGTTCCTGATTGCCGAAATCCTCTCGTCGAACATCGGTGGGACGGCAACCCTGATTGGCGATCCGCCGAACATCATGATCGGGTCGGCGGTAGGGCTGACGTTCAACGATTTTGTCTTCAATCTGCTCCCTGTTGTCGTGGTGGTGGAGATCGCCACTGTTGTGATTTTTGCGTTCCTTTGGAGGAAGGAACTGGTGACGACGGAAGAGGCCCGTGAGCGGGTGATGAGCTTCCACGAGCGAGAGGCAATCAAGGATGTGCGGTTGTTGAAACAGGCTCTCTTCGTGCTCGCACTGGTGATCGGTGGATTCGTCACGGCGCGGTTGATACATCTCGAGCCGGCCACGATCGGGTTGACGGGAGCGGCGTTGCTGCTGCTGTTGGACAACTTCTCTCGAGATGCCGAGGAGCAATCGAAGAACGTGCATTCGGCCTTCGCCGAAGCGGAATGGGTGACGCTGATTTTCTTTGTGGGCCTGTTCATCCTGGTCCACGGGCTGGAGGCGTCGGGAGTGATCAAGTGGATGGCGGGCCAGTTATTGACAGCAACGGGTGGCGACTTCAACATGACGGCAATCGCGATTTTGTGGTCATCGGCTATACTTTCGGCTTTCATAGATAACATCCCATTTGTGGCTACGATGATCCCGATGATCAAGGCGATGGGTCCGGCATTCGGGGGCGACCAGGCGTTGATGCCGTTGTGGTGGGCGCTGTCGATGGGCGCATGCCTCGGTGGCAACGGGACGCTGATCGGGGCTTCGGCGAACCTGGTGGTGGCGGGGCTTTCGGAACGCGCGGGGCAACCCATACGGTTTATTTCATACATGAAGTCGTGCTTCCTTTTGATGCTGATGTCGGTGGCGTTCTGTCACGTGTACATGTTGCTGCGGTACCTGCACTGAAGCAGACGAACGACGGTCTGCTACGATAGACTTCCGGCGCGAATTCGGATCATGCAATCCGGATTGAGACGGGAGTCCTGTTATGGAATGGATTGTTATCAATCCAGAGAAATGACAGAGAGCGCTAGGGCTAAAGCGTCATAGGGTGACCGCCTGTCCGGCACAGAGCGGAGCACCAAGAAAGACGACGTGTATTGACCGATTCCGATCAGCGACCATAGTCAAAGACTCGGCGCAAATCGCGGCATCTGAGCTCCGCAAACCGCGCGCGAACGCCGGATCCTGTCATGACGCATTCAATTCCCGCGGTGAGCAGGCAAATAGCAGCAGCGACGGCAGTTGGATACCGTATGGAAATGTTCGCGAAATCGCCGGCAGCCATACGAGAGCTCCCGGTCGCGTTAAGCCTCCCTGGATTCGGCTGACGCCTCGACACCCGGAGAGCTGGGGCTGAGTGATTGTTGCGGCAGACGGGCCAAAATCACGGAGCCGACTCCCCCCGCGCAAATCGAGCTGATCAAGATCCCAAGCTTCGCTGCCGTCAATTGTGCCTCATCCGTAAAGGCGAGCCCGGTCATAAAAAGCGACATGGTGAACCCGATCCCGGCAAGCCAGGCTGCTCCGTGAATGTGCTTCCACGAAACCTGTTCCGGCAAAGTCGCCACGCGCAATCGGACAGCCAGCCATGAGGCGAGTGTCACACCAATCGGTTTTCCGAAAACCAGCCCAAGAATAACGCCAAGTGTTATGGGCTGTGCGGCAATCCTTCCCAGTTCGCCCGTGAGCGAAACACCGGCATTGGCGAGGGCAAACAACGGCATGATCACGAACGTCACCCACGGGTGAAGTCCAGACTCCAGCCGGTGAAGCGGAGGCTGCACTTTTTCGCAGGCATCCTCAAGTGCTTCGACTGCTGTTTGTTGCTCCACATCATTCAGGATGTGAAATGGCTCGGTTTCCGATGCCCGTTGGAAATGGTCCAGCAACGCGCGTCCATGCTGAAGAAACTGCCGCTGGTCAATTGCCATACGGCTCGGAATCGTGAACGCCAGCAGCACGCCGGCGATGGTTGCATGGACCCCGGACTGCAATATCGATATCCAGAGCACCGCGCCAATCACCGCATAGGGAAGCGGATGCCGAACACCGAGACGGCTCGCCGTTAACGCCAGCAAAAGACAGAAACCCGCCAGCGCGGCAGCGCCCCACGCCAAATCAGCGGTGTAGAACACCGCTATTACCAGCACGGCGCCAATGTCGTCGACTATGGCCAACGCGGTCAGAAAAACTTTCAGCCCAATCGGGACGCGATTGCCAAGCAGCGCCATTACGCCAATAGCGAATGCAATGTCGGTGGCCATCGGAATGCCCCAGCCGCGAGCTCCCGCCCCTCCTGCGTTCAAGGTGCTGTACAAAAGAGCTGGAACGACTACGCCTCCCAAAGCCGCAATTATGGGAAGGGCAGCCTGCCGTGCAGAGGCCAATTCCCCGACCAAAAGTTCCCGTTTAATTTCCAGGCCCACGACAAAGAAGAAGACAGCCATCAGAGCATCGTTCACCCAGAAGTGCAATTCCCTGCTCATCTGCAAATCGCCTATGCCGACGTTTAAAGGCGTGTGCCACAAGGAGGTATATATGTGCGCCCAGGGCGAGTTCGCCCAGACGAGTGCCGCGATCGTGCAAGCCAGCAGCAGGATGCCGCCGGACGTTTCCCGCCCCGCAAATTCCTGGAAAGGCCGGACCAGCCTCAGGATGGGAGTGGCTGTCGGCGCAATACGTTTCGAGTTGACCACCGAACTCATTGTCTCACTAAGCCGAGTTGCTCGTTGAAATTGAAGCGCGGATTTACAAACGTTCCCCTCTCCGTCAGGGTTGCCGAAGCTGTGCGGCTAGGCTGACGACTTGAAGTTCGAGCCGTTTCAGTTCGCGCACGATGGCATTCTTCTGCATCTCCAGCCAGAACCATACCTTGATCAGCAGGACGCCCGCGAAGGCGACCGCCGCAGCCGCGCCCCAACGCAACATCTCTCCGACTTCGACTGCTTGTACGAACTGCCACGAAAAAAAGCATGCTGCAGTGAACATGGCGAGGCCGGCGACCCAGCCGACGGCATTGAACCAGCGGAGTTTGCCCTGGAACGTCGCAAGCACCTGCCGCTGCAACGCCTGATCCGCATCAAGACGATCGAACAACTCGGCATCATCCGCCGACAAAGACTGGCGAATGGCCTTATCCAACTCCTTCATAATTTTCTCCTTTCCAGCGCCGCTTCTCGCAGGTCGTTTTCCGCAGAAGGCGCGGCTCCCATATAGCACCGCAGCGTCTCCCGTGCATGGTGCAGACGCGACTTCACCGTGCCAGCAGGAATGGCTAAAGCGGCAGCGACTTCCTCAACACTCAAGTCCTCGCCGTAGAACAGGTGGACAACGGCGCACTGCTCCGGCGGCAGTTGCCCGATGCCTATCGCCAGGTCGATCCGGTGCTCCGGTGCAATGGACTGAGCTTTATCTGCTTCCACACCAACGACGGCGCCGGCGTGAACCCGCAGGCGCGTGCGGGCACGGATCGCATCCGCACATTTTCTGGTCGCAATCCCGTAGATCCATGCAGGAAACTGTGCAGGGTCGCGCAGGCTCCGAAGGCCACGGATGGCACCAACCCACGTATCTTGCACCACGTCCCTGGCTGTCTCGACGGCCTCGCTCGATCCGCCGAGGGCCCGCGCAGCATAGCGCAGCAGCCGCGGCGTCCAGCGGCGCGCAAGACCGTCCAGTGCGTCGGCGAAGCCGGCCTGGCTCAGCACGACCAAGTATTCGTCGAAAACTCGATCGGGTGTCACGCCAGCAGAGGACCTCTCTTGCACCATTCCACTATATAGTCGCTGCGGGGCGCCGTTCGGTTCATCCGTGACGGTGGCGGTCAGAAAAGGGCCACCGACACAATTCCTACCGAGACGGCTGAACGCTATGCCATGGCTCGTCAGTTGGGACAGCTTGCCCATTACTGTCGGCTGCCCAACCAGCGTAGGACGCGTTCGACGGCCATTTCCTCCATCGTGTTCGTCCTTGTCTACGCGCTGATTATTTCAGAAAAGCTGAACCGGGCCATACTGGCGCTGCTGGGGGCGGGGCTGCTGATCGTATAGGCGGAGTGCTGACGCAGGAAGCCGCCATTCGCGGAGTCGATTTCAATAGATCGTCCGGCGTGGTTGCTTGCGAGCGACTGCCGGGATGTAGTCAATCCTGGTGTACGCACAGATAGCGAACTGATCGCCCACAAATCCTGGAGTGCCAGATGAAAACTCGCACCAACCACTTTAGTGTCTGTGATTCTGCTCCAATGGCTGATTTCGTTGAAGAGCGCTGCGGTTGCTCGCGAGCGGCCCCCGGTTTGGTGCGGCGGGTGCAGTTCAGTGAACTTACGGGAACACGACTTTCAAACCCAGTCCGGGAACCCCGTGCTGGTCGATGCTGACGGAACCTTCGAGTTTTACGCCGGAGGGGAGTTTGATCGTGATGGCCTTCTTCACCTTCGCCTCCCACTCCGTCTTCTCACCGGCCGTTATGGCTGCACTACCCTTGATGGCGAATTCGAATTCAAAGGCGCGGCCGTCGTGGCCTTTGGCGCGAGCTTTCTGTACCAGCGCTGTGATCTCGGCGCTGCCCTCGACAATGCCATTCGGGCCGATCTTAGCCGAGACGGTGCCCTCGGAAACCCACTTTCGGTGCTCTGCGTCCCAGACCTTGACTTCCACCTCGACAGCCTCAGTGCCGTCCTGGGCTTTTTCAAAAACCCGCGTTGGCTGGACCGGGCCCTTGTCGTGGGGTCCAGTCCCCGGCCGCAGCGGACCACCGTTGTACGGGACTGCGGGAAAGGTGATGCCCCGGGGCGCCGCCTCGGTAGTGATCACGATCAAGTGTTGCGTGGTCGGCAGGTACTGATTGGGTTCGAACATGACGATATCCGACGCCATCACGCCTAGCCTGATCAGGGCTTCGCGTTTCTCGGCCATCCGCGTTCGCAGTTGTTCCTGGATCATCGAACGGCTCTGCTCGGTCATCTCTAGCAGGCCCCCACGCAGAAAGCCTGCGATGGTGATGTGCGCTCCGTTGTTCGCCCAGGACAGCGGTCGAAACTCCCGTGAGATGCGGACCAGTTTGTAGTTTTCCGACGCTTGCGACTCGTCAAAGTAGAGTGTTTCGGTTGCCATAGTGTATCCCCTCGTCACATGCATAGCACGAAAGTAGCTGATCTGCAAGGATTTCCAGGAGCGGCCCTACAGTGGCGCGGTTGCTCGCGAGTGGCCCGGTTCGATGCGGCCATTGCGTTCAGGCCCGTATTGCTCGACTCACGTGTGCAATTCGTCGCTGGCCGCAATCGGGCCCACACCCGAGCAAACGTGCTCGGACAGCCGCGGGCCGAACACGCGCGACCGAATCCGGTCTGATGAACGACCGCAGGGCTATGCTCCCCGGCCATGATGTTTGATTTGGATTGAATCTTAACAGCCACTGATCATATGTGTATACGATTGAAACTGAATAGCTTGATGCGTTCTATTGGCCGGCCTGGAAAGGCCAGCCGCGGCCAGGATTGGCCGCCCTACAGGTGGAGTGGTCAGACGCAATCCGCGCGGAGGGTTTCGGCGGGATCGGCGGAGGCGGCGCGGCGCGCAGGAGCGATTGCCGCGGCGAATCCGCAGAGTGCCAGCAGCACAGGGCCGACGAGCCAGGAGAATCCGTCTGATACGCTCACGTTGAAGAGCAGACTCTCGATGGCACGTCCAGCAAAAAAGGACAGGGCGAATCCGGCGAGTGATCCCCAGAGCAGCAGCCGGGCGGCCTGCCGGAGCACCAGCGAGCGCACGTCGCGGGCACGGGCGCCGAGGGCGATGCGGATGCCGAACTCGCGCAGCCGCAGGCCGGTGGTGTAGGAGATAACGCCGTACAGTCCGAGTCCGGCAAGCAGCAGAGATGCGGCGGCGAAAACCGCGACAACACCGGTGAGCAGATTGCGCGATTGGACGGTTTGCGTGAGCCAGTCCTGCATCGAGCGGACTTCGTAGACCGGCTGTTGGGGATTCTCAGCGCGGATTTGTTGGAGGACCGCCCCAGTGAATGCTTCCGGGCGGCCGGAGGTCTTCACGACAAGCGCGGCCCGGTCCTGCGTGCGTTGCGACTCCGGCCAATAGGCTTGGGGCCGCACGTCCTTTTCGGGGCCGTCGTTGCGGATGTGGCCGGCGACGCCGACAATGGTGGTCCAGGGAAAGGTCAGCTTGGGGCCTGCATAAATGCGGAAGCGGCGGCCGATGGGGTCCTGTGAACCAAATGCGCGGCGGGCCAGTTCGCCGTCGATGATACCGACGAGCGGAGAATCGGGGCGGTCCTGCGCGAAGAAGAAACGGCCCCGCTCCAGCGGGATACCCATTGCTTCCATGTAGCCGGGGGTGGCGGAGCGCCAGTCAGTGTCGTACCTGTCCGTGATGCCTTCGAATTCGACACCGCCGGTTTGCGCGATGCCGCTCAATGGGAGGCGGTTGACCATTCCGGCGTCAACAACGCCGGGGATGGAGCGGATGCGGGCCAGCAGGCGGTCATAGTAATCGGATACCTGCCGGTCGGAGCGAAATTGGGCGCGCGTCACCGCGAGGTGCATGGTGAGCACTCGCTCGGTGGAGAATCCGGGATTCACCTGCCAGAGGCGCAGGAGGCTGCGCGCGAACAACGCGCCGTTAAACAGGAGCGCGAGCGTGACAGCGATCTGGGAGATCACAAGGACGTCGCGGGCGCGGAGGCCGGAAGTGACCGTGCGCGAGTTGGCGCGCAGCGCGGCGGCGAGGGTGGCGCCTGCACCGACACGCGACGGAAGCAAGGCCGCGAGCAACACCACCAGCGTACTGGCTGCGACGGCAAACGCGAGAACTGGCGGATGAAGTCCGATCTCGTCGAGGCGGGGAGTGTTGGGAGGGAGAGCCAGCACAAGGACCCGGAGAATCCAGAAGGCGAGCGCAACGCCGCCAATCGCGCCGATGGCGGCCAGCGGGAGCAGTTCGGCGAGAACCTGCCGGCGGAGGCGTGAGGCAGCAGCGCCGAGGGCCTGGCGCATCGCCATCTCGTGCGCCCGCGCACTGACGCGGGCGATGAGGAGCACTCCGAGGTTCAGGGCGCCGATGAGAAGGAGGCAACCGGCTGCGCCCAAAAGCGCATACAACATGCCGCTCACTTGATTGGCGTCGCTTTCGGCAAGCGGCTCGACTAGCGCGCGCAGATTGCCTCGGTTGGTGCGATAGGCGCCTGGCAGCTCCACGGCAAGTTGATCCATCACTGTGTTCACGTCGAGGCGTGCCTGCCGCAGGCTGGTGGCGGGCTTAAGGCGGGCCACGGCGCGGTACTGATAATTTCCGCCATCGGCAACCTCCTGGGGCGGGTAGAACAGTGGCGTCCAGATTTCGAACTCGCGGCTGGGGTACCGGAAGTGTTCGGGCATCACCGCGAGCACCTGATAGGCTTCGCCGTTCAATTGGATTTTCGCGCCGATGATGGCGGGGTCAGAGGCGAAGCGGCGCTTCCAAAGGCGATGGCTCAGGAGCGCGACTTTGGCGTCGGCGCGGCGTTCTTCCTCGGTGAAGATGCGTCCCAGTAGCGGTTCGACGCCGAGGACAGCGGGGAGATTCGCAGTACAGCGCGCGCCCTGTAGACGCTCGGGAATGCCGCCGCCGGTAAGGTTGAAATTGGCGATGGGGCGAGTGAGGGCGATGTCGTCAAAGGAACGCGTGCGCTGTTTCCAGTGCTGCCAGAGGGCGGCGCTCACGGCGAAGCGCTCGTAGCCGGCGGTCGGGGCAGAGGGCCACAATGCCACCAGACTGCCGGGCGCGTGATAGGGCAGCGGACGCAGCAACACTCCGTGGACGGCGCTGAAAATGCCGGTGCTCATCCCGATGCCGAGGATGAGGGTGGCGCTCACGACCGCAGTCCAGAGCGGGGTTTTTCTCAGAAGCCGCAGCCCGATGCGGACGTCCTCGAGGGTGCGTTCGAGTCCGCTCCAGCCCCAGGTTTCGCGTGTGTCTTCATGGACGGCGGCAATGCTTCCGAACAGGCGGCGGGCTTCACGTTCGGCCTCTAGCGGATCCTGGCCGGCGTCGATGCGGCGGCGCACTTCGATGGCGAGATGAGTACGCAGCTCTTCGGCGAGTTCGGCTTCGTTCTCGCCACGTTCGCGCCACGCGCGGAACCAATGGAACATGCAGCCTCCTTGAGCGATTGATCAGCTTTGCGAGCGCAGGACGCGGGTCATCGCTCGCACCAGCAACTTCCACTTTTCATCTTCGAGGGTCAGTTGGCCTTTTCCAGCCGCGGTGAGGCGGTAGAACCTGGCCATCTGGTTGTTATCACTGACGCCCCATTCCGATTCGATCCACCCTCTGCGACGCAGGCGGTGAAGGGCGGGGTAGAGACTGCCGTGCTCTACCTGGAGGATGTTATCGGATTTGGCGCGAATGGCTTGGCCGATGCCGTGGCCGTGTTGGGGTCCCCATTGGAGGGTCTGGAGAATAAGGAGGTCGAGGGTGCCTTTGAGGACATCGAGTTTTTCGGGCGGCGGCATAGCAGTAGAAATTCTACCACATTAGGCAGTAGAACTTCTACTACTAATGGGTGTAGGCGGGGGCGAAAACACGACACGTTGGCAGAGAACGTGCACAGCAGGGGTAGGGGTGATCGTTGCTGTGCTGAAAACAAAGCAGATCGGTGACGGATCACCTTTGGGAATGGCGCTGGTGTGGAATTTCCCCCACCCGCTGGCGCATGGGAGGTTTCGTGCTCGTTGATTTCCTGATTGCCGGCGGCATCATGGCCGCGATGGGCATCCTGCTGGCGGCGGTGCTGGCGTTCGCGGACAAGAAGTTCTACGTATGGGAGGACCCACGGATCGATCAAGTGGAAGGGATGCTGCCGAGCGCGAACTGCGGCGCCTGCGGACAGCCGGGCTGCCGCGCATTTGCCGAGAAGGCGGTGAAGGGCGAGATCGCACCGGGGAAATGCACGGTGAGCTCACCGGACGGCGTCATTGCTATTGCCAGTTTTCTGGGGGTGAATGCGGGGGCCGAAGAGAAACGAGTGGCGCGGCTGGCCTGCGCGGGCGGCAGCAACGTGGCCTGGAACAAGGCGCTTTATTCGGGCATGACCACCTGCCGGGCGGCGGCGCTGGTGTCGGGCGGGGGCAAGAGCTGCTCGTGGGGATGCCTCGGGCTGGGGGATTGCGCCAGAGCTTGCACTTTCGACGCGATCCACATGGACGCGCACGACTTACCAGTGGTGGATGTGGACAAATGCACTGCCTGCAACGACTGCGTGGTGGTGTGCCCGAAGGAGTTGTTCTCGCTGCATCCGATCAGCCGGCGGCTGTGGGTGTCGTGCAAGAACCTGTTGAATGGCGACGTGGCGGAAGCGGTGTGCGAAGTGGCCTGCACGGCTTGCGGGCGCTGCGCGGCCGATGCGCCCGGGTTGGTGCAGATCACGAACAATCTGGCGGTGGTGGACTATTCAAAGAACAGGCAGGCGACGCGGAAGCCGATTGAGCGCTGTCCGACGGGCGCGATTGTCTGGCTGAACGACAAGAGTGGGGCGTCCAAGGGCTTGGAAGCGAAGAATATCACCCGGAAATCGCGGCTCCCGGTGGAGCAGGCCGATCTTCCGCTGGCACGGTAGAAAAGGAGACTCCGAAATGAGTCACGACCATGGGGCAATGACCAAATCGCCTTCCGATAGCATGGAAGCTTTCTTTGGCGGGCTTTGGAAACAGAACCCCGTATTTGTACAGGTGCTCGGCCTCTGCCCGACGATGGCGATCACCAACAGCGTGCGCAACGCGCTGGCGATGGGGATTGCAACCCTGTTCGTGCTGGTGTGCTCGAACGCCCTCATTGCGATGGTCCGCAAGATCATCCCCAAGCAGGTACGCATTGCGACGTTCATTCTGATCATCGCCACGTTTGTGACGATTGTGGATTACATGATCAAGGCCGTGAGTATCCCGGTGTATAAAGCGCTGGGGCCGTTTATCGCGCTGATCGTGGTGAACTGCATTATTCTCGGCCGGGCGGAGGCGTTCGCGAGCAAGAACGGAGTCTTTAAGTCGATTCTGGACGGGTTGGGGATGGGGATCGGATTCTTTATCGCGCTGCTGTGTTTGGGCGGCGTGCGCGAGGTGTTGGGCGCGGGCACATTCCTTGGGTTTCCGCTGTTCGGGTCCCATTATCAGCCGTGGGTGTTGTTCCTGCTGCCTTCCGGCGGGTTCTTTACGTTGGGTAGCTGGCTGCTGATCTTCCGGTGGTGGAAGGAACGCGGGAAGGGCAAATTGGCCCCCGGGGCTGACGAGGCGGACAAGGCCGTGGAGGTGCATGCATGAACGAGGTATCCCTCGGATATATTTTTATCGACTCGCTCCTGATAAACAACTTTGTCTTGAGCGTGTTTTTGGGAATCTGCCCGTTCATCGGCGTGTCGGGTAAGATCACCACGGCGTGGCGCATGGGAGTGGCGGTGATCTTCGTGATCACGGTAAGTAGCGTGCTGGCCTTTGGGACCAATGTTCTACTGATGCACTTTCACGCGGAGTATTTGCGGATTATCAGCTTCATTGTCATTATTGCTTCGACGGTACAGTTAGTGGAGATGTTTATCAAGAAGACCTCTCCGGCGCTGTTTCGCGCGTTGGGGATTTACCTGCCGCTCATCACGACGAATTGCGCGGTGTTGGGCGTGGCGTTGTTTCAGACGGCGCGGGAATATTCGCTGGTACAGAGCGTGGTGTTCGCGGTGGCATCGAGTGCCGGATTCGCGCTCGCCCTGTTCCTGATGGCGGTGATTCGCGAGCGGCTGGAGCTTTCCGATATTCCGGACATGGTGAAGGGGACAGCGCTGGTGTTGATGCTGGCCGGAACGCTGTCGCTGGCGTTCATGGGATTCGCCGGAATCGGCGGAGGATCGTAGGGATCTATGCTTTGGGAACTGGTGCGGGCGATTGGCGGGTTTCTCCTTTTCATGGGGGCGTGGTTTGCCGTGCAGGCGTTGGTGCGGCGGCGAAAGGCTGTCCGGCCGGATACCGATGTGCTGGATCATGTGAAGCACGGGTGTGGCGGGTGTCCGCAGGAGAGTTCGTGTGGGGAGGAAGCTTGCGGGAGCGAGCCGCTGGTGAAGATTCAGCGCTAGGTGGACGGACGCTATTGTACTTTGGCGTCGAAGAAAGCCGTCTGCACCTCACCGGCGCGCTTGATCTGAACAAAGATGCGGTAGTCGCCGGGTGAGGGGAAGCCGTAGGGGAAACTCACTTCGGGCGGGAGTTTCAATTGGCTCATGTCGTGGCCGGCATGGGGATCGGCCTGGCTCTGTGCGATGCTGAGGGCGGCCATCGGTACCGAACCCGTCGGATGCACGTGGGCGAAGACCGAACGGTCCCGTTTTACGAAGGCGGCGTGGCCCTGCATCCCCATGTAGAGTTCCATATCTCCGGCGGGTTTGCCATCGGCGGTCTCGACGCGGAAATGGAAGGGTTGTGGACGCCTGGCAGTGAACGGCGCGGCGTCGCGAACCCACACCATGCGCGCACCATCGGGAAGCGCGGCAGTAGCGGCCGCCACGTCGCCATGGCTGAGCGGCGTTCCAGTGGCTGCGGCATCGTCGCCGGTAACTGGTTTGCCGGCGATTTCCGGTAGGTCAATGTCGGTAGTGAGCGTCTCGGGGAGCCCGCTTTCGTGCACGACATCGCCGTAGAGCCCGTATTTGCCCGCGGGCATCGGCGGCAGTTGATGAGTGAAGATGCCGGACCCGGTCATCTCGGGATGGAGGTGCCAGACGCGTTCCATTTCCGGAAGACGAATGACATAGAGGTGCATGAGGTGGCCGTGATCGGGGACAAAATCATCAATGGCGCGGGGCAGCCAACCCGGGTCCTTCAGTTGAAGGCGCAGGGTACCAGTTGAGGCCAACTCGGCTTTCATTTGAAGCGGCTTGTAGATGATACGCGAGTAATTGTTCTCTTCCGAGGTCCACCACTTGTTGCCGAAGTGGAGTATCGCCGCGAGCAGCCCGGCGGTGACGGACATGAAGACCCAGGCCTTATTGCGGCGGGAAGCGGCCGGTTGCACGCCAGGGTCCAGATCGGCTTCACGCGCCGCCGCTCCGGCGATGCTGATGCCGCCGATGATCAGGATGAGCGCGAGCACGCCGAGGACGGAGGCGAGGCCGGTGGTCATTTTCTCGGTCTGGCTGGCGAGGGCGGGCACGGGCACGTCGAGCTGGCCGGAGCCTTGCGCTCCTTCCACAGTGACGCGGACTTCCCATGAGCCGCTGGTCATCATCCACAGCCCGCCGGTGAAGAACTGAGGATCGTCCTTGGATGGGGTGGCGATGTCGGGCGTGGGGGCGAACTTCGCGCCCGGGCCCTTGATGGGCGTGGGAACGATGCGCACCTCCTTGATGCCGGTGGAGCGGACACGAATGTCCACTTCCGCGATGCCGGGGATCACCTGCGGCGGACGGATGGTGACAAACAGCGGGTATGGCCCGGCCCTGCCTTCGAGGAAGATATCAGGGCTGCCGATGTGCGCCGAAGCAACCAGAGCACACGTCAGCGTCAATAGCAGACGCTTGTACATATTATCGGCGGACCTTGCGCATCCAATCGCCCCACCCCAAACCCACGCGCATCGAAATCATCGAGAAAACGAAGGCGAGCAGGATGCCTTTCGCGAAATCCGGTTCCACGGGTAAGAAGCGGTACTGGAATAACGCGGAATTGGGATGCGTGTAATACCCGAAATACTTTGCCCCAAAGAAGGCGTTACGTGCCGCGGGGGATTGCAGAAAATCGGCAAAAGGCCACTGGACTGCCAGGAAAAGTCCCATGAAGACGATGCCGGAAACGGCGGCGAGGAGCCATTTGTTCCAGGATGCAGTGCGCTTCCACAGTAAGTCTAGCGCGACAGCCGGCACAATGAATAACAGGGGCCACTCCGGCGGGACAAAGTGCGTCACGGGGAAATAGACCGGGCCGAGTTTGGGTTCGGCGGGGAACAGCGGCAGGATCCACACGCAGCCGATGAGAAACACGGAGTAAATGGCGGCGGCAATGGTGGACGCCCAGCGGAGGCCGGATGCGCGGGCGAGTCCGGCGAGGGCGAATGGGACAGCCACGCCAATCACCTTGTAGAAACCGGCGGTGTGCATCATCGGTCGAATGGTGTACTCCATGAGGAAGATCATCAGGAGGACCACGATCATGGCGCCGATGTATAAGAAGATGGCGTTGAGCCTCCCACGCTCGGCTCCCGAGGCGCGGTTCATCTGCCCGAGGGTGAGGACGAGCGCGCCCATCATCACCATAAAGGTGCCGAAGATGAGAAGCACATGCGGCGGGCTGACAATTTTGACATCAAGGCCGTAAGCGCTATGCCACCAGTCATCAAAAGGCGCGGAAGTGAGCATCGCCACGCCGCCCCAGGAAGCGAGGAATGCGCCAAGCGGAGCGCGGAAACCCCACATCCGGACCACGGCTTGATCCTGAACGAAGCCAAAGCTGCGCGAGAGGATGAGATAGGCGCAACTGATACCGGCCAGAATGCCGCAGAGGTAGATGGCAATGTGGGCGGGGGTCCAGAAGGTGTCGCGTCCGATGGAGCGGTGCCACGAAATGTCCCAGTGAGCGCCGACCATGGCGGAAGTGACGGAGAAAACAGCGCACCAGAGATACCAAGGGATGGCGGACGAACGGGTGGTAGCCCGCTCGCCAGCCGAAGCCTGCGCCGGAAATGGTATGGTGTTGGCCATGAGACATATGATGGCACGGATTTGGCTAATTGTGTAGAGAGAAGTTTACAGCGATCAGCGGACGAGCAGCGTTCAGATGACGTCGATACCAGGGAAAACGGATTTGGCTTTGTCGGCGAACTTGCGGTCGGCGGTGGCGAGGCGGGAGGAATTGCGTTGGGCCAAAGCCAGGTAGAGACAGTCCTGGATGGGGTGGTTGAGTTGGAGCGAGAAGTTCGCGGCGTGGCGGACATCTTCCAGTGTGGTTTGGACTTGGATGACACCCTCCTTGAGCGCGTCCACCCACATACCCAGGGCTTCTTTGGCATCATCCAGTTCGATCTCGCCCAAGCGAAAGCGTTTGGTGATGGCTCCAGCGACTTCGGTGCGGATAAGGTCGGGAGCAACCAGGATCTCGGAGCCTTTGGCAAGGGCGAGAGCCTGGTCAGAGTTTGCCTCGGGGATTAGCCATTTGACGGCCACCGAGGCATCAATGATGATCAAGAAGTGGACCTCTTGGGTTAGGTTTGGTCCGCGGCAGGATCAACGGGGCGGGTGGGATCGGCGTCCCGATCCGCCCGGATCAAATCTGTACTATCCGAAAGCGTGCCGTAGCGCGCCTTCAGTTTGGCGTTGAATACCGCAGCCTTGGCTGCAAAATCCAACTTGGGTTTCAAAGCCGATTGTATCACAACACGCCTCAATTCTTCTTCCAGGCTCACACCCGATTCCACGGCCCGGGTGCGGTGCGCATCCAGGACGTCGTTGGGGAGCCGTCGTATTTTTACTGCCTCAGGTGGCATGCTTAGAGTATCGGTCAGAATCGGCAAAACTTCAATATGGGGTCATGAGGGCACTGGAAATTCTCATGTGCCTTTGGCTTTCTTCACTTCTTCCACAAGAGCCGGAACCACCTCAAACAGATCGCCCACAACGCCGATGTCCGCTACCTCGAATATGGGTGCGTTGGCGTCTTTGTTGATGGCAACGATGGTTTTGGCACCTTTCATGCCGACCAAATGCTGAATGGCGCCCGAGATGCCCACGGCCAAATACATTTTGGGTGCAACGGTTTGCCCGGAACTCCCCACTTGCCGCTCCATGGGGAGCCAACCGTTGTCGCAGATGGGCCGGGAGGCGGCGAGTTCGGCGCCGAGAGCCTTGGCAAGCTCCTCAACGATATGGATATTCTCCTTTTCCTTGATGCCGCGCCCTACGGAAACAATCAGCTCGGCGGCGGTGAGGTCGACGGCACGCGAGGACTCTCGGAAGGGAGCTTGGGGTCGGTTACGGATTTGCTTGGAATCCAAAGTGACCCCAACAGCTTCCACTGGCGCGGCACCTGCAACCAACTGGTCGGCTCGGTAAGCACCTGCCTGGATGGAGGCGAAGTGTGGCCCTGCACCGGAAGGCTTCACGTCGCCATTCAGTTTGCCCTGGAACAGCAGACGGACGAAGGTGGGCTGACCGCCCTCGGTTGTGATCTTGATCACGTCGGTAACGAGCACTTTTTGGAAGCGAGTGGCGACGCGGGGGGCGAAGTCGCGCACTTGGTAGGTGTGCGGGAAGAGCACAACGGAGGGGGCGGCCTGCCGCACCAAAGCGTCGACGGCCAAGGTGAAGCCATCAGCCGTGTAATCGGCGAGGAGAGCATGGCTCACGGCATAAACCTTGGCCAGACTGTAAGAGGCGAGTTCCTGAGCGAGCGGGGTGACATCGCCGCCAACCACAGCCGCCGAACAGGGTACCCCGAGAGACGCGGCCAACTGCTGGCCGGCCGAGAGAGTCTCGAGCGACATGCGATTCCAGGCACCGCCTCGTTGTTCCGTGATGACCAGGACGCCGATCATATGACTCGCACCTCGAACTTCAATTTTTCCACTAGCTTAGCTGCTACTTCTTTAGCTGGTCCTTCCAGGATTTGGGTTTGTTTCGATTTCTTCGGCAGGTAGATGCTATCCACTAGTGCCGTGGGTGCGGGAAGTCCTCCGAGGTCCGCTGCCGTCAGCTTCTTGATTTCCTTGGACTTGGCCTTCTTAATGCCCATCAGTGTGGCGTAGCGCAGCTTGTTGATGCCGGACTGGATGGTGAGCACGGAGGGCAGCGGCAGGTCGATCAGTTGAAACCAGCCGTCCTCCAACTCGCGCTTGACGCGAATGCCGCCCTCGGTCTTCTCCACCTGCATGATGATGGTGGAATGGGCCCAACCGAGCAGTTCCGAAACGACGACGCCGGTCTGGCCGTAACCGAGGTCATCGGATTGGAGACCGGTAAGGAGCAGATCGGCGTTCTCGGCGGCGATGGCTTTCGAGAGCAACTGCGCCATGCCGAGCGTATCGAGGCCGCCGAGGTTTTCCTCTTCGATGTGGATGGCACGGTCGGCGCCCTTGGCGAGGGCTTCGCGGATGGTCTGCCCGGCGCGCGCCGGGCCGAGGCACAACACCACGACTTCGCCGCCGTGCTTCTCCTTGAGTTGAAGGCCCTCTTCCAGGGCATAGGCGTCGGGTTCGTTGATCTCGAAGCTGAGGTCGCTATCCTGGATCCACTTCCCCGCCCCATTGACTTTCAACGAGGAATCGCGGGCCGGAACCTGTTTGATGGCCACTACTATTTTCATGGGACTCCTGCTGCTCCACGCCGCACGCCACGCCCGGAGTGGGCGGCGCACTTAACTACTCGGAATATTTCTTGAAGATGAGGCTGCCATTGGTGCCGCCGAAGCCGAACGAATTGCTGAGGGCATGTTCGATCTTCATCGACCGTGCCTGATTGGGGATGTAATCGAGGTCGCAGCCGTCATCGGGCTCCTGCAAGTTAATGGTGGGTGGGGCAATCTGATCACGAATGGCAAGCACGGTGATGCCGGCTTCCAAACCGCCCGCACCGCCGAGTAAGTGACCGGTCATCGACTTGGTGGAACTTACCGCCAGCTTATAGGCGTGATCGCCGAAGGCGCGCTTAATGGCTTGCGTTTCGATCTTATCGCCAACTTCAGTGGAGGTCCCGTGCGCATTGATATAGTCGATCAGGCTGGGGTCGAGTTTGGCGTCGCGCATGGCGTTGCGCATCACGCGGAAGGCGCCTTCTCCGTCTTCAGACGGCGAGGTGATGTGGTAGGCATCGGCGCTCATGCCGTAGCCGACAATTTCGGCCAGGATATTGGCCCCGCGCCGCTTGGCGAATTCGAGCTCCTCAATGACGAGGATACCGGCGCCCTCGCCAACGACGAATCCGTTACGCTGCTTATCCCATGGGCGTGAGGCTCTTTCGGGATCGTCATTGCGAGTGGAAAGCGCCCGCATCGCAGCAAACCCGCCAATACCCATGGGGGTGACACAGGCCTCGGCGCCGCCGCAGATCATGACGTCGGCGTCGCCACGCTGGATGATCTTGAAGGAATCGCCAATGGCGTGTGCACTGGTAGTGCAGGCGGTGGCCGTGGCGGAATTCGGTCCCTTGGCGCCGATCCGAATCGACACGTATCCGGATGCGAGATTTACGATGGTGGCGGGGATAAAGAAGGGTGAGATGCGGCTGGGACCCCGTTCGAGCAGGGTGCGGTGCTCCCGCTCGATCACCTCGAATCCGCCGATGCCGCTACCGATGTAGACACCGGTCATTTCGGAGTCTTCCGGCTGCACCTTGAGCTTGGCGCTTTCCATGGCGAACTCGCTGGCGGCGATGCCCACCTGGATGAAGCGCCCCATCTTCTTCACTTCCTTCTTATCAATCCAGCGAAGTGGGTCGAAATTCTTAACTTCGCCGGCGATCTGGCAGGCGAACTGGGAACATTCAAACTGGGTGATGCGGGCGATTCCGCTTTTGCCGGCCTGTAGGGCGGCCCAGGTTTCTTCCGTACCAATACCCAGCGCCGACACAAGGCCGACTCCGGTTACTACAACTCTGCGAGACAAGCTATTTCTTCCGTATGAGTTTCGTGGGGTTGTGAACTATTTCTTGGTCTTCGCCTCGATGTAATCGATGGCATCTTTTACGGTGCCGATCTTTTCGGCGTCCTCGTCCGGGATGTCGATGTTGAAGGCCTCTTCAAAAGCCATCACCAGTTCGACAATGTCCAGCGAATCAGCGCCGAGGTCGTCAACGAAGCTGGCCGTATTGTCGACCTGGGCTTCGTCAACACCCAACTGCTCGACGATGATCTGCTTCACTTTTGCTTCAATGGACATGAATCCTCCAAATGGACTACAAACCTCCAAATGATACCTACTTGCATGGCAGTCCCGCAACAGGCCCTTTTCGAGCAGTGGACTAGCGATTCCTCAGAGGTTGGAAGCTCCTGGGTGATCGTGCTTCCATTGCTCGTAGTTGGCGTGGGCAACTTCAAGCAACGAATGAGCCTCCGCGGTTTGCGCCGGGTCGAGCGCGCCGGCACCGATGGCATGTTCGAGCGCCTCCACGGTTTCCCCCCAGCGGCCAGCCGCCGACAGGTTCCTCCCTATCATTAGATACGGCTCGCCGTCATGAGGGTTCAGGCGAATGGCCTCATGGCACCAGTTGGCGAAGGCCCGAACCTCATTAATGGTCAGGCACATTCTGGCGATCTCCTTGCAGAACAGGGGATCTTCTTCGCCGAGCGCGACGGCCTGCTCCAGCAGGTCGATGGCGGCCCCAATCTTGCCTTCTGCTTCCAGTTTCCTCGCTTGTTCCAATGTGCTCATCGATCATCCAGATTACCAGGATTTGTATAATTCAACATGGTTGAAAACGAGGCTATTGTTGCGGCGGAGCGGCTGATCCGGCGATATGTCCGGCGAACGCCGGTGATGGTGGTGAACGCGGCGGACTTCGGACTGCCGGCGGCGCCGCTGGCATTGAAGCTGGAGTTGTTTCAATGCGCCGGGTCGTTCAAGGCGCGCGGAGCATTCTACAATTTGCTGAGCCGCGCGGTTCCGGCGGAGGGGGTGGCTGCGGCATCGGGCGGCAACCACGGGGCGGCGGTGGCCTACGCGGCAGCGAAGTTGGGCATGCGGGCGACGATCTTCGTGCCAACCGTTTCTTCGCCGGCGAAGGTGGAGCGGATTCGCAGCTACGGGGCGGAGTTGCGGATCGTGGGGGATCGCTATGTGGAGTCGCTGGCGGCGTGCGAGCAGTACTGCGCCGAGAGCGGGGCGCTGTCGATTCATGCCTACGATCAGCCGGAGACCTTGATTGGTCAGGGGACGTTGGGCCTGGAGTTAGAGGAGCAAGTACCGGATATCGATACCCTGTTGGTGGCGGTGGGCGGGGGTGGACTGATCGGTGGGATCGCCGCGTGGTATCGCGGACGCATTCGCATCATTGCCGTGGAGCCGGAGAAGGCTCCGACGCTGCACGCAGCCATGGCGGCGGGCCGCCCGGTGGAGGCCGAGGCGGGGGGCGTCGCAGCCGATTCGCTAGCGCCAAAGATGGTGGGAGAGTTGATGTTTCCGCTGGCGCAGGAGTTTGTCGATCGCGTGGTGTTGGTGACGGATGAGGCGATTGTGCAGGCCCAAGCGGCTATTTGGGATGTGCTGCGCGTGGCGACGGAACCTGGAGGGGCGGCCGCGATGACGGCGCTGCTCGCGGGGGCGTATGTACCGCACAAGGGAGAGCGGGTAGCCGTGTTGGTGTGCGGCAGTAATACGACAGCAGTGCGGTATTGACGTGCGCGAGGTCGCAATGTGAAAGGGCGAATCTGCGCTCAGTAGCTCGCTGGTCGTTCCTGCAAGGTATCGGGCACGGCCGATTCTTTACAGTCTCCATGTCCACAATTGCAGGAGATCTCCAGCTTGTCTCCAGCGTCCCGGCAGTATTGACTGCAATACTTTGTGTCGCTATCGACGCGGCAACCGCAGGCCGGGTGGGCGCACTCTCTATCTTTCATCTGTATTCTCCTTTCTAATCAATCGGCACTCCGCTACTTTCTCGCCTCCTCGAGATGATGCTGATTCACCAATTCCTCGAACAGTTGCCGGTAGTGCTGCATCGCAATGCGCACCGCCTCAGTGTCCGCCTTGCCTTGTTCCGCACGAGTTGCGATGTCGTGAGCGGAGCGATACTGCTGGACTAAGTGGGGATGGTTCACGGAGATATCCGCAGCCCTGTCCTGGAACGCGCTGGCCTGGTACCCGCGTGCGCCCATCACTTCGCAGATGAGGGCATCCGCACGAGTGAGGGCTCCACGAGGATCATCCACGAAACGTTCCTGCTCGATCCGCCAGGCGATGGAGAAGCGATCGGACTCCTCGCGCGTCAGAGGTCGAAATTGCATCTTCTCCACACGCTGCCGGCGTCTCTGCAGCTCGGCTTCCGCGAGGCGGCGGTCGGTGTTCTGAGCTAAAAGCCGGTCATATTCATCGCCGAACTTCGACCGTAGCTCTTTGGATCGATTCCTTTGAACCAATACCCAAACCACCGCAGCGGCAACCACCACGCAAGCGATAATGAGAATTATCATTGTATTCGACATAGCGTTTTTCTCCTTCTGTTTCTGCCTCCTCGCTCATGGCTGCAAGCGTAACTCCAACCACAGATGGCACCGAGATGGGGAGTGTAGGACGTAAAATTTGCACTCCGCTGGGACAAGCAGGAAACCGGACTGGTAAGTTTTGCCCTGATTGGTAGGGATTGAAACAGGAAATCGCTTCATGAATAACGGAAAACGGTTCGTGGGGTTCGCATCATCGGCCTATGGACAGCGGTAACGGTTTCATCCCCCCATTGTGGAAACGATCCTCTTGACGGACTCATCTAAGTATCAGTAAGTAAAAGGATGACCGCGCGCGAAAACGTGAGGGTGTCCCGAACCGGAACCGCAAATGAGACCGTCCATGGAACCGCCCGTCAACCCGCCGTTCAGAATCCGCGATATTCTAAGGCCCCACGCCAAGATGTTGGTTCTCGGCTTTCTCGCGACTTTGGGAGCGGGTCTCGCCACCCTCCTTGAGCCTTGGCCATTGAAGATCGTCCTCGATAATGTATTGAATTCCCGGCCGATTCACGGGTGGCTCAATCCCCTGCTCCTATCTACCATCGGCGTTGACAAGTTGCGCATCCTGGAGTTTGCTGCTCTGGCCGTTCTTGCTATCGCGGCCTTTGGGGCGTTGTGCACTTACATTGAGAAATACATCGCCACGAGCGCGGCACAATGGACAGTTCACGACCTCCGGCGAATGCTGTACTCGCACATCCAACGGTTGTCGCTTTCCTATCACGACCAGCGGCAAACCGGGGATCTGGTGAGCCGGGTAACCAGCGACATCGATGCGATTCAGAGTTTCATTGCATCCGGATTGCTGGGGTCTCTCCTACACAGTGTCACGCTGCTCGGCATGCTGGGGGTGATGTTCTACATCAACTGGCGCTTCACGTTGGTCGCGCTTTCCGTGGCGCCGGTGTTGTTCGCCGTTGTGTTCAGCTACACCCGCTTGATAAAGAAGGCGGCACGGGAGTCGCGGAAGAAGGAAGGCGATATTGTCTCCATCATTGAAGAGGTGCTTTCCTCCATTCGTGTGGTGAAGGCTTTCGCCCGCGAGGACTATGAACAGAAGCGGCTGGAAGAACAAAGTCTCGAAGGCGTAGAGATTGCGATGCGGGCCCGCAATCTGAAAGCGAAACTCTCGCCGCTGGTGGAGGTCATCGTAGCGACTGGCACCTGCCTTGTGTTGTGGTTTGGAGCGCGCCTGGTGATGGACGGCCGGCTGTCCGCGGGTTCGCTGATCCTGTTCATCTTTTACATGGGCAAGATGTACAAGCCAATGCAGGAGCTCTCCAAGATGACCGACTCCTATTCGAAAGCACTAGTGGGTTACGAACGCATCCTGGAAATCCTGCAAACCAATCACGAAGTGAATGACATGCCTGGCGCAAAGCGCGCACCTCGTTTCAAGGGGCACATCGAATTTGACGACGTCACCTTGACTTACGGGCCTGGCAGTCCGGCCCTCAAGAACGTGAGCTTCCAGATTCGTCCAGGTCAGCTTGCGGCGTTCGTGGGACCCACCGGGGCCGGCAAGACTTCCATCATCAGCCTCATCCCCCGCTTCTACGACCCGGATTCGGGAATGATACGGGTGGATGGCCGCGATGTGCGCCGTTACCAATTGAAGTCCTTGCGCCAGCAAATCAGCTTCGTGCTTCAGGACACTATCCTGTTCCACGCCCCCATCTGGTACAACATCGCTTACGGAAAACCCGAGGCAACGCGCGCGGAACTGCTGCGTGCGGCCGAGCTGGCCAACGCACGCGAGTTCATCGAGAAGATGCCGCTGGGCTATGACACACTGGTCGGCGAACGCGGTGTGACGCTATCCGGAGGGCAGCGTCAACGTATCGCTGTTGCCCGGGCAATTGTTCGCAATGCTCCCATTCTTATCCTGGACGAGCCGGGCTCGGGCCTGGACGCGGCTTCAGAAATGCTGTTGTTTGAAGCGTTGGACCAATTGATGCGCGGCAAGACTTCTATCGTCATCGCGCACCGGCTGTCGACCATCGAACGTGCCGACATCATCTTCGTAGTCGACGAAGGTGTCATTGTAGAAGCTGGAGTCCACAGTGAACTACTGGCATTCGGAGGCCTTTATGCAAAGCTACACGCTCTTCAGTTTAAAACCGAGGATTCCGTTTCCGCGTGAAATCCTTGCAGTATCACTGATGCTGGCGGCGATTGGTCCTTCGGCGATCGCGTGCGAGGACTCCGAACCGGAACGGCCTACCAAGGCCCGATTCGTCAAACATACTTTTAGCCCTGGCTCGGTGGCGCGCGCAGGCGGCAAAGCCATCCTTGGACAAGCTCTTAATTCGCCTGAGGAGTGGGGTGGAGGCGTCGTGGGTTTCGCAAAACGATTCGGCTCCGCATTCGCCGGGCACGTCGTGAGGAACAGTATCAGGTACCCGGTGGCGTATTTCCGGCACGAGGCACTGGATTACCGGCCCTCAGAGAAGCATGGATTCGGACCCCGATTAATCTACGCACTGCAGAGCTCCGTGATCACCCACAAAACCACCACCGGGCGGCGCACGGTAGCGTCCGGCGCGATTTCCGGCACCATCGGGAGCGGACTGATTTCGCGTCTCTGGCAGCCGGCCAGTGCACACACAGTTGCCAGCGGCTTCAGCTCCGCCGGCATCTCGCTGGGCGCGGATGCAGGCATGAACGTGGTAAGGGAATTCTGGCCCAGGCGCCGAAAAAGCCAGGGGCAAGGCGCGGTCAAGGATCCACCTGCGCCGACGTCTCCTCGATAGCGTCCTGCACCACCTCTTTGACCGCCTCTTTGACAGCGCTCTTCACGGTCTCCTCCACTTGTTGCGAGTCGATCTCCAGCAGATTCCCCTCGCTGGCCATCTCTTGCACAATCACATCCAGCACGGGTGTAACGGACGGCATCTGTCTGGCAACCGCCTTGGCAACGCGTTTCGCTGTCTTGGCCGCCGGCAGGTCAGCCGTCTCGGCTTTGGGTAATCCGCTTTCGCTCCAATCCTCCTGGAATGTCGCGGCAAGGCGGCTCACCACTCTGCGGTCACGGAAAACGAGGCCCACTTCGCGCCTTCCGTCCAATTCGATTTCCCGCAGACTCTGACTCCCCACAAATGCCGCCCGCCCGTCCCGGATCATTGTCCGTGTGTGAAGTCTGAGCGAAGAAAGCCGGCGTACCGGCACAGGGCTTTTCCCTGTCAACTGGCCGATGATCTTGATTGCGACTCCGGCGTTTGCCCGTTGCGACAGAAGGCGAATCATCGCCGGGTCACTAATCCTCGGATCGTAGATAAGAAGCTCGTGCTTTGACTGCTCGATGAATCCCGACAACTGCTTGCGGGCGTTTGAGGGACTCACTATCAACGTGGAAAGACCCGCGTCGTAAGGGTGCCGTTTTGTATCCGCCTCAAATAGCCGCACCGCCTCCTGCACCAGCTTGCGATTCGTTGTGATAATCCCGAAAGCGCGGCTCCGCTCGATATCCAGATAGGTGAGATTGAAGGACAGCAGATACAATTCACGCCGGTCGATGATCATCATCTTGCCGTGATAGCGGGATAGATCATCCGCCGTACGCGCTACGGTGACTCCGGCCGCCAATAGCTGCGTCTCGAGTTCGCGAAGATTCTCCTGCCCTTGCCGGTTGATGTGAGCAATGAGGGCGTGAACAAACACGCCCCGCTTCACGGCGCTCGCCAGCGCTCTTTGAATCTCACCCCGGTCGAAACGGAAAATGATAATCTCGACACGGTTCCTGGCGCCGTTGATCCCTCTGATCAGCGGCGCGAGGCCATCACTCGGTTGAATCAGGAGCTTCATACGGCCTTCTCTCGATACCCCTCCTCGCAGTTTGGCATCCACCATGCACTTTAGAGGAAGGCTGGCTATCCACCAGGCCCGGAGAAGCCTCTATGTATCTGGTTACAAAGACAGTTACTCTGTTCGTTTGTGTTGCCTCGCTATGCACCACAGCCGCTGCCGGCGGGAAAATACTACGGCCTGGCACAGTAGAAACTACCCGTAACCGACTCGCCGTCCTATGGCGCCAGCCAGAAGATATTGCCTCCCGGGACCTGTTCTACGGCCCAGGCGGAAAACAGCACCAGCCGCGCGGAACCTTCACCTTCGTAAAAGAAGACCGCGGTGGAAGCAACCCAAAATTCGTTATTGAAGACCAGGACGGCGTGAAATGGAAGGTGAAGCTTGGCGCCGAGGCTCGTCCGGAAACGGTGGCCACGCGACTGGTTTGGGCGGTGGGCTATTTCGCCAATGAAGTCTACTTCCTCCCACTGTTGCAGCCACTGAACATGCCGCGCCGGCTGAAGCGAGGGCAGAAGTTCCTGGATCCCGACGGCTCCGTGCGAAACGCCCGGCTGAAGAGAGAGCTGCCCGGCGAGAAAAAGAACGGACATTGGGCGTGGCGCGAAGGTCCTTTCACGGACACCAGGGAGCTCAATGGACTCCGCGTACTGATGGCGCTCATAAACAATTGGGATTTGAAAGACGAGAACAATGGGATTGTTGAAAGAACTGGCTTGGGGGGCCAGCGGCCGGAACGGATCTATATGGTCACCGACCTGGGATGCAGTTTCGGAACCGCGGGACCGTGGTGGCCGGGCCGGATGGCGAGAGGAAACCTTTGGTCCTACGCCCACTCGAAGTTCCTGCGGCGGGTGGGTCCGGAGACAATAGATCTGCGGACTCCGGGGAAGCCGCCATGGCTGTTCTTCCTGATCAAGCGTCCGGAGTACCGCCACCGCCGCGATCTGGTCTGGATTGGCCGGGATATACCGCGAGCCGACGCGCGCTGGATGGGGCAGATTCTGGCCAGACTTTCCTCGAAACAAATCCGCGATGCGTTCCGCGCCGCGAGCTACTCACCCCGTCAGGTGGAGAGGTTCGCGAGCCTGGTGGAAGGGAGGATTGCTGAGCTCAACGAGTTGTAACTCCCAGTGGAAACCGGCCGGTGGTCTCATACGTCGTAGTACATGAGCCCGCTTCCCACCTATAAGGTTGCCACAACAATGACATTTAGCACTGCTGTCCAAAACAGGCGCAGAAAAAATAACACGTGTTGCAGGCGAAGGCGTTGGGCCTTCGGGACTGTCGTCTTGAGGGTGAGGTCTGCCTTTCTGGTTTAGCCGCCTCCTGTCCAAGATCATTCCCCATCCGGG
>JACQZR010000138.1 GCA_016213775.1 Acidobacteriota bacterium
CAACACGATCGGCTGCTTGGATGTTGTCGTTGGCGATGTACGCCCAGATATCTTCTACATCCCGTTTGGCGCTCGGGGTTAGGACGTATCGCTTCATCTTCTGGCACGTTTGCGCTGGGCGCTACGTTTGCGAATTGCGCCAAACACGGCTTCGCCGTCCACGAACTCGCCGCGCTCCGCCTCGGCAAGGCCGACGGCGATTTCCTTGCGCAATTCAGCGAGTCGAATCTGTTTCAGATCCTCACGTTCCTTGAGTAGACGCAATCCCTCTCGAAGGACTTCGCTCTGTGATTGGTACAGGCCCGTCTTAAGAAGATTGGCTACAAATTCGTCGAAGACGGAACCAAGGTGCACGTTCATACAAGCAAGGTAGCGTTGGCTAACAAGATTTGTCAACCAATGACAGTCTGTCGCCTGTTGCGTTTGCGCTCCAACTCCGCCTCGTAACTCCGCACCAGCTTCTCCGTCATCCGTGTGATGTCGCGATCCGTCGTCACGTACTGATAGCCGCGATCCACCATTTCGCTCGCCTTGTCCGGATGCTCGAACAGATCCAGCACGTGATTGGCGAAGCCTTGCGGGTCGTCAGAGAGCAGGCACATATCCCCGTTCTTGTCCGATAGGCCCTCCGCGCCGATCACTGTGGACACGATTGGGATGCCGGCGCAGAAGGCTTCCAGCAGTTTCACCCGCACGCCGGACCCGCTGAGAATCGGGCACACGAACACAGCATAGCGCCGCAGCGGTTCCAGCAAATCATCGACAAAGCCGCGGATCTCGACGTTCGCGTCAGCCACGGGAAGGGAATGCCGCGGCGGCGGATCGGACCCGATGATCACTAGTTTCGCTTGCGGGCAGCGGTCCACGATCCTCGGCAGCACAAGTTTCACAAACCAGTCGAGTGCCTCCACATTCGGGAGGTGTCGGAAGCTGCCGAGAAACAGCATCGTGTACGGATCGCGCGACCCGCGGTACAGCGCGTAATTCGTCGTGTCGATGCCGGCGCGCAGCGTCGCGTCCATCTTGCCGCGCAGGTGAGGAACGAACGATAGCAGGTAGTCCATGTTCTCCTTGCTGCACATCTGCACGAGATCCGCCTGCTCCACGGCCTGTAATTCAAATCGCAGCGCGCGCAGATACTCAAAGCCCGCGCTGGCCTTTCGCAGCGGTGAACCCGGCTGCTGCAAGCCGCGGCCGATCGACTGGAAGTAGACATCGTGCTCAAACAGCGCGGTCACCATGTTGTCGAACTCACACCCGTACTGCGCCATGTTCGTGTACTCAATCTGCAGCACGTCGATCTGGTGGAGATACATCTGGCGGTGGATCATCCACGCCAGGTCGCCGTTGGAAAACTCGGTCACGGCATGCGGATAGATGGCTCCGAAAGTGAACGTCTTCTGGTCCATGCGAACCAGAAAATTGCTGCTGGCGCAAAGGCGGGTGAGCGGCGCGTGCTGTTCAATCTGCACCTCTTCATCCAACACGGCTACGATGTGAAGCCTGCATCGAGTGGCCAGCGCTTTCGCGGTGCCATACATAAAAACGCCGCCGCCATGATGCGGTGGATAGATCGGATAGGGCGACAGGAACAGCACCGACAATTCGCCGCGAGTCTTCAACGGCGCCCGGAAACGGTCCTGGAAATAAGCACCCAGTGGACGCCGGAACGCCTCCTGATCCGAAACCACCGCCAGCGACCGTGCACGCCATCGTGCGGCCATAGTGCCCGGCATTTGCCGGAAGGCCCGGAACAACGCGCTCAGGCTTGTGCGCTCGCCGGACGGCCCGGCCCAGTAGCTGATGAAAGCATCGGCAGCGGTTCGAATGAAGTGCAGTAGCAGCCGTTTGCCGGAATGCGTGTTCTTCCAAAGGAACAACAGGAAGTTCTTCTGGACTGTGCTGTTGATGTAATCGCTGCGGTGCTTCTTCCCGATGGTTCCCCGGTGCTCATGCCACACAATACTGCGCGGCTCATAGTAGACCTTCCAGCCGCGCTTCCAGGCCATCATGCCCATGTCCGTGTCTTCCAGGTAGAAGGGACGCAAGACATGATCGAATCCGCCCAACTCGAGAAACTTGCGCCGGTCAAAAGCGCTCGATCCGCCGCCCGGATAGAAGCAGGGGAACCGCTCCTTGATCTGATCGTCGATGCGGTGGCGCACGCCGATGCGGCCGTTGTCCCACCACGCCTGCGTCAATCCGCTTTCCTCGCGCTGCTTGTTGGGATCGCTAAAGAATATCTGACAGGCCACGGCGAAGACCTTCTCGTCATGGAAGCCATCGAGCAGCGGCTGCAGGAAATCAGGATCCACGCGCATGTCGCTGTTCAGCAGGACAACGATGTCGTTCTTAGCGGCTCGGAATCCTGCGTTCGATCCAGCTCCGAAGCCCTGATTTTTCGCAAACGCCACCACCTTCACCGCCGGGAAATTCTCACGAAGGAAATCGGCGCTGCCGTCGGTGGAGCCGTCATCCACCACGATCAGTTCGTTGCCGGGATTGCCTTCCAGCGCCTTCAGCACGCTCGGCACGTACTTCTCCAGAAGGTCCTTGCCATTCCAGTTGGGAATCACAACCGACGCGCTCCTCGTGGATGGGAGCGTATCTACCGCCCCGCGGCGGCGGCCAAACAGGGCGAAGAACAGGTCTGTCAACAACAGTCCGAAATACGGAACCAGAATCAGCACCGGGGAGAGCAGCAGTAATGGAAGTTCCCGGAGCAGGCGGATCGCCGTCTCCATATTACGACTGCCGCAACTCAGGCCCGAGCCCGAGACTCCTTCCCATGCGATACCACCGCGATGCCGACACGGCGCTCAACTGCGCCTGCAGTGCATCCACTTGCTTCTGCAATTGCAGTGCCCACCGGGTACGTTCTTCGAGAGCCGCCTCGCTGTGATGGAGAAGCTCGACGCACTTGGCGAGTTCTTCGCAACGAGCCTTCAACTCATTGCTGAGCCGCGCTTCCGTCTCCTGCGCCCACTGAGTTCGTGCAGCCAGATCGCTTTCCAATCCCGCGACTGTGGCCTCATAGGCAGCGGCGGTTTCCTTTCCCGCCTTCTGCTCGGCGGCGAGTTCCTCCTGCACTTCCACGACGCGTTTGCCTGTGGCTTCGAGATCGCGGTTCAATTGTCCGGCCCATTGATTGCGCGCTTCCAACTCCTCAGTCTGCGCGCGATGCTGCACTACCAGTTCCTCATGCTCGCGGGTGGACTTGTCGAGCCATTCATTCTTCTGCCGCAGTTCGCACTCCAGCAGCGCGATGTGCATTTCGCGCTCCTTCAACACGTTTGCGGTTGCGGGCACATACACAAACGTGGGAGCGCCCATCTGCGGCATCGACGCACACACGGCGACAAAGAAGTGCCCATCCGAAGGCGTCGAGGCATTGGCGGCGGTGCGAACCTCGGTGGCCGAACTGGTCTCGCAGGGCTGAAACACAATCGTGTCGGAATGGTTTTGCACGAACAGGAGCGTGTGGGGGAAGAACTCCATCAGCAGTGCACGGAACTCGTCAAACTCAAACTCGCGGGTATGAAACGGATTGGGTCCTGACAAACGCCGCGTCTCTTCGTAGTAGAGCCGGTTGGGGGTGGAGACCACAAACTGCCCGGCCGGCGTGAGCAAGCGGCGCGCTTCGGATACCAGCTTCCGCGGATCGTTCAAATGCTCGATCACCTCAAACCCAGTGATCAGGTCGAAGCTGCTATCGGCGAAAGGCAATTGCTCCGCCGAGGCCACTTCAAAGATAAGGTTCGGGGCCTGATACCGCCCTTGGGCGTATTCCACGGCTTCGAGCGAAACGTCGATGCCTACTACCGAACGCGCTACCGCGGCCAGTTCCGCCGAGCCGTAGCCGGTGCCACAGGCAATGTCGAGCACGCGCTTATTACGGGCCAGCCGCGCTGCAAACACATAGCGGGATATATGTTCGTTAAACAGGTCCGGGTCCACTTGGCCCGCAATCACGCGCTCGCCGGTGAACTCAGCCAAGAGACGGCTCCCCCACCGGCGTACCAGCCGGACGCTTTAGTAACGAGGCGTTCAACTCCACTTTGCACGGCAGATGCATGTATCCGTAGACCTGCCCATCGGCATGCCCCATTTGCAGAGTAATGGCGTTGTCGATCCAATCGCAGTTCTTGTAGTGATGCAAGGTGCCGTCGGCGATGGCGGGCGAGAACGAAAAGTAGCCCGGATACAACTCCGGGATGTCCAGGTGAAAATCGACCGTGAAGATGTCGCCTTCCCTCATCGGCGGCAGTTCATAGCCTTCCCGCGAAGTATTGGTTCCCGCGAAATCAATGCCGAGATGATTGCGCATCATGAAGCCGGCGATTGGCAGATCGACGTCCTCGTTCGCACGAACGCTGATGCGCACGACAATCTTGGACGACGGCTGCAACAAATGAACCGGTGTGCCGAACTCATCCATCACGGCGATTCCGATCACTTCCGCCCGCCGGTCGCCATAGCGGTGGTCGATGTTCGGAATCGTGTCGACGATCTCCGGCGCTGTCTGGCTGCCACTGGCGCCATTCACCGCGCGCTTTTTCGTCTCCAGGTACGAACTGTCCTTCTCCACCATCGCGGCCAGGTACTTGGCCACTACGGCATCGGTGACCCCGATTTCCCGGACTCGCCCCTTGTCGAGCCACATGGTGCGATCGCCGATCGCCTTCACATCGCCGATCGCGTGCGACACAAAGAGGATGGTGACACCGCGCGAACGCAGGTCATGAACCTTCCGCATGCAGCGCTGCCGGAAGTAAATGTCGCCAACAGCGAGCGCCTCGTCAACCAGCAGAACCTCGGGGTCGACGTGGATCATCACGGAAAACGCCAGTCGCACCACCATGCCGCTCGAATACGTCTTCACCGGCTGGTGGATGAAATCGCCGATCTCCGCAAAGGCTTCGATGTCTTTGTAGCGGCGGTCAATCTCTGCTGACGACAGCCCGAGGATCGCGGCGTTCAGATAGACGTTGTCCCGCCCGGTGAACTCGGGGTTGAATCCCGAGCCAAGTTCCAGCAGCGCGGCAACACGGCCGCGGATGGAAGCGTTACCGCTCGTGGGCTGGAGGATGCCCGCAACGATCTGCAGTAGCGTGCTCTTTCCAGAGCCATTCTCGCCGACGATGCAGAAGGTTTCGCCACGGCCTATGGAGAAAGACACGTCACGTAGCGCCCAGAAATCGCGATGGCGACTAAGGCGGTTAAAGGTTATCAGTTCTTTCAAACGATCACCAGGCGCGTCGTAAATGGGGTAGCTCTTGCTGACACCCTGGAAATCGACTACGGTTTCGGGCACTGATTTGAATCTACCAAATGGGCGTTTCCTGCCGCCAACCTGCTATGGAATGACGGGCAGCAGAATATGCGACGCTCGGGCTGCATCGTGATAGATGGACTGCGTCGCCACCTTGGTTTTCGCGCTGCTGCCGAAAGGGTCGCCGGTGTTCGGATTACGGTCGAATTGCGGGAAGTGACTGCTGGTCAAATCCACTCGAATGCGATGGCCGCGTAAGAAAGCATTGCTCGTTCCCACGAGGTTGATCTCGAACGGATAGACCTTGCCGGGCTCCAACAGGCGAGGCCGGCTGAGCGACTCGCGATAGCGGGCACGCACGATGCCTTCAGCCACCGGGATGGCGCGGCCGTCCGGAGACACATCGATCAGTTTGGCGATGAAGTCGGTATCGGTGCAATCGGAACTGGCGTGCAGAACCACTTTCACCGGACCCGTCACCTCAATATCACGATCGAGCGGAGCGGTGAGGTAGCGCAGAATATCCTTGCGCGAATCGAGCTTGCGTTGATCCATTGGGCCCGCCGGCGTTGGCGTTCCGCAACAGTTGTTGCCCCCCGTGCTGGGGACTGGATCGGCCGGATCGTACCGGTAAGTATCCGGCTTCCCCACCCCGGCCGGAGCGTCCCAACCCAACGCGCCGTTGCCGCTGAGGAAGAGCTTGCGATACTGCGTCCGCGCCAGCGGGTATTCCTTCTCCTGACGCCACACATTCTTCCCCATCACGTAGAGCGTGACCGGCGGTTCCTTGGAGATGCCGTCATCCTTGCCTTTGAGCCAGTAGTCAAAGAAGCGAAGCTGCGCGGCGTTTTCATCGACGTGCGCATGCTCGCCATAATCCATCTCGCCGAATTTGCGTGAGGAGCCATGGCCCCACGGCCCGATCAACAGACGGCTCTGGCGACGCGCGACATCCGTCTTGCCCTTGGCAGCCATGCCCGCGTAGCCGTTCAGAGTGCCCGCGCTGAAGATGTCGAACCAGCCTCCCATTGTGTAGACCGGAATGCCGATCTGATCGAACATCTCTTCCACATTGATCTTCTTCCAGTAATCGTCGTAATCGGGATGGGCGAGCCAATCGCGATAGAACTGCGCGTGGCGGCCGGCGAGTTCCTGCATGTTATTCAACGGCAGATGCTGCAGCAGATTCGCGTAGCTGATCGCCTCGGGTCCATTGGCAATGGTGTGCGGACCAGTATTCTGCATGATGCGCGATTCCTGGCGGACCGGCCCCCACCCAAAGTTGAACGACAAACGCCAACCACCATTGAGCGTGATCCAGTTGTGATAGAGGCTGGTGGAGGCAACTCGCGGGACCATACAGACCAGGTGCGGCGGCTTGGCCATCGCTGCGCGCCATTGCACATGGCCGAGGTAGGATCCGCCTTCCATTCCCACCTTGCCGTTCGACCAGGCCTGCGTCGCTGCCCATTCCACGGTGTCGTAGCCATCCTCGATATCGTTGCGGAAGGGCTCCCACTTGCCGTCCGATTCGTGGCGGCCACGGACATCCTGGTAGACGTAAGCATAGCCGCGGCGCGAAAAATAGAGGGCGGCATCGTAAGCGCTGGGGTAGCGTTCGGTGCTGTAGGGTGTGCGCGAAACAATCACCGGATGCCTGCCCGGTTTGGCCGGGCGGTAGATATCGGCGTACAACGTGACGCCATCCCGCATTTTCACCGGAACGAGATTGTCGAGAACGATGTCGTTAGTGGGCGCGTAGGCCGCCGGGAATTTCACTTGCGCGCCGGCGATCGCGGCCAGCATTGGAACAAGGAAGGCAGTTCGCATAGTCTATTGAATTTTCTTGAGCAGCATTTCGACGCTTTTGCGAGGCGGCGCGTCGCCAAGGACGTATTCGGTGGTTTCCTGCCATTCGCCTTTGGCAGTCAGCTTCATCACATTCCGCACTTTGGCCGGGCCGGCCGTGAAACCCCGGGCAAAGCCACCCTCTGTCACCTCCAGTTCCGTATCCAGATAGCGGCCATCGTTGTAAGCGCGAAACCGGTACTTTGCAGACGCATCGTCGTACGAGATAGTGGCGAACGCGCGGAACTCGACATTGCCTTCGCTGTTGCGGCCAGTGCCTTCGACGATCATCACCAGGCCGTCCAGCTTGTAACTAATCTCTTCTGACTGCGTGATGGCAATCGGGCGTCCGCGGTTGACCGTCGCATCGCCGGACCATTTGCCGGCAAGGAACTGCAGTTTCTTCATCGCCTCGCGCTGTGCGGCCACGTTCGGCTGCTGCTGCGCGAAGCACACGGTAGCAAGAAGCAGTAGAGCGAAACGGGTGCGCATTCCGGAAGTGTATCAGACCCAACCAGCGCGAGACGGCCGTTCCAACGGCTATCCTGGAATTTGCGCAGCCATCCGCTCTTTGTCGCCTATCTGGCATTTGCATCGGTGTGCTTCTTTTGGGGCACCACCTATCTGGGCATCCGCATTGCGTTGGAATCGTGGCCGCCGATGTACCTGGTTGCGGTTCGCTTCATGATCTCGGGCGGATTGCTGATCGCCGCGCTCAAACTGAAGGGGGTGGCCTTTCCCAGTTGGCGGACCACGTTCATGACCGGGATGTGCGGCGTGCTGGTGCTTGGCGTGGGCAACAGTTGCCTAACGTTCGCTGAAACGATGATTCCCAGCAGCCTCGCCGCTCTGTTCATCGCCGTATCGCCCGTCTGGATGGTTACGTTGGAAGCGCTCGTGCCAGGCGGTGAGCGGCTCACTGCCGGAACAATGATCGGGATCGCGGTTGCCATCCTCGGCGCGGGTCTACTAGTGGGCCCCGATGCTTTTCAACAGGGCTTCTCCGGCAACATCATCAAAGGCTTCCTGCTGCTGCAATTCGGCAGCATCTCCTGGGGCCTGGGCTCTATTCTTCAGCGGCGTTTCAAGGAACCGGCACATCCGGTGGCAAGCGCGTCGGTACAACAATTCGCGGCCGGATTGTTTTTTCTACCAGCGTTGTTTCTCGATCCGAGGCCGGTATTGTGGACGGCGACTGGCGTAGGATCGCTGCTTTACCTGGTGTTCTTCGGATCTATAGTGGGGTACACGTCGTACATTATCGTGCTCCAGAGGCTGCCCGTTTCGATCGTCACGTTGCACACCTACATCAATCCGGTTGTGGCCGCTGTACTCGGATACCTGGCGTACGCGGAACCCTTCGGACGGCGCGAATTGGCGGCCATGGCCGTGATCTTCGCCGGAGTTGCGATCGTGAAGAAGTTCGGGCACAAAGGCTAAACACGCGGCCCACCTGCGGCGTTATCATAATCAGTTATGCGAAAACTGGTTGTTCTCTTCCTGCTCTGCTCTCCCGGCATGTTCGCGCAGAACCGCCGCACCCGCCCTGTGCTTCCCGGCGAAGATTGGGTGCAACTCTTCAACGGAAAGGATCTGGCCGGCTGGAAAGAAGTCGGCAAAGAGAAGTGGACCGTCGAAAACGGCGCCATTCACGGCAATGCGATTTCGAAATCCTACGGCTATCTGGAAACGGAGAAGACGTACAAGGATTTCCAACTCGCCATCCGCTTCAAGTGCGAAGGCACGGGCAACAGCGGCGTCTTCTTCCATACCGGCTTCAAACCGGGTACGCCGGATGTCTCTCAAGGCTTGCAGTTCGAGATTGACTGCAAGATCATGCAGCACACCGGCGGTCTATACGGCGATGGCCGCGGCTGGATCGTGTGGCCCGCGCCGGAGAATGAACTGGTGGTCCGGCACGGCGAGTGGAACGAATACCTGCTGAAGGTGGAAGGCAACCGCTACATCTCGCGCCTGAACGGCGTGCTGATGGTGGACTTCACCGATCCCAATCCCAAGTCCTCCGATGGGACCATCGCGTTGCAACTGCATTCCGGCGGCGAAGGAAACATGTGGTTCAAGGACATCTGGATTCGCGATCTGACCAAGCGCTAGTCAAGCCGCTCCTCTACTACACTGACCACTACACGGTACCGCTACCAGAGGGACATAAGTTCCCGATGGAGAAGTACGCGCTGTTGCGCGCGGAACTGGAGCGCGATGGCCGGTTTGCATTCGCCCCAGCGCCGGAAGCATCAGCGGAGGTGATCGCGCTCGCACACGATGCGGAGTATGTGCGCTCGTTCCTGGACGGGACTCTGGACCGCGGTATTCTGCGGCGTATCGGATTCCCGTGGTCGGAGGCGTTGGTGCGGCGTACCCTGGCGAGCGTGGGCGGAACGCTCGCAGCTACCGATGTGGCTCTGGAACGCGGCTGGGGCGGGACCCTCGCGGGCGGCACGCATCACGCCTTTCGTGCTGAAGGCTCCGGGTTTTGCGTGTTCAACGACATTGCCATCGCGATTCAGTCGTTGCGGAAGCGCGGAATCGTGCGGCGCGCCGCGGTGATTGACCTGGACGTGCATCAAGGCGACGGCACTGCGCAGATCTTTCAAGATGACGAGAAAGTAATGACGCTATCGATGCATGGCAGTAACAACTTCCCGTTCCGCAAGCAGCGCAGTCGCATCGACGTCGAGCTTGCCGACGGCACCGGCGATGAAGAATACCGGAATCAACTCTCTGAGGTGCTGCCGCGGGTATGGGATGCAGGTCCCGAAGTCGTGTTCTATCAGGCTGGAGTGGACGCGCTTGCAACGGATTCCCTGGGCCGGCTCGCATTGACACCGGCGGGCATCGCCGCGCGTGACCGGATGGTGATAGAAGCAGCACGGCGGCACGGTGCTCCGTTCGTAGTGACTTTGGGTGGCGGCTATTCGAAACCGATCATGGCGACAGTGATGGCGCACGCAACTACTTATCGAACCGCGGCAACGGTGTTCAACGCTGGTCCGTGAGGTCGAGAACGGCGTAAACAGGCAGACCTTCGAGCGTGAACTCCGTAAAAGCACCGTCCTGTTCGAACTCGGTCAGCTTGGTGTCGGGGCTGTTGTAGACGTAGGCCTTGATGCTCCTGGCGTTGTACTTTCCTTCCACGCGGATGCGCAGCGTCTCCACCGCGCGGCTGCCATAGTTGATGAAATGCAGGCGGACTTTATTGCCTTCGCGCGCAACGTCGACGATGGTTTGCTCCGATCCAAAGATACGAACAGGACGCTTCTCATCGCCGAGTTTGTCGCGGGCGTCGAGGACCTGTTCGTAGACGTTGCCGCTCTTGGAAGTAAAGGTCAGGTGCAGCGCGGAACCGGCATCCCTGGGACCGGCGCGATAGAACAGATTGCGGCGGGTGAGCAGCAACAGGGCCTCACCGGCCAGCGCGGAGCCATCTTCGGTGACCGTGATGTTCGCCCAGGGCTTGCGCGGCCCGTCGGGGATCGACTGCAGGAAGGCGGTCATCGTGTCGAAGTCGCGCTTCTGGTTGAGGTTGGTTTCCACTGCCAGCCTGACGCCTTGCGAGAACGCCTCGGCCATTGCCACAACAACGGATTTCTCTTTTACGTCGCAGAGGAAATTCCCTTTGGGATTGCGGCGGAAACGCCAGATGTTCGAGTCGATCCAAGGGGCACGCGTGGCGGTGGCCATATTCATGCGAAATCGAAGGCCTGGCGGCGGGACCTTGGTGTAGCCCGTGGCATCCTTGCCGTCGAAGAGGACGGGCAGCACCGCGAACAGGAGCGGCAGAATCACAGAGTGATCTCCTCCAACCGGATTCTCTTAATGTCGGCAACACCGAGCCCGAGCGAACCGGCGTACTCGATATGAAGCGGCTCGCGTACGTACGCGTTCTTGTTGGGATCGAGCGGCTTCACGTCCTTGGTGATACCCGCCGAGCGGTCGAACACCGAAACCGCGCCTTCGGCTTTGCGCTTCGCTTCTATCACGTCGCGCATGATGCGATCCACTGCAACGGGGTCGGTGCCGAACATCATCTGTTTGGGAAAGAACGCGAAGCGTGGGTGACGTTGGAACGGTCCGCCATGCCATATGGATTTGAGCCCGTCCATGACATGCAGCACGGTGCGCGACCGCACGGGCTCCACCGAGGCCAGCGTGCCGATGAACGTCTTGGTGTGCGTCCTGGTGTAAGCGTGCGATCGGGCCACGTTGTGGAAGTGGCCGTACGCCATGTTCTTGAGACAGCCCGTGACGCCGGATGCGCCATGGTCCTTCATGTTCGGGACGTTGATGATTTTGGTGAACTGCTCAGTGACCATACGGATGGCGTTGGAGCGAGTTTCCTCCTCACCGAAGAAGTTGGCTTCTACGTAAGTCTTGGAGTCGTACTCGGTGAGACGGTTGCGATAGGGCTCGACGGCGTGAATGCGAACCGCGCCACTGATGAAGTTCGTGTAGCCGATGGATTCCAGTTGATCGGGGAAGCGCTCGTAGACCGTGATGTTCGAAGGTTTGACGCCCACCTCCGTAAGGGCACGAATGATTTCCGCGACCACTACCGGATGCGACATGATCTGTGGGGCACCGGAGGCGTTGACCTTGATGCCAACGACATCGGAAGGAGCGATGAAGCGGCGCCAGGAATCGCGTGGGTCTTTGTCGCCAGTGAGCCGGGTAAGGCCGCGATTCATCATTTCGCGGACGATTTCCGGGCTGGCTTTGCCACTGTCTTCGGCGATGCTTTTTGCGGCGGTTACGCGGACCACGTGGCCCTGTTTTTCATAACGCGATACCGGCTTGTAGGGAGTTACGATTTTGTACTTGGGATCGGCATCGCCGGCGCGGGGATTGGCCATCGCCGGAGCGGCCGCTGACGAAAGAAGGAAGAAACGACGTTCCACGACTCGATTGTACCGGACAACGTGCAGCGGGAGTATAATGGAAAATGTTCCACTTGTGGCGCTATCGTCTAAGGGTTAGGACGAAGCCCTCTCAAGGCTTAAATACGGGTTCGAATCCCGTTAGCGCTACCAATCTTTCATATACTTACGGGCCTTGCGCTGGGACGCGCTGGGATAAAATCCGCGCCAGAAACTGCTGCACGTCGCCCTTCCAGTTTTCGGGCTTAGCCGGCCGGTTCCGTTTCTGATATTCCTCCCACAGCCGCACCGCCTCATCATCCTGGCCGTGGATCGCGTGCGAGTAGATGTCGGCGGTCACCCGTACGGAGGAGTGCCCGAGCCGCTGCGAAACCACCGGCAGTGGTACGCCGCCGTCCAGCATCTGCGACGCCATCGTGTGCCTGAGCAGATGCAACGACGCGCCTTTCGGCTCTGGGATCTTCAGCCGCTTGAACAGGGGCGGATACGGTTGTCGAGATCGAATCCGGCCGCAGCGGCGACCCATTGGGATTCGCGAAGATCAAGTCGAGGTCTGCACGATAATCGGAACCGAATTGTAAGCGGGACTTGTCCTGGCGCTTGCGGTGCGCTTCGAGCTAGGGCATCGTTTCCTCGGGGATCTTGGCCACCCGGGGCTCATCCGTTTTCGTGCCCTTGAATTCCATCCGGGGTGCAAGAAGGGAAAGGTGTACCCGCTGAGCGCACCGAAGAGTCTGATCCGATCATCGGGCAGGCGCCGGTGGGAGCGATCATCTTGGCGCAAAGAGTGGAAAGCGCATTACGAACTGGAAGCGTTGCGCTGCAACTTGTGTGGAGAGGTGTTTACGGCGCCGTCGCCGGAGGGCGTGGGCACAGAGAAATACGATGGCAGCGCCGTGGCCATGGCGCAAAGCGCAAGATGGTGGCGTTGTTGAAGTACGGCAGCGGTGTTCCGTTTTACCGGATGCAAAAGCTGGAGAGCCATCAGGGGATACCGTTGGCGGCGTCGAACCAATGGGAACTGGTCTCGGATGGGGCGGCGATTGTGGAACCGGCAGGGGAAGAGTTGATCCGCCAGGCGGCACAAGGCCGATTGGTGCACAATGACGACACGAGCATGCGGATTCTGAACTTTGAGCGGGAGGAGGGTGATTCGCGAACCGGCCTGTTCACTTCCGGCATCGTGAGTGTGGTGGCGGGCGGACAGCGTATTGCGACTTTCTTCACCGGGCGCAACCATGCGGGCGAGAATCTGGCCGCTGTATTGAAGCGGCGCGCCACTCATCTGGCGCCACCGATTCAGATGTACGACGCTTTATCGCGCAATGCTCCGGCGGCGTTTCTGGTGATTCTGGCTAACTGTCTGGCGCATGCCCGGCGACACGTTGTGGATATGGTGAAGAGCTTTCCTTCCGAGTGCCGGTATGTGTTGGAGACGCTGCGCGAGGTGTTCCACTTCGACGCCCTGGCTGTGAAGCAAGGGCTGACGCCGCAGGAGCGGCTCACTTTCCATCAGCAGAACAGCCTTCCACCGATGGAGGGATTGCACCAGTGGTGCGGGCAACAGTTGGCGGAACACAAAGTGGAACCGAACTCAGGCCTGGGCAAGGCGATCCAATATCTGCTGAACCACTGGCCGAAGCTGACGCTGTTTCTGCGGGAACCCGGCGCGCCATGAGACAACAATGTTTGCGAACGGGCGCTGAAGAAGGCGGTCCTGCATCGAAAAATGCCTTGTTCTACCGAACGATCAATGGGGCTCACGTCGGCCACTTGTTCATGAGCCTGATTCACACCGCGGAACTGTGCGGCGCAAATCCGTTCGACTATCTCACAGAGTTACTGCGGCACCCGCGCGAGTTGGCGCAAACGCCCTCTCACTGGGGTGCCCTGGAATTACCAGGAGAACCTTGTTCAGGCGACAGATACTGCCGCCTGAGCTACGGATTCCTTTGGTTACGCAGGCTTGCCGAAAGCTCACGCAATGCCTCCTTTTGCGGGCGTTCTTCAGTCGCGCGCTGATATTCGTGAGAACGCGCAGCTTGCAACGCGACTTGCTTCCTCCCCCGTGAACCCATGCAGTCCCTTTGCTAACTCCCTCAGGTTATGGTCGTCCCAAACCGCACGCATCAGGCCTTGACGGGAGTGTTGCCGGATTCCCAACAAGTGTCCGATCTCATGAGCGATCATGCCTCCTAAGATCTCGCCCAGGGACGCGATGTTGAGTGCTGCGAGTTCCTCAGCCTTGTGGAGAAAGATGGACGCGATCGAGCCTTGGCCATCCGTCAGCACCGCGTAACCCATGCATTCGAATCGCTTGTGGGTGCGTTTCGCCATTTCTTTGTCGATAACTCGCAACTGAAGGTCCTGAGGCGTGATCGGCAGCCGGCACACGGGATCACGGGAAGGCTTGTCTTCCCGAATCGCGCACTCTACCCAGATCAGGGTCACGTTCGCGCTTGCCAAAGCAAGAGAGGCCACTTCTTTCGCTTGGTGGATCGTTCCAGCGGGAACCTCGGCATAGTCCTGGAGCCGCACTCGGATCTCGGCGGGCTTAGCCGCCAGCGGAAGGCCCGCCATCCAGATTGTAAAGCTGACGGTCGTTTTCCATGCACATTTCATCGGGTTCACCTCGTTGGCAGGTCTGATTGTTGGTGAGGTGAAGAGTCAGGACCATGGAATCGATCTAGGAAGTGGATTTGCAGTTTCTCATACAGCGATCAAGCGCTAGAATGCTGAAAAAAAACGACCTCTAGACTAGGTTTGAGCTTTCTAGATTGCTTAAAGGGGCCTGAATGGCGTGATATTATTCAAGTGGCGAGGCGGCATCCAGGTGCGATCACCCACCAGCGGACCAACCATTCGATTCGGCGGCTATGAAGCTGATGTCGCCGCCGGCGAACTACGCAAGGGCGACCGGCGCATTCCCCTTCAGGAGCAGCCGTTCCAGGTCTTGACTGCCCTGCTCGAGAGGCCGGGTGAGGTGGTCTCGCGCGAGTACCTGCGAGAGCGTTTGTGGCCCGGGCAGCCCTTTGTAGATTTCGATCAAGGACTGAACACGGCGATCAACAAGCTGCGGGATGCACTCGGCGATTCGGCCGCCAGTCCCCGGTTCGTTGAGACCGTTCCCAGGCGCGGGTACCGGTTCACCTTCCCCATCGACCCGGCGCCGGTGAAGGACCAACAGGTGATGTCCGCGAAGGAGTGGTTTCTCGCCACGGTCTGGAAGAGACGGCAGTGGGCTGTATGGCTGGCGGCAGGGGCCGTAATTGTTCTCTCACTCGGCGTGGTACGGTGGGGTTTTCGACCTTCACCACCGCAATTGCCACTGCGGCGGTTTACACTCCGAGCGCCCGCCGGCAATATTCAGCCGGTTGTGCTCAATCGCTCCACGAGCATCTCACCCGACGGAAAGCGCATCGCCTTCATCAACAACGGTGAGGGCGGGACCCGGAGGCTCTGGATCCAGCATCTTGAGAAGGAAGAGCCAGTCTTGACTCGCGGCAGTGACGGAGCCGCCGATCCATTCTGGTCGCCGGATAGCCAGTTCGTGGGGTTTGCGCTGCCATATGAGGGAAAGCTGATGCGGATGCCCGTGGAGGGCGGCGCCGCTACCGAGATTTGCCGGGTGCCAGGCGGACTCTTCGCCGGCGGTGCGTGGAGTCCGGACGGGTCAACAATCGTTTTCGGCTCGGGAAATCCCCACATACTCTACGAGGTCGCAGCGATAGGGGGAGCGCCGAGGGTGGCTGTTTCCCGCGAATCTTTGATCAAAGTGATGCCTACGGAATCGGAAAGTGCCCTCGGGTATTTGCACAGGCCACAATTCCTGCCGCTGGCGCGGCGGCGGGTCATCGTATTTGGGTTCGGTTGGGCCGATGCGAAAATGGTCCTGAGAGACCTGGATTCCGGAAAAACGGAGCTTTTGGGACCCGGACGACTTCCGACCTACTCGCCGACGGGACATCTGGTCTTCCAGGCAGTCACAGGATTGCCGGATCTATGGGCCTATCCTTTCTCGCTGGACCGCCTGAAAACAACGGGGCCGGCCTTCCTTGTCGGACGTAACGGCACGGACCCGAGTGTGGCTGCCGACGGGACACTGGTCTACGTAGATCACTCCTCAGTGCGCCTCGTGTGGGTGAATCGCCGCGGCGAGCACGTTGGCGATGTTGGGTCGCCAATGCTCGGAATCTTCTACCCGGCGCTTTCTCCTGATGGCCGTCGGGTCGCGTTCGAGGGCCGTGAGACCGACAACCTCGACATTTGGGTTCAGGATCTTTCCGCGGGCACACGCACTCGCTTGAGTACCGATCCGTCCACAGAGGTTCTGCCCGCCTGGTCGCCGGACAGCGAGACCGTTGCTTACAGTAGCTGGAGGACCGGGCTCCCCTCGATGTTTGTCAGGCAAGCCGACGGCGGCGGGCCGGAGCAGCCGCTGGAAAAAGGATTGCAGCCGGCGCGGGTCGCCGATTGGTCTCGGAATGGGCTCTACATCGCCTACGATATGCAGAACGTACCGCAAAAGCTGGACACCCGAGTTGACCCTGCCAGCCTCAAGGGCGGCTCCGACGTATGGTATCTCCAACGAAGCAGCGGCAAGGGCTGGGAGCGACATCCTTTTATCAAGACAACTTCGTGGACCCGGTCTCCGAAATTCTCGCCCGATGGCCGCTATGTCGCGTATCTGTCAAACGAGTCGGGCCGGGACGAGCTGTACGTCACGCGGTTTCCGGCGGGCGGACGCCGCTGGACTGTCTCGAACAATGGAGCATTGCAGCCCCGATGGTCTCCGAATTCCCGCGAGCTCTTCTATGTCGAACGGGATACCCTGATGGCGGTTCCAGTCCGAACGACACCCGAGTTCTCAGCAAAAGCCCCCGTTCCGCTGTTTGCGCACCCAGGGTTCGGTTCCTCGTGGGATCCGAACTATGATGTGGCTGCCGGTGGCGATCGATTCCTTGTTCCGGAAGACATCACCGGACCGAACAACAAACGGTTGATCCACGTTGTGCAGAACTGGATAGCCGGAGTCCCCAACCGTCGCTAAATTGGGAATGATTTAGTTGGCGAAGTCTCACTCTGACCAACACTAGACCGGATGCAATATCGCACTTAGGATTTGTTAAGAAATAACATTTCCACCTGACGGCCTGATTTCGTAGTTCCATTCGCCGTGGAAATCGTCGCGCCGGAGGTTGATGCCGGACATCTCGTCGTCGGCAACCTTGATTCCGGCGGGGTAAGAGTTGCTG
>JACQZR010000139.1 GCA_016213775.1 Acidobacteriota bacterium
ACGCAACATGGCGGGGTCGCGCGCGATGCCTCGGAGTTGCTCGACGACGGCGTTCTCCAGCGCCGGCGCCGAGACGGATCGGGTTTCGCACTGAGCCCAGCCCCGCTGGTGCGCCTTCACGCAGACGTAGTAGCGGTAGAAACGGCTCTTCTTGCTGACGTAGCTGTGGACCATGCCGGCATCGCAGCTCGCGCATCGCACCAGGCCCTTCAGCAGTGCGCCATGTTTGTTGCCCACGTTGCGGCCGCCGCGACGGCCATTCCGGCTCAGCGCGCTCTGGACCCGGTTCCAGGTCTCGTCGTCGACAATCCGGTCGTGTTCGCCCTCGTAGACTTGGCCTCCATACGCCACCTTGCCGGTGTAGATGATGTTCGTCAGCATGTTGTAGAGGCTGTTCTTCGCGATGGGCTTCCCGCCGGCCTCGCGCCCCTCTCGCGTCGTCCAGGACTTCATCCGCCAGCCTCGGCGGTCCAGATCTTCAACGACCGGAATCAGGGACCCATGCTCGAGGTACAGTGCAAAGATCTCGCGCACCCGTTGCGCCTCCGCCGCGTTTACCACCAAAGCGCCACCCTTGGCGGCGACGTCATAGCCGAGCACGGGGTTGCCTCCCACCCACTTACCCTTGCGCCGCGCAGCGCTCATCTTGTCGCGCGTCCGCTCCGAGATCATCTCCCTTTCGAACTGCGCAAACGACAACAGAATGTTCAGCGTGAGACGCCCCAAGGAGGCCGTCGTGTTGAACTGCTGTGTTACCGAAACGAACGTCGCGCCGTGCTTGTCCAGGACTTCCACGATGCGCGCGAAGTCCAACAAGGAGCGGGTGAGCCGGTCCACCTTGTAGACCACCACGCAGTTGGCCACGCCGGATTCAATGTCTGACAGGAGCCGCTTGAGTGCCGGGCGGTCCATGTTGGCGCCGGTGTACCCGCCGTCGTCATACTTCTGCGGCAGCGTGATCCAGCCCTCGTGCCGCTGGCTGTTGATGAACGCCTCGGCGGCTTCGCGCTGCGCGTCGAGGGTGTTGAACGCCTGATCGAGCCCCTCGTCTGTGGACTTCCGCGTGTAGATCGCGCAGCGCATGGCCGAGCGCGCGCTGCCGTTGCCGTTGCCGCTATCTTTCCTCCGGAGATCAGTGCCCATGCCCGGACTCCTTCGTCAACTCGAAAAACGCAAAGCCATTCCACCGTGTGCCCGTGATCTCTCCGGCAATTGCGCTCAGCGAGGTAAACCGGCGGCCTTCGTACTCGAAGGCGTCGTCGAGAACCTTCACCACCAGCGTTCGGCCCTTGTACTTCTTCACAATCAGGCTGCCTGGCATCGGCAACCGCGCGTCGTGCGTCTGAACCACCACCGTGGTCGCCGTCCGGTCCGGCGGGATCGCAACCTGCCGCCGCGAGGCGTTCTCCGAGATTCGCGAACGAAGCTCCGTTCCGCGCGCGATCCCGATGGCGTACTGCCTGACCGATTCGGGCAAGCCGCCCTCTTTCGCCGCCTGGATGTGCCAGGCGATCTTCCGGCGCAGGTGCTGGCAGTTCGAAATCGGGTGCGCAGCGCCGAACATCTCCTGGTGGACAGCCTGCAATTCCGCGGCGGTCATCCTGGGCAAATCCTCAATGCCCGGCAACCTGCCCTCTTTCCTCATGAGCTTCGTGACTCCTTTCTCCGACGCGTCAACGTCAGTTCATAAGGGCTCGGTTCCCCCGTGTTATCAAGGGCTTCCGTTGACTGAAGCGGTGCCTTCAAAGAGTTCACCTGCCGGATCCGGGCGTAGCGGCGATAAGCGCCTGCCAGCAATGCCGCAACCTCGTGAATGGTTTCGTCCAAGGTGGGGTTCAGGCCCGCGACCACGTGAGTCCTCCTGGCGGGCCGGAGGGGAGGAGTGGGTGCAGACATGGGCGGCGACGGCAGGAACGTGTGGCTGCTCGATGCAATGTCCAGCACCCACAACGAGTCCCGCTTGGCGGCCTGCCCGCTATCTGGTGTTCCGGGGCGCGTTCGCGCCCCTGTCAACTAATACCAGCAAGAATTGGAAGTTTTGCGACTTTGTTGGCCGGCTTGGACGGGGTTGTCAACGCCTGCCGCCGCCTGATCCGTGTATTCTCACGTAGGAGGAAATTGTGCGTGTTCGAGGAAATCGATCCCGCCGTTGCTGAGGACCTTGTGGATATGGCGCTGAGCTCATTGCCGCTTACACGCGGCAATCAAGTCCTGTCCACGAAGCGGCAGATGAGGGTGTGCATGTGGCGATTGGCTCAGGAGGCCTACTCGACAGGCTTCCTGTTGGGACAGAAGGAGCAGTTCGATTTGCTTGGTCCTGGGCAGCGCCCCGCCTGGATGGACATTCGCCTGGATGAACCGCAGGACCTGGCCAAACACGAAATACGCCTACGACCGGTGGTCCTCAGATCGCTGGTCTGTGCTGGCTATCGCCGCCTCGGAGACCTGGTTTGGGTTCCCGATCACAAACTCAGGAAGCTCTTCTACGTCGGCAGGATCACGATACGCGAGATCAGAAGCATCATCCGGGAGTTTCGTGCGGGATCAAGGGTCAGTTCGTGAGGTCCACATTGCCAATCCTCCCATCGAGGGCTTGCTGATGGAGACGCTTCTGCATGGGCGGGAATGCCAGAACGTCGAGGAGGCGGTAGGCGACTTCACCGCTATATAGCTGGTAAGCAAACTGGCCGTCGGCGCGCAGCAGTACGAGGCGGTCCTCGAAACAGATCAGTTCGCTGACGGTCCGCACCCGCCAACCCGCCAGCGACCACTACCTCGCGGTTTTCGTCTTTGAGGCCGAGCCCAGAGGACGGGACCGTCCCAAGTAAAACCGAAATGTTCCAAATCAGCGAGAATAGCGTCATCAGCTCCGACCTGGACACGCTCCGAGTCGAGATCCTCCATCCGAACAATCCGCAAACCTTCGTGCGAGCGAGCGTCAAGATAGCTGGCTGTAGCCGCCACAAGCGATCCGAAGTGAAGTGGTCCGGTAGGCGAAGGCGCGAACCTTCCCCAATAGACTTTTTCCTTGTGATGGGTGGTGCTCGGAGACATGGCCCTACCGCTTAGTCTCAATGGCGATCAGACCTCAAGGATTACCGGCATGACCAGCGGCCGGCGCTGGCTCTGGCGAGAGAGAAAGCGCCGGAGGTCCGCCCTCACCTTCTCCGTGATCACACCACGGTCTGCACGCTCCTCCGGGGTCGAGCGGTCAAGGGTTTCCATGATTACCTTCTGAGCCTGGGATACAAACGAGTCTCCGTCCAAGGCAGGGGCAAATCCGCGGCTAACGATCTCGGGCGATCTCTCGCACAATCCTGTGTGCGAGTTGATGGTGATGATCGGCAGCACGATTCCATCCTCGGATAGGTGCTGGCGGTCCCGGATCACAAGGTCGCCAACGATTTCATCAACCGATCCTGAGTCAATGCAGATACGTCCCACCGGTGCTTTCCCGGCCTTGCGCGCACCGTCGCGATCAATTTCGAGAATATCGCCGCTCTCCAGGACGAACGACGATTCTAGCCCGTGATGAGTCAGGTGCTGCGCCAGCCGCGCATGCCGATCCAGTTGACGATACTCGCCGTGGAGCGGCACGAAGTAGCGCGGCCGGACTAAGTTGAGCATCAGTGACAACTCTTCACGGCTTCCATGACCGGAAACGTGGACCGGAGGATTCATGTTTCCATAGACGATATCGGCACCCCTCCGCGCGACGTGGTTGAACATCCGGTAGATCGCCTTTTCCCTTCCAGGAATGATGCGCGCGCTATGAACGACCAGATCGCCGCGCTGCAACGTCAGGTGCCTGTGCGTATCGACGGCAATTCGCGAGAGCGCCGACATCGGCTCGCCCTGCGTTCCGGACACGATCGCAGTCAGACGATTGGCGGCACATCCCTGGATGTCATCAGGCCTTAACAGAATTCCGTCCGGAATATTGAGTAAGCCAAGGCGATGCGCTGTTTCGGTGGCGCTCTCCAGGCTGCGGCCGAGCAGCGCGACTTTGCGGCCGTGCTCCTCCGATACGTCGAGGATCTGCTGAATACGGTGAATGGCGGAACTAAAGCACGAGATCACGACACGCTGGTCAGCCGAACTGAAAATCTCATCGAGGCGGGGCTGGACTGCGCGCTCGCTCTCGCTGAACCCGGCCCGGTCCACATTGGTCGAGTCGGACATCAACAAGAGCACGCCCCGCTTGCCGTATTCCGCAAAGGCGTGAAGCCCGAACAACACGTTGTCCACTGGCGTGGGATCTATCTTGAAATCGCCGGTGTGGATCAGCACACCAAGGGGAGTACTGATTGCGAGCGCCGAGGCGCTCGCGGTCGAGTGCGTGACGGGTATGAAGTCGACCTCAAAGCATCCCAGCCGGACTTTTGCGCCGGCCCGAACGACACGAAGAGATGCTCCATCCAGCAACTCGTGTTCCGACAAACGTCGCTCCACCATCGCGAGTGTGAATTCCGTTCCATAGACCGGGACGTTCAACCTGCCCAGCAGGAAGGGGACTCCGCCGATATGGTCCTCGTGCGCATGGGTGAGGACCACGCCCCGAACCTGTTCCCGCCGCTCCTCGAGAAAGGTGAAGTCGGGCGTGACGATGTCCACACCAAGCAGCCCGTCGTCTGGAAACATCATTCCGCAATCTACGACCAAGATGTCTTCGCCGCAGCAGATAGCCATGCAGTTCATACCGAACTCGCCCAACCCGCCGAGCGGAACGACTTGCAGCTTGATGTCCGGCACATCAACCAGAGGTTTCGGCTTGCCCTTTGCTTTGGGGCCCTGCCTGCTGGCAGTGGCCGGTGGATCGGCGACCGCCGTTACCGGCACAATCGTCTCCCCGATTGTTGACGCGGTTGTAGAGCCACAGGCCGACGCTGGCAAGCGATGGTATACATATGTTCAGTTCCAGTGTACATGGGTTACGCGCCTATGCTAAGCTGTAAAATTCGATGTCGATGCCGCCGGTCCATCTCCAGCCCTTCGTGACTCCGCACGGCTTTGTTCGTGTGGCCTCGACACATGCGCCCCTCGCGAACATCAGCATTACCATCGCCATTATTCGGCCCATCGGATGGGCCCCGTCCTGATCGGCTTCTGACACAGATCAAATTCAGAGCCACCGGCGGGGAACACCCCTCCGGTGGTTTTTCATTTTTGGGAGACTCGACTTGAAAATACAGACGTTCGACACAACGCTTCGAGACGGCACTCAGGGAGAGGCCGTCTCCTTCTCGGTAGAAGACAAGCTGGCGATCGCGAAGAGGCTCGACGATTTGGGGATCGATTACATCGAGGGCGGCTGGCCGATGTCAAACCCAAAGGATACGGAGTTCTTTGCACGAGCGCGGGGCCTCCATTTTGAACATGCGAAGTTGACTGCCTTCGGTTCGACTCGCCTGGCTCGAAACGCCGTGGATCGGGATGCGAATGTCCGCGCCTTGGTGGAAGCTCAGACGCCTGTTGTATCCATTTTCGGCAAGAGTTGGGACTTGCACGTTCGTCGCGCCCTGGGCATCAGCGAGGAGGAAAATCTCGCAATAATCGCCGACACGGTCCGGCACCTCAAGGGGCACGGCCGGGAAGTCGTTTACGATGCGGAACACTTCTTCGATGGCTACCTGGCGGATGCTTCATTCGCGCTGCGCACGCTTGAGGCAGCGAAGAACGCCGGCGCCGATGTGCTTTGCCTCTGCGATACGCGGGGCGGGGTCCTGACCGATAAGCTCGCCGAAATTGTCGCGGTGGTTCGGAAGCGCTTTGACGGAGTGCTTGGCATTCATCCGCACAATGACTCTGAAGTGGCGGTGGCAAACGCGTTGGCGGCGGTCCGCGAGGGCTGTAGCCATGTGCAGGGGTGCCTGAACGGATATGGCGAGCGATGCGGGAATGCGAATCTCGCGTCGGTGATCGTGAACCTGGAGTTGAAGCGGGGCGATGAGACCATCGGCCCTGAGAATCTCGCGAAGCTGACAGCCGTATCGCGCTTCATTGCGGAAAAAGCGAATCTCCCCTTGCCGCACGGACAACCCTACGTCGGCAGCGGCGCATTCGCGCATAAGGGCGGCATTCACGTGAGTGCCGTGCGCAAGGATGCCGCGACCTATGAGCACGTCTCGCCTGAAATCGTCGGCAACCGGCAACGAGTGTTGTTGAGCGACCTATCCGGCAAGGGCAATCTGCTACACCGACTCGAGGAGTTGGGATTGGCAGCACGGTTGGACGATACAGCACGCAAACGCCTGCTCGACGAGGTGAAACGGCTGGAACATGAAGGTTACGACCTGGAATCGGCGGATGGCACCTTCGAGTTGCTCGCGCGGCAATCGATTGAGCCGGACCGGAGCCTGTTCGACCTGGGCGGATTTACGGTCACCACGCAGATGATGGGTGCTGAAAGCTCGGCCACCGTCGCCACCGTCTCGTTGAAGGCGGACGGCCGGACTCGTTCCACAACGGCATCGGGGAACGGACCTGTTCACGCGCTGGATCTCGCTTTACGAAAATGCCTTGCGCCCTCGTATCCGCCGGTCTCCGACGTTCAGCTTATTGACTATAAGGTTCGCGTGATGGAATCGCGTAATGGGACCGGGTCCCGCGTTCGCGTCCTCGTGGAGTGGCACGACCGCGGATCTTCGTGGACCACCATGGGGATCTCCGGCAACATCATCGAAGCGAGTTGGCACGCTTTAGTGGATGCGCTTCGGCTGGAATTGATGAGACTCCCGGAAATCGTCTCTGACCTTGTGGAGGAGAGTGAATCGGTCGCTCATTGAGCGCAACCGCCTTAGTCACTGGACAGTATTTCCGGCCGTTACCAGCGGGGCGCGTTACAGGGATCAGGTTAGCCGCTTCACCACGTATTGGACCTGCGCAAATGGAACAAATACCGCTTTCGACGTTGCCGCGGCTCCCCCCCTGATTCCTATGGCGTCAGCCGCCGATTCTGGCAACATCCCTTGCATCTCCTCCGCGTTGATCCATAACCCGTTTGTCTCGGCCGCAAGCAGACGGACGCTGATGGGAGATTCGAGGAAAGCCAGCTTGACGGTAAGCGTGTCGTGTTCTTTTAGCTCAAGTTCCATGTAAACCTCGCAACGAAGAGATTGCACCAGCCGAGCGGACTCGCTTTCTATGACAGGCTTTAAGCATCGGTGGTTTCAGCCTCACAAACCAGCGCCTCGGTGGTCACCAGCAGCGATGCTATCGACGCGGCGTTTTGGAGAGCGGTGCAAACAACCTTCGTGGGATCCAGGATCCCGCGTTCCGTCACATCGCAGAAATCACGCGATGCGGCGTCGAGTCCCCACGTGGCCGTTTCGGACGTTCGCACTGTTTCAACAACGAGCGATCCGGTGAAGCCTGCGTTAGCGGCGATCTGCCGCAACGGCTCCTCGCATGCGCGACAAAGAATTCCGGCTCCGGTCCGCTCATCGCCCTGGAGCCGCTCCGGATCGATCCGGCTGGCAGCCCGGAGCAATGCCACACCCCCGCCCGGCAATACGCCCATTTCAACAGCCGCACGAGTCGCATGGAGCGCATCCTCGGCGCGCGACTTTCTCTCCCGCAATTCCATTTCCGTGGCAGCCCCGATTTCCACGACGGCGATGCCACTCGACAGCTTCGCCAACCGCTCCTTCAACCATGAAGCGTCGAGGCCTAAAGGATCATGTTCCAGTTCGACGCGAATCTGTCGGGTCCGTGCCTGAATGGCCGCAGTGTCCCCGGCTCCCCCGGTGATCGTCGTGCGGTCCCGCGCGACCAGGATACGCCGCGCCCGGCCCAGGTCCTCGAGATTCAGGGTGGAGAATTTTCGGCCGCTCTCCTCAAGGACGGGCTTGCCGCCGGTCACGATGGCGATATCCTCCAACAGTGCCTTTCGACGATCGCCGAAACCGGGAGCCTTGACGGCGCACGTGGAGAGGGCCCCGCGGATCCGATTGACGACCAAAGCGGAAAGAGCTTCGCCCTCCACGTCCTCGGCAACCAGTAAGAGCGGCTTACCGGCTCGCGCAAGTCTTTCGAGAATTGGAAGCAGATCGAGAAGGGATGAGACTTTTCTCTCACATAGGAGAACAAAGGCATCTTCGAGGACTACCTCCATAGTCTCCTGATCCGTAACAAAGTACGGTGACAAATAACCGTTCTCGAACTGCAACCCCTCGGTGAATCGCAACTGCGTCTTGATGGACGCCGATTCTTCAATCAGAACGGCGCCATCCTTTCCCGCCTTCTCGACAGCTTCGGCGATCAGGCTGCCGAGTTGGGTGTCGCCGTTCGCCGAGATGGTAGCGACCTGTGAGATTCCTTCATCCGAAACGGGCCGGCTCATTTCCTTCAAGGCGGCAATTACACCGGCAGTCGCCCAGTCGATCCCGCGTTTGAGGGCCATCGGAGAAGCTCCCGTCGCGACGTGTTTCACGGCGAGCCGAAAGACCGCGTGCGCAAGGATCGTGGCGGTTGTCGTTCCGTCGCCCGACTCGTCGCCTGTCCTGCTGGCGACTTCGCGGACGAGCTGCGCGCCAACGTTTTCAAAGTGATCGCCGAGCTCGATTTCACGCGCGACCGTCACGCCGTCCTTCGTGATCAGTGGCGCCCCCGCAGACCTTTGCAGAACTACGTTCCTGCCGCCCGGCCCTAGCGTTACCTTCACCGCATCGGCCAGTTTGCCAACTCCCCGGAGCATGGCTAGCCGCGCATCTTCCTGAAAGAAAATGGACTTGGGTCCCATCATTGGCCTCCAGCACGGCGTTCAGGCTTGTCGTGCTCACATTCCTATTGTACAGTAGTACTTAACACTCGTCACGCCGTGGTGTCATGCCGCCGGTCAGACGAAAAGGGGGGCTGATGCGAATCCGCGTAATCTACCACGATCGGTGCTTCGACGGCGCAGCCTCCGCCGCCTTACTCAGTCGCTTCCTGCAGGACTACTACTACTGCGACGGGGTATTCGCCTTCCAAGGAGTGCTGCACACCCCCGGTTTTCTATGGGATTCCATCTCATTCGACGGTGACGAGAATGTGATCGTGGACTTTCGCTATTCCCGCGACCCGCGGGTCACCTGGTGGTTCGACCATCACCAGAGCGCTTTCCTTTCACCCGAGGATGAGCTTCATTTCCAGGCGGCTAACTCCCGGCATAAGGTCCTGGATTCTTCTTGCTCCTCCTGCACGTCCCTGATCGCGGACTACCTCAAACGGGAGTTCGCATACGTGGCGGCGGAGTTGGAGGAGCTAGTTCACTGGGCCGACATTATCGACGGGGCGAAGTATCCGACACCAGAGGCCGCGGTTGACCTCCTCTCTCCGGCCTCCCGGCTGAAACTGGTAATCGAGAACGCGAAGGATCCCGCGGTCCGGAATCTCATCGTGCGCAAGATGCGCTATCGCTCGATGGAGGAAATCCTGGAGGATCCCGTGATAGCGCCGCTGGAGCACGGGCTCGCAGACGATCAACTTGCCCTCATCGACATCCTGTTGGAGAAGTGTGAGCGCCACGGTCGAATTGCGGTTATTGATTTGACAGGCACGGACGTTGAACGGCACAACAAGCTGATGCCGTACCTGATGTTCGCCGACGTCGACTATGCACTCGCGATCCTTCGGATGGGCGACCTGGTCAAAGTGTCGCTCGGAACGAATCCATGGTCCAAGACCGCCCCACTCGCGAACTTGGCTACCGTGGCTGAGCGCTATGGTGGCGGCGGCCATTCCGCGGTTGCCGGCATCACGCTCGGACCAGGCCAGTTGCCCAGAGCACGCCGGATCGTTGAGGAGGTCATCGACCAGCTTTCAATGGAGAAGACGACGGATCGCACAAATGGTCATCGGCCCGGCGGCTTGCGCGCCAAAGCCCCCGTCCGCTAGATGGTCCGGCTGGACACGACCAGCAGTTGGGCCGGCCCATTGGAGGAATTGAACCAACGAAACGGCCTCTGCGCAGGGATTGTCACAGCGTCACCCATGGTCAACACCTGTTCTGTCCCGTCCAGCAGCAGAGTTACTTCGCCGGAAACGACAAACGCGAATTGCTCGCGGGGTAGGGTGTGCGGCCGTTTGCCGCTGGTTCCGCCCGCGCGCAGCGTGATTAGTAGAGGCTCGATCCTGCCAGCGCGATCCGACCCAAGGCTCTCGATCTCTGCCTTTGACCATCTGCTTTCGAATCGAGGCCGCTGCTCTGCCCGGACTACAACCGACGTGCGTGCCTCTCCAGACTGAAAAAACTCAACAAGCGTGAGATCCAGTGCCGCGGCGATCTTCTCCAGTGAAGCGATCGACGGAGACGCCTGACCGTTCTCAACCTGCGAAATGAAACTTGGTGAGAAACCAGCCTGTCCAGCCAAAGTCCTCACCGACAATCGGCGTTCTTCCCGCAGCTCGCGCAGAAGTGTTCCTACTTGGTGCTCGGCGCTGGTCATAAGCATGGCTCTAGATCAATCCCAATCCCGAATGTACAGTAATGCTGAACACCCGTCAACTCGCAGCGGCGTCTCCGGGATTGCTACTCGGCACCGGTTCAGATCCTTTCGAGAGCAGGGCTTCCACTCACCGGGACAGCGGCTTCACTCCGCACGCGCGCATTTCCCACAAGTCGCGAGGCGGGCAAGCCGGCCGCCGCCGCCAGGCCGATCATCCACGCCGCGCCAATGAGCATTTGCTTCATAGGGACACCGAGCTGAAATAACCAGCCCATCAGAGCCGGACTTGCGGCAGTGGTGAATACCACTAAAGCCGCTGCCACGCTCCTGACTCTTCCCACGTTCCCGGCTCCATATAGTTCGGCCCAAACCGCGGAAGCGATGCTGCCGCTGGCGCCGGCCGTAATTCCGGCCAGGACCATGTATAGGAACGCGACGAACGGCAAATTGCCAGTCACCAGGATGATCAGTCCGCCTGCTAGTGGGAGCATGTACAGCGGCAACAAGCGAGTTGCGGTGAATCGGTCGATGATGGGGCCGATTGCGAGTGACGATAACCCGCGGGTCACAGCGAACGCCGCAAACGCGGCTGCCATCCACTCGAATGCCCAACCCTTGCTTTGTGCCAGCACCGCCTGATAGAGGAACAGGCCGGTGAGCACGAAGGGCAGCACGAGCACAGAAGGTAAGACGAGGTAGATCCGCCGGTCACGCCACAACAATCGCCGGTCCAGGTCTGCCACTCCGGCGGCATCGCTGGGATCTTCAGTCCTATCTGAACTCACCTGATCCCGCAGAAGCCGGAGGACAACCGGCAGTAAGACGAAGCCGGCGATCAGCGCGACCAGCAGCCACACTCCTCTCCAAGGAATGAGCCGAAGAAGAAGCGCGGTCACTATTGGTAGCACCGCCTCTCCCAGTGGATACCCGATGCCGGCCACGCCAAGAGCCCTTCCCCGATTGAATCCGAACTCACGCGCCATCACTGTTTGAGAAATGTGTCCCAGTAAACCCTGTCCGAGAAGTCGCAGCCCCAGTAGACCGGCCGCAAACATCCAGACATTCACCGAGACTGCGACAACCAGGGCCGACAAGGCTAAGCCGGCCACTGTTGCCCTTGTGTAACGTCTCAGGTCCGCCCCGTCAATGCTGCCACCAACAAAGGGAAGCAGGAATGCCGAAAGAAGCGTTGCTGCACCATACACTAACCCAAATTCTCCTTTCCCCATCTGGAAAGCGGCCTGAAACTGCAGCAAGAAGAGGGAGATAAAGAACGTCTGTCCGAAGCTTGTCGACAGAGCGGTCATGAGGCCGAAATAAAGCAGGGATCGATTCGCGCGAAAAAAGCGGATGTAGTTCATTCTCTTGCGGTCGCGGCTTAGCCGCCTTGCGCACAGCGCACGCAAACTCGCGCTTCCGGACGTACTCGCAATCTGGCAAGCGAAATTTCTTCTTCGCAGCGGACGCAGATGCCGTAGTCTCCGCTCTCCAGCTTTCGAATCGCAGCTTCTACCTGCTGGAGCCTGGCTTGGTTGCGGCGGCGGACCTCCAAGGCCATCTGCTGCGCCTGCATTGCGTCTTGCCGCGTTAAGCGCCCGATGGCGTTGTCCGGGCTGACCGGCGCAGCCGCGGCGGTCGATGCATTGAGGCTTGCGCGAAGCTCGGCCAGCGTCACTTCCAACAAATCACGAAACTCCTGCAACTGCTCGGCTGTCATGCTCTTCGACCATCCTGACGGGGGGACTCATTCAGTCTAGCTGGTCTCACTGAATTGAACCTCCGGGTACTCGCGGGTTAAAGATTGCAGCTCCCACTTGGAAGAAAACAGGCACACCATACGATCGTTCTGATCGCGCGCCAGCGCGACGCCGGAACTGGGCCAGCGCACGCGAGCCAATGCTTCTGGTGTGCCCTGCGGCCACCGGGCGCAGGTATAGGGAAGCGAGTCAACCCCAGCACGAACGCCGTATTCCTGAAAGAGCCTGGATTCGACGACATCGAATTGCAGTCGTCCAACGGCGCCTAGAATCGGCTCGCGCCGCACTCCGGCCGGGTCGTAGTAGACTTGCACCACGCCCTCTTCCGCTAACTGTATCACTCCCTTTCGGAACTGCTTACTTCGGCTCACGTCGTCATTGTGCAGGACGCCAAAGTGCTCGGGCTGGAAACTGGGCATGCGCTGGAACTCAATGCCGGCGCTGTCGGAGAGCGTGTCGCCGATCGCGAACATTCCCGGGTTCACTACCCCGACCACGTCGCCTGCAAATGCCTCGTCCACAGTCTGCCGGCCGCGGGCGAACAACCTGTGCAGACGAGTCATGCGCACTTTTTTCCCAAGCCTGGGGTGATGCACCAGCATGTCGCGCTCAAACCGGCCGGAGCAAATACGCAGGAACGCCATGCTGTCCCGATGCATAGGATCCATGTTGCCTTGAATCTTGAAGATGAATGCCGAGAACCTCGGTTCCAAAGGATCGACAGGCCGCTGTTCGGAGATTCGTGCCCGCGGGGACGGCGCAAGGTCCACCAGTGCCTTCAGAAAGCAGTCCACCCCGAAGTTGTTCAGGGCGCTGCCGAAAAAGACCGGTGTTTGCCGTCCACTCAGGAACAACGGCTTCTCGAATGGAGGAATGACGCCTCGCAGCAACGCGGAGGTCTCGCCCAAGTGCCGGGCATTCTCGCTGCCGACGGTCGGTTCGAACTCCGGATCATCGATGGATATGTCGAGGGCGAGCGACCGGAATTGTCCGCCTGTCGAGCGCGTGTATCGAAGGAAGCGGCGGGACTCAAGATTGGCGACTCCACGAAACTGCGGTCCGTACCCAACCGGCCAGTTTATCGGACAGGCCACGATTCCTAAAACCTTCTCGATCTCGTCCAGCAACTCCAGGGGTTCCAGGCCGGGCTGATCCATCTTGTTGACGAAGGTCAGAATCGGAATCTGCCGCATGCGGCAAACCTCGAACAGCTTGCGCGTCTGCGGCTCGATGCCCTTTGCTCCGTCGAGCACCATTACAGCGCTGTCAACCGCTGTAAGTGTCCGGTAGGTGTCCTCGCTGAAGTCCTGGTGTCCCGGCGTGTCCAGCAGATTGAAGAGGCATCCTTCGTGCTCGAACTGGAGCACGGTAGAGGTGATGCTGATGCCCCTCGCCTGCTCCATCGCCATCCAGTCGGAAGTGGCATGGCTCTGCTGCTTCTTCGGGCGGACCGAGCCGGCGGCCTCTACCGCGCCTGCGTAAAGAAGAAGCTTTTCGGTGAGCGTCGTCTTTCCGGCGTCAGGGTGAGAAATGATCGCGAAAGTCCGTCGGCGCGATATCTCCTGCTTCAGTTCTTTGGATGGCGAATTGTCAGGTGGATGTGTGAACGTAGTGGCCATGAATCTTCCGGCAAACCAAACACGAGCCCGCACAAGCAACCATCGAAGAGCACGTAATCGTCTTTGAATGGGCGCCCGGCGTTAGATGTCTTCCGAGGAGGATTCAGGGATTCACATGGAACTCTTTCAGAGTACAGTCCCACTGGACGAATGTCAATTTGCACTCTCCGCCGGTTGGGAGAACGGGGCTGCGAGTGCTACGAGTCGGGATGCCGTCGTCCGCACCAGGGCGTCCATCGGCTCAGCTTGATTTCTCAAGCAGGGACTAACCGCCATGGGGCGAGTGGGCGAGGTCTTCTGGCCTGTTTTGGGGGGGGGACAGACTTGCGAGGAATCCAGCATTATTCCAATCGAAGAACGATCCTGAAATCGACTTCTGATTCCAATACAAGATGATCCTGAAATCGAACCTTGTCTGACGCTGCTTTGCGGGGAGGATTCTCCTTTCTGTAGGGGCGGCAGGCCCCGGGGGGTTGAGTGCGCCACCCCGCGAATCATACGTTCCAACGAGAGAGAAGGCGCAGCGCGGAAGAGGTGCGGAATATGGCGGATACAGGCGGGAGGGGCGTTGATCGCGGCCGTCAAGATAGCGGGCCTCGAAGTTGGGACGTAGACGGTGTGGCTCAATTCCCACCTGCCAAAGCGCGGTTCCCAGCGCTGCTCTAACTTGTTGTAAAAACAGCGTGTAGTCTTAGAAAACGACATCAATCAATTCCCGATTTTAATTTAGTGATCCTTGCCCGAGCCGCGGCGAGACGTTGACCTCGACGGAATTTTCAATCGCCGGAGCTGAAACCTGATGCCCGCAGGGCGGCCTGCCTCCGGCCGTAGACCGGCATCGATAGTAACGGTAAAGCACGTTCCGATACCGGATCGTTAGCGGGCTCATCGGGCCGTTCGCAGGCTGCGCAAACAATCCGGCCCTTCAATGACCAGGCCGACACCGAACTTCCGGAATTCCTCAAGCAGGGTGGCGCAGCCGAGCATGCTGCGCGCGAGTCGGTCCAATCGATGGATCACAACCTGATCCACGTGGCGCGACCGGACGAGCGCTAACAACCGCTGAAGTGCGGGGCGGTCAGAGGTTGCGCCAGAACACCCGTCATCATCGAACCGGTCCGAAATCAGAAGCCCGCCTATAGAGCGCTGGGACCGTACGAAGGATTCGCATCGCTCGAATTGGACTTGGCACGAGGAGGGATCGCTCTCTGAACTCACCGATTGCCGGGTGTAGATCGCGCAGCGAACCAGCCGTCCGCCGGCCACCAGGAAGTCCGCCAGGTCACCCAGCGGAAGGCGATTTGCTGATTCTCATCGGCTCTCATTATGATCCGCCGAAGGGCCAGGTTGGGAATCGCCTCAACGTGGCCTGGCACCCTGGACGAGGCCGTCAACAAACGCGTCCTGTCAACCGGAGAAAGCCGAGAATTGGTATGCGGAAACTTGGGGTCCGGCCTCAACCCCGGGGGTTGAGTGCGCCACCCCGCGAATCGAAGTTTGCAACGAGAGAGAAGATGTAGCGCGCAACAGGTGCGGAATGTTGCGGATACAGGCGACAGCGGCGGCGAGCGCTGCTGTCAAGATAATGGGCCTTGGAGTTGGGACGTAGACGGTGTGGCTCCCCAAGAATCGCACTTTCGAACGGGTTCTCCATAAATCTGGAACATGTCGAGCAACAGACAGAGAATACGGCTTTATTCGAACCGGAGAAAGGCCACGCATAACAAACAGCTTATTTTCAATTTATTACAACGCTCATGGCGACAACGGGGCTGTCAACCGCCCCCATCTAGCACCAAGGTACACTTTCGAACTTCTGAGCGTGTCCATAAGTCTCGCAAATGTCTGTAGAACCCGTCGAGCATGTTGCCAGCTGTAAAACTGGTTACGTCACCAGTGACGCGCTCATGATCCTGCTGGCGGCAATCGCTGCCTCCAGACCTGCCTTCCGTGAATTCCTCGCGTGGGATGAACTTTCGCCCACCTGCGTCTGACAAGGAGACATTTCGCCGGACTTTGGAGGGATTCAAAAGTCCGGGGTGTGGTGACCATAGTGAATCGCCTCCGGTCGAATCAGTCCAACTTCCGGTATGCCGAACTATACAGACGCAATGCTGTTCTGGGACGATCTCGGAACGGTTGCCCAAAACCTGCTCCCAGACAGCGGGGCCAGTCTCTTCCTCGGCGTTGTTGGAATGGAGTTTCCACGGGGCCTGTAGCCAAGCCCTCGGAACGGCCTGCCGGGAGTCTTACCTGTCAGATTAGCCGTGGGTACCGGCGAGCCAACCGAAGGGCGTACCCTCGAAGACAGCTTCTGGGTGCTAACGTCTCTCTACGGGACGGAGGGGATGAAACAATGAGCGGTGCGAAAGACGGCCGAATTCAGAACTTATTCAGAACTTATTCAGAACTGGCTCCCCTTGCATTAGGCAGTGCAATGTATATAATCGGACAAGCGATAGCTGGGCAACGACCGGATCGAAGGGGCGGATTGGAGCGCACATGTCGATCGCCCCAAGGCAACCTTGGCAGGCCGGTATTGTGCTGCCTCGTACGCTAGGCCCTGCCAGCATTGCCCGGACCTCGGACGTGAGGGACCGGAGATGAGCAACGTCAGAGTCAGCCCCACTCATCTTTTGCTCGTGCGGAGCCGCGGCCGGATGTCGGCCCGCAGCTCACCCGAAGGCGAGCCTGTTCTTCTCCGGCGGTTGGCGGGTCGTCAAAAAGAAACTGGTAATCAGAGCCGTGTTTTGTACTCCATCGATTGGGAGGCAAGAACCATGAAAGAGATATGGGTTGAAGGTGAGTCTGTCCGATGGCGATGGCTTTGCGCAAGTTCGTTGCTCGCGAGGGGAGAAGGCGGATGCGATCCGGCGTATCGTGGAACCGGCGCACGCCTTCTTGATGGAGAACCGGGGCTCTCCCGCACCACTGGCACGGATCGCGATCTGAGGGCGTAGCTCATGCTTTCGATTCTAGCGGGCGATAGGACCGATCGTTTCCTGCCATGAGCACCTTGCATTCTTTGTATCGAATGTTCCGCAACCAGCGCCCCCTTGTTGGTATTACCGTGGGAACGCTCGCCATTGGCATGGCCGTCGCGGCGGCCGTCTTCGCCGTAGCCGATCAGGCACTCCTTCGTCCACTCCCATTCCCGGACCCCGAACGGCTGGTCATCGCATGGAATGAAACCGGGGGAAATGAACAGGCTATGATCTCGGTTCCGGATTACCTCGATCTGCGCAGTCGGCTGGCCGGTTTCGAACAGTTCGCGGTGAATTGGGCGAACGGGATGGATGCTCAGGGGAAATGCCTGATCGGGAGAGGTGCGGAGGCGGAGAGTGTACGCTGCGCCGGAGTGTCGTTCAATTTCTTCGCGGCGCTGGGGATGAAGCCGATGCTGGGCCGGGATTTCGTGGAAAGCGACGAACGCGCCTCGCCACTGCAAGCAGTTATCCTGAGCCACGGCTATTGGAAGCGCCGATTCCAGGTCGATCCATCAATCATTGGCCGCCCCATTCTTGTGGATGGGGCCACGGCGCGAGTGATCGGAGTGATGCCCGCCGGACTCGATCTGCCGGAACATTCGGCGCTCTGGACACCTGCTGCCTTCAACGAGTTCTTCCGCAGTGAGAAGGCGCGCGGGTTACGATACATCCATCCGTTTGGGCGGCTGAAACAGGGCATCTCGATCCGTGCGGCGGAAGGAGAACTGCGGAGCCTGATGCCAGAACTGCCGCCCCCGCCGTCCTCGGTCCGGATGCCGTGGAGGGCCACTCTTCTTCCATTGCAGGAGGCACTGGTGCGGGAGACGCGGCCGGGATTGCGAGCCCTGCTGGCAGCCTCCATCTTGCTGCTCCTCATCCTGACGTTCAACGCGGCGAACCTGATACTCACGGCTACACTGCACCGCCGTCCGGAGTTCGCGATGCGAGTAGCGATGGGCGCCTCACCCGGCCACCTTTGCCGGCAGCTCCTGGCGGAATGCCTGATGATCTCCGTAGTGAGCGGCTTACTGGCAATGCCACTTGCCTACGGGGCGCTACGCGTGCTGTTGTCGGCACATCGAGTGGAGCTCTTCCGCGGCGACCGGATTGCCATCGGTATCCCGACGCTTGCCTACGTGTTTGTGGTCTGCGTGCTGGTTGGTCTTGTTTCCGCAGTGACGCCGATTCTGACGATTCGGGGAATACATGCCGCCGGTATGTTAAAGGAGAGCGGCAGAGCGCGGATGCCCACCGGACGCCGGATCGCCTCGCTACTGGTTGTTGCGGAGATTGCGTTGGCGGCACTGCTGCTACCGGCCGCATTCACGATGTTGCTGGGTTTCCTGCGCCTGCAGCGGGTCGATCCGGGCTTTGATCCGCGCAATGTCATCACCATGTCACTGGCTGGGGACTTTGAGACGCAGCAGGACATCCCCCAAACGCTGGAAAGGATGCTCGACCGGCTGCGGCAGCTTCCTTCCGTTGAGGGCGCCTCCGTACTGCTGGGGCTTCCACTGCGGGGCTGGCGGGCCGACATGCGGTTCCGCATCGACGGCGAGTCACAGGTGGATGCGGCGGCAGTAAAGACCGCGCATCAATACAGGGTGAGCCAGGAGTATTTCCAGGTGCTGCGAATCCCACTGCTCGCGGGTGTCAGTTTCCCGCACAACCAGATGCGGACACCGCCCATCGTAATGGTAAGCCAGGAATTCGTGCGCCGGTATCTTTCGGGCAGACAGGCCATCGGACAGAGAATTCGGCCGGAAGGGTCTGCCGCCGCCCTGGAGATCATCGGGATTGTGGGAGACGTGCGCGGGAGAAGTCTCGATCAGGCTCCGTACCCGACGGTGTACACGCCCTCGCTCGCCCCTTACGATCTGGCGATCCGCTGCGGGGTGAATCCACTGACCATGGTTCCCACCATCCGCGCCGCCATCCAGTCGGTTGATCCGGAGAAAACGGTTTCGGACGTGGCAACGATGGAAGACGTGGTCCGCGCGTCACTCTCCCGGAGGCGGTCGTGGAGCATTCTGCTGATGGCGTTTTCCATTCTCTCCCTGGCTTTTTCGATGGTCGGTGTTCATGGTTTGATCTCGCAATCCGTGAAGCGGCGGTTGCCGGAGTTTGGAATTCGCGCGGCTCTTGGCGCGTCACCGGGAACCCTGCTGGGAATGGTGGCCAGGCAGACCCTCGTCCTCATTTCGGTTGGTATTGGCCTGGGGCTGGCGGGGTATGCTGCGCTGTCACCGTTACTGGTGTCTCTTCTATATGAAGTGGAGCCACGCGATCCCTTGGTGCTGGCCGCGGTGGCGGCTCTGATTTTTCTGGCGTCGCTTCCGGCGTCGCTTCAACCGGCGCGGTGGGCCATGACCGCCGATCCCGCCGCGCTCTTACGGGTGGAATGACCGCATGCGGAAAACGATACCTATACTCATCGCGATGGTCACGGCGGCCGCGGCTCCCCCCTTCCGCCTTGCGCTCACTGAATACAAGCTGCCGAACGGGCTGCGCGTGGTGCTGGCTCCGGATGGTTCGTCTCCTATTGTCACAGTAGGGGTCTGTTACAAAGTTGGGACGCGAACCGAGCCGAACGGCCACCCCGGCTTCGCGCACCTCTTTGAGCACCTGATGTTTGAAGGAACCGCCAATCTGTCGAAGATGGAGTTTCAGCGGCTGATCCAATCGAGCGGGGGGTATTACAACGGGACGACGCGCGCCGATCACACGTCCTATTACTCGGTTGTTCCGACGCACCGGCTGGAAACGATCCTGTGGGTCGAAGCGGATCGTATGCGCGGACTTCTTCTGACACAAGCATCTCTCGCCAGCCAGCAGGCCATCGTGGGCAACGAGATTCGCTTCAGTGTTTTGAACCGTCCTTATGGATCGTTTCCCTACCGGCTGCTGACGCGGAACGCCTACACCAACTGGCAAAACTACCATGACTCCCTTGGTTCCGTGGAGGAGATCGCCGCCGCGAAACTGGAGGACTTGAAACGGTTCTTCGAAGTTTGGTACGTACCCAACAATGCCGTCCTGGTTGTAGCCGGCGATTTTGCCCTTGCTGACGCCAGGAAATGGATTGCTCAGTACTTCTCCTCAATTCCAAGGAAGGCCGTTCCGCTGCCGCCGGCAGTGCGAGAGCCGGCAATGGTGGAGGAGCGGCGCATAAGAGCGGTGGAGAAGTTCGGCAGGCAGCCCGCCTTCGCGGTAGGCTACCGGATGCCTGAAACGGGCTCGGCTGCATGCTTTGCCATGGGTCTGCTGGATCAACTTCTTGTGCAGAAGGATGACTCCTGGCTGCATCAGGAATTGGTTTTGAAGCGGCGTATGACCTCGGGAGTCACGGGCGGGATCGTACCGGGCAGGCGCTTCACGTGCCACGGTCCGGCTTTGTGGGTGGTGAGCCTGATCCATGAGAGGACCACTTCTTCTTCCGAGATCCTATCGGCGATCGAGGGAGTAGTGCGAAGAGCGCAGACGGACCTGGCGCAGCCTGAGACGATCCTCCGTGCGATGACCAAGCTCCGTTCCACGTTGTATTCGGAGATGGAAAGCTCGGATGGGCCGGGATTGGCCGACCTGCTTGCGTCTCTCACGCTGTTCGATCAGGGCGCTGTCCGGATCCACACACTGGAACGCGACTTCCTGAAGGTGACGCCTCAAATCCTGCGCCAGACCGCGAGGGACTACCTTCGACCAGGCAATCGAACGGTAGTTACCCTCGAACCGGAGCAACCACAATGAATTGGATTCTCTTCTGTCTTGCCGCATTCGCCACCGCTCAAATGAAACCGCCCCTGGGCGGAAAGATGAAGCCGTTCGATCCGCCGGCCAGCGAGACATTCACGTTGGGCAACGGGATGCGTGTCGCGCTCGTCCCATACGGGAGTGTTCCGCGCGTCTCGATTCAGGCGGTTCTGCGTGCGGGCACGTTTGCACAACCGCTGGATCAGCAGGGCATCGCCGATCTGACGGCGGAGATGATGAAGCAGGGTACGACGCGGTTCCCAGCGGAACAATTGAGCACTCACATCTCGAGACTCGGCGGCGCTCTGACGGTGCAGGTACGAATCGAGACGATGTCAGTAGGCGGGAGCGTACTCTCCGAACACGGTGCCGAGTTTCTGGCGGTGCTGGCCGAGATTCTCCGGCGGCCGCTTCTGCCGGCAGAGGCACTCCCTGCGGCCATCTCGAAGCTGCAGCAGCGAATGGAGCAGGAGCGCCAGGAACCGGGCACCAAAGCTCGCGAGCGGATTGTGCAACTGTTCTACGGCCGCGGCACTCCCTCAAACGAACAGGTGTCCGGCTACAGGCTCGATGACGTACGCCGCTACTACGCAAGGAGTGTTCATCCGTCACAAGCACATCTCTATGTGGTGGGCCGATTCGAGGCGAGTGCCGTCCGGGAAGCAGTCAAACTTCACTTTGAGCCTTGGAAGACAGAGGGAGTGAGCATGCCGGTTGCGATGACGCCGAACGTGGAGCGCCGCACGGAAGTCATCCACCGGCCGGGAGCCTCACAATCGGCAATCCGCATCGCCGTACCCGCTCCCGATCCCTCGCACCCGGACTACATTGCATTTCTGGTGGCGGATGCGCTGCTCGCGGATGTGAGTGCTTCGCGGCTCTCGGCGAATCTTCGCGAGCGCCACGGCTACACCTATGGCGCCTGGAGTACGATGTACGTGCCATTTCGATCGTCCCTGTGGATACTGAACGCCGATGTCGCTACCGGCGTTACCAAAGCCGCTTTACGAGAGATCCATTCAGAAATCGACCGTTTGCGCAATGAGCCACCCGCGTTGGAGGAATGCCGTGGCGTTCAGAACTATGTTGCCGGCCGCTACGTCATCCGGCTCTCTTCGGCATGGGGACTCGTCAACCAGATAGCCCTTTTGGATATGCAGCAGATGCCCGCTGAGTTCCTCTCGCGATTTGTGCCGGCTGTGCTCGCGGTCACACCGGCCGATATTCACCGCGTGGCAAGAATGTGGTTCGATCCCGCCAAGATGACAACCATCATTGTCGGGGACAAGGGCCAGATCGGTGAGTTGCCGCCGGAGTGAATTAGCCGCCAGCGGCTGCTAATCGTTCGGCGGGGCTTGTGGGCTGAGGAAGCGTCGCAGCCAAGCCTCCGCCAAACGGAGGTCGCGCTTCACGGTGGGCACGGTGAGGTTCATGGCGGTGGCGATCTCTTCCCGGCTGAGGCCGCCGAAGTAACGCAGCTCGATCACCTTGGCCTTACGCTCGTCCACCTCGGCGAGCCGGTCCAGTGCCTCGTCCACTTCGATGACATCCGGAGCGCTGCCGGGAGAGAGCGCGACGGAGTCCAGTAAAGTGACCGCCTGTGCGTCGCCGCCGCGTTTTGCGGCCCGGCGCGAGCGGGAGTAGTCCACCAGGACGATCCTCATCAACCGCGCGGCGATGCCGAAGAAGTGGGCGCGGTTCTCCCACTCGATGGGCTGGTCCTGGCCGAGCAGCCGAATGTACGCTTCGTTGATCAGCGCCGTCGGCTGCAGCGTCTGGTTCGGCCAGCCGCGGCTGAGATAGACGCGGGCCAGCTTGTGCAGCTCATTTTGAACCTTGGGTGTGAGTTGCTCCAGCGCCCGCTTGTCTCCCTGGCCCCAAGCCACCAGCAATTGGGTAACAGATGCCGATTCATCCATTGGTGTGTAAGTGCTCCTGGAAAGTCCATTATGCGCCGCCTCGGGTAATACGGCTATCGCCTCGACTTGTAGCCCGGCAATCGCATCAGCCACACGCTGCCACGGTGTTCCTCATGGACGAACACGATTCCATCAGGGGTGATGTCCCATTCATCGTTAGGCCCCAGCGCCGGCTGCGACCCGGGGAACATCTTCACTGGAAAGGACTGGCTTTCGAAACCGCGCCGGCGCGGGTCGAAGCGGCGACCCATAAGGTTCTGACCTTGAAAGAAGTAGATCGTGGTACCGAAGGAATGGGACTGTTTTTCGGGGACCTCAACCCACTCCGACTGGGATGGAGCCGTCTCACGCCACGGCACGAGATAATCCCGCGACTGCATCTGCCCGAGTCTGTTCGTCGTGACGAAGACCCAACCGGAGTCACCGGCCGTTCTGGCGAGGACAGAGTGATCCGGCAGATCAATCCATGGACGGCCTTTGCCGGTGCGGACATCGAGCAGATGAACCGACCGCTTCAGCTTTGGATCAAACACATCAGGAGTTGAGCGGTAGTCCGGGTCATAGAACAGCAGTCCCGCATCGGGGGTCCAGTCAACGGGCATACCGCAACGCGAACACAAAGTGCGGTCGTCGCCGGTGGAGCCATCGTCGAGGTTGTGCAAAATCACGGAAATCGAGTCACCGTCGAGTTGGCCCCGGATCACCTCGCGGCCATCCCGAGAGAGCGCCGGAACTCCAAGGAGTTGAGCCGCCATCCTGGCCGGTGCGGGAAAGAGGAACTCCCTTCCACTGGCGAGTTCTTTGAGAACCCAATTGGTCGGTGAGGAGCGGACCCAGAAAAAACCCGGCTTCCGAGTCCCACGAACGCTCATCTTATACCGAGAATCCCGCGTCAAACGGCGCGCGGGGCCGGTCAGCTTGCCTGCGGCTACATCCATCGGAAGGAAGTACAGATCGGACCGGCTGTAGGAGGTGCTAATCGCCGCCACTCCGGTAGAGCTCACGCTGCGCACCCAGGCAGGTTCGGTTCCGAACGTCAACTGCCGGGGCGGCCCGGCGATGTTCCACGATCCCGGTTTGATTTCGATCTCCCAGACGTTTCTCTGGTCTCCCTTTTTTGCGGAGAAGAGGATTCGTTCGCCGGCCAATGCTCCCGGATGCCGGTATAGGCTGAGACCTGCACGTTGGAACGCCGCAGCGGCGCCGGTGGGAATGGGTTTCCCGCCTTCGACCGGTAGGACGAACCACTCCCACGCGCCAAGAACCGGACCGGTGACTTTGGTAGCGGCGGCTACGAGGAGATGTCTGTCATCGAGCCACAACGGTGAGACTGTATGTCCGAATGGGAGCGGCGTCGATATTGCCTTCGGTGCACCACCCTCGGATGGGATGACCATCGGACCGGACAACCAGGACAACGCAAGTCTGCGCCCATCGGGTGAGAAACTCGGACCCATGGCACGGATGGCCAGTTCTCGTGGTTCGCCTCCGAGGAGGGGAATCACGGCAGTCGAGATGCCCACCTCCTTGCCGAACTCGTAGACAATCCATGTTCCGTCGGGTGAAAACGAAGGGGACGCAACGTATGCTATCGCGCCGGGTAGAACCCCATGGGTCAATTGAACAGGTTGGCCGCCACCCACCTGTTGCAGCCACAGCTCCGGAGCTCCGCCGCGGTCGGACATATACGCGACAAACTTGCCATCCGGAGAGATAGCCGCATCCCGATAGTCATGCTCGTCGGAGGGGGAGATCCGAACCAGCTCGGGATGTTGTGGCTCGCTGCCACGCGGCAACAGCAACCAACTCGCAATTGCAGCGACGATGACCAGGCATGTCCCGGCGGCCGCCAGAAACATGCTCCCGTAATTGCGTTGAGCCGCTGTCACTGGCGCCATCCGGCCCGAACTCGTCGAGATCAACTCGTGGAGAGCCGCTTTCGCCTCGCTCATGGCCGGAATGCGATCGGCTGGGTCTTTCCGCAGACAGTGAGTAATCAATCGCTCCAGCGCCGGCGGGGCGCCGAGCAACGGCGCCGGCTCTTTTGCGAGGATTGCCGCGAGTGTCGAAATCGCATTCTCGCCCTGGAAGGCCCGCCGCCCCGACACCATCTCGTACAGCACACAGCCGAATGCGAAGATGTCCGTCCGCGGATCCACCTTATGACCTTGCGCCTGCTCCGGGGACATGTACGCCGCCGTCCCCATCACCTGCCCGGCAACCGACTTCGTCACCAAAGCGGGCGTCACGCCCGGTCCCACGAACTTCGCCAGCCCGAAATCCAACACTTTCACGTGCCCCGACTCCGTCACCATGATGTTGGAGGGCTTGAGGTCGCGGTGCACGATGCCCGTAGTGTGTGCCGCCACCATCGCATCGGCAATCTCGACGGCGATGCGTAGCGCCTCCGGCAGCGGGAGACCATCTTGTGGGATGGCTTCGGCCAGTGTGCGGCCCACCACGTATTCCATCACGATGCACTCGGCGGCACCGTCCTGCACGATGGTGTGGATGGTGACGATGTTGGGATGGTTGAGAGCGGAAACCGACTTGGCCTCTTGCAGGAACCGGCGCCTGCGCTCGGTATCCGCGACCCAGTCCGGCGGCAATACCTTGATCGCCACGGTGCGGTCCAGTTGGGTGTCTCTGGCGCGGTAGACCACTCCCATGCCGCCCTCACCGATCCGTCCGGTCACCTCATAGGGACCGATGCGTCTGCCAGTGAGATCCTGGGTTCGTGCCGCGCCTTGGGCGGCCTGGGCCACGGCGGCGGCCAGCGTATCGCCACTGCCGGCATCGTTGGACAGCAGCGATTCTACCTCGCGCCGCAGCGATTCATCACCAGCGCAGGCTTCATCGAGAAAGGAGGGGCGAGCATCCGGAGTCAGTTCGGCGGCTTCGTTGAAAATCGCCTCGATGCGCCGCCAGCGCTTATCGCTCATCGGAGTGCCTGAGAGGCCTTCTTTCAGGGGTCATTGTGTCATGGCACCGGCAGGGGGTCAAGAGAGTTTCGTCTCATCCAATGAGCCGTGACTGCAAACTGCGAGATGCTTCCAGTTTCGGGTGGCCCGCGGCGTAGCTACTCTCGAAGATGGCATGTGCTCTCCGGCACAATTGCAGCGCCTCTTCCTCCCGCCGCATCCCGGCCAGCAACACCGCGAGGTTAAACAACGTGAGTGCAGTGTCCGGATGGCCGGGGCCGCGCAGTTTCTCGAGAATCGCCATTGCCCGACGATAGTGCATTTCCGCCACAGCGTTGTCGCCTTGACAAGCCTTCACCGCTGCGAGGTTGTTCAGATTCATGGCGATCTCGTAATGATCCGGCCCGTAGAGACGTTCGAACACCGCCAGCGCGTGGCGATAAATCGGTTCCGATTCGTCGAGCCGGCCCAGCCCATCGAGGATTCCGGCCAAGGCCGCGGCGTCGGCCACCGTGTCGGGATGATCTTCCCCAAGCGCCGCCCGCCGGATCTCCCATGCCTTGCGAGCGTACGGTTCGCCCTCGGCAAAGCGCCCGCGGGCGTGCTCGAGCCCACCCATGTTGTGGTACAGGCTCGCCAGTTCGAGGCCGTCGTCCCCGTACTGCCGCGCGAGAATCGCCAGCGCGCGGCGGTAGAGCGACTCCGCTTCCCCGAAGTTGCCGGTGTACTTGAACAGGATGCCCAGGTTGTTGCATGCCGTGGCGGCTTCCTCGTGGTCCGGCCCAATCTGGCTTTCCGCTTCAGCGAGGGCCTTTCGCAAATGTATCTCCGCCTCGGAGTAACGGCCTTGCTCCCGTAGGATATTACCGGCAATCGAGAGCGCGCGGATGCGGATGCGCGCCGCATCCGGACCGTCCATGCGCGCTCCCAGCCGGTCCATGATGCCAAAGGCCCTCTGTGCCTGCCGCAGGGCTTCGTCCAGGTCGCCCTGCTGGTGGCAAAGCTCGGCCAGATCGTTGGAGATATTGGCGAGATCGGGACTGTCGGGGCCTTCGATCTCCTCGAACTGGCGAGCCGCCTCCGCGCAGGCAAGGCGTGCTTCCTCCCACCGCCCGTTCTCAGCCAGGCTCTGGGAACGCTCGTGTAGTTCCAGGGCTTGCGCGATGGATGGCGCCATTCCGTTAGGCCCCCTTCCGTTCAAACAACAGTCTATCTCCGCATCGGGCGCGAAAAAAGGGAGGACGGATGGTAATCGGTCCGCGTGTCCTGCATCCTCACACTTGGAAGTTGAGGACAGACGCCGGCTCCGGCAGCGGTTTGTATTCGAAAAAAAAACTGCGAGGCGCTAACCGCTTCCTCATCAGTTTGCGAATGAATTGAGTGAAGGGAGATACGACAATGAAATCCAACAATGAAACAATCCAGAACGCCAGCGGGCTCAAGGTCAAGACCCGGGTCAAGGCCGGCGGCATGCAAGTTAACCACAACGTGACCGTGGCCGCGAACGCCAGCGGGCTCAAGGTCAAGACCCGGGTCAAGGCCGGCGGCATTAGCCAAAACCACAATGAGACCGTGGCCGGGAACAGCGGTGGCCTGAAGGTGAAGACCCGAGTCAAGGCCGACGCCCTCATCGGAAACCATAACCAGACGCTCGTCCGCGACAACCGCGGGCTGAAAGTGAAGACCCGGGTGAAGGCAGGATACAAGGCCATCTAGTGGGATTGACACGAGGAGACAGAGCGGCAGGAAGCAGCGCCAGCCAACAAGCGGGCGCCGCTTACCTGTTTGTGGCGGCCTCTACCGGGCGTTGAGCGTCCCTCGGCAAGTGGCAGCTCCGCAGTAGCAGGGAATCCTCTCCGAGTCCTTAGGAAACCGATAGTCCAGGGTCAGTTCTTCTCCCGGTAGAATCCTCCGCAAGCTGATGACCCAGACCCTACCCTGGCGGACGCCCAGCCGGGTATTCGGCTCGCAGCAATGGTTGAGCAGCTCGGCCCCGCTTCCGCCCACCGAGCCATCCAGCCGCCAATAGGAATCCAGCTTCACCAGGTAGGTGCGCCGGCGATTCCAGCGGTGCACGGCCTCGCTACGGCTGACGCGTTCCCCGGTATACTCGATGACCAGACGGCCAGCCGGGATCTCCTCCGCGGCAAAAACGCCGTAGCGATGGATGCGCGAAACGCCGGTTACCAACTGGAATCGCGCCTTTCCCGCATCAATGACGGTTTTCGCGGCATGGCGCGGGTCGGACATCTCCCGCAGCGATTTCTCGATTTCCTTGGCGCGAGCCTGCACCGCGGCCGCTTCCGCTTTCAACAACTCTCCATAATTGAACAGCACCACCGCCACATCGCCGTGTGCAGCGCCGTGGACTGTCTCGAGTATCGAGATGGCCCTTTCGTACAACGGCCTGGCATCGCGAAAGCGTCCCACCATCCGGTAAAACGCCGCCAGGTTGCTCAACGTCACCGCCACCGCGGCGTCGTCCGGGCCAAGCACGCTCTCCTGGATCTCCCATGCACGCCGGTAGAGCTTCTCGGGACGGGTGGCATTCCCTTCGGCATGATACTTCGCGGCCAGATTGTTCAGGCGCAACGCTTCGCGGCATGCCTTGGCGAACTCCGGCCTGGTGGATGCCCGGACGCCGCGCATCTCCTCGGATCGTCTCATCACGCAGGTCCTCCTCCCGGTCACAGAACAGTCTAGCTCCGCCTCGATTCCGGCTGGTAGTCTTTTTCGCGAAGAAGCAGGCCCTATGGTAATAAGTTCCTATGCCCTGCATCCTCACACTTGGAAGTTGAGGAAAGAGGCCGGCTCGGGCAGCGGTTTGCATTCGAGAAAAAAAACTGCCGAGGCAGCTAACCGTTTCCTCATCGGTTTGCGAATGAGTGGAGTGAAGGGAGATACGACAATGAAATTCAACAATGAGACGATCCAGAACGCCGGCGGCCTGAAGGTCAAGACGCGGGTGAAGGCTGGCGGGATGTCGATGAACCACAACGAAACGGTGGCCGGGAACAGCGTCGGCCTGAAGGTCAAGACCCGGGTCAAGGCTGGCGGGATTGACACAAACCACAATGAAACGGTGGCTAGGAACAGCGTCGGCCTGAAGGTCAAGACGCGGGTCAAGGCTGGCGGGATTGACAAAAACCACAATGAAACGGTGGCTAGGAACAGCGGCGGCCTGAAGGTCAAGACCCGGGTCAAGGCCGGCGGGCTGAACGTCAACCACAACGAAACGGCGGCCGGGAACAGCGTCGGCCTGAAGGTCAAGACCCGGGTGAAGGCCGGCGGGATGAGCGTCAACCACAACGAAACGGCGGCCGGGAACAGCGGCGGCCTGAAGGTCAAGAC
>JACQZR010000141.1 GCA_016213775.1 Acidobacteriota bacterium
AACGCGCACTTCGGAGCTTGGGGGTAAATTCCCGGCTGCTGAAGGTAGTGCGGACGGGCCGTGGAGCTTGGTTCATGGCGAAGAACGCGGTGATGAACAAAGGGCTTTCCAGCGCACTGCTAAAGCAACTTCAGTTTCTAATGCCATCAGATCTTGCGGCGCGATAAACCGCTGCGTTCAACCGCCGGATGCGGAAAACCGCACGTCCGGTGGTGTGGGAGGGTGACGGGACACAAACCCCGTCACTCGACCCGATCACGACGGCGAATTGTCCATACTCCGGCCGGCGGAAGTGCGCGGGCCGATCTTGCGGCTCGAGGGATGGATCCGAAGGCATATCCGGAAGTGCTTCTGGTTGCGCTGGCACAGCGCGGAGGGACGCGACCGCGCACTTCGGAGCCTTGCGGTGATGAACGCTGCTCCCCGGCGTGCTAATCTCAATTAGTTACCTTCCTTCCACGTTTTGAGGAGCATTGGCCGTGAGCTCCGTACGCTCTTAATTCCAAAAACAATCTGACAGCTTCAGGAGAGTGGATTATGACGACGCCCACAAGAGCGGGGTTCGTGTTTCTATTGGTCACCCTATGCGCGCAGTTGGCGGCGGGGCAGACATTTCGCGGCAACATTTCGGGTTCGGTGACGGACGCAACCGGCGCGGCCATCGCGCAGGCGATGGTGAAGGCGAGCAACGATGCGACGGGCGTGGCGCGCTCCACGCTCACGACGAGCACCGGCGATTTCCTTTTCGCCGACATGCCGCTGGGCAAGTACACGGTGATGGTGGAATCGAAGGGCTTTCAGACAGCCACTTATCGCGAGGTGGAAGTGGCGGTGTCCCGCGTCACCAATCTATCCGTATCGCTGAACGTGGCGCAGCAGGTGGCGCAGGTCGAAGTGGTGGCTTCCACTGCCACCGTGGAGACGACGTCCACGGCGCTGGTGGGCGTGATCTCGCCGAAACTGGTCGCGGACTTGCCGATGAACGGCCGGGACTTCCGCCAGATGTTGAAGCTTGCGCCGGGAGTGAATCCGCAAACCTCGGCTGTGAATGGCAACCGTTCGTCGGGCAACAACTGGCAGATTGACGGGGCCGATAACAACGATGCTTTTCATAACACGACGGCGGTGAACCAGGGCGGAGTGTCGGGCATCGCCGGGACGCTGCTTCCGGTGGAAGCGATTGATCAATTCGCGGTGGTGACAAGCGCCGGCGCGGATATGGGCCGCAACGGCGGCTCGAATGTGAACCTGGTGATCAAGTCGGGAACCAACGGGCTTCACGGCAGTGCCTACTATTTCAACCGCAATGAAGCGCTGGCGTCTATTACTCCGTTTCAGGCGCCGGGGTCCAAGAAGCGTGTCATTCGCAACAACCAGTATGGGTTTTCAGTGGGCGGTCCGGTGGTGAAGAACAAGCTGTTCTACTTTGTTACCGGCGAGGCGCAGGATGCTATTGCCGCGTTCAGCAGCCTGGGAACGCATCCATCGACGGCGTGGGTAGGGCAGGCGCGCGGAGTGCTCGCACGATTCAATGTGCCGGAGTCGCCCATTGCCAGGAATGTGCTGGCGGCGTGGCCATCGCGCTACAACGATCTGGGAGCGGCCACGAACAACCTGCTGGCCAACGACCTGAATGTGTACGACAGCTACAACGGCATCGCGAAGGTGGATTACAACATCAACTCGAAGCACGCGGTCGCGGTGCGCTACTTCGGAGGTTCGGGCAAACAGGCGGCGTCCACCGGTGCGCTTCATCGCGAGTATTACCAGGTTGCGCCGAGCCGCATGCACAACGTGAGCGTAGTGATGAACTCGATGATTTCACCACGGCTGATGAACCAGTTGATACTCGGAGCGAACTTTTTCCTGCAGGTTTTCAACGATTACGACACGAGCTTTGATCCGGTGGCGGCGGGGCTGAACACAGGGGTGACCGAGGCTACGCTGAAGGGCACGCCATCGCTGCGCATCAGCAATTTCGCTGGTGCGGGGTACACGCAGCCGTTGGGCCGCATCGATACGACCGGTCATCTTACGGACAACATCAGCTTCACCACGGGGCGTCATCAGATGAAGTTCGGAGGCGAATACCGTAAGGCCCACCTGGATGTTTTCTATGACACGAACAAGCGCGGCAGCTTCACGTGGGATGGGACTCGCGGTCCTTGGGCGACGGCGGCGGATGTGAGCGCGCCGCTGCGAGCGCTCTCCGATTTTCTGGCGATGCTGCCGTCCAACAGCACCGGTGCGTCGATTGTCCGCGGCCAGTTGCAGCGCGACTACCGCCAGAGTTCCTTCGACTGGTGGGCCCACGACAACTGGCAGGTATCGCCGAAGCTGAATATCAACTTCGGCGTACGATACACTTTCCACGGGGTGTTGCACGACACCAGGAATTCGATCACGACGTTTGTTCCCGGAAGCGGATTCCTGGCTCCGGGCGTGAATGCGGACCGGCTGTATCCGAACGACCTGAACAACCTCGCCCCGCGCGTTGGTGTTGCCTACACACCGGGCAAGGACCGCGGGTTGGTGATCCGCGCGGCCTGGGGCTTGTTCTATGACACGCCGGCACTGAACTTCTTTGTGGCGAATACGGGTTTCGCGAACGGCGGCGCGGCTGGGGTCCACGCCAATCCGGGCGGACCTGCGCCGGTGTACACGATCAACCTGGCGGGCACGAACACGGTGATCCAGCCAGGCGTGCCGGTTTTTGGCAGCGCTGCGCCGCGGCCTCCATTCGGGACATTCGGGATCAATCAGGATCTCTCGCTGCCTTACATTCAGAACTACAACCTGAACGTGCAGAAGGCGCTCGGAGGGAAGACGCTGGCTCAGGTGGCGTATGTGGGGTCCACGAGCCGCAAGCTCACGGGCTTCCAGAACATCAACGCACCCACTCCCGGGACAACGGGTGAACTGCAATCGCGGCGGCCCTATTCCAGGGCGTATCCGGACCTGTCGGTGATCAACATGATCCAGACCGCGGGCAATGCGCAGTATCATTCGCTGCAAACATCCATCCGCGTGTCGCGTCTGGCGGGGTGGACGCTGAACGCGAATTACACCTGGGCCAAGGCGATCGACAAGAATGGCGATCCTCGCAATGTTCTGCCCGCCAACAGCTACGACCTGTCGCGCGAGCGGGGGCCGAGCGGGATCGACTTGCGGCACATCTTCACCGGATTCGCCGGCTATGAGGTGCCGGTGTTCACCGAGCGGGCGAGGCTGCTCACGCGCGGCTGGCAAGTGAATTCGCTGCTGACGCTGCACACGGGCTCGCCGCTGGACCTGCTTGCCGGGGTCAACCGGAGCAATTCGTTCGACAACCGCGACCGCGTCGATGTTGTAGGCGAGGCCAACCCAGGCGCCGGCGACCGGGTGACTCCATACGGCGCCATACGCTACTTCAACCCGGCGGCTTTTGCGCTCCCGGCCGTCGGCTCGTTCGGCAACATCGGACGCAATGCGATCCGCGGGCCGGGATTTGGCGCGGTGGATTTCTCGGTGTTCAAGTCGACGCCGATCACGGAAAAGATCTCCACGCAACTGCGCGTCGAGATCTTCAATCTGACCAACCGTTCGAACTGGGCGAATCCGGGGACTTCGTTTAACAGTAGTTCGAGCTTCGGGCTCATCACGTCGACACGCAATGGTGGCGGAGCTCCCGGGCTTGGGCTGGGCGAGCCGCGGAACATCCAATTGGCGCTGAAGCTGATCTGGTAGAGTCTACCGCTTAAAGAACCACAGCCAGAAGTACTGCAAGCCTGCGCCGTGACGGTGACGCGGTTCAAAGCCGCAGCGCTCCGCCATGGCGCAGGCTTCTTCGTCGGAGTAGGCGACGCCGAGCCAGGTATCGTCGGGCTGGGTCTCGATGCTGGTGTCGCCCTGCACCTGGAATTTAAACAGAGCGCCGGGGCGGAGGAGCCGATTTACCTCGCGCACGTAGGATTCGATTACGGCTTTGCTCGGGATGTGCTGGAAGACGATGGTGGAGAAAGCGAAGTCGAAGGTGCCGTCTCCCTGGATGGGGCCGAGGTCGGTGCCGTTGTTGTTGTAGAGCCGGATGTTCGGGTGGCGTGAGAGGCTTTGTGTGGCCTGGCGGATCATCTCGGCGCTCACATCGACGGCGTGGACTTCGCCGAAGACATCGGCGAGGGCGCGGGTGACGCGGCCGGCTCCACAACCGATTTCGAGCACCTTCATCTGCCTGGGGTCCTTACCCTGGCAGATGTTGATCATGTCGGTGAGGATCTCCTCCTGTACGGTGCGGTAGCCGGACTGGAAAAACTCGTCGTCGGTCCAGGAATCCCGTTCGGTGTTGACGTAATAGCGGGCGTTTTCTTTGGCGCGTTCGTCCCAATCGCGCTGCATCTTCTTCAGTTGCTCATCGAGCGTCATGGTTGGTAAGTTTCATTGTATCCCGGGGCTGTCAGGCGCTGGCTCCTGGCCGGACAAGTGCATAACCGTTTTGGGGATCCTCGCGGAAACCGTCTCCCGAGAAGTAAGCACCCTCTGGCTTAGAACATGAACTCCATGGGAAGCATGGTGGCGTCGTCCTTTTTGATGCGGACGATTTGTTCGCTGGTGAGGTTCTTCACTTCGGCGAGGTTAGCGCCGCTGAGGTCGGTGCCGCTGAAGTTGACCTTTTCGACGTTGGAGCCGGTGAAGTCGATGCCGGTGCAGTTGGCGGCGCGGAGGTCGGCTTTGGAAAGGTCAGCGCCCTTGAGGTTCGCGCCGGCGAGATTGGCGGTATCGAGATTGGCGCCGGAGAGATTGGCGCCGCTGAGGTTCGCGCCCGATAGATTGGCCTGGCGCAGGTCCGCACCGCTGAAGTTAGCGCCGGAGAGATTGCATCCGGCGAAGTTGGTGGTGTCGGCGGTGGCTTTGCCGAGGTTAGCGCCGCTGAGATCGACGCCGCTGAAATCCGCGCCGCGAGCGTTGGTGGCTTCGATATTGGCGTTCTGGAGCGACGATCCGCGGAGGTCAGCCTTTTGGAGGTTAGCGCCGGTGAGATTGCTGGATTTGAGATTTGCACCGCTGAGGTCGGCGCCGCGCGGATCGGAGCCGCTGAGGTTGGCGCCTTCGAGCATGCAGTTTTTGAGACTGGCGCCGCGGAGGTCGGCCTTGCTGAGGTTGGCGGAGAACAGATTGCAGTTGCTCAGATCGGTTTTACTGAGGATGGCCTGTTCAAAGCTGGCGAGGCGGAGTTTGGAACCGGAGAGATTGGCATTGCGGATATCGGCGTAGCGCAGGACGCAGGATTCGAGGTTGGATTTGGCCATGCGAACGGATTCGAGTTTGGCTTTCACGAGGCTCGATCCGGAGAGGTTGACGCCGTCCAGATTGGACTTGGTGAAGTCGGCACCGTCGAGTTTTTGTTTGCTGAGGTCAGCTTCACTGAGATCGGGGATGGTACCCGGTTTTTGGATGCGGGTGAAGTTCCATCTTTCGACACCGGCTTTTAGCAGGGTGAGATGCGCGGGAAGTGCCATGGCGCCATCATAACGCAACTGACCTGGCGTGCAATTCGGAGTAATGGCCGGCCATGGCCTGTTCCGTGGACGCGAAGAGTTCTTCGCTGGTGAAAGGTTTGGAGAGGTAGCTATTCATACCGGCACGGAGGCAATCTTCGCGGTCATCGTCGCGCGCGTTGGCAGTGAGGGCGATGATTGGTAATTGCATGCCGCGAGCCGGCGTTCCTCACAGAGAGTAATGGCTTGGCGGCCGACGACGGCGGCTTCGACATTGTGTCCCCAGCGCGCCAGGAGGCGGGTGGCGAGGATACGATTAAGTTAACGGGGTTGTCGTCGACCACCAGGACTCGGAGCGTTCTCGCGGGAATGCCAGTGTTTGTTCGCTGTTTGCGGGATTCGGCGGACTGTTGGGCAACGTCCATATCGAGGGAGAAATGGAAGGCGTTGCCCTTGCCGGGTTCACTGGCGAGCCTGAGATCGCCACCCATCAGGGTAACCAGGTTCTTGGAGATCGCCAAGCCGAGTCCGGTGCCACCATATCTGCGGGCGACGGCCGGATCGCCTTGGACGAATGCCTCGAATATGCGGGCTTGTTTTTCGGCAGCGATTCCGATGCCGGTGTCTGTGACGCGGACATCGAGCCGGAACCTGCGCGGGCCTTTGGATTCGCCACTGATGGCGACTTCCACCTTTCCTGTGTGAGTGAACTTCACCGCATTGCCGGCGAGATTGACCAGCACCTGCCTCAGACGCGCGGCGTCGCCGGCGAGATGGGATGGGACATTGGGGGCGATTTCGAGACGCAGCTCGAGTCCTTTCTCCTGGGCCGCGAACTTACAACCCACGAGAGCCTGTTCGGTGTTTTCGCGAACCGGGAAAGGGGGAATTCAATATCCATATGGCCGGCTTCAATCTTGGACAGGTCGAGCAGGCCGTTAATGAGACTGAGGAGGGAACTGGCGGATTTCTGGGAGGCCTCCACATACTCTCGCTGGGTGGAGTTGAGGTTGGTTTCCAGAGCCAGTTTGGTCATGCCGAGAATGCCATGCATGGGGGTTCGCATTTCATGGCTCACGTTGGCGAGGAAATCGGACTTGGCACGACTGGCGCGTTCGGCCTTCGCGGCGTTCTCCAATGATTGCCAGTAGCTCTCATGGAGCCATTTTCCCTGGGCGATGACAAAGAAGAGCTGCAGCAGCAGTACAAGGCCAAAGTAAATGCCAGTACGCGTACCGTGAAAGAACGATCCGGCGATTCCCGGGAGAAGGTAGAGCACCATGCAGGCTACGCTCAACCGGCGGCTTGGCGTATAAACCACGAGCGCGCCCGACGACATTGCGATCAGAACGCCACAATGGTGCCGGAGGATTATATCCTTGGCCTGTTTGGCGGCATCAGGTGGATAGTTTTCCCAGCGCATGATGATCAACATGGGGGCAATGGAGCAGAAGAAGAGGAGCACCCCCCAGGCCTTCCAGAGGCCATTGACGTTGTTGTGCTCTGCCATGACAAACAGGGCGAACACGGTGTAGAGGATGGTGAACGATATCCCGACGCGCCCGCGACGCACGATCTCCGCGCGCGCTTCCAGCACTACCTCCGCATTCGGATGTGGGGACATCAAGAAAACAGATCGGCCGGGGGGACACTAAACGTTAATCGGGCTTACGCCTCGCCTTGTGACCGTCCCAGGGGGGCGCCGAACGGGATACAATTCAAACAGCTACTATATTGTCCAGATTTGCGAATCCAGAAGGAATCTGATAATGTCTATAGAGAATATGGAGATTGCAGAAATCACCAGTCTTCCCGCCACCAACCCGGTCGAGGCCGAGTACGACAAGACTGTTCGTGCCGACATCGAGTTGTTCCGCGAACACATCAACAAGTACCTCGCCGGCGAGATCAACGACGATCAGTTCCGCGCGCAGCGGCTAAGGCGAGGGATCTATAGCCAGCGGCAGCCCGGCGTGCAGATGATTCGCACGAAGGTCCCGGGAGGTACGCTCACCGCGCTACAGATGCGCCAACTTGCGCGGATTGCCGATCAGTTCGGCGGGGGGAAAGGCCACCTGACGACACGGCAGAACATGCAATATCACTTTGTTCCGCTGGCGCAAGTGCCGGACCTGTTGTATTCTCTGGCCGATGTGCGGCTGACGACGCGAGAGGCGTGCTACAACACGGTCCGGAACATCACGGCGGATTCGCTTGCTGGTCTGCTGCCCGGGGAAGCGTTCGACGTGCGGCCGTATGCACGGCTGGCGGCGTTTGCGTTCCTGCACAAGGAGCTGACGGACAGCCTGCCGAGAAAATTCAAGATTTCGTTCAGCGGTTATGCGAGCGACCCGATGGTGGGCGGCATGCACGACGCGGGGCTCACTGCGGTTGTACGCACAGAAAATGGCGAAGAGAAGCGCGGGTTCCGGGTGGTGATTGGCGGCGGTCTCGGACCACTTCCGCGCGAGGCCCACGTGTTGGACGAGTTCCTGCCTGCGGAGAACCTCATCCAGCGGCTGGAGGCAGTCATCCGGCTGTTCAACAAGTACGGCAACCGGCAGAACAAGAACACGGCGCGGTTGAAGTTTGTCATCAAGGACCGCGGCTGGGATTGGGTGAAGCAGACGGTGGAGGAGGAGTATCAGGACATTCTGACCAATGGTGGGATTCCTACTCCGGCGTCGGTGCCCGAGGAGTTTGGTGGATTCGTTTCGAAGCCGCCGGCATTGGGCACGGGCGCGCAGCTTCCGGTCGTGGATAATGCGGCTGATGCTGAGTTTGACCGCTGGCTGGAAACCAACGTCGCACCCCAGCGCCAGGACGGATACGGCGCAGTGACTGTGTGTGTGAACCAGGGGAACATGTCTGGCGAGCAGATGCGCGGGCTTGCGCGCCTGGCAGAGGACGCGGGGGACGGACTGCTGCGGTTCACGATTGAACAGAACGTGGTGCTCGGGTTTATCCCGGTGGGAAATTTGCGGCGTGTGTATGCTGCTCTGAAGTTGCTGGGTCTACATGCCTCAGGCGCGAACGAGGTTGAGGATATCGTCACCTGTCCGGGTGCATACTCCTGCAATCTGGCGCTTACCAAGACGATGGGCCTTGGGGCCGCGATGCATGAGGCGGTGAAGGGACATCCGGATAAGGTGGTACGGAAGCTGAAGATCCGGTCGAGCGGCTGCCCCAACTCGTGCGGCCAGCATTGGATCGGGGACATCGGGTTTTACGGCAATGCCCGCAAGATCAATGGCAAGGAAGTGCCGTACTACATGATGCTGCTTGGCGGCGGATACGATGAAACCGGAGTGCTGCGGTTCGGCTTCTCGGTGCAGAGTGTTCCGGCACGGCTGGCTCCGACGGCGGCCCGGCGGGTTCTGGATCACTACAGCGCCAACCGCGGGGAAGGGGAGACTTTCCGGCAGTATGTGCTGCGGCACAAGGTGGAGTTTTTCAAGCAGATGACTGCTGATCTGGCTAAGCCCGCGGAGTTTTCCCCGGAGATGTATCTGGACTGGGGCGACGACGTGGCTTACTCGCTGCAGTTGGGCCGCGGGGAGTGCGCCAGCTAGGTTCACGGACAATTCTTGAATAGCTTTTTGGGAGGCCGCGAGCAAGATTGCTTTGCGGTCTCTCTTTGCGTTGCAGGTATATCCGATCTTGTATACTTGGGCTTGGTGTCGAGCTCGAAACCGATCACGTGGCTGGGAGACAGTCTGGCCCGATTGCGGGCGGCCCCGGCGGACATTCGTTCAGGCGCGGGCTACCAGTTGGACCTGGTCCAGCGCGGTGAGACCCCAGCGGACTTCAAGCCGATGCCGGATGTCGGCGCCGGCGTGATGGAGTTGACGCAGGCGGAGGCGGCAAAGCGGCTGAAAGTGAGCTAGCCGAGGATCTCTGATCTGACGCGCGGCAAGATCAGCCGGTTTTCCCTCGATACGCTTGTCAACATGCTCACCGCCGCCGGTCTGGAAGTCGATCTTCGGATCAAACCGTCACCGCGGCGAGTGGCTTAGCTGAAGCAACTGGGTGCAAAAAGAAAAAGACCCGGGCTGCCGAAGCAGCGCCGGGTCTCTCGGAGAACCTTGGAGTTAGACTACGTCGACGCCCATGGAGCGGGCGGTGCCGCGCACACTGCGCATGGCGGCGGCGACTTCAAAGCAGTTGAGATCGGGCATTTTGATCTTGGCAATCTCTTCCACCTGCTGCTCGGTGATCTTGCCGACCTTGTTCTTGTTGGGCTCGGCGGAACCCTTGGCCAGGTTGACGGCGCGCTTGATGAGCACGGGGACCGGCGGGGTCTTAGTGATGAAGGTGAAGGTACGGTCCGAGTAGATGGTGATCACTACCGGAATGATAAGACCTTCGTTGTCTTTGGAGGAGGTCTTGGCGTTGAAAGCCTTGCAGAACTCCATGATGTTGACGCCCTGCGGGCCGAGGGCGGTACCGACCGGAGGCGCGGGGGTCGCCTTGCCGGCAGGGATTTGCAATTTAACGGAACCAGTTACTTTCTTCGCCATACTAACCTTCTAAATCAGAATATCGTTATGCAATCTTTTCGACCTGGAGGAACTCGAGTTCCACCGGGGTGGCCCGGCCAAAGATAGTAACAAGGACGCGCAGCGTGGAGCGCTCGGTGTTGACCTCGTCGACTTTGCCGGAGAAGTTGGAGAACGGTCCGTCGATGATACGGACGGTCTCGCCTTTTTCAAAATTGAGCTTCGGCCGCGGACGGTCGGCGGAAGTGGCTTGACGGAAGAGGACCTGATTGACCTCCTCTTTGGTGAGCGGCACGGGAGTGTTGCCGCCGCCGACGAAACCGGTGACGCGGGGAGTGTTCTTAATTTCGTGCCAGAGTTGATCGTCCATCGCCATCTGCACCAGGACGTAGCCTGGGTAAAGGAGCCGCTTGCTGGTGACTTTCTTGCCGTTGCGGAGTTCCACCACTTCCTCAGTAGGGATAAGGATCTGACCGATTTTGTAAGCAAAACCGAAGGCGTCAGCGCGGCTGCGGAGGGATTCGGCGACTTTGTTTTCAAAGCCGGAGTAGCTGTGGATAATGTACCACTGCTTGGAGTCGTCGTCCGCCGCATCGGGGGCGGCCTGGACGTCTTCGTCAGGAGGGGGGACGGTTGCTTCGTCTACGGGCTGCAGGTCTTGGTCTTCCGGCATGGGGGCCTACTTCAGAATCCTGGTAATGATCTTGGTAACGATGGCATCGACAACAAAGAAATAAGCCGCAAACATGAACACAGCCACGATGACCACGCTGGTGGTGGCACGAACCTGGGTCCAACTGGGCCAGGTGACGCGGCGCATTTCGGCTCTTAGCTCATCGACGTAGTCGCGGAGCTGAGTTGGCCATTTTACGACCTTTTGGCCAAACGAAGCCGGCTGTAGTTGAGTATCGCTGTTCATAACCACTACCCAATCTGTTCAGGATTGATAAAACCGATGCCTCGATAGGAGGCGAATGGCAGGGGCGGAGGGATTCGAACCCCCACTCGCGGTTTTGGAGACCGCTGGTCTGCCGTTAAACCTACGCCCCTACAAGGCAAGTCCCTGCCCGGCAACAGGCAGGGGCTACACAACAATTGTAGCCCATTTCCGATGGGAACGGAAATGGGCTGGAAACGGAACGCTTAGGACAGGACTTCAGTCACGGTGCCGGCGCCGACGGTGCGGCCACCTTCGCGGATGGCGAAGCGCAGACCCTTATCCATGGCGACGGGCGTGATCAGTTCCACCGTGAGGTTGACATTGTCGCCGGGCATCACCAT
>JACQZR010000030.1 GCA_016213775.1 Acidobacteriota bacterium
CCTACGGTCGAAGGTTTGCTACGCGCTTCTTTCAGCTTCACCTCGCGGCTACGCCTTGCGTTTCGCTACGGTTGCCTGTCATCGGCTCCGGTTGGCTCCTTTCATCCAACAAGATTCTGCCCATGCTGGGCACACTGGGGCGGGACTTCAGTCCCGCCTCTGGAGTTTGTACATTCCGCCGCCATGTAGGGCGGCCAATCCTGGCCGCGGCTGGCCTTTCCAGGCCAGCCCACGCGGGACTTCAGTCCCGCCTCGGGGAGTCCGTTTTCATCCATCGGGGTGGCCGGCCAACGAGCCGGCCGTGAGGGGTTCATCGATGGCCCTGTTTCTTTCGCACCTTCTGAGCTGAGTCTGAGGGAGCGGATGAGCAATCATTTCTGATGCCGTGTTTTAGCCGTCCACTCTCCTCACGAGTACCATCTCTCCCAACACCTGCTCCACGCGTACGATCGTGTTCTCGGGGACTGCGGCATTGTCGGCCGATCGCGCAACCTTGTCGATCAACTCCTCCCCGATGCTGCAACGGATCTGTCCGACGCCGTCCTTGGGAATCCCGACTATCACCCGGCCCGTCCTCCCCATGATGTCGGTCTGTTTCACCTCCGTGCTTGCCTGCTGCCCAAAGAGGAACTTGGCGAACGAGAAGATCAGCGAGGCGAAAATCAGGCCGCTGACAAACCCGAATCCCGACGCAGGCAGCGGGGAAAAGCCGTAATAGGAAGCGATCGCGCCGGTCCCTCCGAACGCGGTGAGAAAGACGCTCAGCACACGCGGGCTGAAGAAACTCGGGCCGCCGTGGCCGAGATCATGGTCGGCGCCTGCATCCATATCATGCCCGAAATCGAGGTGTTCAAAGATCTCGCCGAAAACGAAAGAGATCAACAGAAAGAGAAACCCGAATCCTGCCAGAGTCAGGAAGACGGCGAATGCCGAGAGGTTTTGAAAGATATCAGCCATGAGGCTCCTGCGCAATCAATCTAGCCAACCCATTCGCACGCTGTCAAACGCACAGGGTGCGCACTCCGCTAAGCCATTCCCTTGCGCGAGTAGTGTGTCAAGGCAGCCCGCTTCACCACAGCCATCGTCTCCGCCTGCCGCCGGTGCACACGATCCATCGCCGCGGACGTCTTCGCGCGTGCGCCTTTGTCATCGCGCAAGACGTTCACCATCGCCCCTGCGATCTGTTGGGCGCTGGAATCATCCTGGTCGATCAGCCATTCCGGCAACCCAATGTCCCGCATCATCCACTGTTTCAGGCCCGCTTGTCGAAAGTACGGATGGATCGACGGAGTACCCGCCGCCAGCGCCAGGATGATCGAATGCATCTCCATGCTCACCACCATGCGCGCCTTGGAATAAACACCAGCCGCCGCATCCGGCATCCAGTAATCGGGCTTGTAGCGCACAAATCGCCGCGCTCTTTCCGAAAGCTGATCCAGCACCATTGCCTTCACCGGCTCGATCATCCGCGTCACTTCATGCACCAGCACCACTGGCTCCTGCGCCGCTTCGACATACGCTTCGAGTATCGCCCGCGTCTGCGCCGCATGTTCTTTCTCTTTGCCGTCCTTCCGGAACCGGTCCACATCCAAACGCGGGACCATCGCCGTGAACTTCCCCGGCTCGACATTGTGCGTCCGCAGAAACTCCGTCGTGGCTGCGTCGTCGTGCAGGTCGAATCCGAAAGTGCTGTCCGGCGTGAATCCCATCTCCGCCGCTGCAACACCAATGCCCCGAAGCACCTTCAACGATTCGGAATCGCGTGTGTACAGAAACGCAGCCCGGTTGAGAACGTCGCGATAGAGTATGTCTCCCGGCGGATCCACTTTGTCGAACGAGTGACCGTAGATGCCAAACGGAACACCCAGCTCATTGGCCTTGAGAAACGCCAGCAGCCGCCCGATGTAGCGCTCCCATTCCAGCCCGTAATAGCCGTAGGAAAGCGTCATGCCGGAGTTCAGCACCAACAGATCCGCGCCTCGAAATGCCCGCTCCATCTCCGGTGTCAGCTTCTGGCCGGCCTTGAATTCGTTGGGCATCGTCCGCACGGCTGGGAACCGTTCCTTCAGATACTGCCCGAGCTCCTTCGGATAGCTCGCAAGTAGCACCGTCACCTCAGCTTCGGAAAAATGCTGCTGTATCAGCCGGAGGAACCCCGGCGTAATCGCGACATCACCAATGTTGTAGAGGTTCCAGCCCGAGATCAGCAGGATCGATGGCCGCCGGGCCGATTGCCCCTGCACCAACGGGCCCGCCGCAAGTTGAAGAAGAGTTCTACGGTTCATGCTAACGGACAATCGCGAACTTCTGCACCCGCCAGTTTTTGATCTCCGCGACATAGATCGATCCCGACGAATCCACCGCAAGGTGATGCGCGAAATCAAACTTCCCCGGCGCCTTTCCAAACCCGCCCAGCACGCCCTGAATCTGCCCGTCGAGGTTCACCTTGATCACGCGATTGTTCTCGCCATCGGCCATGTAAATGGAGTCTTCGTTCTTGGCATAGTAGAGTCCCCAAGGCTGCCCGAGGTCCGTCCACTTGCCCAGAAACTGCCCGCTCGCATCGAAAATCTGCACGCGGTTGTTCGCGCGGTCGGCCACATACACGCGGCCGCGCCTGTCCACCGTCACATCGTGCGCGGTGTCGAACTCGCCATCGCCCTTGCCCTTCTTGCCCCAGTGCTGCACGTACTCCAGATTCTTGTTGTAGCGAACAATGCGCGAGTTAACGTACCCGTCGGAAACATACAGATCGCCATTCGGATGGAATGTCAGCGCCGTCGGCCGGTTGAAGCCATACTTGACGTCGTTGTTCGCCGCCGCCGCTTGCCCGGCGTTCGAGATCACCATATTCACGCGGCCATCCCGGCTCATCTTCATGATCTGATGCCCGGCAACATCCACCAGCCACACATTGCCATCCGGATCCACGCGAATACCATGCGACGACTTCACCGGCACATTCGCCCACGCCTGCAGCAGCTTCCCGTTCTTGTCGAACTGCATCACCGGGTGCTGACCACGATGAAAGACCCACACGTTGTCGTTGCGATCGACATCCACCCCCGACACCTCGCCGAAGTTCCATCCCTTCGGAAGAGCCGGCCAGTTCTCCACCAGTCCTTGCGAAAGCGCCGGGCCAGTCTTCAACTCCGCCGCCAGTGGGCAGGCCAGTACAAGTGCGAGCAGGATGCTGTTACGGGTCATGTGCCTGAGCGTAAGGCAGCGGCGCGATACTTGTCAATCCGCCATCCCGCCCAATACGGTACTATCCGGCGTTACTCTACACTGGAAGATCAACTCTTTTTATGGCAACTGCGAAAACAACCAGGAGGCACGTCGACCCTTCAGTGCCGCTTAGCGAGAATAAGCACCTCCTCAAGTGGGTGGAAAAAGTGGCCCGGCTCACCCGGCCCGATCGTATCCATTGGGTCAGCGGATCGGAGCAGGAGAACAAAACCCTGCTTGCCGAAATGGTGGCTGGCGGGACACTCATCAAGCTCAACCAGAAGCTGTGGCCGGGCTGCTACTACGCCCGCTCCGACGCCAATGATGTCGCCCGTGTCGAAGACCGCACCTTCATCTGCTCGCTGTCCAGGGACAACGCCGGGCCCACCAACAACTGGGAAGATCCGTTCCAGATGCGCCGCAAACTGAAGGCGCTCTTCTCCGGCTGCATGCAAGGCCGCACCATGTATGTACTTCCCTACAGCATGGGACCGGTCAATTCCGGCATGGCGCAGATCGGCGTGCAACTGACTGACTCGCCCTACGTCGTCGTCAACATGCGCATCATGGCGCGGATCGGCATGCCCGTGTTCAAGCTCATCGACAAGGACACCAAGCGCGTGGTCCCTTGTATCCATTCCGTGGGCCAGCCGCTCGCTCCTGGTGAGCAGGATGTCCCCTGGCCGTGCAACGAAGAGAAGTACATAGTCCATTTTCCGGAGACGCGCGAGATCTGGTCTTACGGCTCCGGCTACGGCGGCAATGCGCTGCTTGGCAAAAAATGCTTCGCCCTCCGCATCGCCAGCAACATCGCTCGCGACGAGGGTTGGATGGCAGAGCATATGCTCATCCTCGGTGTCGAAGATCCTAAGGGCGACAAGACCTACGTCGCCGCTGCTTTCCCCAGCGCCTGCGGCAAGACCAACTTCGCCATGCTTATCCCGCCCGCGGGTTTTGAAGGGTGGAAGGTCTGGACCGTCGGTGACGACATCGCCTGGATCCGCCCGGATGCCAACGGCGAACTGCGGGCCATCAACCCGGAGGCCGGCTTCTTCGGCGTCGCGCCCGGCACTTCCAACAAAACTAATTCCAATGCGATGGCGACGCTGGCCCGCCACACCATCTTCACCAACGTTGCCCTCACCCCGGACGGCGGCATCTGGTGGGAAGGCATGACCGATGCCCCGCCCAAGGAATGCCTCGATTGGCAAGGCCAGCATTGGACCCCCGAGATCGCTCGCGAGACCGGGCGCAAAGCCGCTCATCCAAATGCCCGGTTTACGGCCCCCGCGAAGCAATGTCCCACCATCGACCCTGCCTGGGAAGACCCCAATGGCGTGCCTATCAGCGCGTTCATTTTCGGTGGCCGCCGCGCGACAACGATGCCGCTCGTCTTCCAGGCCTTCAACTGGAGCGCCGGCGTCTACATCGGCGCAACCATGGGTTCAGAAACCACCGCGGCCATGGCTGGCGCAACCGGCAAGGTGCGCCGCGATCCCATGGCCATGCTGCCCTTCTGCGGCTACCACATGGGCGACTATTTCCGCCACTGGATCAAGATGCAGCGCCAACTCGAAACCACTCCGCGAATCTTCCATGTGAACTGGTTCCGTCGCGACGGGGATGGTCACTTCCTCTGGCCTGGCTTCGGGCAGAATATGCGCGTGCTCAAGTGGATCGTCGACCGCGCCCGTGGCCGCGCTCTTGGCCGCGAAACCCCCATCGGCTGGATGCCCCGCTACGAAGATCTCGAATGGAACGGACTTGATTTCACCAAGGAGCAATTCGACGCGCTCCAGCACTTCGACCGTAAACAGTGGCGGCAGGAAGTGATCGAGCATGAGGAGATGTTCCTCGACCTCCACGCTCACCTGCCCTCTGAAATGATCTACGAGCGGGAATTGCTGATCTGCCGCCTATGAATCAGGAAGGCCGCTGCGGCAGCCGTCACAAGTATCAGAAACCTGGGTTGTGGGGCCCGGCTTTAGCCGGCGCGGAACTTCAGTTCCGCCTGGGGACGCGGAATCAACACGTAGGAGTGGGTTTCTGGAGAGCGAGACTCTTAAATCGCCCGTCATGCAGATTCTTCATGGCTCCATCTTACTTCGGGAATCCCGCCGACTGCTTCACTTGCCGCGCCTGATACAAGTGCCGCCGCTCATGCCCCACGCACAGCGGAATCACAATCCCGATGGACCACTTCCAAAAACTCGCCGCCGGCGACGCTACCTTCACCGTCACCAGATCAAGGCCCTTGGCATCCAACGCAAGTCTGCACAGTTCGCGGTTGCCCTTGCGGAATTCATCCATCGTGATGCCCGGTTCGTAAACGCCGGCTTTGGGTGCAAAGCCACCGGGAGCCTTCACCCGGAATCGAGGCGGCGGCTCAATCGAACGCAAGAACCAGGATTGCAGCCGGCTGTAGCGGAATGGTCCCTCCGCAAAACGCTTCTGCTTCCGCGCCTCCTCGATGGCCGCGCTCAGTCTCGCCACGAACATCCGGTCGCTGGTGGCTAAATGATCGAGGCATTCGCCAATCGACCACTTGCCCGCCCCCGGCCGCCAGTTGAACTGATCATGCGTCAGCCCCTTTACCAGATCCTCCGCATCGGCCAGCGCGGCATCGTACTCCCGCGCCCATGCCGTAAACTCCGAATTCGTCTGTTTGCTTTGTACTTTCTTGGTTGCTGCTGTCACATCGCCTAGTGTAACGAGAGTCGCACCCCAACCTCCAGCCTCAGCCGGCGCATCCCGAAAACTCTCCACCAGCCGGCTCCGTTCCAGCACCTTCCGCACCATCTCCCGCTGCACCCCTATTCCGCGTCCGTGAATAATGCGCAGCGCGCGAAGACCGTTCCGGTGCGCCTCTTCGATGTACTCCTCCACCACCGCCTTCACATCCCGAGGCGCAAAGGTGTGCAGGTCGAGCACATCCTCAATCGGAAGCCGCACCGGCTCTTCGTCGTCCATCGCTTACCAGCGCGGCAGCACGCGCTTCCAATTGGGATCGACACGCTTTCGCATCTCCGCCTCATCATCCCGTTTGCGATACGGCAGCTTCGCATAGCGCTCACCCAACCGCGCTACCTGATCATAATCCAGCTCCACACCCAGCCCCGGCTTGTCCGGAATCCGCACGCACCCTTTCTCGAACTTGATACGACCTCCCACAACAACCTCGTCCCGCTCCGTCTGCCATGGATAATGCGTGTCGCAGGCATAGTGCAGATTCGGACAGGCCGCCGCCGCATGCGACATCGCCATCAGGCTCACGCCCAGATGATTGTTCGAATGCATCGACACCCCCATCCCCAGCACTCCGCAGAAATGATCGAGCAGCGTCTGCGCGCGCAATCCACCCCAATAGTGCGGATCCGACAAAACGATCTGCACCGCGTCCAGCTTGTAGGCTTCAGGAATGTGCCGGAAATGGGTCACCGCGACATTGCTCGCAAACGGCGTCGGAATGCCCTGTGCCAGCAGCCGCCGGCGTACCTCCCCCATGCCGTCCAATCCCGCGCAAGGGTCTTCCAGATACCCGCCATCGGACAACTCCTCCACCAGTGACTCGCCTACCTTCACCGACGTGTCCACGCTCCAGGCGCAATTGGGATCGATGCGCAACGGAACCTTCGGGCCGAACGCCCGTCGCAGCGCCTTGATCGTTTCAATCTCCTCATCCGGATCGAGTACCCCCCCTTTCAGCTTGATCTCCTCAAACCCATAAAAGTCGATCATCTGCCTCGCCTGGCGCACCATCGCTTCCGGCGTCAACCCCTCGCCGTACTCATCCTCGCGCTCGTCATCACCCAGTCCGCCGCCGCCCGCGTGCTTATAAAAAAGGTAGGCCGAAAATGGTACCGCATCGCGCGCGCGACCACCCAGCAAATCGCAAGCCGGTTTGTTCAACGCCTTCCCCATCGCATCGAGACACGCAATCTCCACGGCCGCGAACGTGCGCGTGTGACGGTCCATCGGATTCTCGCCCGGCACATGCCATGTCTGCGACCGGTCTCCCGCGGCGCCCTTCGCTTCCTCCGCGGCGCGCTTCTCGAAATCGAGCCAAAGGCCCATCCGCTGCATCACATCCATTCCAATAATCTGATCGCGAGCCGCCTCCAATTGCGCCATTGGACCCTCGCCGCCGTACGTCTCACTTATCCCTTTGATACCTTCATCGGTCTCGATTTCGACGATGGTGCGTATCGCGTACGGGGCATGCAGCCCGTACGAGCTGCGAATCGGAGGATCGGCAATTGCGATCGGAAAAAGTTTCAGAGAGACAATTCTCATGCTCTTGAGTATGCAGCATTCGTGTACAGTTTTTGAAGCTTCACCCGCCGCCCGCATGGGGCCGTGATATCGTAAGGACGATCGACCCTGGGATTCTGGGAGGCACAGTCAGACATGTCCCTGCTCGTGCTTTTGCTCGCTGCATCGTGCGCATCGGCCGCTCCGCCCGCCAAACCAACTTTCACTAAGCCAACTTTTACAAAGGAGGTTTCGCGCATTCTCTTTGATCGCTGCGTCGTCTGCCATCGTCCCGGCGATATCGGCCCTATGTCGCTGCTCACCTACGAACAGGTGCGCCCCTGGAGTGCCGC
>JACQZR010000148.1 GCA_016213775.1 Acidobacteriota bacterium
GCCGTCATCCTCGGCCGTGCCGACGAAGCCTACGAAGCCCTCAGCGCCGCCATCGCCAACCGTGCCCCCGAGTGCCTCAGCATTCCCTTGGAACCCCGCCTCGATCCTCTGAGAAAGGACCCGCGCTACGCCGCCGCCCTCCTCCGCATCGGCGCGGCAAAATAACGCGGGCCCGGCTTCCCTTAGAACTGATACTGCAACCGCAGCATCATGCCGATCGTCTCCGCCCCCAATGGGCTGACCAACGGCAACGGTGGCTTCGCACCCGCATCCAATGCACTCTGGAAAGCTGCGATCGCCGCCGTCTCAGCCTGCTTGTTACCAGCCGCCGCGGCCGATTCCGCCTGCTGCAAAAGCCCGATGAGCCGCGACTCAAACGAAGCATCCGCCACGAAGTACCGCGTCAGATTCGCCAGTTCCCCGTAGCCGAACAACGACAACACGTTCGGACCCGCGTCATTCGGTGCAACTATCCCGGGAATGCGATCCAACCTCTCTCCGTAAGCTCCAAGCTGGAAATCTTCCTTCAGCCCATCCGCCAGGGACCGCATGATCGACCGCACGGACCCGTCCACCATCACTACTTGCATTCCACCCAGGGCACTCGCAAAACTCACCTTCCCGTCCGGCCCTTTCAGCGGTAACGCAACTTGTCCAGCCGTCCCCGGCGTCGCAATGTACTGGGCTACCCGCTCCAACCCCGTATACGTGTTCGTCCCGCTGAGCACCAGCCGGCCCAGCCCGTTCATCGCCACCGCCCCGCGCGCCTTCACCTTCGCCATCATCTCTGCCCGTGCCGCATCCGCGCCCGGCGTCGGTGTGAACTGCACTTGTACTCCGCCGTCGCGCGTCCCAAAAGCATACGCGGTCTCCGAACCTGTCACACCCGCCACCGGGTTCATCACCAGCGTCCATCCATTGGGCCCAGCCGTGTAAGAGGACGCCTTGTACCCGTCCACTTCCCCATTCGCCGGGAATCCAGCCGCTGTCATCGCTGCAGCCAGCGTCTCAGGCAGCTTCCTGTACGTGGAATCATAGTTATGGATGGCCAGCCCGATCTGTTTCAAATTGTTGGCACACTGCATCCTCGCCGCTGCTTCACGTACCTTCTGAATGGCAGGCAGCAGCATTCCGACCAACACCGGCACCGTAGCCATCACCACCAGCAGCTCAATCAATGTGAAACCGCCCTCCTTACGGCGGCGCTCCAAAACCGCCGCCTCCGCCATCATCGTTGTTCTTTTCATTTTTCTTTCCTCTTTGAATTTTGATTTTCCGGATTCCATTTTCCGGTTCGCCTTTGTGTGTGCAGCGGCGACCGCAAGACGGTCAAAACGGCTGCTTCAAAAAGCCCAACAGACTTCCTACAAATTCCCTACATCCGCCTTTCCAACAACTTGCGAAGCTGCGAGTTCTTCTCGCCGCATTCCCCCAAATTCCCCTCGATCCAACCCATCCAAAGGATGTAAAATTCCTCTGTGGGTGCTGCCTGGGATCGGGTCGTACAAATCTTCGAAGCCGCGCTGGACCAGCCTGCCTCTGTGCGTGCCGCGTTCCTCGATCGGCAATGCAACGGCGACGCCGGCTTGCGCCGCGAAGTCGAATCCCTACTCGCTCACGATGACGCGGGAAACACGTACCTGGAGTCCGCCGTTGCCGCCGCCGCCGAAACCGCGCAGGGCCTCCACACCGGAGAACGCATCGGCGGCTACGAGATCGTCCGCGAAATCGGCCGTGGCGGAATGGGTGCTGTCTATCTTGCCGTCCGCGCCGACGATACCTTCCGCAAACAGGTCGCCCTCAAGATCGTCAAGCGCGGCATGGACTCCGACTTTGTCCTCGCCCGCTTCCGCCAGGAACGTCAGATCCTCGCTGGCCTCGAACACCCCTCCATCGCCCGCCTCTACGACGGTGGAACTACCGCCGACGGCCGCCCCTTCCTCGTCATGGAATACGTCGAAGGGATCTCGGTTTCCGCTTATTGCAAGGAGCAGAACCTCCCGCTCCCCGAGCGCCTCAGCCTCTTCGTCCAGGTCTGTGGCGCAGTCGAAGCCGCCCACCGCCGCCTGATCGTCCACCGCGACCTTAAACCCACTAACATCCTCGTCAACGCCAACCGCGAAGTGAAACTCCTCGACTTTGGCATCGCCAAACTCCTCAACGAGGATCTCTCCGAAACCGCGGCCCTCACCCAAACCACCATGCGTCTGCTCACTCCCGAGTACGCCAGCCCCGAGCAGGTCAGTCAAGCCCCCATCACCACTTCCACCGATATCTACGCCCTCGGACTGGTCCTCTATGAGATGCTCACCGGCGAGCGGGCCCACAAGATTCGCGACCTTAGCCCCGGCGCCTGGGAACAATGGGTGCTCGAAACCGAGCCCGCCAAACCAAGTTCCATCGCCGGCCCGTTCCCCTCACAACTTCAGGGCGACCTCGACAACATCATCGGCAAGGCGCTGCGCAAGGAACCCGAACGCCGCTACCTCACCGTTCAGGAATTCCGCGACGACATCGAGCGCTTCCTCAAGGACGAGCCCATCTCCGCGCGTCGTGACACCATCTCCTATCGCGCCGGCAAGTTCGTCCGGCGTCATCGCGTGCCTGTCATCGCCGCCGCGCTGGTTGCCGTCAGCCTCATCGCCGGGGCTGCCGTCGCCATTCAACAGGCCCGTATTGCCCAGGAGAACGCCGCCCGCGCCGAACGCCGTTTCGCCCAAGTCCGCACCCTCGCCAAGACCCTTCTGTTCGATCTCGATGCAAAGATCCAGAACCTGCCCGGCAGCGCTCCTGCCCGCGAATCCCTCGTCAAAACCTCGCTCGAGTACCTCGACAGTCTCAGCAAGGAATCCTCCGGCGACCTTACTCTTCAGGCCGAGCTCGCCGAAGCCTACCTCCGCGTGGCCAACATTCAAGGCGGTCAGTACAAGGCCAACCTCGGACGCACGCCCGAAGCCGAACAAAGTCTCAAGAAAGCAGTGGCGCTGCAACAAGCCCTCGTCGCCGCGAACCCCAACGACACCAACCACTCGCTCGCGCTTGCCAAAACGTTGCTCGCCGTTTCCGACATGGATGAAAAGCGCGGAGGTTCCGCTACCGGTTCCCTTGATGAGGCCATCCTCCGTGTCGAAGCGGCCAACAAAACCTCTCCCAATAACGCCACCATTCAGAAGATGCTTGCAGAGGCTTACTCACACGCTTACGGCCGGTACTTGAATCGCAACCTCCCTCGGGCCTTGGACTCCGCAATCCGCTCGCTCACCGCCGCCGAAGAAGCCGAGCGTCTCGAAGCTGGCAAACACCTGGTCGCCTTGTACGGCGCGCGACTCCGCGCCGGCCGTACCTACCTCCGCCAGGGCGATCCCGTCAAGGCACGCACCACGCTCCAACTTTCCCTCAATACCTTGCAGCAGATCCTGGCCACGGACCCTCTCAACACCAAGATGAACCGCGAGCGCGCTTTCTCTCGCCAGCAGCTATCCCGTGCCCTCGCCAGCCCGCTCAACGCCGCTGGCCCCGATCTCAAAGCGGCCGCGGCCCGTATCGACGAAGCCATCGACATAGTCCGTGCGCTCGAGAAAACCGACGAGGGCAACGTCCTCCGCTTCTTCGACGTCTGCGCAATGGAGACCGAGGCGATCGTCCTCCAATCCGAACTCGATCCGCGCCGCGCCCTGCAACACGAAGCGCGCGCCCGCCAGTACATCGATACCTATCTCAAGCTCGAACCCAATCACGCCTACGCCAAAACCGTCCCCGTCGAGATCGACCTCGAAGTCTCCCGCGCCCATGTCCGCCTCAACAACTGGCGCGAAGTGGACCGCCTCATGACCAACGTCCTCACCGCCCGCGCAAAGCGTCCAGCGCTCCGCAACGTGGAGTTCTTCAGCCGCCGCGCCCGCGCCCGTGCACTGCTCGCCCGCCCTACTGAAGCCGCCGCCGACGCGGACATTGCCACGAAAGCTCTCACGCAGGCCCCGCTCAAGGAAATTGAAGTACGCGACATCTTCAACATCGCCGCGAGTTGGGCCGACATCGCCGCCACACGCCGCGCTCTTGCGCAATCCGATCTCGCCGCCGCCGCGCTCTCCCGCCGCAAAGACGTATTCGCTGAGATCCGGAGTCGAGGTTTCCGCTCCTCCTACATTGATAAGCTGGAGGCTCAACCGTGAACCCGCAAGTCACTCAGCTCCTGAATCAGTGGAAAGAAGGCGACGAAAGCGCCCTCCAGCAGATCACCGGACTCCTCTACCCCGAGCTGAAGCGCATCGCTTCGTCCTACTTGAGCCGCGAGCGCACAGGCCACATCCTCCAGACCACCGCGCTCGTGAACGAAGCCTACATCCAGTTCGGCGGCCTCGATACCGTCAGCTTCCAGGACCGCACGCACTTTCTCGCCCTCGCCGCGCGTATCATGCGCCAGATCCTCGTCCAGCACGCCCGCGCCTCCAATGCCGCCAAGCGAGGTGGCGAATGGAAACGGATCGAGCTCGAGCCTGGTGTCGAAGGCCTTCCCGATTCCGATTCCGCCATCCTCGACATTGACGAGGCCCTCAGCGAATTCGCCCGCGTCGACCCCGACCGCGCCCGCGTCGTCGAGCTCCGCTACTTCGGCGGTCTCACCGTTGACGAAATCGCCGCCGCCCTCGGCTCCAGCGCTTCCACCGTTACTCGCCAGCTCCGCGTCGCCCATGCCTGGCTCCACCGCTACCTCAGCAAGTAGTCCATGCTAAACGCTGACTCCTGACACTGGCGTTCTCTTGCCCATCTCTATCGCTGTTCTGTATAGTTGTATACGGTATACCCGATGAAGACATACTCGCCGGATCCGCTCCTCGCAATCCGCTGTGAATAGTTCCAGCTCCCGCAAGTCTCGAAGCGCTATTTTGAGCGCTTGCATTTCGCCGCCTCCCGAACGTGTCTGCCGCCAGTTCTGACGATTGCCGCATCCGCGCCGCCTCCGCCACCTTCCGGCCGAATGCAGTGATCCGGTAGTAGCGGCGCGCATCTTGCTGATCGACCCGTAGACCACACCCGGCACCAGCCTCAACTTGCCGTCCGAGCGCGCCGCAATCTCACGTTTAATGGCTTACCCGTGCCGCCACGTCATCTCGATCGGTTGTGGACATACTAGTACATAATGCGGCATAGTAGTCCGCGCGTCTATCGGACGCTATTCCGCCCGCAGCGCCTCTATCGGATCCACCGTCGCCGCCCTCCGCGCCGGCACCCAACTCGCCACCAGCGCCGCCATCACCAACACCGCCATAATCCCGGCATACGTCCACACATCCACCGGACTCACCCCGAACAACAGCGTTTGCAGTAGTCTCGTAGCGCCCAGGGACGCCACCGCGCCAACCACCGCCCCAATCCCCGCCAGCCTCAGCCCTTGCTTCACAAACATCCCCGTCACCCCTGCCACTGGCGCACCCAGCGCAATCCGTATCCCGATCTCCTTCCGCCGCTGCGCCACCGCATACGCCACCACACCGTAAATCCCCACTACTCCCAACACCAGCGCCATCATACCCGCCACCGCCAGCAACATCAGCACGAATGCACTCCGCGCCATCGACTTCCGGTACACCGACTCGAGCGTCCGCACATTCGCCAGCGGCAGATTCCCGTTCACCTCTCGCAGCGCCTGCCGCAGCTCGTCCACAAATCCCACCGTACCGGCCCTCGGACTGCGAACCATGTAGTCAACATTGCGCGGCACGCTCGCCGTTCCGTCGCGGCGCTTCTGCATCAACGGCCAGTAGACGATCGCCGGCGCGCGCCGCGTCACTCCGTCATCCCGCAGGTCCGCCACCACACCAATCACCTCCCTCCACGGCGAGCTCGGTGAAATGCGAATCCGTTTCCCAACCGCGTCACGGGCTCCGCTCCAAACCTCCCTCGCCATGTTCTCCGAGATCAGGGCCAACTCGGCGCCTCTGTATATCTCCTCCCACGAGAAATCCCTTCCGGCGACAAAACGGCTACCCGTGGCCGCAACCCATCCTGGGGACGTCGAGCGCATGCTCCGCACCGGCGGCAATTTCCCGGCGCCCAAATCGACACCCTCGGCGTAGACCGGATTCGCGCTCCCGCCCTGCATCGGCGGCGCCGTTGAGATGTTTACCGCCGAAACTCCCGCCACTCCTGCGAACTTTCGTAGAATCGCCTCCTCCATCCGCAGCACCTGCTCCGGAGCGCTCACTTGCGCCGACGGTATGCTGACCCGCACCATCTGCACCTGCTCCGCGCCGCTGAACCCGGGGTCCACGCTCCGCAGCGCCTGCACCGTTCGCAGCATCAGCCCGGCGCCAGTCAGTAGCACCATCGCCAACGCTACTTGCATCACAAGCAGACTCTGCTGTGTTGCGTGGCGATCTTTGCTCAACGTAAACGATCGCCCTCCAGCACTAACGCCGGCGCTCCTTCGCCGCGGCGCATACCTCCACACCGGCACCAGCCCAAACAGGATCCCCGCCGCAACAGAAATCACCGCCGTAAATGCCACTGTCCTCTCATCCAGCGCAATGGAGCCGAGGCGCGGAAGCTGAGGGATGCTCGAATTCGCCACCCACCGCACCGCCGCAGAGCAGAATACAAGTCCGATCAAACCACCCGCCATTCCCAACAGCACGCTCTCCGTCAGCAGGTCCCTGGTGATCCTTCCCCATCCTGCTCCCAGCGCTTCGCGCACGGCCAGTTCCTGCTGTCTTCCATCCGCGCGCACCAGCAGCAGATTCGCCACGTTCGCGCACGCAATCAACAGCAGTAGCCCTACCGCTCCCATCAAGACCCAAATGCTCTTTCCGACATCGCCGATCAAGTGATCTTTCAAAGAGCGAAGCCTCGGGCTGATCCGCGCATCGGCAAACGCGTTCGCCGTAAACCCCGGATTCATGGGAAACTTCTTCTCCGCCAGAAGCAGACATCGCGCCACATCCGCATTGGCCTGGTCCACCGTCACTCCTGGCCGCAATCTCGCAATCCCGTCTTCGCTGAATTGGATCAGCAGAACCTCTTCTCGACGCAACCGTCTCGGCACAACCAGCGAGATCTTCTCGTCCAGAAACTCGAACCCGCGCGGCAGCACGCCGATCACAGTGTGCGCATTTCCATCCAGAATCATCCGCTGCCCGATCGCCCCGGCGGACGCGCCAAAGCGCTGCCTCCAGTACCCGTCCGACAGGATTACTGTGCGATCGTTCTTCACGTCCCCATCTGCTTCCGTAAAGCCACGCCCAATCGCGGGCTGCACTCCCAGCACATTCAGAAAACTGTGCGTGACAAACAGCGTCGGCGCTTCCTCGGGATCGCCCAACCCCGTCACCGTCGATCGGTTCCCATTCCAGATGGCGACATCCTCAAATACGCGCCCGTCCTCGCGATAGGTGTAATACAGCGAGGGGGCCATCTTCAGATCTCTGAGGTTGATCCCCGGCGCGGTGTGCCACAAGGCAACAAGCCTCTCGGCGTGCGGATAGGGCAACGGCTTCACCAACACCCCATCGATCACGGCGAAAATCGTCGCCGTTGCTCCAACCCCCAATGCCAAAGTGGCAACCGCCGCCACTGCAGACCCAGGGTTCTTTCTCAGCCTGCGCAACGCGTACCGGCAATCGTCCAGCACCTGTGTCACCGCCACCTCCCAACCGCCATCTCGCACTTCCTCTCGCACAACCATCGTGCTCCCCATCTCCAGCCGTGCCGCGCGCAACGCCTCCTCCGCGCTCACCCCCCGCGCCTCATAAGAGCCGGCGAGTTCCCGCAGATAGTGATTCGCCTCGTCCTCCACGTCCCGATCGGCGCCCGCGCGCCGGGTCAACACCCGCAGTCCATGCCGCACCTGCCGCCAGAGGGACATCGCTTCAAACCTCGGCCTTCAACAACCGTTCGATCGCCGCCGCCCGACGGTTCCAACTCGCCGTCTCGATCTCCAGTTGCTTCCGCCCCGCGCGAGTAAGCCGGTAATATTTCGCACGTCGCGAATTCTCCGTCTCCCCCCATTCCGAATCCAGCAACCCCTCCCGCTCCAAACGCTGGAACGCCGTCAGCAGTGACCCCGGATTCACTTTGAACACCCCACGCGAAATCTGTTCAATCCGCCGCGCAATCCCGAACCCATGCAGCGGCTCCAGACTCAGCGTCTTCAAAATGAGCATGTCCAGGGTCCCCTGAATAACGTCCGTGTCCTGTGGTTCCACCAGCTCAGAATAGTTCCGCTCCTCTTGACTGTCAAGATGTGATAGTCAAGATGTTACATTTGCCGCCCCCCCCCCCGGGCCCCGCTATCCTTGTATCAATCGAGGATGCTATGCCCCAACTCCGCGCCCTGATCGACGCCATCGCCCACGGCAACGACACCCTCGCCGCGCAACTCCTCGCCGCCACCCCATCCCTAGCCGCGTGCTCCTCCCTCGACGGAGCTACCCGTCAAACCGAAAAGCCCTACTTCCTCCCCTCCATCGTCTACATCTACGCCGGCGACACGCCGCTCCACATCGCCGCCGCGGCGTATTCCGTGGACATGGTCCGCAAACTCATTGCCGTCGGCGCCAACCCCCGCTCGTGCAACCGCCATGGCGCCGAACCCATTCACTCCGCCTCGGCCGGTATCCCCGGCGCACCCTATTGGAACCCTACCGCGCAAACCGCCACCATCGGTGTTCTCGTGCAATCCGGCGCCGACCCCAACGCCCGCGACAAACATGGCGTTGCCCCGCTCCACCGTGCCGTGCGCACCCGTTGCGCGGCCGCCGTGCAGACTTTGCTCGAACACGGCGCCGACCCTACCCTCGCCAACAACAATGGCTCCACGCCGCTCGTCCTCGCCACCCATACCACCGCCGCGGCGGATCCGGCTCGCCCGAAGCGAAAGCGCAGCAGCAGAAAATCCTACGCCTTCTGCAGCGCGCCCGTCCGTGACTCGCGCCGTACCACCAACGCCGCCAAAACCAGCCACGCCATGTACACCGCCAGCACCACTCGCTCCGCCAGCCCGAGATAATGCGGCGCGCGGTGCAGAAATACCGGCGCCAGACACACGAAGAACGCCAGCAGCGACAACCCGCTCCCATACGCCAACCAGCGCAGCGCCCCGCTCCCCATCACCCGCGACAACAACACCGCCGCAATCGGAAAAGCCAGAAACGCCACCATCGCCACATTGGCATGAATCATTCCCGACACTGAAGATGGCTCCCGCCAGTGCCCGCGGGGATCAGGCGGAAACAACCCGCCAATTGCCGCTCCAATCCCCCATGCAGCCAGGCACCACACACCCCACCGCCCCAGCGCACTGCCAAATGTCATCTGAATCGCCCGCATCAACGCCAGCGACCCAATCCCAATCATCACCAGCCCAGCCCCCAGAATCCACCCCAGCCGTCCATTCATGTAGTAGCTGACAGCATCGTCCACCGTGCTCAACTCCGGCTGGATGATCTGCATCGCCGCCACCGAAGCGCCGAAACTTGCGGTCCCCGCGACGCTCAGCCAAGCCAGCGAGCCAGCGAATTGCGAAACTACCTTAACTTTAGCCATATAGGAACGTACGCAACGCACCCGCTCGTTGTTCCCCTGGCGGCCCAGTCCCTCGCTCCCTTTGCTGCGATACCATGGACTATTGGGAACTCGTCCGTCCAAAATCTCGTCTGCCCTTAGGACAGCTTTACCCAAGGAACTAATGAACCGATGAAGAAGCAGATTTCTTTGTTCGCCATCTGGATTATCCTCTACGCGCAATTCCTCCCCGCGCAGCAGCCAGGCCCGGCGCCCTCGCAGACCGAATCGCCTCTCTACACCATCAACGGCATCCGCGGATTCCTGCAGCGTTACAAAGTCCAGGAGGTCGAGCCGATCAATATGCGGAACTCCAACCGCCTCGACTCGCTCGTCCGCGCTGGTCGCCTCTATCTCTCCCTCCAGGACACCATCGCCCTAACACTCGAAAACAACCTCGACATCGAGATCCAGCGCTACGGCCCCCGTCTCGCCGAAGCCGACCTCCTCCGCGCCGAAGCCGGCGGTCTCATCCGCGGAATCCCCACCACCCTCAGCACCACCACCACCAACGTCGCCAACCAGGTTTCCGGCGGCGGCGGCTTGGGAACTTCGGTGGGAGCAGGGGCTGGCGGCACATCCGGATCCGCCTCCACCGGCGGCGTCGTCTTCTCCCAAAGCGGCACCACCATCCCCACCCTGGACACTCAATTCGTCACCGGCTACGGCTACAACCACCGCACCTCGATCAACTCCAACTCCTTCTCCACCGGAGTCCCCGCCTTCTCAATCGCCAGCCAGTCCCCATTCTTCAGCCTTCAGCGCGGCTTCCTCACTGGCACCAACGTCTCCCTCGATTTCAACAGCTCCCACGTCAAATCCACCGTCCCCCGGGCCGAAATCAACCCCTACTACACCAGCAACTTCGGCTTCACCGTCAGCCAGAGCCTTCTCCGCGGATTCGGCCGCACTGTCAATAGCCGCAACATCCGCATCGCCAAAAAGCAGATCAACGTCTCCGACCTCGTCTTTGTCCAGCAGGTCCAGACAACCGTATCTTCGGTCATCAATATTTACTGGGACCTGGTGAGCTACCACCAGGACGTCGAGGTGAAAAAGAAGGCCCTCTCCCTCGCCCAAAAACTCCTGGAGGACAATAAGAAGCAGGTCGAGATCGGTACCCTCGCCCCCATCGAAATCGTCCGTGCGGAAGCCGAAGTCGCCCGTAACCAACAGGATGTCACTGTTTCCGAAACGCGCCTCCTCCAGCAGGAAACCGTGCTGAAGAATGTCATCAGCCGCACTGGCCCGGCCAACCCTGTCATCTCGGAAGCCCGCATCGTTCCCACTGACACCATCCGCATCCCCGACACCGAGGAGATTCGCCCTATCCAGGATCTGGTCTCCACCGCCCTCGACAAGCGTCCCGATGTTTCCCAAACACGAATCAACATCGAGACAGCCAAGATGAGCCTGGAAGGTAGCAAGTCCGCCCTCAAACCGGACCTCGGTTTCCAGGGCCAGATGCGCAATAACGGTCTCGCCGGTACAGGCGCGATCATCCCGGTTCCCGGCAGTCCCAACCAGTTCGTCTCAGTGGCCAACCCTTACTTCGTGGGCGGCTTCGGCGACGTCCTCGGCCAGTTGTTCCGCCGCAACTTCCCCGATTACAGCTTCAGCTTCCAGTTGACCATTCCGATCTCCAACCGTACCGCCCGTGCGGATATGGCCAACGACTTCCTCCGCCTCCGGCAGTCGGAACTCCGCGAACAGGCTCTCAGGAACCAGATCCGCGTCGACGTCCAGAATGCCCTCATCGCCCTTCAACAGGCGCGCGCCGGCTATCAGTCCGCCGTCAAAGCGCGTGTCTTTGCCGAACAGACCCTCGATGCTGAACAAAAAAAGTACGCCCTCGGCGCATCCACCATCTTTCTCGTAATCCAGGCGCAGCGCGACCTTGCTGTGGCCCAGGGCAATGAAGTCACTACTCTCAGCAACTACAGCCGTGCCAAGGTTTCCCTCGACCAGGCCCTCGGGATGACCCTGGATGTCAACAATATTTCCATCGACGAAGCCCGCAAAGGGCAGGTGGCTCGTCCTCCTACTACTGTTCCAATGGGGGACAAGTAGGTCAAAAGGAAACGCCCGTACCGTATCGGAATGAATTACTTTCCGCCCTCAAGTACCACCCGAGCCCTCTCCTCTTTCTTTTCAAGCACTTGCCGTTTGGCATGGCTCGTGCTCTATAAGAGGCGTATGAACAAAGAGGAAGGGCTCAAAGGAATGAAAGGTTGTTCCCTCCACCAACCCCGCGTAGAGACCCCAACCGTCTGAAAACCTTCCACTTATCACCTTCACTAAACACCCACCCAACCGGTTTCTTTGAGCCCTGAAATCCTGTAAAATCTTCCGGAAGTGCCTGCGCTGGATCGGGACACTGACGGAAATTTGGCGAAACGACAATCGGTTGCCGTCCCAATCCACAAAACTTCCGGCAAATGTTACCCTGCTAGTCATGTCCGCCCTCTCGTTCCGATTGGCTCGCCCCGACGAGTTCGACGCCCTTCGCCCTATCATCATCGACAGCTTCGAGCCCATCACCTGGTATAAGAAGGTGGACGACCTCTTTGGTCCCCTCAACGGCCTCAACTGGTACGCCCGCTGGCAGCTCCGGCTCGACAAAGTTCTCGCCACCCAGATTATCCTCGTCGGCGAACAAAACACCGAAATCGCCGCCGTTGCCACTGGTACCTACACCGAATCCACCCGCCTGGGCTTCGTCGATCTCCTCGCGGTCGCGCTGCCCCATCAAGGCAAAGGACTCGGCCGCGACATGCTCCGCGGCATGCTCGATCATCTTCGTTCGCTCGGAGCGCAGCACGCCCACCTCGACTGCCTCACCGACAACGACCGGGGCAACGCCCTCTACGCCGCCGAAGGCTGGACCAACGTCACCAGTTCCAACCACTGGCTCATCAAACTCTAGTTTTTTCGCTGGACTTCAGTCCCGCCGGCTTTCATCGCACCATTACCGTAATCCCCGGAGACACCACCGGCTCCGTCGGCGCCGGATTCGGATCAGCGATGTTAATCTGATACGCCCCCGGCGTCTGCGCCACGTTCCATCGGAATTCGTACAGCCCCGCGACAAACCCCTCCAAAGGCGTAATCCGCACAGTCCCGAGCATCGCGTAGCCATCCCTAAGAAGGTTCGCCGTCTCCAACGGAGGCGACCCCGCGCCGGTCACAAACATCGTGACGCTCGACCCGGGCCGCGCAACATTCTCCGCGCTGTTCACCGTTCCGTCCTCATTCCGCACCTGAGGAAAGAACGTCAGGTTCCGCTTTCGCACATGCACGTAAAAGTCCGCGGATCGCGCGCCGTTCTGCCTCACCCGCACCGCCGCTGCCTCCCCCGCTAGCAGTTCCGCCGGGCTGACACATAGAACCACTCCCTTCTTGACGCTAACCAGTTGGGCCGGAATCCCCCGGAACGTCACCACAACCCCGCCAAACTCCATCGGTGCCGCGGAATCCAACCGTAGCTCCATCTCCTCCTCCGGGTCCAGGCCGGGCACGTCCAATTGCACAATCTCTCCGGGAGAAATCCCACCGGAAAACCTGTTGAAGGCGTTGGCTGCCCGCGTAATCGCCAGCGGGTTTCTGGCTGGGGAAATTTTCCAGAGCAGTGCTGGACCCGAGTATCCGTACTTGTTTAGGGCGGAGTTCCCCGACACGTAGACGCCCCCATCCGGACCCGTCGCCACAACCGGCCAGTCGCCGGTCTCCACATAGCTCGAATACAGAAGCTGCTCTCCCTTGGAATCCAGGTGCGCCACAAATGGCTTCTCGGTCTCCCACCGAGGTGGCCCGGCCATCGGATCCGCAACAGGAAACGGATCGGAATAAGTAGTCCCTCCGATCCAGATGCTTCCATCCGCACCTGCACTGATCGAAGTCGGGGCATCCCGGCAATTGCCTCCCACCAACGTGGCAATTAGCGGACCTTCTCCCTCCGGACTGAACTTCATCACGTACACATCGGTCATGTAAGCCGCCCGCTGATTCCCGCGCAACCCAAACTCCCCCGACGAGTGCGGGCACGCTGTGTCGATCCTCTTCTGGTACGCATCAGCGGAAACCGGCGGCGATCCCGATGCAGCCGCGGCCATCAGGATCTCGCCTGCTTCATTCACCGCCACCGGACCAACCAATCCAAGCTGCTTCTCAAACACCACCCCGCCGCCCGCACCCACCTTCACGAGCCTGTCGCCGGCATTCACCACAACGTTTCCAGCCGAATCCACAGCCATCGCAGTCACTTGAGCCAAAGCAGTGGAATATTCGATGCCAGTACCGTTTGCCGTGACCTTGGTGATCCCCGCCCACCCCGCCGTGTACAGGCTCCCTGACCCATCCGCCCCAACATGATACAAGTCCTCCGCTACTAACGCGGAATAAACCAGCGATCCCGAGGAGTCCAGTTTCGCCACGAACGAGGAAGGCCTCGCCCCGCTATAACTCCTTACTCTGACACCTGGAAAATCCGGCGACTCCGATCTCCCGGCCAGATACACTGCTCCCGATCCGTCAACCGCTATCGAATTTGCGCCTTCATGCCCTTGCCCGCCGAGATACGAGAGATATTCGATCTCGCCGGAAGGCCTCACCTTCGCCACGAAGGCATCGGACGTAACCCAGCCGCCCGCGTAAACGCGATTCGGATCCGATAGATCAAACGTGAATCCTACACTGCGCTGTAACCGGGACGCTTGCCACGTCCGTCCGCCGTCGCTGGAACTCAGCCTCCCCTCCACGAAGAGGGCGTCCGCATTGCCTGGATGAATCGACAGCCGGCCACCGCTCACTCCGTCCACTCTAGGTACCGGCAACGTCACCCAGCTTTGTCCACCGTCATCAGAGCGTAGAACCCCAGCCCAAGTGCGCGAGTAAATCCGTCCGTTTCGCGCCGGGTGCGGAATCCACTCGGAAATATCCGACGCGCTAGGCACCGGAAGCCACTGCCAGGTCGCACCGGCGTCCAAGGACCGATACACCGCTTCATAGCTGTATACAAACAAGCCATCGGCGCTCCACGGATTGGCGATCACCCGCGGGTTTCGCAATCCCGCGGGAACAGTCAGCGCTCTCCAAGTCGCTCCCGAATCCGCCGAAACGTAGGCCCTTGACCCCAGGCTGTAATACAGCCGCCCTGCGCGGAACGGATCCACCGCGATCCTGCTCCCCTGGCAGCAGCCGCCTGCCGTCAAACCCGCGGTGAGCAGCGTCCAGTTTCTGCCTCCGTCCGTGCTCTTCAACACCCCGCCGCTCGCCGATACATACACTACCGAGGGGTTCCGCGGATCGAACGCAATCGAGTCCACGTAACCAACCCTTCCGCGGTTTCGAGCTACATCGAAGACGGTCTCCCAGGCGTTCCCATCGTCAACGCTCCGGTAGATCCCGTTCACCCCCAAAGTGAGCAACACCGGCTGCGTCAGCGGCAGCTTCACCGGAGCAATTACATCCACTTCCGGGATGTGTCCCGTGGGCAGCCATGTCTGTCCCCCGTCCCGGCTCACAATCACGGCTGAACCCGGATTCCGCGGCTGCGCCGCATTCTTCACCGCAAGATCGAACGAGGTGGTCGACCCCGTGACGTACACATTCCCGTCCCGATCGGACGCCGTTGCGGTGATGTTGGTTCTTCCATTCCCCGAGAAAGCCTTCTCGAAGTCCAGGTTTGCTCCGTCAACCGAGCACACCAGGTAGACCGCCACCAAAAGTCTGCGAGTCATATCTCTAAGACCCGAACCACCCGCGTTTCAGCTACACCTGCTCACTTACCCGGCTCAATCTCCACCTCAATAAACTCACTCCCGTTGATGACATTCTCCAAGTCCGTCCGCCACGGCTGCGGCTGATCCAAAAAGTCCTTCTCATACTTCTCAAAGAACTTGTTCTTCTTTGCCTTTGTCGTCGCCCAAATCGTCTTCGGGTCGATCGCCGGCTTCCTCTTTGCCAACTCCGCCGCGTAATTGCGCGTGTTGCTCACGCGCGTCGCCAGATCCACCAGCAGCTTACACTCCGGAATCGGATTGTAGAACTCCCGCTCGGTCGACACCACGGCCTTTGCCGTCGGCTTCTTCCCTCCAGCGGGCACAGGCAGAATCGTATCCAGCAACTCGTACACGCTATTCGCCACCACCTTCTTCGACTTCCGCTCCGACGCCGGCGGCGGTGTGGCATTGATACTGCCGTGATGACCCACTTTCAAAAAGTCCACCGGCTTGCTCAAATGCCCCGCGCGGTGTTTCTCCCACATCACGTTCCAGCTTCCGTTGTGCTTGCCATCCTGGAACTCGCCCTCCCACTCCGCATCGCCCACAAACAGCAGCCGCCGCTTCTTCCACTCAATCAGCAGCACCACGCTCAGATTATTCTGAATCGACGACTCCTTCGCCGCGAACGCCAGACCGTTCGACACCATCCTCGATTGCAGCCGCTCGAAGTCCGTGTCGCTGATGTTCCACGGTGTTTCCACCTTCGTGGCCGGCGCGTCCACATCCCCGGGTGCGCCACCCGCCAACGCGCTCATTCCGCGCATGCCTTTCAACGTCTTATCCGCGTCCTCGCCAAGATAGAAGTGATCCACATCCATCTCCGGCGCCAGCACATGAATCTCGGTATCCGCAGGCAGCTTCAGCCCCAGGTCCTTCGGCTTCAACCCCGAATGCACGTACAATGGGTCGATCTTGTTGTCCGCCGGTATCTTTTTCATCAACAGATCATCGGCCTGCTGATTGCTCACCCCATAAAGACCGGCCAGTGCGGACATCTCGTCGCTCAACGGACGCCCGCTATCCACCAGCCCCTGCATCGTCTTCGCCGCCAGCTTCCGCATGCCGCGTACTCCTTCCGCCTGCGGATGATCGGGGTCCATTGCCACGCTCAGCCACACATTCCGAACCTCGACGTCCGTGAACCAGTCCGCGTCGAAGCCCTTGATGTGGTCCTCATGCCGGTGCGTCGCCACAATCAGATCCAGCCGCTTCTTCTTGCCCTTGCCCTTCGGCAACTCCGTCTTCAGATGCTCAATCGACGACTTCAGCAGTTCGTCGCCGCCCTTCTTGCCGCAGTCAATCAGGATGTGAAAACCATCCTTCCCGCCAGGAATACGCACGTAAATGCAATCCCCGCATCCTACGTTGTAGGCCCGTATCAGCAGCTTATCTGCCATTGGCGTTCTCCTGTTTCCTCTTCTTCCTTCAATGACAGCCCCATGTGCGGAGGCAGCGTGAACCGCACCTCCTCGTTCTCCAACTCATCCACAAGAACCGGCGGCGCCGACCCCAGCATTCCCTTCGGTGTCCCCGCAATGCTCCCCACGCGCCCCGCCGCGAGTTGCGCCGCAATATCGTCCAGCATTTTCGCGCGCCGCGCGGTGCCTTCCACTACCGCTTTATCCCACATCCTGGCCACCTTGCCGCCACGCTCGCGCTTTCCGCCATACGGCAACGCCCCGGGCTTCATCGCCCAATGCAGCGCGTTGCCAATCTCATCGAATACCAGCGTCCCGCCGCACAACATCGATGTGGTCCGCCCGTTGAACTTTCCGAACCTCGCGCCATCGAGCTTCACTTCTTCCCGCCAGACGTACTGCAGGACAATCTGCCGCGGCATCGCCATATTCTGCCGCGACCTCTTCTTTGCATCGTACAAATCCGCCACAAAGAAATCGCGATTTGCCGGAATCAGCAGATCCTCGCGGTTGTCATCCAGAAACCGGTACGCCGCCGCCCTCGATCGCGAAATATCGTCGACGCTGTGCCGCACGCTCAATTGCATCCGCTCATTCAGATACCGCGGCTGCTTCATCTCCACCGCTTCGGCCGCGCTCATGATCCCGCGTTTGACAAAAACCTCCAGCAGCATCGCGTAGTAGCCATTCGGATCCATCGGATCACTCAACTGCTGCGAACGGCACACCGCCAGCGCGTAATCGTGGAACGACACCTCCACCGGCGGCAGCAGGTCCAGCGGCTGAATCGCCATCCGCGGCATCCGATCCGCCACGGCCCAGAAGATCTGCCGCGGGCTCTTCGGCTTCTTTCCCACTTCCTCTTCGCTGTAATGCTCCCCCAGTCGCAACAGCACATCGTACATCGCGCCCGTCAGAACTTCAGACAGTCTGTGCGGCTCCCGCTCCCCCGCCAGCGACTGCATCGTATGCTTATTGCGCCCCGTCCGCAAATAAGGATGTCCGTCGAGCGCCTGCCCGAACTCCTCCGCAATCTGAGCGAACGAGTCCGCCTTCCCCAGATCCCCCTTCGTCTCATCCGCCTCCAGCCGGCGCATACTGTTGTTGCGCAGCGTCAACAGAATCGCGCTGATGTCCCCCGTGAACTCATGAAAGGCCGCCGTCTCCGGCGAGATGCTCTCATTGAACAGCGGACGCACCCCGTCCAGCACCGCATGCGCGAACTCGTGACACACTATGTCCGTCGACAGACAAGTGAACACCGGCTTCTCCGTCGAGCCGAAAAAGTAAAACTGCAGCGACTTGCTCTCCCGGTCATAAAACGCGTTCTCCGCAAACCCGGCGTGCGGAACCACGATCAGCCGGTTCCCCTCAAATGCCCACGGAATCCGCCGTCCCAGTGCACTCCCGTCTTCAAAAAAAGCCAGCGCCCGCTGGAGCAGCACCCAAACGTTTACCTGGTGAAATGACGGATGATCCTTCGCATTCTTAGTCAATGAAGTGCCATCGGCCGCCGTGAACGTTTGCAGTTGTTCGTTCCAGACCGCCGGCGGATTCACTTTTCCCGTGTCCCCATTGAAATCCACCACGGCGAACCGCGAGCTCGTCGGACCGTCCGTCAGCCCCGGCTCCCAGTCCACCATCGTTTCCTCGTCAAAACCCATTTCCGGCTTCGCCGCCGCCACCCACGGATCCTGGAAATAGGTGACAAAGGGGAGTCGCAGCCCGCTGTTGTCGCGGAACTCCTGTGGTAGATACTTCGCCTGCGAATAGAGACTCACCCGCACACCAGGTGAGATGTTCACCCCCTTGATCGAAGCCCTCGGCGGCGCTTTCTTTTTCTCCTTGGCCGGTGCTGTTCCCTCTGCCATAAACGGTCTCCTTTTTTGCGGAAATGGACCGTCCGATTATACACTCCATTTCATGAGACGCACCGCTACTGCGCTCGACGGTTCCGTGATCGGTTCCTCCGATTCCCTGTACATCCTCACTTATTTATGAAAACGGCAGTTCGTGAGTCAGAATGCGTTCCAGCTAACGTCACTAACGGCGTAGCGGAGAGGTGCGCTCTTCTAACGTGGTGATCCGGCGATCGTGATCGGTGAGGAGCGCTTCAATGCGAGCCAGGAGTTGCTCGATTGCTTCCAAGCGTTTGTTGAGGGAGTCTTTCAAGTCATCCAAGCGCCTGTTCAGGTCATCCACGCGCTTGTTCTGCGCCAACGATGCAACAATCAGCGTGACGATGATTGGCAAGGCAACTTGTACGAACGGCTGCTGCAACCAGTTCATGATCCGAGTATACAGTAGCGCTCAGGCACGCGGCTTCCTCTTGGGGTGCGGGCTCGGCGACGTCCCGATCTATCTCGCTGGCCGCTGCGCCGGTGACGATGGAGTTGTCTGCGATACTGTGCTCATGTTGCTGCAAGATCTTCCGGCTGAGACGCGCGAGCGGCTGACGAACGTCCGCTTCGACCGCATGATTGAAAAGCATGAAGGGCCGTGGGAATGGGACTGGTGGCTCAAGAGGGCCGAGTTCCTCAATGTGGACGGCCGTTATGTTCTTCTACCCATTCCGCACAAGGATCACGCCAACATCCGTGTGCTTCGCACTGTGATGTCTGCTGACGAGCAAACGCTCATGGTGTACCACCTGGACACCACGTATGACTCCGATGAGATGCTCGCTGGTCGGGTGGCGATTTGCGAGCGTTATCCGGGAGCGGATTTCTACGTGGCGATGTTCTATCACGAGTGGTACACGATACCGACTCTGGGTGAGGCGCTGTCGCAAGTCTGCTAGACTTCAGGACACTGTATCGAGCCTGAATCTGGGAGGACTGCCTTCGTGTCAGCCTATCGTGACGCCGTCGATGACGCTCTGGATGATTGGGAAAAACCTCCCACACTGGGGCCGGTGACTTTCCCCTCCATGAGGACCAAGAGCCCAGCCAGCATTGCAGGCGTGGCACTGATCCGGAAGATAATGGCGGCGGACCCCGTCTACGACGACCGTCTGGTGGACGCAGTGGATCACCTGCTGGGAAAGCCGCATACGGGCGTATACGCGGAAGCACCACTCGCCGTGGGTTCGCGGCTCCGCACCTGCCTCGTCAGCAGGCTTGCGACAAACCCCGCCGCTGACATGGAACCACGAGTGAAGCATGAGGACTTCAGCTTGTTCCGGGCCTGGTACACAGCGAAGGCAGCGGCCGACAAGGTGTTGTTCTCCTGTCACGGAGGGGTGCTACCGAAGGTGGTAAGGCAGGCCGGGCATCCGGAGCAGACGCGATTGCTGCACACCTACTACTTCTATTGCCAGCCGGGAGCTTCGTTGTCGTACACGGAGTATCAGAAAGCGCTGCCGGATCTCGGCAACCGCTATGTGGACTCTTTTGGGCCGTCATCGGGGTCGGTGCCAAACATGGTGCTGCAATGTCTGGATGCCAATCTGTTCCATCTCACCGCAAGCTACTTCTCGACATACGCCAAATCGCTAAACGGCACAGGTGCGGCGCTGGTCACCATCAACAAGCCCGGCCAGGTGATGACCCTGGATGTGGTGGACAAGCAACTGATCCCCTATCTGGCGACAAAGGGCTGGAACACGAAGGATGGGATCCACATGATCGTGTGCCGCGGCAACATGTTGTGAGTTGGCGCTGATTGGCGGAGCAGTGTCCTCCGCCGTCCCCGCTCGACTACAATAAACGCAAATGTTCCGCATTGAACTCAGCCTGATCGACTATACGATCCTCGTACTTTACTTGTGCTTTGTAGTGGGAATCGGTGTTGCATTGAAGCGGTACATGCGCACCAGCACGGACTTCTTTTTATCAGGCCGTTCGATCCCGTCGTGGATCACCGGTCTTGCATTTCTTTCAGCAAACCTCGGCGCACAGGAAGTGATGGGCATGGCGGCATCGGGCGCCAAGTATGGGATCGCCACGAGCCACTTCTATTGGGTGGGTGCGATCCCGGCGATGGTGTTTGTCGGCGTGTTTATGATGCCGTTCTATTACGGCTCGCGGGCGCGGTCGGTGCCAGAGTATTTGAAGCTGCGCTTTGACGAAAAGACGCGCGGGTTTAACGCGATCACGTTCGCGGTGATGACGGTGTTCTCGTCGGGCATTTCACTGTATGCGATGGGCATCCTGCTGGGCGTGCTGCTCGGGTGGGACTTCAACGCGAGCATCTTTCTGTCCGCGGTGATCGTGCTTTGCTACATCTTTCTCGGCGGGCTGACGTCGGCGATTTACAACGAAGTGTTGCAGTTCTTCCTCATCGTGGCTGGGTTCCTTCCGCTGGTGTTTCTCGGATTGAGGGACATCGGCGGTTGGGAGCAACTGTCGGCGCGGCTGCAACAGGTTTCCACATCGCAGGGCTTTGCGGCGAATGCGTTCACATCGTCGTGGCAGCCGCTCACATCGACGGCGTCCAATCCGATGGGGATCGAGTGGTTCAGCATGGTGATGGGGCTCGGCTTTGTGCTCTCGTTCGGATACTGGTGCACGGACTTTCTTGTGGTGCAGCGCGCGATGGCGGCGAACTCGATGGCGGCGGCGCAGCGAACACCTTTGATCGCGGCGATGCCGAAGATGCTGTTTCCGTTTCTGGTGATTCTGCCGGGCATGCTGGCGATCGCACTGCACGGGTCGCAGGGGGCCAACGGATTCCAATTCCCGACGAAGCCGGATGGTTCGCTGAACTTCGATATGACCATTCCGCTGATGCTGGGGCATTACTTCCCGCCGGGCATGATGGGCCTGGGACTGACGGCGCTGCTGGCGTCGTTCATGTCAGGGATGGCGGGCAACGTGACGGCGTTCAACACGGTGTGGACCTACGACATCTACCAATCGTACATCCGTAAGAATGGCTCGGACGCGCACTATCTTTGGATGGGCCGCATGGCTACGGTGTTCGGTATTCTGGCCTCGGTGGCGGCGGCGTACCTGGCGGCGCACTTCAACAACATCATGGACTTTCTGCAGCTCGTGTTTGCCTTTGTGAACGCGCCGCTGTTCGCAACATTTCTGCTGGGAATGTTCTGGAAGCGGTCCACGGGGCATGGAGCGTTTTTCGGGTTGTTGATGGGCACCGTGGCAGCGGCGCTGCATCACGGGTTGACGATTCCGAAGGGCGCGATGGCCGGGATCAAGGGCGGTTGGATGGGCTCGATGACCACGTATCCGAGCGAGATGGCGCAGAACTTCTGGACGGCCATCTGGGCGTGGACCACTTGTTTCCTGGTGACGATTGCGGTGAGTCTGATCACTACGCCGCGGGCGGAATCGGAACTGCGAGGGTTGGTCTACTCGCTGACGGACAAGCCCGCCGAAGAGCATATTCCGTGGTATCAGCGGCCGGCGCCTTTGGGAGTTGGCATCCTGGTGCTGGTGGCGCTGTTGAATATCATCTTTTTATAAGGAGTCATCATGGGTCTCGATCTGCGCTTTCCCATCGGCCTGTTGATGGGCATTATCGGCCTGCTGATGACAGGCTATGGATTGACGAGCGGCGAGGAAGTGTACAAGCGCTCGCTCGGCATCAACGTGAACCTCGTTTGGGGTTCGGTACTGCTGGTGTTCGGCCTGGTGATGCTGTACGCATCGCGGCGATCGTTTAGCGGGGGCGGCAAGTGAAAGCACGGCGATTTCGCGCGCCCGGCCGCGTGAACCTGATCGGCGAGCACACCGATTACAACGACGGATTTGTGATGCCGGCAGCACTGGCGTTTGAAACGGTGGTAAAGATTAAGCCGCGCAGTGACCGGACGGTCACGCTGCATTCGAAGCAGTTCGTTGATCCCGTGCAGTTCTCGTTGGATGAGGCGGACGCGCAGCCGCGCAATGCGTGGAGCGATTACGTGCAGGGCGTGGCGATTGAACTGGAGCAGGCAGGCTACCGGTTACAAGGGGCCGACCTCGCCATTGACAGCAACGTGCCGGTGGGCGCGGGGCTCAGCTCCTCGGCGGCATTGGAAGTATCGTCGGGGCTGGCGCTGTCGACGGTGGCCGGCCACACGATCGAGAGGAAGGAGTTGGCGCGGATCTGCCAGCGGGCAGAGAACGAATTCGTCGGCATGAAGTGCGGCATCATGGACCAGTTCATTTCGCTGCACGGGGAGCCGAATCACGCCGTGCTGCTCGATTGCCGGTCGCTGGAGTACCGTGCGGTGCCGCTGCCTGAGCATGTACGGATTGTCGTTTGCAACACGATGGTGAAGCATCAGCTCAACGGCAGCGAGTACAACGCGCGGCGGCAGGATTGCATGGATGCGGCCCTGCTGTTGGGCGTTGCGACTCTGCGCGATATCGGCTACGAGCAGTTCTGCGTCATGCAGGACTCGCTGCCGGAGAGGGTGCGGATGCGGGCATCGCACGTCATACAGGAGATCGAACGGACGGAGCGCGCGGCGGATGTGCTGGAGCTGGGCGATCTGGAACAATTCGGACGGTTCCTGTTTGAATCGCACGAGACACTTCGTGATTTATACGAGGTGAGCTGCGCCGAACTGGATCTGATGGTCAAGCTCGCGCAGGAACAGGAAGGCGTGTACGGGGCTCGAATGACCGGCGGAGGGTTCGGCGGCTGCACCGTGAATCTGGTGGAGGCCGAGCATACGGAGCGCTTTCGCACGCAGGTGGCGGCGGCTTACCGGCAGGCAACCGGGATCCAGCCGGAGATCTATGTCTGCGCGGCGTCGGGTGGAGCGGGGGAGGTTCTTCTATGATTCTGCTGTTCTCGTTACTCGCGGCAATGGCACCGGGGCAAGCGCCGGACGCCATTTATCACAACGGCAAGATCGTCACGTTGTGGGCGAAGCAGCCCGTGGCGCAGGCAGTGGCGATTCGTGGAGGGCGCTTCGTCGCGGTGGGGACAAGCGCGGATCTGTTGAAGACTGCTGGAGCGGGGACGCAGCGGGTGGATCTCCAGGGCAGGACCGTGCTGCCGGGCCTGATTGACAGTCACGTGCATCCGATTGGGGCGGCGATGAGCGAGAAGGACGGTCCGGTGCCGGTGATGGATTCGATCGCCGACATCCAAACGTACTTGAAGAAACTGGCGGCGACTGCGCCACGCGACCGGGTGCTCTTTGTACCGAAGGTGTACTCCACGCGAATGAAGGAACGCCGTTATCCGACGCGCTATGAGCTGGATGCGGCTGCGCCCGATCATGTCGCCGTAACTGACAACGGTTACGCCGCGGTGTTGAACACCCGCGCGCTGGCGCGGAGCCGGATCACGCGCGATACGCCGCAGCCCGCGAATGGCAAGATCATTAAAGATGCACGCGGCGAACCGACGGGGTTGGTGTTGGGCGCGTCGCAGTTGGTGGGCGAATACCGGCGGGCGCGGGCGGCGACGCATGAGGACATGTTGTGGTCGCTGCGCGAGATGCAGAAGAAGTACAACGAAGTGGGCTTTACGAGCATCATTGATCGCGGCCAATCGCCCGAAGGCTTTCGCGCCTACCAGGCGATGCGGCAGAAGAACGAACTGACGCTGCGGACCACTGTCACTTATTCGATCAGCGCGCAGGGTACTCCGGAAGATGTGCGGAAACAGGTGCGGGCGATTCCGTTTGTGACCGGGATGGGCGATGAGTGGTTTCGTACGGGATCGATTAAGACGGTGGCCGATGGGGGGATTCTGATCGGCACGGCCTACCTGCGCGAGCCGTATGGTGAGCACACCGAGATCTACGGGTACAAAGACCCGGACTATCGCGGCGTGCTTGCGGTGCCGCGCGAGAACCTGATCGCAATGGCGCGCGAGGCCAATGCGCTGGGCTGGCAGATGACGGCGCATACCGCCGGCGGCGGCGCCACCGATGCGCTGCTGGATGCGTATGAAGCTGCGAATGCGGAGAAGCCGATTCGCGAGCGGCGGTTCACGGTGACGCATGGGAACTTTCCGAGCGCCGATGCGATTGCGCGGGCGGCGCGGTTGGGCGTGGCGTTCGATTGCCAGCCGCAATGGTATTACTTCGACGGGCCGGCACTACGTCCGGTGTTCGGGCCGGAGCGGATCAAGCAGTTTCAACCGCTGCGCACGATGCTGGAAAAAGGCGTGATGGTGGCGGGCGGCTCCGATCACATGATCCGCTTTGATTCGCGCAAGGCGATCAATGCGTACAATCCATTTTGGGCGATGTGGATGACTATCACGCGGCAGACGGTGGACGGCACTCCGATCAATCCAGGAGAAGCTCTGACGCGCGAGCAGGCGTTGCGATTGTGGACCATCAACAGCGCGTGGCTTTCCTTTGATGAGACCCGGAAGGGTTCGATAGAGCCGGGGAAGCTGGCCGATTTGGTGGTGATTAGTGACGATCTGCTGACTTGTCCGGTGGACCGCATCAAGGACATCGAAGCGTTGCTGACTGTCGTGGACGGCAAGGTTGTCTACAAGAGGTGAATCATGATGCGTGCAGCGATTTTGATGATGGCGGCGGTAGCAGCGCAGGCGCAGACAGTTGGGATCTTTGAGGGGGCGCGGGATATCGGCGACGTTGCCGCGAAGGGCAAGGCGGAGTATGACGCGAAGGCGAGGGCTTATCGCCTAACCGCGAGCGGCGTGAACATGTGGGGGACGGCGGACGGGTTCCACTTCGCTTACAAGCAGGTGAGCGGCGACCTGTCGATGACCACGACCCTCGAGTGGGTGGGCGCGGGCAAGAACGCGCACCGGAAGGGCGGACCGATCTTTCGCGCGACGCTGGATGCGGATTCGCCGTACGCGGATTTCATCTTCCACGGGAGTGGGGAGTTGGGGCTGCAATACCGCAAGGTGAAGGGCGGTCCGACGGCGGAGATTCAGACGAAGATACGGCCTCCGGTGAAGGTGAAACTGGAGCGGCACGGCAATGTGATCAGCGCGGAGGTGGCGCGGCCCGGGCAGCCCTATCAGGTGGTGGGGGCGTTGACGGTGGAAATGCCGGGGACGGTGTATGCGGGGCTGGCGTTGAGCTCGCACGACAACTCGGTGACGGAGACGGGTGTGTTCAGCGATGTGGATTTGACGTCGCGGCCGGCTCCGGAGAAACGGGTCGTGGAGAGCACGCTGGAGACGATCGACATTGCTACCGGTGAGCGGACGATTGTACGGCGAGCGGTGGAGCATTTCGAGGCTCCGAACTGGACGCGCGACGGGTCGGCGCTGATCTATAACTCGGGCGGTAAGCTGTACCGGATTTCGCCGAGCGGCGGGACGCCGGTGGTGATTGATACTGGCGAGCGTACGCGGTGCAACAACGACCACGGTTTGTCGCCGGATGGGAAGTGGCTCGCGATCAGTGATGGCAGCGCGAACCGGCAGTCGCAGATTTATGTGCTGCCGGCGAGTGGTGGGCCGCCCCGGTTGGTGACGCCGCTGTTTCCTTCTTACTGGCATGGCTGGTCAGCCGATGGGAAGACGCTGGCGTATTGCGCGCGGCGGGGGGATAACTTCGACATCTATACGATTCCGGTGGAGGGCGGCGACGAGAAGCGGCTGACTACCGCGGAGGGTCTGGATGATGGGCCGGATTATTCGCCAGACGGGAAGTGGATTTTCTTTAATTCGGTGCGGTCTGGGGTGATGCGGGTTTGGCGGATGGGAGCGGATGGGTCGAATCAGGAGATGTTTGTGCCGGGGGCGGATTCGGCGGACTGGTTTCCGCATCCGTCACCGGACGGGCAGTGGATCTCGTATTTGTCGTTCGAGAAGACGGTGGAGGGGCATCCTGCTAACAAGGATGTGACGTTGAAGGTGATTCCAGCGAGTGGTGGGAAGCCTCGCGTGGTTGCCACACTATTTGGCGGGCAGGGGACGATGAACGTGAATTCGTGGGCGCCGGATGGGAAGCGGTTTGCGTTTGTGAGTTACCGGTTGATTGCCCCCAAGTAGCTACGGAACGATCTGGATGGGGATGGCGCGGGCGTAGCGGGTGATGCTGGATGGGCCGACGCGCATGACGCCGCTGACGATCACGTTTTGTTGGAGGCCGGGTTTGGCTTCCTTGGCGGCGGTGAGGATGATGGTGGCTTCGTCCTGATCGGGGGGGACGAAAACCGACTTGGTTGTGATCTGGCCGTTGGCGATGCGGATGGGGGCGAAGGCGACGCCGCCGGTGATTCCTTTTTGGCGGGCGATTTTGATCTTGATCGGAGTCTCGGTACTGGGCTTGAGCTCGATAGGTTTTGCGGCATCGGCGATCAGGCGGAATGGGGATGGCGGGGTGACGGCGAGCAGCAGTTTTTCTGTCGGGAGGTAGTGGGTGTAGGCGAAGGCCTGCATCATTGCTTCAGCGGACTGGGCTTTGCGGCGGACCGTGTCTTTGCCGGCGAGCGCCGTTCCGTAGATGGACGGGTGGACGATGCCGGTCTTGCCATCGATGGGGGCGGTGATGGTGAGGCGGCCTTCGTTCTGGCCGGCGGGGATGGTGGCTTGCGAGGCTTCAAATCCTTCGGGCATGTCTTCCACCGAAAGCTGGATGTCGCCATTGAACTCGTCCTGACGGACGGCGGCGACCGTGATGGCCGCGGTGTCGCCGAGGCTCAACTGAGGGTTGTCCGGTGTGATTCGCAAGTGGAAATCGGGGTTCGGAGGGGCGATGCTGAGGCGGTAGGCAAAGGCTTCGCCACCGTTGCCCTGAATGTCGCGGATGCGGAGGACGTAGCTGCCGGCTGCGCGGAACGTGTACACGATGCGCGAATCGGCGTGGTGGACGGCGGCGGATTGCAGAGGGTCCACCCAATCGTCGTTTTCGGCGAGGACAGTACGGTTGGCGGCGTACAGGGTGAGGATGGAATCGAGCGGCGAGTCGAGTCGGCGGGCCTGGACCTCCATCACGAGGCGCTGGTCTTTGGCGGCGGCGAAGACGTAGTAATCGGACTCGCCGGGTTTACCGATGCGGCCGTCGATCACAGCAGGGAGGGTGATGCGCTGTGCGAGGGTGTCGGTGTCGTTGGGTTCGATTTCGCGGATGGAGGGGAGAGGGGTGATGGAGAACGGAAGTTTGTTGGCGGTGAGGCGGAGGAGGCGGGTGCCGTCGTCGGGCGCTTGGATTTGAAGGTGACGCTCTTCGAGGTTGACTCCGTAGAGCTCGATGGGGACTTCAGTGCCGCGCGTGCCGCCGAGGGGGAAGATAGCGGTGACCTCGGGCAATTCACCGATGCTGAGGCGATAGACGAAGTCGGCGCGGCCACGGAAAATCACGTCGCGGATTTCGAGGGTGTAGGTACCGTCGCTGGGGGCTTCGAAAAAGAACTCGGGGTCGGATTGAATGTGGAAGTCGTCGGCGAGATGGACCTGGCGGCCGGTCTCATCGTAGAGGACAAGCAGCGGATCGAACCAGCCCGGGACGCCGTCGGCGAGGAAGGGCAGGAGGCGGCGTGCTTCGGCTTTGAAGACGAGGCGGCGGCCGGCGGGAAGCTGAAGTTGGAAGTAGTCGCGGTCGGCTTCGGTGATCTGGCCGTTGATCACGATTGGGAGGGAAGTGATTTTCTGCGGGGTGGACTTGAGCGAGTTGGGCTCGATCTCGTTGATTTCGGGCAGGTCGCTGATGACGAAGCGGGCGCGGTTGGATACGCCGCCGGCATTGACGACGCGGAGTTCGCGCATGCCCGGCTCGGCGTTGGGGGCGATGTCGAGAGCGATGCGGACTATCTTGGGATCTACTTTAACGATGCGGGCGGTGACGCCTTCGCCACTGACCAGGATGGATTCGGGTGTGATGGCAGTGCCGTTGAGCGTGACTTCCACTGTGGAGCCGCGGCCGCCGCCGGCGGGAAAGATGGATGCGAGAACGGGCGTGGTGGTTTGCGCACGCGCGAGGAGAGCGGCGCAGGCGACAGCGAAGTAAAGGCGCTTCATTGTGCGGGCTCCGGTGTGAGAGTGGAGAGCGTGCGGCCTTGGGCGTTCCAGATGCGGATGGTGCCGTCGCCGCTGCCGGAGGCGAATTGCGACGCTTCCTTGTCGGTAGCGGCCGTGTAGACCCAATCCTTGTGGCCGGCGAGTTTGGCGGTGACGCCGCCGTTGGTGGCCAGCACTGCGACGGTGTTGTCGGCACAGGCGGCGATAGGGCGGGGACGGTTCTGGAGTTTCGTGAAGATGACGGCGAGAGGGAGGCAGGGGCCGGTGTCGAAGGGGCGCGTTTGCATGAGGGCGTTGCGTTGGCCGGGGCGCGTGGGATCGACGGTGGCGAAGGCGTTGGCGACGCGCCACAGGCGGAGGGAATGCTCATTGGCGCCACCGACGGCGAAGGCGAGGGTTTCGTTGTCGGGGGAGAAGGCGAGGCCGGAGATGGGGTCGGTTGGGGTTTGGGGGATTTGGAGGATTTCCTTAAATGTCGCGGCGTCATAGATGCGGACAGTGCCATCGGCGGAGGAGGTGGCGAGGAGTCTGCCGTCAGGGCTGAAGGCGACCCCGGTGATCCAGCCGGTGTGACCTTCCAGCTTAGTGGTTTGTTGCCTGGTGGCGAGTTGGAAGATGCGGACTATGTTGTCGGTTCCTCCGGCGGCGAGGAGTTGGCCGTTGGGGTGGAAGGCGACGCAGAGCATTTCGTCGGGGGCGTCGGCGAGGACGGTGCGCGCGTCAGTTGCGGTGTCGATTAGGGAGACAACTCCGCTGCGGCCAGGGACTCCTTCCGCTACGGCGAGGGTCATGTTGTCAGGGCTGACGGCCAGCCCTCGGATGCGGCCGGAGAGGCCGGGGATGCGGCGGGTGAGTTTCGATTGGGGGACGGACCAGACCAGGATTTCTTTATAGCCGGAGGAGTAGAGGCTTGCGCCGTCGGGGGAGAAGGCTAGGGCCGTGATAGCGGTAAGCAGGGTGGAGGTCATGACATGATCTCCGTGAGGAGGCCGCCGCTTTGGACGGTTCCGCTGGCGAGGGGGCTCACATAGGCGGTGCAGCCTTGGGGGTGGGGGAGCTTGCTTTGTGGATCGATGCCGAGGAGTCTGTAGACGCTGGCGGCGAGGTCCCAGGGGTAGACGGGACGGTCGCGGACGTTCTCGCCGCGGGCATCGGTGGAACCGACGACAGCGCCGCCTTTGAAGCCGCCGCCTGCCACGAGTGCGGAGAAGGCCGCGGCCCAATGATGACGGCCGCCGAACCAGGGGGACTCGTTGGCGATGCGCGGGGTGCGGCCGAATTCGCCGTACCAGGTGACGATGGTGGAATCGAGGAGGCCGCGCTGGGCGAGGTCTTCCAGCAGGGCGGAGACCGCGGCGTCCTGGATGGGGAGCTTCCTCTTCATCGCGTCGAAGTTGCTCTTGTGGGTGTCCCAGCCGCCGTCGTTGATGGTGACAAAGGGGACACCGGCTTCGACAAGGCGGCGGGCAAGGAGGCAGGACTGGCCGTATGTGTTGCGGCCGTAGCGGTCACGGACGGCATCCTTTTCCAGAGTGAGGTCGAAGGCTTTGCGGGCGTCGCCGAGGATGAGGGCATAGGCTTTCTGCTGGAACTCGTTCATGCCCTTATAGGCGTCCTGCTGGTCGGCTTCGCGGGCGAGGGCGTCGACCGATTCGAGCAGGGAGCGGCGGTCGTTGATGCGCTGCTCTGTCATGCCGCGCGGGGGCGCGAGACCTTGCACGCGGAAGTTGGGAGAGTTCGGATCGCCGCCCGGGGCGAAGGTCTTGTACTTGTTGCCGAGGAAGCCGCATTCGGTGAAGCGGCCGAGGGGGTTCATCAGGGTGATGTAGGGAGGGAGTGCGCCGGAGTAGCCAGCTTCGTTTCGCTTGAGGGCGACGATTGCTCCGACGGCGGGGTAGACGAGCTCGGCGGTGGGTGTCGTTCCGGTCTGCATGAGGTAGGCGGCGATTTCGTGAGCGTTGTTGCCGTGGGTCATGCTGCGGATGATGGTGAACTTGTCGGCCTGCTTGGCCAGTTGGGGGAGCAGCGTGCTGAGCTGCATGCCGGGAACTTTGGTGGAGAGCGCGCCGCGGAGGGGGCCGGTGAAGTCGTCGCCGGCTTGGGGTTTTGGGTCGAAGGTGTCGGTTTGGGTGGGACCGCCGGCCATCCAGAGCTGGATGACGGATTTGGCTTTGGCGTTGGATGTGGCTTTGGCAAGGTCAGAGAGCTGGAGGCCGAGGAGGGATGCCGCGCCTATGCGAAGGAAGTCGCGGCGGTGGGGGGAGAGGTGGGTGTGTGCAATGCGGCGGCCTTTGATGTCGAACATGGTGGCAACCTCGCTAGTGGTTGAAGACGAATTCCTTGGTGTTCAGGATGGCCCAGGCGGCGTCCTGGATGGCTTGCGCGCGAGTGGTTTTCTTGCGGGCGAGGTAGTCGAGCAGGCGGCGGCGCTCTTCGTCCGATGGGAGGCGGGAGAGCGTGGACAAGTAGACGTCTTCGACGATGTCGGCGTCCTTTGTGGCGAGCAGGCGCTTGAGGCGTGGGCTGTTGGTCAGCTTGGATTCGAGCTGATCGGAATTGAGAAGATAGAGGGTTTGGCGGAGGGTTAGGGCGGAGTCGCGCTCCTGCTCGTAGGGCGTGTCGCGCGGCGGGCGTCCGAACATATCGAGGAAACTGCATTCGGTGTTGCCGTCGCTAATTTGAGTGGCGCGGAAGTTGGCCGGCCAGTTGGAGAAAGGCTCGGGGATGATGCTGCGGAATCGTTCGGAGGTTTCGGTGAATTGGGAGATGGCGTCGAGCATTTGTTCCGCGGGCAGCCGTTTGGGGATGTAGTGCGAGAACTGGGCGGTATCGTGGGCGTTCCACTCATTTGGGGTGGAAGCCCGCTGGTAGGTTTGCGAGTTGAGGATGAGGCGGTAGATATGACGGAGGTCGAAGTTGTGCGATACCAATTCGTGTTCCAAAAAGGCAAGCAGTTCCGGATTGGAAGGCGGGTTGGTGGGGCGGAGGTCGTCGGGTTCGTGGACGACGCCGCGGCCGAGCAGCCAGTACCAGATGCGGTTGACCATGGCTCGGGCGAACCAGGGATTGTCTTTGGAGGTGAGCCATGCGGCGAACTGGCCGCGCGGGTCCTCTTCCGGGCCGGCCTTGACAGCGGGTGCGCCGGGGAGTTTGAGATCGACGATCTGGCGCGTGACGGGATGGCGGAGGTTGAGCCGGAAATCGGGGTAGACGATCTCCTCTTTCCATTCGAGAGTGGGTTTGAAGTTGACGCGCGAGAAGAAGGCTCCGAGGCCGAGGTCATCGTTGGGGGTCCAGCTTTCCACTGGATGGGAATGGCAGCGGGCGCAGCCGATTCGGGCGCCCATGAAAACGAGCGCGGCGGTTTCCGCTAGCGTGCGCGGATCCCTTGTGGAACCAGCGGTGGGAACGGCGCGGACGAAGTTGGCTGGGCCGTTGCGGAAGTTGCTGCCAGTGGCGGTGATGAGCTCGCGGGCGAATTGGTCATAGGGCTTGTTGGCAGCGAGGCTGTCGTGGAGCCAGTTGTAATAAACGGCGACTGCTTTGGGCCAGACTCGGACTGGGAACTCGCTCTTGATGCGGAGGAGATCGCCCCATTTGAGGGACCAGTAGTCGTTGAAGGCGTCGCGCTGGAGGAGGTCGTTGATTAGGGTGGAGCGCTTGTCAGGGCTGGTATTTGCGAGAAAGGCGCGGGCCTCAGCGGCGGTGGGCAGGAGGCCAGTAACGTCGAGTGACAGGCGGCGGAGAAACTCGTTGTCGGAGGTGAGTCCTGATGGGGGAATGCCGAGCCGCTTCAATTGGGCATTGACGTGCCCATCGATTGGGTTGTTGGCGGTGAGCGGCGGGAATTGCGGCGTTCCAGGCTGTTTCACGGCGAGGCGGAAGATGGCTGAGCGGCCGAGGTAGGTGGCGATGACTGCGGCAACACCAGCTTCGGCGGCTTTGACGGAGGCGCGGTCGATAGAGGCGATGCGGCGGTCAGTGGAGGTGAATGTGGCCTCGGCGGTCACGTCTCTCTGCGCGCCATCGGAGAAAACGGCGGTGACGAGCAGGGGTTGGTGTTGGCCCTTGATGAGGGTTCGCTCATCGGGATAAAGGCGTAGTTCGTCAAGGGTAGCCTGTGGGTCGAGGGAAGCACCGAGTTGGAGCCAGCGGAGGAGTTTCTCATGGGATGGGGTGGAGGGTGCGGCCCTGGCTTGGCCGGCGTGCGGGATTGCGCCGGACGCTTTGAGGAGCACGAGGCTTTCAGGGGGTTCGGCGCGGTTGATGCGGCGGCCGGCAGCGGCACGGACGAGGTTGTCGTAATCGGATTGCGGGTCAGTGGAGAAGAGCGAGAGGCGGAGTCCCCCTTTGCCGCGCCCGCCGCCGTGACAGGCCGCGGAGTTGCAGCCTTGCGTTGCGAAGAGGGGTTCGATGTCGTTGCGGAAGGAGACGGCGCGATCATGGAAGCCTTTGACGGTGACGGCGAGCTTGCGTTTGCCGCGCGAACCCATGCCTTTGACCGTGATGGAGATTGAGGCGGTGCCGTTGGCGACGGGGGTAACTGTTCCTGCCGGGGTGACCTTGGCGATTTTGGGGTTGGAAGATTTGAACTGGGTTTCGCTGGTGGCGTCGCGCGCGGAACCGTCGGAGAAGATGGCGCTGACGAGGATACGCTGCGAGGACCACGGGCCGGTGAGATCGAATGTGCCCGGGGCTACCTGGATGGACACCGGCCTTGGAACCGCGGGCTTGGATGCAGCAGTAGCCCACGGCGCAAGGAGAGCCGCGATGAGCCAGACCGGTGCAGGCATAAGCACCTGCTAAATGGCGTGCGAGTGGAACATGGCGATGGCTTCGATTTCGATGAGGAGCTCGGGCCGGCAGAGGATTGCCTGGATGCCGGTGGAAGCGGGCAGCGGATCGAGGCCCAGTTCGGCGAAGAAGCGGGTGCGTTCTTCGTTGAAGGCTTCGTAGTCGCGCTCGATGTCGCGGAGGTAGCAGGTGGTGCGGACGATGTCCTTCCAGGTTGCGCCTTCGGCGGCGAGGAGTGCCGTAATGTTCTCGTAGGTGCGCCGAAGCTGTGCGCGAAAATCCCCAATGTGGAGGCTTACGCCATTCTCGTCGATGGAGGCGGTTCCCGAGATCAGGAGAATCGTCACACCATTGAGGTCGATGCGCATGCCGCGCGAAAAGGAACTAGGCTTGGCGTAAGCGTAGGCTTCATTGAGCACTTTGAGGTTCGTAATTGGGCGCTTTTCTATGGGCGCGTTGATAAATGAGGGTAAGAGATCTGTTTCGAGCAGCATAATATAACTTGGGTACCCGGACTGGTGCAAAAAGTTGCGTGGGAAAATGCTACACCCCACGCATGGAGAATAGGAGCACGTGTGGGGCCGAAGTCTTAGGGTAAGAGGATGTCGCCGACGGTCACGCGTATCAACCCGGCGCGCGCTTTTTTGCGCAAATTTCGCAGAAAGACTGGCTGCGGTTGGATAACGGCGCGCCGGCCAGGAGGGTGGCTGAAGGGAATCTTAGGAAAAAGATCCAGTTCGTGTAGTTGCAAATGCATCGCGTGGGTCTTAGAAGTGGATGATCCGAGAGCTTAGTTTGTTGGCCTTGCTCGCGGTACCCGGGTGCGCCCAATTCCGCAACCTGGCGACCACCGATGACGGCAGTGTTGTCCTTTTCTCCACCACCCAACGGCAAACGGATACGGAGCAGTACACATGGGAAAAGGTCTTCCGGGTCGATGCCGAGGGGCTGCACTTGGTTGAGCAACGCGAAAGGCTACCGGACGCCGCTAACTTCATGACCAACTTCTATCGGGTGGAAGGGGCGGCATTGAGTGGTGACGGGTCCGTTCTAGCACTCATCACTCGCCGGGACTGTATCTGGCCGGGAAGCAGTTGTTCGCTACAGGCATCGAAGGTTCACACAGAGATCGGCAGCGAAGTGCTCTGGGGGCAGGCGAGGCTGAGCCGGAATGGGCGGTACGCTGTTTCGTGTTGCGAGCGTGCAGTTGGCGGCGGCTTTGTGCTGCAGGATCTCGTAACAGGTACCACGCGCCGAATCACCTACTGGCACACCTTCAATCCCCGGAACATTGTTTCCTCGACGGGCTTGGTCGCCCGAGGCAGCCTGACCACCGCCACTGTTGCGCTGATCGGGATCGAACACGAACGCGAATATCCTGTAAGCGCGGTTGCGGAGGAGGTGATGATCGACGACGGCGCCCGAATGCTCGTATATCAGAGCACACTTCCGGGGGGCTCCAAGCAGCTCACGAGAGTCGACCTTGCCACCGGCCAGGAAACACCGTTCTTCTCAGCTCCCAACCTGACTTTGGTCGGGCTCAGCAACGATGGCAGTACCTTGGCCTTTCTGTCCCACCAACGCCTGTATGCGATTCACACCGACGGATCGGGCCTGCGCCTCCTCACAAAGGAAGAGGAAACGGTCTCGGAGGCGACGCTCTCCGGTGACGGCGGCACTGCATACGCGGTGGCGGACGGAGCAATCGTAAAGATCAACCTGGAGACCGGAGAGAGCCGCATCGTCGTGAATGTCTCGCCGACATTAGTCTCAAATCCGCCATCCGTCCCAGTCGCCGGCTCGGCGCTTTGCGCTTCTGCCGCTCACCTTGATGCGACATTTCGACTGCGGCTCGACGGCCAACCGATTCCGACGCTGTTCCTTTCGCCGACCAAGATGTGCTATCAGATTCCGTGGGGGACGGTCGCCGGTTTTCACACGATGACCGCAACCATCGACACCGTTCGGCCGTTTGAACCGACAGCGCCAAGCGAACAAAAGGTCTACATCCAGCCGCCCTATGCGCAGTTCTTCACGCATCCACTCAAGTTCCCGGAGTGGTCGCTCGTCCCTATCGCTTCACACGACGATGCCAGTCCCGTGACTTTCGAAAACCCGGCCCACGCGGGCGAGCTGATTCACTTCTCGATGACCGGACTTGGCCCTGTGTCTCCGGCTGTCGCCGACGGGGATCTGCCGGCTTCTCCATCCGTTGCGATACTGCCCTTCGGATGCAGCTTTGGGGAACATCGGGAGATCGACGCTGAAATTCCCTTTGCCGGGCTCGCGTCCGATCAAGTTGGATTTTATCGGGTGTCCATCCGCATGCCCGCCCGGATTCCCTTCACTCCGGCAGGCTATGTTCGGCTGTACTGCGGCGTCGCTGCAACGGTACCGAACGGTGGCCTTCAGAATCGAGGAACGTCCGTGATTGTCCCAGTGGCTCAATAGAGCAGAATCCGCCTCCGTTTGCGAAGCAGCCATTAAGTTCCAGAACCAGATTTGTTTTGGGGTAGGTGCAGCGGTTGATCGCGCTTTCGCCCGCGAGCATGGCGGTTGGTGGCGGTTTGGGCTTCGAAGGCGTTCAGGATGGACGGGTTGATGGGTTGGGGTTGCCCTGTGGGCCAGGGGTGCTCAAGCGGCTTCATAGCTGCGGAGACTCGGCCTCGAAGTCGGAATCCAGTGTCCCGAAGCCTGGGTGATGAAGCGGTCGACGCGTTAAGCTTCCGCGGGAATGTAGCTGTAATGCCACGGCTCGTCGGGGCTCTTCAACGGCCCGTCGAACACCCTCCGGAGTTGTTGTTCACCGTCGTCACCGCGGCTTTCAATGCATCGTCTGTCCCCGTCGCTGGTGCAAAAAGTTGCGTGCGAAACCTACACCCCGCGCTGGGAATCGAGAGCACGTGTGGGGCCGAATAGTGAGAGCTAGAACTTTGGGAGTAGTCCTGCTTGTTTGCACAACTGGTTTGCTGTGATGCGATCAATGGTACGGTGACGCTTGACCGGAATGGTCTTGGTGTTGTTCGTGTAGATGGAGTGCTTGGCGCCTTCTCGGAGCAAGTAGTATCCGTTGGCTTCGAAGTGTTTGATAAGATCGCGGCGTGGAACCGCCATATGTCATGCCTCGACGGCGATCTGTTCCAGGAGAGCGCTGCCGGGAGGGATGGATTTGCCTTGCTGATGGTAGGCTGCGATCATTTCGCGGAGGGCGTCCTGAAGCAGTTCACGGCATTCTTCCAGGGTTGCGCCTTCTGTGATGACTTCCGGCCAATCGACAAGTTGGCCCATGTAGCCGGAAGGGATCTTTGTGTAGCTCCCTGTGTAAGTGCGCATGTCTCTATTGTCGCTCACGCGGCGACGGCGGGGCTGACTCGGGCCGGAGATTCCTGTTCCGTATTCATAGCTGCGGAGCTCGGTTTCGAAGGCGGAATCCAGTGTCCCGAAGCCCGGGTGATGAAGCGGCCGACGTGTTAAGCTTCCGCGGGAATGTAGCTGTAATGCCAGGGCTCGTCCGGGCTCTTCAACGGCCCGTCGAACACCTTGCGCCCGGAGTTGTTGTTCACGGTCGTCACGGCGGCTTTCAACGCATCGTCCGCGCCCGTCGACCGCCAGTAATCCGCGCCACCAGAATGTAGAACCTTGTTGCCATTCTGCGTCACATGGAAATCGATCGCCTTGAGATGCCCGTGAGCGGACAACCCCGGCGTGGCGTTCGTTGCGGCCGGCAGGTTCTTCGCTTCCTCGGTGATCATCTTCACAAAACTCTCTACCGATGGCAGATCCGGCGTATCGGGGTATTCTGCGAGTTTGTTGTCGACAAAGTCCCATAGCTTCTTGCCGATGGTCTTAGCGGACCCGTTGTTATTCCAGAGCTTGATCTGTTCTTCCAGGCTGCGAGGCTTTGCCCTCGCCACCAGCTTGTACGATTTGGCTGACATCTCACTGCGCGCATCGAAGGCGGACCGCACTTTATCGATGAACGCCTTCGCGGTTTTCTGCTCCTCCGAACCCTTGAAGGCTTTGATTTCGTCCGACGACCATGCCCAGACATCGTCAAAGTCCTTACCTGCGGCCTGGAACCGAAGGTATCCGCGTAGGGCTGCCAGACGGCGGAATTTGTTGGGAATCTTGAACATCACGACGCAATACACGTCGAAATCGAAGATCAGTTTCGTTGCCGCCCAAGTCATGTAGGTGTCCAACTTGGCGTTCATCTCCGGGCTTTCATCCAGCTTCATGTAGAACCTCCTCTGCTTAACAGATGTGCGCAACGGCGTCGAAACCAGTCAGCAGGCGCAAAAAATCCCCGCCAAGGGCGCTGGAGCTTGCCCGGCAGCCGGGCTGCCGCCTGTATAATGCTCTAATGCTGTTCGATCGATCTGGGAGCGATCGCAACCCCAAATCACGGGCATCCGGCCCGCCCTTGCCGGACGCCGTACGTGGGCAGCTCGAAAAGACGTTATCCAGCAAGACGTTCGAAAGTTCTCCACAACTCTGCCGGTTCCTTCGGTTTCTCGTGGATCAGGAAATTGCGGGGCGCGGGGCGGAACTGAAGGAGTTCGTCCTGGCCATGGAGGTGTTTGGCAAGGGCGACTCTTTCGACCCCCGCGTGGACACTGTTGTTCGGACGGAGGCTCGCCGGCTGCGTCAGAAGCTGATGGAGTATTACCAGTCCGAAGGCCGGGGCGACGCGATCGAGATCATCTTGCCTAAGGGGTGCTACCGCGCAGTCTTCCAGCCGCCGCGCCCAGAGGTTAGCTCGCCGTCACGGTCGTCAACAGTTCCGCACCGTTCATCCCGCTGGATCGCCACGGCTATCGGTATTTCCCTCCTTGCGGCAGGCGGGTACTGGCTGTGGGCGCGCCGCCAACCTGCCGGTCGTGTCCGACTTCCGTCAATTGCCGTAATTCCGCTCGAGAGTCTCTCTGCCGACCCGGAGCAGGAGCACTTCGCGGATGGAATGACAGACGCACTCGTCACGGATTTGGCGAAGATCCAAGCTTTGTCGGTGATTTCTCGCACTTCGATGTTGCAGTACAAGAAAACGAAGAAGCGAGTCCTGGAGATCGGGCGCGAGTTGAAAGCTGATTACGTTGTTGAGGGGACGGTCACACGCGCGGGCGACCGGATCCGGATTACGGCGCAATTGATCGCCGCTCCAAGTGACCGTCATCTGTGGGCGGACAGCTTCGAACGCTCGGGGCGAGACATTTTGGGGATGCAGGGCGAGATCGCGCAGGCAATTGCCAATCACGTCCACATTCGTATCACTCCCCAGGAGCATGCGCGGCTTGGCGAGCGCCCCGTGAGCTTCGAGGCTTGGGATCTTTATTCGAGAGGCAGGTCCGAGTGGCAGACGCGGGAAATGGACCGGCTATACAAGAGCGTCGACTATTTCAAACAGGCAATTGCGAGAGAGCAGCGTTATGCACGGGCTTTTGCCGGATTGGCCGATTCCTATTTCGCGATCGAGAGCCGGACGGACCGGCAGGACTTCCTGGCTCTTGGATGTGAAGCCTCGAAGAAAGCCGTGGAGTTGGACGCCAATCTTGGAGAAGCCCACGCGACTCTATCAAGCTGCGCAGACGATTGGGCTTGGTCCGAACGGGAGCGGCATTACCGGCGCTCGCTCGAACTCAGTCCCGGATATGCTACCGGCCACGCCTGGTATGGCGGGCTTCTGATCGCCACTGGCCGGTTCGAGGCGGGTCTGGCTGAGATCCGGCACGCCGTGGAACTCGACCCCCTGGCTCCCGCTATCCGCGGGGCGTTGGGTTGGGCGCTCTACATAACACGCCGCTACGATGATGCGATCGCCCAGAACCGGCGGACTCTGGAGATCTTTCCGAATTCCGTCGAAGCCCACTTGCATCTGGGGCTGGCGTACACCGCCAAAAGGATGCACCCGGACGCGATAGCGATCCTGGAGAAAGCGATGAAACTGACAGCGGGTGGGCCACCGGTTGCAACCCTGCTCGCCCACGCTCACGCGCGGGCCGGAAATATCCGTCCCGCAAGACGGCTCCTCGAAGATTTCGAGAAACGTGAGGGAATTGCTCCCATCCTGTTCGGTCTCCTTTACATGGATACCGGTGACAAAGATCGAGCCTTCGAATGGTTCGACAGGGCCGTCGAGCGGCGCTCCCGGTTCAGCGATGAGTTGAAGGTGGAACCGATGTACGAACCGCTTCGCTCCGATCCGCGCTGGGCACTTCTGCTTCGCAAGATGAACCTGACCAACTAGTCAAGGGCTTCGCCCTTGATATCCCTTGGGGATATAGAAGCCAGAAGTCAAGAAGCCAGAACGGCAGTTGTGTAGGCGTTCAGCATTTTGCTGACTTCCTCAATCGAAGCGGTCAGAGCGGAAGTGTCACCGTAACCGAGATCTTGCGCCAGGATCAAGTAGTAGCGGCATTCCTCCAGTGAGCTTTCCGCAATGTTCAAGAACCGCACCTTGTCCGCTTTCCCGCGCCGCCGGAACCCCTCGGCGATGTTGGCTGGTACGGAAACCGCCGCGCGCCGCCATTGCTGGGATAACCCGTAGTCCCCGACCCGCCCACCTTCGCCCCACCCCGTAATCCTGCCTGCTCCACGAACTCCGGTGGAAACACCTCGCAATCCACAAACTCGCACAAACACTGGCGCTTCCGGCTATATTGTGGCCAAGGATGTGACCTGAGCACTTCTGCAGTGCGGGCGCGAGAGGGAGTCTACCTCTGGGCAGTCTCCAGCGCGAATAAAGCCCGGGCGGGCACCGAAAACGTTCCCACTCCTGCCCGCCTGGCTCCCATATCTCGTCCCCTGCAAGCGGCGCATCCACTCGGCCGCCCGCATTTTCATTCGGATCTAATGTTAGCCACACCCTATCCATGTCCTAACATACCGGTTCAAGCATCCCATTCGAGCAAACCTCTAACTGCTCCGTATACCACACTTCAACGTTCAGCGACAAACCTCGCATATGAATCACGGCCTTGTTGTTAGTCGCGGAAGGGACGCCCGTTACATACGGCTCCTACCTTCAGTCTTGGCGTCGAAGCGGGCGTCAGGGTACGGATGCAAAATCCGCGGTGAACTAAACCGCTTCGCGGTATCGCCCCGTTGCCTTCGCCAACAGAATGTACCCCTTCGAATCGTGGATGCACCGCCATTTGAGCAGTTCGCCGCCCGCGGCCACCTCCCGGCAATCGCGTTTGTCCCCGCCTTCGGCGGGAACACGCCTTTATAAATTTTTGCCCCAGTCATACTATAGAAATGTTTGAAACAGTCGATCTATATAATGTATGGTAACCTCACTCCTCTTCCTCGCAATCCAAACCCTCAGCGCCCAGCCCAACCGCTTCGGTCTCCCCACCTGCACCGCCCCAGATCAACAACTCGCTACCCGCTCCGCCTTCACCATCTGCCTCAGCAATACCCACCGAGTCCCCGTCTGGACCGCCTACCAGCTCACCCCC
>JACQZR010000143.1 GCA_016213775.1 Acidobacteriota bacterium
ATTGCGGAGGGCTGTGAGCAGGTGGATGAACAAGGTTGGTAGTGTTCTCGCTGATACCAATATCGTGATCGCCTACTTTCGGGGCGAAGATTCACTTCGCTCTCTGTTCTATGGCCCTGCGCCGATCGGCATCCCTTGGGTCGTGATTGGTGAACTACGATTCGGAGCGCAGAAAGCACAGCGCCGTGAGGAGCAACTGTCCTACATCAAAGATCTACTTAGCAACGTCGTGCTGGTGTTCCCCGATCTGACCACAGCCGAACTCTACGGTGATATCAAGGCAGAACTCGAAAAGTTAGGCCGACGCATACCGGACAACGACATTTGGATCGCAGCGTTGGCCCGTCAGTACGACCTTCCGTTGGCGACGCGGGATACACACTTCGCGAACGTTCCAGGTTTGCGTACCCTTGCTTGGTAGCGGGCGAGAAGCAATCGAGCCGATGTTACGCGAGAACCTTCTTCACCACATTTCCCCGCACGCCGGTGAGCCGCTGGTTGAGCCCCGAATAGAAATAGGTGAGCTTGGTGTGGTCGAGGCCCATCAGATGGAGGATAGTCGCGTGCAGGTCGGACACGTGGCAGCGGTCTTCCACCGCCTCGAATCCGATCTCGTCGGTGGCGCCGATCACCTGGCCGCCCTTCACGCCACCGCCTGCAAGCCACATCGAGAAACCGTACCAGTTATGGTCGCGGCCGGGTTTCCCAACCCCTTCGCTCGTTGGCGTGCGGCCGAATTCTCCGCCCCAAATCAGCAGCGTGTCCTTCCACAGGCCGGTCCGCTTGAGGTCGGCCATCAGCGCGGCAATCGGCTGATCGGTTTCGCCGGCATGCGTCTTGTGGTTGGTGATGCAGTCGTTATGGCCGTCCCAGGTATCTTCAATATGACCGCCGCCGGAGTACAGTTGCACGAAGCGAACACCGTTTTCCAACAGCCGGCGCGTGATGAGACACTTGCGTCCGAAGTCGGCCGTGCGCTGGTTGTGGATACCGTAGAGATCGAGCGTCGCTTCGCTCTCCTTCGACAGATCCACGGTGGAAGCCGCCGCGGTCTGCATCCGGTAGGCGAGTTCGTAGGAATGTATGCGCGCCGAAAGATCGTCCTCGTTGTTGTGCGACTTGAGGTGCGATTGATTGAGCGACTGCAGCAGGTCGAGACTGCGCCGTTGGGCTGTTGTGTCGAGCCCCTCAGGCGTGGACAGATCGAGCAGCGGTGCGCCGGTCGCGCGGAACAGCGTGCCCTGATAGGCGGCCGGCATGAAGCCCGAAGTCCAGTTGGAAGCCCCGCTGATCGGCCCGCCGCGCGGATCGGTCATCACTACGAAACTGGGCAAATTTTCATTCTCGGTACCGAGCCCGTAGCTCAGCCACGCGCCCATCGCCGGCTTGCCCAGCAGCACCGCGCCGGTGTTCATTTGCAGGCACCCGGAGGCATGCGCGGCGGTATCGGTGTACATTGAGCGGATGACGCAGAGGTCATCGGCGAATTTGGCGGTGTGCGGAAACAGGCTGCTGATTTCGAGGCCGCTCTGCCCGTGCTTCTGAAACTCGAACGGGCTCCGCATGAGGTAGCCGACGGGCCGCGCATTGGAGCCGACGGTGAGCGATCCTTTGTATGGCGTGCCGTCGAACCTGGTGAGCGCGGGCTTGGGATCAAACGTGTCGATGTGGCTCGGGGCGCCGTTCATGAAAAAAAACACCACGCGCTTGGCCTTTGCCGCGAAGTGCGGCTGCTTGACGGCCTGGCCGCGCAGCAGCAGATCGAGCAGCGGAAGACTCGCGAATCCGCCCGCTGCCCGAAAGAAGAAGTTGCGCCGGTTAATCGACATAGACAAACTCGTTGAGGTTAAACATGACGCGCGCGATTTGTTCCAGACCTCGCGAGGGGTCCTTCGCCAGAAAGCTGCGCATGGCGCCCATCTCTTCGCTGGTAGGTTTGCGGGCCAGCACCAGACGGTAGGCCAACGTGATGCGCGCTTCCTCAGAATCGGGCGCTTCGCGATGTAAGCGGCCGGCCAGGTACCTCGCCTGCTCGTTCACGAAATCGCCATTGAACAACGTAAGCGCCTGCGTCGGCACCGTGGTGGTCATGCGCTGCGCCGCCGAGCGCGCCGTGTCGCACAGATCCAGCGCATCGAACATCGGCACGATGAGCGAGCGCTTCGGAAACACGTAGATGCTGCGGCGCGCTGCGTCTTCCGCGGACGAAGGTTTCCAGATCTTATCAGGGTCGGAGGAGCCTTCCAGCGCCTGCGGGGGAATCGGCGGGAACACGCTGGGTCCATGCATCTTCGCGTTCAGCTTCCCGCTCACCGCGAGCACCGAGTCGCGGATGGCTTCCACTTCCAGCCGCTTGTATGGCATCCGCCACAGCAGACGGTTCTCGGGGTCGGCGGCCTGGTAATCGGGGCGCAATGCTTTCGACATGCGCCACGTGTTGCTGGTGAGAATGAGCCTGTGCAGTTTCTTCAACGACCAGCCTTCTTCAACGAAGCGGGTGGCGAGCCAGTCGAGAAGCTCCGGATGCGTGGGCTTCTGGCCCATCAGACCAAAGTCGGAGGGTGTGCGGACGAGGCCTTCGCCGAAGTGCCACATCCAGACACGGTTGACGATGACCCGCGCGGTAAGCGGATTTTCCGGCGAGGCGAGCCACCTGGCGAACGAGAGCCGGCGTCCGCTGGTGCGCGAGGACGCCGTAAATGGCGGCTGCTGCTTCACGAGGATCGCCGGCACAGCGGGCTGCACTTCCGGGCCGAGCGCGCCAGGCTTGCCCCTTAACAGGATGTGCGAGAGCTCCGGGGCTTTGCGCTCGTGCAGGAAGTAGCCACGCGGCAGGTCGGGCGTGGCGCGGCGATAGGCTTCGATCTTCGCGCGCAGTTCAGCGATTTGCTCTTTCACCTCGGCGGGCACTTGCTCCTGCCAGCCTTTGCCTTTGGCACGGTAAGGCGCTTCCAGCTTGCCGATCTGCTTTCGGAACGGAGCCATCTCCGCATCGCGCGCGGTCTCGCGATCCAACTCGGCGCGCGTGCCCACGGGAAGATCCAGTTCAGTGCGGCCGCTGCGGGGACGCTCCAAGCCGCGGAAGATCGCAACCATCGAATAGTAGTCAGCCGCGGTGAGCGGTTCGAACTTGTGGTTGTGGCAGCGCGCGCACCCGATGGTCAGGCCGAGAAAGGCTTGCGAGGTAGTGGAGATCACGTCGTCGAGTTGATCAAAGCGGTCGGTGGCCGGATCGGCAGGCTCGTCGTCCCATGGGCCGAGCCGGTGGAAGCCGGTGGCGATCAAGGTATCCGCGGAGACGTCGTCCAGTTCGTCGCCGGCAATCTGTTCGGTCAAGAACCGGTTGAAGGGCTTGTCCTCAGCGAAGGCGTGGATGACGTAATCGCGATACTTCCAGGCGTTGGGCTTCACTCCGTCGCGCTCGTAGCCGTTCGATTCCGCGTAACGGACCACGTCGAGCCAATGGCGCGCCCAGCGTTCGGCATAAGCGGGCCGTTCCATCAACTCGCCGATCAGCTTGTCGAGGGCGGCCGGCGTGGGGGCGGACAGAAACGCGTTCTGCTCGGCGATCGTCGGCGGAAGGCCGGTGAGATCGAAGTAGACGCGCCGCAACAGATCGCGCGGCTCGGCTTGCGGGGACGGCGTCCAACCCTTGGCTTCCAGCTTGGCGAGGACGAACGCGTCTATGGGATTGCGCGCCCAGGCCGGCCGTTTGACGTGCGGTGGAATCGCAACCGCGCGCGGTTGAAAGGCCCAATGTTTGCGTCCGCGAACGAACTTCTCGTCCTCCGGGGCGGCCGATGCCACGGCCTCGCCGCTATAGTGCGCGCCGTCATCGAGCCACTGCTTGATCGCCGCGATATCATCGGCGGGAAGCAGTTTACCCGGCGGCATCTTGATGTCTTTGTCCTGGCCGGAGATGTAGCGATAGATGAGGTGTAGCGCGGAGACGCCGGACTCGCCGCCCTTCTCGGCGGCGGCACGAGAATCGAGGCGCAGGCCGTGCATTTGCGCTTTCGGCCCATGACACGGATAGCACGACCGCTCCAGAATCGGACGGACGTGCGTGTGGAAATCGACTGCGCCGGCCGCCACGGCAGGGACGAGCACGAGGCCAAGCAGCATCCGCATATCTGGTGATTATTTCATAGGCTCGACGTGGGTGGGCGCCAAGTTTCCGGAAGCCGGCCAGGGGGCCGGCTGCGGAGTGTGCTGGGCATGTCCAGCAGTCAGGAAGTGAGAGTCTTCTACCCAACCTGATGGGGTGAAGGGTTAGTTAAGCGCAATGGCACCTACCGCAAGGGAGGGTCAGAAAGAAGCGCGTAGCAAACATGCGAGTCGATGAACAAGAACGGGATATGAGGCGCCAACGTGGGACGAGTGAGCTCCGCTTCACGAAGTCCATACCATCAAAAAGCGAAACGCGTAGATCCCGCGATTGCGCATGGAAGACGGCTGGAACTACCCCAGGAGATCTGTTCTGTTGTCGCCGTGAGGCGACTATGGGAGTCGAGAGGCAACCAGAGCGCAGAGCAGAAGTCAGCAGCGGGCATAGTAGCGATAGAGAGCCCGCGAAAGCGGGAAGGAGCGAAGGCCCAAACGATAGGAGCGGCCAATAGGGCCTGTGACTCATGAGCAGGAAGCGGCAGAAAAACCAGAACCAAATGGAACTGGCCTTTCCGGACGAACCAATGGGGGAAGCTCCAGGGGGAGAAGGGGAAGGTGCTGAACTGCTGACGGCGAAACAGGAGACCGAAAACGCGGCCCGAAAATACGATGTGCTGGAGGAGATACTCGAACGAGACAATCTGAAGGAAGCATACCGGCGAGTGAAAGCGAATCGGGGAAGCCCAGGAATCGACGGGATGACCGTGGAGGAACTGGGAGAGCACCTGAAGAGCAAAATGCCAGAAATACGGGAACAGATGCAAAGCGGGATCTATCGGCCGCAACCGGTGAAGCGGGTGGAAATCCCGAAGCCGGATGGAGGAGGGGTGCGCAAGCTTGGCATTCCGACGGTATTGGATCGACTCATCCAACAGGCGGTGATGCAGGTGCTGCAGCGCAAATGGGACTGTACGTTCTCCGAACGCAGCTATGGATTCCGGCCGGGGCGGTCGCAACAGCAAGCGGTGGAGGCGGCGAAGCAGCATATCGTCGCCGGGTACACGTGGTGCGTGGACCTGGACTTGGAGAAATTCTTCGACCGAGTCAACCACGACAAGCTGATGGGGCGAATCGCGCAACGGGTGGAAGACAAACGAGTGTTGAAACTGATCCGGGCGTTTCTGAGAGCCGGGGTCATGGAGGACGGGCTGGTGAGTCCGAGCGAAGAGGGGACTCCGCAAGGGGGCCCACTTTCGCCACTGTTGAGTAATCTTGTGCTGGACGAATTGGACCGGGAGCTGGAGGCACGCGGGCACCGCTTTGTGCGATACGCGGATGACTGTAACATCTACGTTCGCAGTGAACGGGCGGGGCAGCGAGTGATGGAGAGCGTGAAGCGATTCATCAGCAAGAAGCTGAAGCTAAAGGTAAACGAGGCGCAAAGCGCAGTAGCGAAGCCGCAGGAGCGGAAGTTTCTCGGATTCAGCTTCACGAAGTGGGGAGAGCTGAAGCGCCTAATCGCGCCGAAGGCGATCGCCCGATTCAAGGAGCGAGTGCGGGAGATAACGCGGCGGAATCGCGGGATCAGCATGAAGGAACGGATAAAAGAGCTGGCAGTGTACATGCGCGGCTGGCTTGGCTATTACGGCTTCAGCGAAGTCCCCTCACAGATGAAGGAACTCAACTCGTGGGTCCGGAGACGCATTCGCTGCGTTTTCTGGTGGCAATGGAAGACGGCCCGCAAGAGAAGAGCGGAGCTGATCAACCGGGGTGTCAAGCCGGATCTGGCGGCATCGACTGCTGGCAGCCGGAAGGGACCCTGGAGAGTGAGTCAGAGCCCGGCTCTGACAATCGCACTGCCCAATGACTACCTGCACTCGCTCGGGCTCCCGAAGTTGGTCGTGCAGAAGGCTTAACTTATCGAACCGCCGTATACGCGAACCGTACGTACGGTGGTGTGGCAGGGGGGGCGGGTAACCGTTCTCCCTATGCCGATCGAGGGCGTCCGCCCTGCAGTGGACCTTACCACGCAAGGCAGGCTGCCGCGCCGGCGCACTTGCGAACCACTGCCGTCAGACTGGCCGGAATCTCTCCGTAGCCGCTCAGCTTGCCTGCGAGAACGGCGGCGGTGCCGGGGACATCGGTGTACCGAAGTACGCTGAGGTAGTGCGGGCCCTGCCGGTGGGACGCAAGCGGCGAATGCAGAATGACGCGCGCGACACGGCCATCGAGGAGCGCGGCGTACATCGCGCTGATGCCCATCTCGGCTTTGCCCGTGACAGCGATCCTCGCGGCGTCGACGGACGGCAGCGTGCGCAGCAGCGCCACGGCGCGCATCAGTTCGTAGACCTGCATGGATTCGATGGTGGTGCCGGCAACCATCGCCTGACGGCGCATGTGATGCACCGGATCGTCATCGGCGAAGCTGCGCAGATTGCGTTCCAGGACGCGGCTTCCGCGATCAACGGTTTCCACCAGCAATACCGCCTGGCGGCCCCATTGATTGCGCTCCAGCGGCTGTTCATTACCCCACACGGGGATGCCGCGGCGATGATCTGCGATAACGAGCGCAGGCAGCGCGCGGGCCTCGCCGTCAGCCGGCAGTGACAGCGTCGCCTTGACGCGCAATCCTTCGAATGCGGTGAAGGTGACGGGACGGATTCTGCGCCCTTGCGCGATGGTTTCCGCACCCCACTGCGGTTCGATTGGCTGCTCAGCGCCCGCTGCCGGGAAGTAGCGGAACACTTCCTCGCGCAGGGTAGACGCGAGCGTGGCGGCGTCCTTTGGGCGTGCGCCGGTTCCGGGAAACAGCTCCTCGTCGATTCGCGAAAGGCGCTCGTTCAGCGGGAGTCCGTTGCGATAGCAGACCAGGGCGGCGTTGTCCGGAATCTCCACCGGCCCTTCTGCTGTCAGAGGCGACCGTTTGCCGAGGAACTGATCGAGAAAAAACGAGTAGACCGGAAGGCGGATCGCTTCGACGTCGCTGTGGCCGCCCGGTGTCACCGAAGCGCGCAACGCCTCCGGAGCCTTGTAGAGCGAGTAGATCTCGCCCATCTTGCTCATCATTTCGTTGAAGGTGTTCATCGGAAATCCCGTGTCGGCGTCGGCATTGCACTGCAGTTGCACGCGGGGCGCGATAAGGGCGCCAATTTCGGAGTAGAACAGACCATAGCTGTTCACCGGGTACTGGCAATCGCAATGGAGCGCACCGAGTCGCTGTTTGATCCACCCGTGTGTGGACAGAGTGCCCGAAACGGGCGCGGAGGCGCGGATGCGCGGGTCGATGGCAGCGAGAAAGAAAGTGGTCATGCCGCCGCCGGAGCGGCCTGTCGCGCCAATACGAGTGGGATCGAGGTCCCTGCGCACAGCGAGGTAATCGACGGCGCGGCGCGCATTCAACAACTCGGCGGCAAGCGGTGAGAAACCGCGGCTGTACCAGTGAAACCATGCGTGCGAGTAGACTCCATGGTGCGTGAATTCGACCTCGCCCATCTCGATGTTGTCCATCACCAGCGCCGCGATTCCGTGGGATGCGAACCATGCGCCATGGCGCGCGTAATAGTTCTTGCTAGCGTGGCCGCACTGGTAGAGCACCACCGGATGCGGGCCCCCGGTGCGCGGAAGATAAAGGTTGGCCGTGAGAAAGACGGATGGCGCGGTCTCCAGCACGATGTTCTCGAGGCGGTAAGCGGCAAAGTCCTGCGTGTGTGTGACGGTTGCCCGCGGAGGTGCGCCGGGCCACTGCATGTTGCCCCAGAGCATCCGCTCCAATTGAGCGCGCGTTCGCTTTTGCCGGGTCTCCCACTGGGCAATAGTGGTGACGCCATCAAAGAGATGCTCGTGGCGGTGGTTGACGCGCCGCTCGAAGTGCGCCTGCAACGCCTCGTATTCGGCATTCTGTGGGGGAACGGGCGGGCGCTGTTGCGCAGACATCGAAGCGGCGCAGGCGCAGAATAAGAACCAGGTTGTGCGGGTCATCGGTAGGCCTCCATCAAAACGCCGCTGAATCGAGTGAAGAACGAATTCAACACGAGAGCC
>JACQZR010000142.1 GCA_016213775.1 Acidobacteriota bacterium
AACGGATCACATCCAGATTGCGGATCCTGTGCCAGTTCACTACTTCGAACTCCTGGCCAAGTTCCGGATGGAAGGGATGGGTGATGTGGAAACGTTGTGAAACAACCGCACCATCGGGTGTAGTTGCTCGGTTAGACTTACACCCATCTATCGGAATGTTTAAAACATTTCTTTATGGAAATGTTTGGGAATTTGTGACAGCGCTACTTGCCGTGGGGCAGGCTTTCGGCGAATCCGTGCGCGGTGATCCTCACAAACTCGGCGTGGGTTGCCTGCGCAGACCGACCACGCTGCTGCCGTTAGCCGTGTAGGAGACACGATGGATCCACACATCAAGGGCGGAGACGCAAGGAAGTCCGCCCGTTGCGCCATCGCAAGGGCTTGACAACGACTCCCCGTCGCGCGATCCCAGTGTTGGGAGGTGCCGCATGATGAAGTACGGTGGGGAGCATCCATGGATTCGCGCTTACATGGCTGGCGTTACGGTCCCGGCCGTGTTCCTGCTCGGAGTCATGATGTTCTACGTTATGGCAAGGCTCGTATGGGAGTTGCCTGTGACCGTCGAGCGCGTGATTGCTTTCCCAATGGCCATCATCCCCAACGCATGGGGTTTGTGGAATCTGCTTTACGTAGCGTTGCGCGGGGAACGGGCGGTTTCCTTGGGATGCCACGGGGCGCTTCTACCTTGGCTACTGATACCGCTGGGGTGGCCGCTCGCCAGTTTGATGGACATTGAACCAGCGCTGGAGGTTCTGCTTGTAGGGCTCGTGGGGGTCTCCGGTCTGTATTATCTGCTGTGGCGTTTTCTGGTGACGCCTCTCAACCGGATTGTGGGTGTCTACCGAAGTTGCGAGGCAACAATCTCCGCATGAGCTTGCAGCTTATTTGCCGTGGGGCAGGCTTTCGGCGAACCCGTGCGCGGTGATCTCCACAAACTCGGCATGAGCCTGTAATTCGTGGATGCTGGCGGCGCCACCATAGCTGAAGCCCGACCGAACGCCATCCAGCAGTCCGGAAACCACGCGCTTCACCGATCCTTTATATGGCACAAGCGCTTCCTCGCCTTCCACATTACGAGTCTCTTCCCCGCGCAGCGCCTTGTCGCCGAACGACGCCGATCCTCTGTAGACCTTGTAGAGCAGGTCCTTCGACTTGATGATGTTGCCCGGCGATTCGTCCGTACCGGCGAGAAGATTGCCGAGCATCACCGCGTCCGCGCCCGCGGCCAGCGACTTCACAAGATCGCCCGAGTTTTTGATTCCGCCATCGCCAATGATGGAGATCTTGTGACCATGCACCTCCGCGATGTCCCAGATCGCCTGCAGCGTGGGCACACCAAACCCGGTCTTGATGCGAGTGGTGCAAAGGCTGCCGCCACCGATCGACGTCTTGAACGCGACGGTTGGATGATGCTTCTCAGGAACCACCTCGTCAATGAACATGCCTGCGGCTTTCGCGGTTGCGATCTGTCCGATGATGATCGGGTAATCCGAATACAAGGCGAAGTACTCGTGCAGCAGTTCGACGACGCGCCGGTGATGCCCGTGGGCCACATCGAGACATACGATGCATGCGTCATGGCGGCACGCCTCCATCCTTTCGCGCCAGTCCGTTCCAACGCCGATGGAGAAGCCCGCCATCTGGCCAGCCTGGCGAACCTTCTTCACCATCGCGGCCTGCTTGTCCACCGAACACATGCGGTGCAGAATGCCCAGCCCGCCGAGTTCGCCCAGCGTGATAGCCATCGGCTCCTCGCAAACCGATGACATATTGGCGGCGATGATCGGAATGCGCAGGCGAATGCCGGCAACGGTTGTGGAAAGATCCGCATCGGCGCGCGAGTTCATCTCGCTGTACCGCGGCACCAACATCACATCGTCAAAGGAGTACGCTTTTCTAGGTTTCATTTAAGGAACAATGTTCTGGTTGAATCGGAAGAAATTCCGCGGATCGTACTTACGCTTGACGGCCACCAACCGGTCATACTTGCCCGGGCCGTAGGCCGCTCGAATACGTTCCGCCGGTTCATCACCGGAAAGGTGATTCACATAGACACTCTGCCGCAGGAAGGGCTGTGCCGCATCCCATGTTTCGCGCACCCATGCGATGTTAGCGGCATCGTCGTCGGAACTGGTCCAATTGCCGATGATGGACACTTCGTGATTACAGTCGCGATGATCAAATGCCGCGCTGTCGCGGTGCTTGCGCTGGATCTCTCCACTCATTTCAAACACGAGAATCATCGATTGAGGGGAAGGCATCGCGGGGGCTTTGGAGGTCAGCACATCAATCAGGCCATCGGCGATCGCATCGGCGAAATTGGATTTCCAGTAGTAACGATTGCCGATGGGGACGAGATGATCGGCCATCTTCTGCGCCTGGGTGTATGGCATCTCGGCGATGAGGTCAGCGAGCGGCGGCCCGAAGTTCCGCAGTGGGCGAAGTACGGTCTCACTCTGCTCCGCCGTGCCGAAGTAGACAACAATGATCGCCATCGCGTCGAGACCGTCCGGCGTCTTCATGAATGCGACGGTGGTGTTCATGCAGTCCGGCGAGGTCTTGATGAACTCGCGGTAGAATGCCAGGATTTCGTTGGCGCGCGCCTGCGGATGAATCAAGAGACCAGCCGTGACCGGGCCCATCGGGTGCAGCCTGAATAGAAAGGAAGTGACGATGCCGAAGTTGCCGCCACCGCCGCGAATCGCCCAAAACAGATCCGCGTTTGCGTGTTGGTTAGCGGTGAGCACTTCGCCCTGTGCCGTCACGACTTCCACGGACAGCAGATTGTCACACGTCGCACCGTGAAGTCCCATCAAGTATCCAAGCCCGCCGCCAAGGGTGAGTCCGGCAATTCCCGTGTGCGAGACCTGCCCGCCGGGTGTCGCCAGCCCGTGGGCGACGGTAACCGCGTCGAACTCGCCCCAGAGAACGCCGGGCTGTGCGGTAGCGGTCCGCGCTTCCACATCCACTTGAATGTCTTTCATCGGAGAGAGGTCGATCATCAGACCGCCATCGCAGACTGCGTTCCCGGCGACATTGTGACCGCCGCCCTTCACACTGACGGTGAGCTTGCCCTCTACAGCCAGTTTGACCGCTTCAACGACATCGGCTGTGGAAGTGCATCGGGCAATCAACGCCGGATGGCGGTCGATCATGCCGTTCCATATGCGGCGAGCCTGGTCGTAACCGGCATCACCGGTGACCAGCAGTTGGTCGGGGTTCATTGCTCCTCCGAAATCACGCCTTGAGCAGCCAGTCGGTGAATTCGTTCTCCCCGTGCACATCGGTGAGGCGCATGTCACGGCTTTGATAACGCCAGGTGAGCTTCGTATGATCCACGCCCATCAGGCGCTGAATGGTGGCGTTGACGTCATGCACTGTCTTGGGATGTTCCGTTGCGCGCAATCCGAACTCATCGGTTGCACCCAGCGCGCGCCCACCTTGAATGCCAGCGCCAGCCATCCACATGGAGAAGCCGTACGGATGATGATCGCGGCCATTTTTGCCTTCGGCCAGCGGGGTGCGGCCGAACTCGCTGTTCCACACCACGAGTGTGGAATCGAGCAGGCCGCGCGCGTGCAGATCGGTGAGCAGCGCCGCAATCGGCTGATCGGATTTTTTGGTCATCTTGATATGCGAGCCCCAAAGATCGTTGTGGGCATCATCCCAATCATCGCCGAGATTAGTGCCGAAGAAAAGCTGCACAAAGCGCACACCGCGTTCCACGAGCCGGCGCGCGAGAAGGCACTTGCGGCCGAAGTCATCGGTCATCGGCTCGCCGACGCCGTAGAGCTTTCGCGTCGCCTCCGATTCCGATTCGATGTCCACCGCGCCCGGAGCTTCGGCCTGCATGCGATAGGCGAGCTCATAAGATTTGATGCGGGCATCGAGCGTCGTGTCATCCTCGCGCGAGGCATAGTGACGGCGGTTGAGATCGTTGATGTAATCGAGCGTCTCGCGCTGCGCTTGCGCCGGCACACCGTTGGGATTGGCAAGGTTCAGCACCGGGCTTTTGCCGGTGCGAAATACCGTACCCTGATAGGTGGCCGGGAGAAACCCCGACCCATAGGCGCCCGCGCCCGACTTCATTGCGCCATCGGACATCACCACAAACGACGGCAGATTCCTGTTCTCGCTGCCCAGTCCGTACGCCATCCACGAACCGATGGAAGGCCGGCCGGGAAACTGCGTGCCCGTGCAGCGCAGGAAGATGGCGGGAGCGTGATCAAAGGCGTCGCCATGGCAGGAGCGCACCACCGCGAGCTTGTCGGCGTGCTTGCTGGTGTGCGGAAACAGCGACGACATCTCGAGCCCGCCGGAGCCGTACCGGGAGAACTCCCATGGCGAACCGCGCATGATGGCCTTGCGGAAATCAATGCGCGACGTCTTCAATCCCTCGGCGAAGCTGGCTGGAACAGTCTCGCCCGAAAGCCGCTTCAACGTGGGCTTGGGATCGAAGGTATCCACGTGGCTGACGCCGCCGTGGTTGAAGATGTAGATGACGTTCTTCGCACGGCCAACAGGCTGCGCCCCTTGCATCATCGCGGCCAGCGCCATTCCCGAGAATCCTCGTCCGGCGCGGAAGATCATTTCCCTTCGCGAGATCATGAGTTACTCCAGATAAAGGAATTCGTTTACATTGAACAGACCGCGGGCGAGCTCGATCAGAGCGGCCTTGCGCGAACCAAGCGATGCGGTTTGTTTGTCCAAAAACTGTTTCGTCCGGTCCACCTCAAACGCTTCCGGGTCGCGCCCGAACACAGCGCGCCAGGCAGCCACTATCGCATCGGGGGCGTTCTCCAACCGGGCTGCCAAGGCCTGCGCCTGTTGCATCGTGAATTGGCCGTTCAACAGAGACAGTGACTGTGGCGCCGTGGTAGAGGAGTCGCGGCGCGAGCAACTGAGCACGCCCTCCGGCCGGTCAAAAACCTCCAACAACGGCATACGGAAGTTGCGCCGCGAGATCATGTAGACCGACCGCCGCGTGTGTTCCTTTGCGTCCTGGGTAACGACCCACGCGTTTCCGATGGGCTGCGACATTCCGTACAACTCCTCCTGTGCCAGCGGTGGAACCACGGCCCGTCCGTACATCTTCAAACTCAGCGCACCGGAGGCCTGCAGCACGGCGTCGCGGATTTCCTCGGCCTCCAACCGGCGCCGGGTGAAGTGCGAAAGGAGCGCATTCTCCGGATCCGATTCGTTAGCCTTCGGCGTGGAGCGCGCACTCTGGCGGTACGTTGCGGACTGCATGATGATGCGGTGCATCTCCTTCATTGACCATTTGCGAGCGACAAATTCAGCGGCCAGCCAGTCGAGCAATTCCGGATGCGATGGCGCGCCCGCGCGAGTGCCAAAGTCGCTCGGCGTGGCCACCAGGCCGCGTCCAAAGTGATACTGCCAGATCCGGTTCACCATCACGCGCGCGGTAAGGGGATTCTCCGGCGAGGCGATCCATTCCGCGAGCGCCTTCCTGCGCAGCGTTGTCGGGGAATCGCGTTGAGGCTCCGGAATGTCGCCGCCACCCAGCACAGCAGGGAATCCGGGCCTGACTTCCTCGCCATCATTGCCGCCCTTGGCCGGCATGTGCGTGCGTGGGGCTTCACGGCCCACGTCCGTTAATCCTGGCGAAAACGGCCCGGGCGCGAACGTCTTGTACATCCCCACCAGCCGCCGCTCAATCGAACGCAGCTTCCTGTTCTCTTCGTCCGACAACTGCGCATACACCTGATCGTCACCCGGCTCGACGCGCTTGGCGTACTCCTCAAACAGCGCCTTCTGCTCCGGAGTCCGTTTTTCATCGGCGGTATGAAACGCCTCGCCGACTTCCTTGGGCAGTTTCGCCAGCCGCTCTTCGCGAAGCCGGTCCCGGTGCGGTCCCAGGAGCGCCATTAACTGTGCGCCAGTTTCGTAGAGCCGGAACGTACGAGTGTTCTCGCCGAGGTCATAGACGCGCGCGTTGTTGTAGTGGAGGAAGACGCGCGTCTTCTGGAATGGGGCGAAGATGGCCTGCAGCCGGTAGTAATCGCGCTGCGGCAGCGGATCGAACTTGTGATCGTGACAGCGCGCGCAGCCCATGGTGAGCCCGAGAAACACTCCCGAGGTTGTATCCACGAAATCGGTGAGCGTCTCCTCACGATTGGTGTCCTCCACCTTGAAGAGCATGTCGCGATTGGTGCCCACGGTGTAATAACCGGTGCCTTGCTGCGCTTCTACTTCCTCCGGGTACAACTCATCGCCGGCAATCTGCTCGCGCACAAAGCGGTCGTACGGTTTGTCGGCGTTGAACGACTGGATCACGTAATCGCGATAGCGCCACGCGTACAACAAATAGGGGTCCTGTTCAAAGCCCGACGTGTCGCCATAGCGGACCAGATCCAGCCAGTGCTTGCCCCACTTCTCGCCGTAGCGAGGCGAATCGAGCAGCCGGTCAATCAACCGCTCGTAGGCATCGGGCCGCGAGTCCTTCACGAAATCCTGGATTTCGCCATATGACGGCGCGAGCCCGTGCAGATCGAACGTCGCTCGCCGGATGAGGGTGCGCCGGTCCGCTTCCGGTGCGGGCGTGAGTCCCTTCTCGCGCAGCTTCGCTTGAATCAGAGAGTCGATTGCGTTGCCGCTCGCCTGCGGCCGAACCGGCTTTCGAAACGCCCAATGCTCCGGAGCCGCGGTTGGTGCCGCTGTCTGTGCGGGCCACGGCGACCCCTTCGACAGCCATTCGCGCAATACTGCCAACTCCGCACCGGTGAGCTTTTCGGTGGGCGGCATCTTGATCTTGCCGTCATGGCGGATGGCCGCCAGCAGCCGCTCGCGCACAGCCGACACAGCCGGCGTCGATGTCAATTGCACACCGCCCATGCGAGCCTTCTCGCTATGGCAAGTCAGGCATCGCTCGGCGAGCACCTGAACCGCGCGCGAGGGCAAATCCTGGCCCCACGCCGCAATCGCTATCAGAAGGGGAATTACACTCAGCATCCGGTTACGCTCATCTTACCGCTTCTTCTTCCGCTTCTTCCGCCCACCGCCGCGCACATCGCTGCCTGGATACGGCACTCCAAGCTGCTGCACTTCCAGCTTTGCGCCTCCGGGCATCCACTGTTGGTAATCGCCGGTGGTGGCCTGATACTCCCACGTGTCGCCGCTCTCCTTCATCAACGCCGCCAGGCGCCGGTCCATCTCGGCCAGCAGCGTGCGGGACGACGGATCGTCCACGAGGTTCCTGGTCTGGAACGGATCCTTCGCGGTGTGATAGAGAATCCATGGGGCTTTCCCCGTCCGTGCATACGTGTATTCACGCGTGCGAATCGCCCGCCAACCGGGCCACGGCACATAGGCATACATCATCTGCAAATACGCATAGTCGCGCGGCGCAATGCTCTTCCGCCCCGTGATCAGATCCGAATAATCCAGCCCGTCAATGCCGGTGGGCGCCTTGAGTCCTGCCAGTGACGCCAGTGTCGGATATACGTCCACGGTGCTGAATGGATCAGCAATCACGGTGCCCGGCCTGATTCTGCCCGGATAGCGGATCATCAGCGGAACGCGCGCCGATTCGTCATGCGGCCAGCGCTTCGCCGTGTACCCGTGCCCGCCCACCATATCGCCGTGATCGGACGAGTAACAGACGATGGTGTCCTTTGCGACGCCAGCGCGGTCGAGAGCATCGAGAATCCGTTTGAACTCCGCGTCGAGGCTTTCCACCATACCGTAATAATCGGGCAGCACTTTGCGCGTGTAGTCCTCGGGAGCGCCCTTCGGCACGTTAGGTTGGAGCTTCAGGTTGGCCTGGTAGTGACTGCGGTAATCCGGCGGTGCGATGTAGGGGCTGTGCGGCGGAAGCCAGGAAAGAAAGTACAGCCACGGGGCGCTGCCGCGCGACTTCTCCTGAATGAACTTCACGGCATTGTCCGCCAGGATGGTGGGGATGTATAGTTCCTTGCCGTTGACCATCGTGCAGTGCGCCCGCGCTCCGCCGTCGCCACCGCGCGTGAGCCCGCCGACTGCATCCGGAGGATAGCCGAGCGGATTCCCGTTCTCCGTTCCGTATCCCGCAGGGATGTGCCATTTGCCGGTGTAGCCCGTCACATACCCCGCATCGCGAAACTGCTCCGCAAGCCCGCGCGCCTTGCGGGTAAACCGCACGCCATTGCTCACCACGCCGTGATGATTGCTGTAGAGGCCGGTCTGCAGGCAGGCGCGATGCGGACAGCAGACGGGAGTGTTTGAGATGGCGACGTCGAACCGCGCGCCTTGCTTTGAGAAGGCATCGAGCGTGGGTGTGCGCACGTTGGGATCGCCGTAGGCGCCCACCGCCGACGCGCGGTGCTGATCGGAAAACACATAGAGAATGTTCGGACGCTTGGCGGCTTGCATTGCCGGTGCGGCAGCGGCGAGCCCGCCGAGGATGAGGTCGCGGCGGAGTAGAGTAGACATGCTGCGATCCTATCATTCATTCCCTGTGAAACATCCGCCCCCCCTTGCGCGTAATACCTTGGCATGGGCACCCGCATTGTTGAAGACCTACGGTACACGTTGCGCACGCTCGGCCGCCAACCCGGCCTCACGGTGATCATCGCCCTCTCCATCGGATTGGGCATCGCCGCGAACTCCACCGCGTTCAGCGTCGTGAATGCCGTGCTGTTCGGCGACCTGCCGGTGCGCGAGCCCGCGCGTCTGGTCACCGTCGTGCGCGACAAGAACTTCACCATGTCGTATCCCGAATACGAAGACTATCGCGAGTCCGGGGCGTTTGAAGGCGTGGCGGCGAAGTTCCCATTGGTGCCGGTGAGTCTCGCGGGTTCAGGGCAGGCTGAACGCGTGTGGGGACAGGTGGTGACGCCGAACTACTTCGACGTCCTGGGCCTGCAGATGGCGCAAGGCCGGGGATTTCGCGCGGATGAAGAACGCGCCGAAGTGGTGGTTCTCAGTCATGGTCTCTGGACCGGCCGCTTCGGCGCCGACCCAAACATCATTGGCCGGACGGTAACGATGAACCAGCGCTCCTTCACCGTCGTCGGCGTTGCCAGGCAGGGATTCCGAGGGGCGGACCGCATGCTGGTAGCGGAGTTCTGGGTACCGCTACGCATGGTCTCAACCCTTCTCTCAAACATGGGCGGTGAAGATCGCTACCAACAGCGCGGCCACAGTTGGATCCAGGTGGACGGCCGCATTCGAAACGGCCTGACTCATCAACAGGCATTGTCGATCGTCCAGACTGTGGCCGCTCGGGTGGACCGCGACACCAAACGTGAGCGCCCGCGAAGTATCACGCTCGATCCGGCCGGAACGTGGGCGGGCCAGGCGGGCGTCATTGTTCGCATTGCGATGATGGCCCTCATGGTGATCGCCATGCTCGTTCTCAGCATCGCCTGCGCCAACGTCGCCAACATCCTGCTGGCGCGCGCCACCGGGCGTCAGAAAGAATTCAGCGTGCGTCTCGCGGTGGGCGCCAGCCGTTGGCAACTGATCAGCCAGTTGCTTGTCGAGAGCACGACGCTCTCCTTGCTGGGCGCGGCAGTGGGCTACGGCATTGCGTTCTTTGCCACGGGGATTCTCAGCCAGGCGCGGCTGCCGATGCCGCTCCCCATTGAGTTCCGGTTCGCCCCCGATTGGCGCGTATTCCTGTTCACGGCAGGACTGGCATTGCTGGCCGGAATACTGTTCGGTCTGGCGCCGGCAATGCGTTCCACTCGTCCGGACCTCATATCGGCGATGCGCGCCTCAGATGTCGCAATCGCTGGATCGCGCCGGTTTGGATTGCGCAACACGCTGGTAGTGGTGCAAGTGGCGCTTTCGGTGGTCCTGATCGCCGGAGCCGCACTGTTTGTCCGCAGCCTTCAGAACGCCGCCTCCGTCGATCTCGGCATCCGGCCGGAGCGCATGTTCACGGTGGCATTCGATCCCTCGCAGCATTCGCCGGATCCGGTGCGAAGAGCCAATTTCCTCCGGGAACTGCGGCGAAACGTGATGCAGATTGCCGGGGTGGAACGGGTGGCGTTCGTCGATGTACTCCCGCTGAGTATTGGCGGATCACGGTCCACCACGCATCCGGATCATTCCGAGAACATACGCGTCGATCCGACGTTGTTCCAGGTGAGTGACGGCTATTTCGCCGCCTACGGAATCCCGATCCTGTTGGGCCGTGACTTTACACCGGGCGAGCCCGGCAGCAAGGCTGTCCTCGACGAATACGCCGCATCGAAGCTCTTCCCCGGAACAAGCCCGTTGGGGCGGAGGATCCGCACGGGACGGCAGGAATACGAAGTGGTGGGTGTGGTCCGCACCATGAAAGCGCGCACGGTAGGCGAAGAAGCCCGCGGCATTGTGTTCATGCACATGGAATTCGGCACGAACGTTTTGGAGTCGATGCTCGGGTTGACGATGGTGGTGAAGACCGCTCGTGATCCCGGGTCCTTCGCCACTCCGGTCTTGCAGAGCATCAGCAGGCTCGATCCGAATCTGGCGACGTTCAACGCGCAGACCATGCAGCAGCAGGTGGACAAGGCGTTCCTGCTGCCTCGGCTGGCCGCGCTGGCCTTCACCATCTTCGGCAGCATCGGCTTGCTGCTCGCCGCTATCGGACTCTACGGCGTGCTCAGCTTCGCGGTCCGCCGCCGCACCCGCGAGATCGGAATCCGCATGGCGCTGGGCGCGGAACGGAACGCCGTGCTCGCCATGGTTGCTCGCGAAGGCCTGACGCTGATTGCTGTCGGACTTGCCATCGGGGTGCCGATTGCTCTCGGAGCGGCGCGGCTGGCGAATTCGTTGTTGTACGGACTCAGCGCCACCGATTGGGTGACGTTCACGGTGACGCCGGCGGTGCTGTTGGTGGTTGGCGTGATTGCGACGTGGGTGCCAGCGCAACGGGCATCGAAGGTCGATCCGATGGTCGCGCTTCGGGATGAGTAGCCAGTTCGCGCTTCACGTCCAGCCGTATTCTCAGAACAGGAACTTGAGCTGATAGCGCACGACGCGGCCGCCCCCGTCGAGAACGCCGAGGTTCAGGAACTGACCCGCCGGTGAATTGGCGACGCTGCCGGACGGAGTGCTGTTGCCAGGGCCGTTGACATATCCAGGAGAGAACGGGCTGACGCTGCCGATGCCGCGCTGCGGGTGGTTGAAGAAGTTATAGAACTCGGCGCGGAACTGCGCCTGGAAGCGTTCCGTGATCTTCACCCCTTTCTGGAAGTTCACATCCCAGTTGTTGGTTGGACCGCTGCGGAAAGTGTTGCGCCCCAGGTTGCCGGTAACACCCGGAGTAACCGTCGAGGAATTGGCCGGCAGCGCGATGTACTGCGCAGTAGACGGGTCGATGGCCGGACGTCCCGGAAGATCCGGGTTGATGTATCCCGTCGGGCTGTTACCGGGGATGGCGCGCACACCGGGCTGGCCGCTGGGATTGAAGTTGGGCCGGTCGTTAGCGCCGTCGATGCCATCGGCGTCGAGACCGTTGGTGACGGTGACTGGAGTGCCGGTTTCGTGGCTGTACACGCCCATGACGGTCCACCCGCCGAGTGCGCGTCCGGCGAGGTTCTTCTGCGATTTCAGGAACGGCAGATCGTAGCTGTAGGTGGTAACAAAGCGGTGGGTGCGATCAAACAGGGAGACGCCTCGCTCACGGGGCAGACCGCCGAGCACGGACGGAACCACGGCCGACGCTGCGGCGTTGGAATTAGCAAAGATCTCGCTACCGTAGTCGATCAACTTGGAGTAGGTGTAGGCGACGTTGAACGAGAGCCCGCTGCTGTACCGCTTGCTGAGGTTGGTTTGGAGGGCGTTGTAGATGGACGAACCGTTGTTGGTGCGGATGTTGCGCGAGCCGGAGAGCGGGTCCAGCCGGCCGACCAAGCGCGAGGCCGGGATGGAAGCGACGTTCGCAGGAGTGACACGCAGCGAGGAAGGAACAAGCGGGTTGAACTGCTCGGTGGCGAAGAGCTTGGTCCCTTTCGATCCGACATAGGACACGTCCAGAACGACATTCCTGCGCAGCTCGCGCTGGATGCCGAAGCTCCAGCGCTGGTAGTAGGGGTTGCGGAGGTTCTTGAGAACGAGGGCTTGGCTATCGAGCGGAGTCAGCGCGCGCGGCACCGTGGGCAGCGATTGCGAAAAGTTGGCGGTGCCGCGGGGGAGAGCCGCGGTAACAGCGGAAGTGGTAAGCGTGGCGACGACGTTCGGAGACGAGGTTGCCGCATTCGAGGCGATGTTGTTGAAGAACGAATCGTAGCCGAGTTGATAGCCGGTGCGAATCACGGTCTTCTGGTTGCCAAGGAGCCAGCCAAGAATGCCGCTGTCAGAGGAGGGGTTCCAGGCAAGCCCGAAGGCGGGCGCGAAGTTGTTGTTATCGGCGTTGACCTTGTTGGCGTTGGAGAACGGTCCGGTGAAGTTCACAGGGTCGACGTTGAAGATGCCTTCATAGGCTGGGGTGCGAAGCGTGTTCACCGGGACGCCGAAGTTCTCATAGCGCAGTCCAAGTGTCAGAGTGACGGACTTCCGCAACCGCCAGCGGTCCTGAATGAAATAGGACTGGCGGAAGAGGTTCGGATAATAAGCGGGATTGCCGAAGTCGCGCTGCGAGGTACCGTTGGAGCCCCCGAAATCGTCGACGAAGTTCGCAAAGCCGCTATAGCCTGTGGAGGTTTGGTAGGCGAGTGCGCCGCGCTCGACGATGGGCGCGAACTGGCGCGACCGCTGGCGCAGCAATTCCGTGCCGAAACGGAAGCTGTGCACACCTTTGACCCACGAAACGGTGTCCTGAACGTCATAGTTGTTGGCGATGCGCCCCTGCGGCAGATTGGTCTGTACACCGAAGGTTCCAGCGATGCCTCGTCCGATGCCGGAGCCGTTGAGTCCGGCAATGTTATAGAGAGGAAGCGTTTTTCCCAGCGGATTCGAGGGATCGATGGGAAACGCAAGCGTGATGCGGTTGTAAGGGAGACGGAGTTCGTTGGTGAGGGTGGGAGAGACGACACGCGTCCAGGAGACCAGGGCGTTCTGGTAGCGGTTGAGCTGCGTGGTGATGAACCCGGGGAAGTTGATCGCCCCGATGGGTTGCGGGGTGGTCTCGATGAGATAGCGTCCGGAAATCTGATTTCTGGGCGACAGTGCGTAATCGATGCGGGTGGTGGATTGCCAGTCGCGATAGGTCTGCGGGTAGGGAATGGTCGAGGTGCCGAATTCGATGTCGGGGCGGCCGTTGCCGAGCGCCTGCGTGAAGAGGTTGGCTACGCCGTTGTAGGCTGAGGTGACCTCATTATAGAGGTCGACGCGCGGGTTGCGGCCTTTGGGGAAGAGGGAGTTCAAGGTGGACCGGCCGGCGGCGGAGGGGACGATCACATCGGTGAGCCCGCTCGCGTGCTGGCGCTCATCCTGGAAGCTTTGAAAGAAGAAGAGTCTGTTCCTCACGATGGGGCCGCCGATCGTGCCGCTGGCCCACCAATCGGTGCCCGGGAGCGGTTTGCCGCGCTTCTTCACGTCGTCGCTGAGGGACTGCGTGAGGGTGGTGGCGTCGTCGTTGGTGACGTCCAGCAGAAAGCTTGCGGTGCCGTGGAAAGCGTTGGTGCCGCCCTTGGTGATGACGTTGACGACGCCGCCGCCGGCCCGCCCGAATTCCGAATCGAAGTTGGAAGTCTGTACGTTTACTTCCTGGATGGCATCGACGTTCTTGATCTGGAACGCCTGGCCGGCGACAGAGATGTCGTTGTTCTCGGTCCCATCGATGAGGAAGTTGTTGGAGCGTCCGCGAGCTCCGTTGACGACGAAGGTGTTGACGCCGAAGCCGGCACGGTTGGAGGAAACGCCGGGAACAGTGAGCGCGAGCGAAACGGGGTTGCGGCTGGCGAAGGGGAGGCTGGCAATGGAGGTAGTATCGAGGTTCGCTCCGCGCACGGGTGCTTCCACTTGAAGCTGGGCCGCTTCAGCGCTCACTTGAATGACGTTCTTCTGCTCGCCCACTTCGAGGCGTGCGTCGATAGTGCGAATCTGCCCGGCTACCACTTCAAAGGACTGAGTCTTCAGTTGTTGGAAACCGGGGGAGGAGACAGTCACCTCGTAAGCACCAAGGTCAACCGCGTCGAAGCGATAGATGCCCGATTCATTGGTGGTGGTTTCGCGGTTTACTCCGGTGGAGAGGGACTTGAGTTCGACCTTCGCACCGGCGATGGCGGCGGCAGTGGGGTCGCTCACAAACCCGCTGACTGTGCCGCGGCTGGTTTGGGCCAACAACGAGGGAAGGGTCAATAGAGAAAGAGCGAGCGCGTGCAGTGTTCGCGACATAAGTGAAGACTCCTGATGAGAGATCGGTTACAAAGGATCTCTGTAGATTCAGGATCGCCGAAAGTAACCAAAAGATTCCTGTTTTGGCGAAGTATTTACAACTTGTCAACAAGTGTTTCCACTTAGGAGGAACAGTTGTAAACAGTAGTTGTAACTGGCCACGGATTTCGGACGGCTGGCCCCTTTTTCGTTTCGTTTTGCGGGGAGGATGAGGGCAGATGTTGCGCGGCGGCAGGGGAAAGCGATTGCAGCCTTCAGCAAAGGAACCTAAACATTCTGAGGGATTCCACCGATAGAAGGGGGGAGTAGAGAGACGAGGATCGTAATCCGCTCGACAGGAATGTAACGCATGAAGTCCGAGGCTAAAGAAACGCACCTGGAAACAAGCAGCCCCGAGTTGCACGACGCCATCCAGGACGCGATCGGGCGTAAGGGACCTGTTCATAGCACAGAAGCCGCCCCAAGCAACGGCGGGCCGGCCAAGGTGATTAGCCTGCCCAATCCGATGGCGAATCCGTTTCGCGGCTCCACGGCGCGGATGACGGCGGTGGAGGCTCCTGCCTACACGGCAGATCAGACGTTGTATGAGGCAGCCCACACTCCGACGATTCTGGTTGTTGACAACGAGGAAGTGAACCGCCGCTTGCTGAGAGCGATGTTGCGGACCGCGCCCTACCGGATCTTGGAGGCTCGCCGCGCCTCTGAGGCGATCAACGAGATTGAGAAGCAGCAGGTCGACCTGATCATTCTCGACCTCATGCTCCCGGAAGTGAGTGGGGCTGATTTCTGCCGCTGGCTGAAAAACAACCGGAAGACGCAGTTGATTCCCGTTCTCATCACCACCAATCTACAAGGCGTGGAAAATGAGATTCTGAGCATTTCCGCGGGTGCGGACGAGTTTTTGCTGAAACCGCTCTCGGCGTCGCTGGTGCGAACACGAATTCAGACGCTACTCAAGCACAAGGCGGCGATCGATTCTCTTGAGGAAGCCGAGACGATTCTGTTTGCCTTGGCGCAGGCGGTGGAACAGCGGGATAAGCAAACTGGCGACCATTGCCAGCGGCTGGCCACCTATAGCGTGGCTCTGGGCATGGCGTTGGGACTGTCGCGTCAGGAGATGGTAGCCCTCTATCGTGGCGGCTACATGCACGACATAGGAAAGATCGCGGTACCGGATTCCATCCTTTTTAAGCGCGGGCCGCTGGACACCGAAGAATGGCGCATCATGCAGTCGCATACAGTCAAGGGCGAGGAGATTTGCCGTCCGATGAAAAGTATGGCGCTCGTGTTGCCCATCATCCGCAATCATCATGAGCGTTGGGATGGTACGGGATACCCGGACGGTTTGGCAGGAGAGCAGATCCCTTTGCTGGCGCGAATCCTCCAGATCGCCGACGTTTACGACGCCCTCACAAGCGAGCGCTCCTACAAAAAGCCGTTCCCGCACGACGAGGCGATGCGCATCATCAAAGAGGAGACTGCCAAGGGGTGGCGCGATCCGGCGCTTGTGTCGCTGTTTGAGGAGATGTGTCTGACAGCGAGCATTCCCAAGGCGGGTCAGGTGGCGCCATCCGATTGGCCCGAGGCCTCTCCCATGCAGATCTCACTGCACAACATGTCACGGGCACTTACTAAGCAGCAGTCTTAGTAGGAATAGGTCTGCTGCTCCGCAACTTCGGAGAATCTACAGAGCCGTGCACGTCACAGCCTGTGAACAAATCCGAAAACCGCTGCTTACGCGCGCGGCTCTGTTTCGCATCTCGTTGTCAGCAAGTCAACTGGTAAACTAAGGTTTCAACAGGGGATTTCTGACCCGGAGGCCCGGAAAGCGGGAGAAATCCCGATCGGCGCTGAGCAGAGTGGAGACAGCGTTGACTGCGCAGATGGCAGCGATCCGGGCATCGTGAACCAGGGGGCCGGAAACTGCTCCACATCGTATCGCGTCACGCAGCGTGGGCCAGTAGATTTCGGTTTCTCCAATGAGGCGCAACGAGGGGGACCGGAGCCACTCGTCGAGATCGGCGAGTGCCTTGGCCGGGGGCGTCGGTGGACCTTAGATTCGAGGATGCGTCACGATCGAGAAGAACTCATGCACGCAAGGCCACGGGATGGCCCATGGGTCTCGTCCCTCCGCCAGGCGGATGAGTGTCGCGGCGGCCTGCAAATTCCACGGCGAATCGAGCCGGTGGGCGTAAACGAGGATGTTTGTGTCGAGGGCGGTCATGACTCGCCCGTTCCGGGAGCGCCACGGTTATCTTCGTAGATCATCTCGCGGATTGCGGCCCAATCGCGCACTTGCTGGCCTTCGCCCCTCTTGCCGCCACCCTTGAAGCCGAAAGGCTTCATGCGGAATGGTGAAGTGGGCTTATCCGGCTCTATCACACGGCGCAAACCGCTCTCTACCAGGACACGAAAAGGAACACCCTGTTTCGCGCAATACTGCTTTGACTTGCGGAAGAGGGCGTCGTCGATCTCCACGGTGGTCTTCACATCCCGAGAATCCCATAAATATGGGCATGGCACAAGGGGATATGGGTGCAATACTGCCAGAGCAAAGAATTCCTTATGACGCCGATCAAATTTCTCATCATCGGTTTCATTGACCAGGCGGCAAATGTGTCGTAAACTCCTCCTTAGCTCGCCCGTAAAGGGCTGCTGTGCCCTCCCTCGACGATCTGCGTCAGACTCGTCCCCGTTTCCTGCAATAGCGACGTTCTGCAACCACCACGAAGGAATATTTTCCGACTGTGTCGGGAAAGCAACTCCCGATTCCGTCTTACTACCAACTGAAAGTGTAATCACCGGGTATGGGATCAGACAGTCATTCGCATCGGATCGCATTGCCATCCTGGCTTCTGGCCGTGGCACGCGAAAAAGATGCGTCGATGGAAAGCACGATCGAGGTTTTGTTCGCGCAGCACCGGGAGCCGCTGTTCCGCTACCTGTTCATCCTTCTCCGTAATTCCGCCGAAGCCGAGGACGTCGCGCAGGAATGTTTTCTCCGACTGTACCAGGAGATGCGTGCCCAGCGGACGATTGACCAGACCAAGTCGTGGCTGTTTCGTACGGGACACAATCTGGCCATCGACCGCTACCGTACTCCGGAGGATCGCCGCGAGCGCAGCCTGGAAGCCTCGGAGCCGGAGTTGGCTTGTCTGCATTCCCCTTCTTCAGAAGACGCAATGCTGCGGCGGGAACGGCTCGCTCTGATGTGGGCCGCCATCGAACGTCTGCCCAAACAACAACGGCTGTGCATGCACCTGCGCACGGAAGGATTCCGTTATCGCGAAATCGCTGTGATTCTCGATGTCAGCGAATCCACAGTCAGCGAGAACCTGCGCCGCGCGCTGGTCCGCCTCAGCAAAGAATTGCACGATCAGTTGGGTGGCCTATGAACAACTGGCGCCGCATGGGAAGAGCTGTGCCGCAAGAGCACGCCACCGACGATCAGTTGATTCAGGTCCTGGACGGGGAGCTCCCCAGGCCGGTGCGTGACACCGTGACCGCACATGTCGAGGCTTGCTGGAACTGTCGCCGCAGACAGGAGCAACTGCTGCGCACCATGGAGTGCTTCACCGAACTGGAAGAGATTTTCGTTTCGCAGCGCGAATCGCTGCCGCCGCGGGACTGGGCCGATTTTCCCGCAAGGCTGCGACTGGCCTCGGCCACCCTGCCCCAAAGACGCGTCACTAGCGCGGCGCGTGGAGCTGTTGTCGTGCTCGGAACCACGCTTGTTGCTCTGTCGCTTGCCGTTCTCGTGTATCCCACGCCCACACTCTCGGCCAAAGAGGTTCTGAAGCGCGCCGGCCGCTGGGAGAAAACCGCATCCTCCACCGTGGCCCATCCTGTGGTACGCCAGCGCATCCGCATCCGCTCCGGGCAACGGCAAGCCGACGGCGCGGTTTTGCGATCCGAAGAGACCAGGGCTTTCCTGTGGCGCTGGGAGCAGGCTCCCGACGCGGAATTACGGCGCGAAGTGGAAAGTGTCTATGCAAGCGCCGCGCTCGACTTTGGCCGGCCCATATCGGCGGCGAATCATGCCGGTTGGAGCGCGAGAATGGGAGCGCGCGTGGATGATGTCGAGACCAGCGGCGAGTTCCTCCGCGTCCGCAGCTACTCCCAGGAGACGTTGGCGCCAGGCGCCGTCGTCGAGACGGAACTGTTGGTTCGCGCCGGCGATGGTCATCCGGTGGAGCAAAGCTTCACCGTCGCAACCGGTCAGAACCGCCGTCGCTACCAACTAATGGAGACAGGTTTTGAAGTGTCTCCGATGACTGAGGAGACCGCGCGCCTGCTCACGCCGCCGAGTCTCCCGGAAGGATCGGTCACTCGCGCCTCGGTCGCACTCCAACCTGAGCTTCCCACTCTGGCCAGTGAGCCATCTGAAAGCCTCGTGCCTTCCTCCGCGCTACCGGATCTTGCCGAAGTCGAAATCGAAACCTTGGCGGCGGTAATGGAGTCCGGAGCCGACGTCACCGACGCCGCCATCGTGCGACGGAATGACCATGGCGTCGAAGTGGTAGCCTATGCCGCTGAAGCGGAGAGAAAAACCTTTCTCGAACAGCATCTCGCCACCAACGCCAACGTAAAAGTTACGGTGCATCTTCTGTCCGGACTTGCGCCGCAAGTGAGCGGCGCCACTACCATTGCCGGTATAACCCCTGCCCGCTTTGCTGCGCCGCTCTTCTTGAATGAGTGGACGGCGGCCACCGGGTCTGCCGCGATTGCCACGCGTATTGTCTCTTATCAATTGGACAACCTGCGGCGCATGAAGCTGGAACTCGCCGCCATTGCCGATCTCAACCGCCGCTTTCCGCCGGCACTGCGCCGCGCACTCGCCACCCCCGCCCAGCAGCGTCTGGACGCGATGGGGGAACAGCACCTTTCTTCGGCGCGCCGTTACTGGGCGGCCTTTGAAGCCACCAGCGGGCCGTTGCTCGCCGTTGTGGGCGTGCCTGTTTCGCGTGACCAAAGCCCTGACTCGCGTGTTTGCGATTGGGCCGGCGCTACTGGACTTGCTTCCACCGCGCGGCGAATGGACGACCTCTTTTCCCGTGCATTCACCACTGTCGCATTCACCACTGTCGCCGGAGGCGAGGACACTCTTTCCGCGATCTCTGGCGAGTCGCTTCGCGGCCAACTGAGCACCGTCCACTCACAGCTCGCCGCGGCGCTTGCGACAACGGTTCGATCCGAATCATGCCGGCCGTAACGGCGTGCTTGTTTTGCAGTTGATAGAACGCTCCGCGGTCCGTTCCCGCGGTCCGGTGCCCCTCGTCCGGCGCATGTTTTCCCCCCGTTTGGTGTCGCTCGTTTGCCGGAGCCCAGTGCGCCTCGACCATTCCAACAACCAGAGGAGTCTCGTAACAATGAGGAGTTCTATACGCTTCTGCCATCACAAGGGGTTGATGGCAGTACTGATGCTGGCCAGTGCAAGCACGTTATGGCCGCAGGCGACTTCGTCGCTTCGCGGCACGGTCACCGACGCCCAGGGGAGCGCGGTGGAAATGGCCGCTGTCCGGCTGGAAGGCAATGAGACGGGATGGAAGCGGACCGTATTGACCGATACCGCCGGCGCATACCAGTTTTCGCAAGTGCCGCCGGGCAATTATGTTGTGCTCGTGGAAAAGCAGGGGTTTGCGATCCTCTCCCAAAGAGGGGTCCAACTGCTCGTCAACACACCGGCCACGCTTAACCTGACCTTGGAAGTGGCTTCCGTCAGTCAGACGGTCAACGTGGAATCCGAAGTGACCAGAATCAATGCCGTCGACGCTACCATCGGAAACGCCTTCAATGAAGCCCAGGTTCGCCAGCTCCCGCTGCTCACACGCAATGTTGTCGAGCTGCTCAGCCTCCAGCCCGGTGTTACTCCCACCGGTGAGGTGCTTGGCGCCAGACGCGATCAGAACAACATCACGCTCGATGGCGTCGATGTGAACGACAATCAAACGGCTGGTCTTGAAGGCGGTCCCAACGGCGGCTACAACAACAGCAACACCGATCGCCCCGGTGGATTCAACGCCGCTCTGCCAGTGCCGCTCGACAGCGTGCAGGAGTTCCGCGTTACGGTCGGCGGCCAGAACGCCAACCAGGGACGGAGCTCCGGCGGGCAGGTTTCGCTCATCACGAAGGGTGGCTCGAACCAGTTTCATGGATCGGCCTACGAGTATCACCGCAACACCGTCACTTCCGCCAACAACTGGTTCAACAATCGCGCGGGCGTTGGGCGCGAACCTCTCATCCGCAATCAGTTCGGAGCCTCCGCCGGCGGACGAATCGTCCGCAACCGTGCGTTCTTCTTCCTCAACTACGAACAGCGCATCGACGCAAGCGGCTACAGCCAGTCGCGCCGCGTGCCTTCAGAGTCTTTCAAAAACGGAGAGATCCGCCTCGTCACCAACGACAACATCACCAGAACCCTCTCCCCGGCGGATGTCACCGCCATCGACCCGCTGCATCGCGGCGCGAGCCCGACGATCACATCGTTGTTCAAGCAGATGCCGGTGGGCAATGACCCCAGTTCCGGCCTCGATCGCGGTCTCAACTTCTCCATCTTCCGCTTTAATGCACCCTTCCGGCTGGACAACAAAGCCTACGTCGGAAAGATGGACTTCCGGTTGGATGAAGCAGGCATGCACACTCTGTCGCTGCGTGGCACGCTCGCCGGAAACTCCCAGGATGACGCCAACAACCTGGCGCCGTACCCGGGTCTCTCGCCGGCGGCGCGCTTGTTGAACAACAGCCGCGGACTCTCCGCCCTGTACACATCCGTGCTCAGGCCGAACCTCGTGAACCTCGCGACATTCGGCCTCACCCGTATCGGCATCGAGCGCACCGGCAGTACGCAGACGGGCTTCACTCTCGACACCATCGACCTGCCCACCAATTTCACTCGCGGATATGTGCGACTCGCGCCCACCTACAACATCACCGATGACATCACCTGGACCAAGAGCACTCACACCGTAACCACCGGGCTCAACTTCCGTTTCATTCGGAATGACCGGACCAGCTTCGCCAACGCGTTCCCTAACTACTCCTATAGCCGCGGCAGTCTCTCCGGGCTCGGCGCAGACATCGTCACAGACGTAGAGAACGCGCTCGGAACATCCACGGGCGCCTCCGGCCTGCGTCTTGCCAACGGGCCCGCCGTCTCGCGTGCCTTCGGCGATCTGCTGGGCCTCATCACCAGCGGCTCGATGACGTACAGCTACGACCGCAAGGGCAATCCGTTGTCCATCGGCACGCCGCCCCACCGCCAGTTCGCCTCCAACGATTACGAACTCTACATCGCCGACAGTTGGAGAGTGAAACCATCGCTCACGCTTACCTACGGCGTGCGCTGGACCAAGTTCGGTGTGCCCTACGAACAGAACGGTCTGCAGGTGGCGCCGACGTTCTCCCCACAGGCGTTTTATGCCGAACGCATCGCGGGCATGACCGCGGGCATCCCCACTTACCAGTTGCCGCATGCCGTCCGCCAGTTTGACTGGAACGGCCGCGCGAACGGCAAGGACGGTTGGTATGGATCGGACAACAACAATCTGGCGCCTCGGTTTTCGTTCGCCTACAGCCCCGGCAACCCCGATTCTATTGGCGGCAAACTGCTCGGCAAATCCGGTGTCTTCCGCGGCGGCGCTTCCATCGTTCATGACCGCTTTGGCAGCCAGTTGGTCACCAACTTCGACGAATCCGCTTCCTTCGGCCTCACCGAAATCAAGAACCTTGGACAGTCAGTCAACTTCACCACGGGACCGCGCTACAACGGAACGTTCCCAACGATTCCGAACGCGTCCACCCACACCTTCCCGTTCACACCGCCAAACGTCGATTTCATTGGCGGCAACTACATGGGGATTGCCAGCGATCTGAAAGCGCCCTACAGCATCGTGCTGAACGCATCGTTCGCCCGCGAACTGCCCGGCGGGCTGACGCTGGAAGCAGGTTACGCCGGCCGTCTCTCGCGCGGGCTTCTGATGCAGATTGACACTGGCGGTTGGGCGTTGCTGTTCAAGGATCCCAAGTCGGGCATCACCTGGAAACAGATGTCGCGTGAAATGCGC
>JACQZR010000147.1 GCA_016213775.1 Acidobacteriota bacterium
CCTCCTGTAGCGCCGATGCAGTCAGGGCTACTATCGGAAGGTGCTGTCCGTTGCATTCCTTGCGGCGAATGGCAGCCGTGGCTTCGTATCCGTCCATTTCCGGCATCTGGCAATCCATCAGAACCAGGTGGAATGGGAAGTCCCCAATCATGCGCACTGCCTCAATCCCGTTGGCGGCCAGTTCCACGCGGCACCCGAGCCGGTTCAACAAGGCCCGGGCCACCTTTTGATTGATAAGATTGTCCTCTACCAGGAGCACGCGCACACCTTCGAAAACGGGCGCGGGAATGGCTGCATGCGCCACCGCGGCGGTCTCCATCCGGCGGACCTTGGCATTGGGCGACAGGCTGCTCAATACACGCCGTAGGGAACTGGGGCGGACCGGTTTTGGGAGCACTGCCGAAGCCGAAACGCCGGTCATCGATTCCTGGGCCCGCGCATGCAGATCCTGAAGGAGGATCAGCGACGGTCTCGAGCGGCCGATGCCGGAGACGGACCAGCGTTGCAACTCCTCCGCGGCGATTCGGGGATCGCCGGAGTCGCAAAGCAAGGCCCGGGCTGGTGCGCCAGCGCGCTCCATCCGGTCCAGTTCCTGACGAATCGCTTTCGGGTCCTCCGCCTGAGAGACCTTCATTCCCCAGCGCGAACAGAAGTCGGTGGTGATGAACCGGGCAATCGGGTGTTGCGCCATCACCAATACGGGAATCCCGGTAAGGTCCACGCCGGGACGGGGCGTCACGGAACCTTGCCCGGCAGGCAACGGAAGGGTGCAGAAGAAAGTGGAACCCTCGCCAACTTCGCTATTGACGCCGATTTCCCCACCCATCAACTCAACAAGCTGCTTCACGATCGCCAAACCGAGCCCCGTCCCCGTCTGCTTCCGGGCGTAGGAGGAATCCACCTGGGAGAATCTGCGGAATAGCCGGTCCATGCGGTCCGGTCGAATCCCAACGCCGGAATCATGCACCGCCAGCCGCAGGGTCTCTCCTCTTTCGAGTGAGCGTTTGACTTCGACTTCCACCAGGATGTGTCCCTGGTCGGTGAATTTGATGGCGTTGGTGAGGAGATTGAGCAGGATCTGACGAATGCGGCCAGGATCGCCGAGATAGGATTGGCGCACGCCGGGAGCCAGCCAGCAGAGCAGTTCCAATCCCTTCTCGCGGGCTTTGACTGCCACCAGGTCCATTACATCCCCGATAGCAGCCTCGAGGTCGAACTCCACCGATTCTAATTCGATTCTCCCGGCTTCGATCTTGGAAAAATCCAGAATGTCGTTCACGATCTGGAGCAGGGCTTCGGCGGAGGTGCGAAGGGAGAGCGCGAAATCCTGCTGCTCGGCCGATAACTGGCTTTCCAGAAGAAGCCCCGTCATGCCGATAATGCCGTTCATGGGCGTTCGGATCTCGTGCGACATCGAGGATAGGAACTCGCTCTTGGCGCGCGTCGCCGCCTCGGCGCGGTCCTTGGCCAGTTCCAGTTCCTGAATCATCAGCGACAGGTCTTCGGCGTGAAGGGCTTCCTTGATGGCCGCTTTTTCCAGTTCGGCCACGGAGCGGGCCAACTGCTCTTCCATCGCCTTCCGTTCGGTGATATCGCGCAAGACCGCGAAGACGCCGGTCATCCGGCCGTCCGCCCCGGTTTGTGGGGTGGCTGAGACGAGCAGCACGCGACGCTGCAAGTCAGTACGCTCGATCACCATCTCGATGACCGTCCGTTCGCCGTCGGCGCATTTGCCTACCGTAGCCCAAAGCGGCTCTGGGGCATAGATTCGCAATGCCTCCAGCGACTGGCCGATACAGCCCTCGGGGGAGAGGCCGAGGATTTCCCGAGCCGCGGGATTCAGGAAGGTGAACCTCCCTTGGGAATTGAGCACCGCAACGCCTTCTCCCTGGTTTTCAAAAATGTTGCGCAGCCGGTTTTCGCTTTCCTGCAACTGCCGCTGAAAGCGGCGATTCTCGGTGACGTCGGAGAAGGTGGTGACCACCGCGTAAGGCGTCTGTTCCCCTGGGCGGAAAAGGGGTTCGGAGTTAACGGAGATCCAAACCACGTTTCCATTTTCCTTGCGGAGCCCCATCAGGATCCCCGAGAGCGGCTTTCCGGTGCGGAGCGTGACCATTGCCGGATGGTCCTCAGTGGGGAAGGGAGTGCCATCTTCATGTATCGGCGCCCATGCATCGTCGGGCGTCCGGCCAGACTCGTCGTCCCGCCCCATGAGAAGGATTCGTTGGGCGGCGGGGTTGCGGTAGACGATCTCGCCAGAGGCATCCTGCACCACGAGACCCTCGGCGAGCGCGGTCACCACCGAGCGGTACCGCTCCTCGCTGTCCCGCAGCGCAGCTTCCGCGGCCTTGCGGCTGGTGATATCGCGGTAGACACAGTAGAAGTGCCGTTCGCCTGCATGGACGACAGCGCTGATGCTGACTTCCACATCGAACCGTGAGCCGTCCTTTTTTTGGTGGTGCGTTTCCAGGACGGCGCTGCTTTCCCCCACCGGCGAGATCATCGCAAGGGCATCGGCTTCTGTCTGGTCGGCACACCAATTCCAGCCGTGAAGCGTCCCGGCCTCCTCCACCGTGTAGCCGTGCATTCGCGCAAAGGCTTCATTGGCTTCGCAAATCGCTCCTTCGGTGTCAATCACAGCGATGCCGTCCCTGGATTGCTCCATGAGAATGCGCCGCCGGATCTGGTCATTCTCATAGGCCAGTTGGGCCGATTTGCGGGCAGTGACGTCCACCAGGAAACCATGCCAGAGGATAGACCCGTCGGGCTCCTTCACCGGGCTGCTCCGGGCTTCCACCCATATCTCGCCCTTGGTGGGATGAAGCATTCGAAACTCGACGTAGCATTGCGTGAGATGAGCAACTGAATCCTGTTGCGCCTGCTGCATGCGCAGCCAATCGCCGGGATGTACGTAGTCGCGCATGGCGGATGCGTCCACAGCCAGCATACGCGGGTCGATCCCGCAGACATCCTCGAATTTCGCGCTCGTATAGGGAATGCTGGTCCTACCGTCGGGGCGCAGACGGAACGAGTAAACGGCTCCCGGAGAAGCGGCTGTGATGGTTTCCAAGCGCTCCTGGAGCGCAAGCCGCTCCTGCATCGCCAGGCGCGCGTTTTCGATTTCGCTAACGTCGCGCGCCACACCCACAACTCCCAACAGTTTGCCGCTGCTGTCGTACATGGGCGCCTTGATCGTCTGAACCCTTTTGGCGTTTCCCATGGTCTCCAGGTGGACTACTGGCCGCCCCGTAGTCATGGCTTCACGGTCCCGCGAGACATAGGCGAGTGCATCGGCGCGAGCAAAGATATCGAAATCCGTCTTCCCCAGGATTTGCTCGCGGGTGAGGCCAAGGTCCTTTTCCATCATCGGATTCGAGGCCAGATAAACCCCATCGGGAGATTTCATGAACACGATGTCCGGTATGGACTGGATGACCGAGTGAAGCAGGGCACGTTCCCGCTCGAGGTTCATCTCGGCATGCTTACGGTCTGTGATATCGTCCAGGACTTTGAGAATTGCGGCCTCGCCTTCAAAATTAAAGTGACTCGCGGAAATAGAGGCGTAGCGAGTGTTGCCGTCCGCGAGTTTGGCGCGCATCTCGTATCCGGTCAAGGATTCCGCTTCGAGGCATCGCGCCAGGAATTCGGAATGGTCGCGCCGCTCCGTCCAGAGTGACTCCGGACGCTGTTGGAGCAGTTTGTCGAGGGAAAGGCCGAAGAACTCCGCCGCGCTACGATTGGCAAGCAGTAGTTTGGGGCGCCCGACGGAAGTCACGATCATCGGTATCTCCGATTCCAGAACCACCTGCCGGTAACGGGATTCGCTCTTGCGCAGAGCCGCCTCCACGCTGCGGCGTTCGCAGAACAGGATGGCCGGAATCAACGCCACAATCGTCAAAGTGCAGAGGTAGAGGCTCACTTCCCAATGGAAGGCATGAACTACTCCGTGCATCCCGGCTGGCATGCTCTGGATCCACTTCGAGGTTGCCCAAAGCCCCGCGAGTGCGCAAATCAGCGCGCCAAACGACGCCGCTCTCCCTCCAAAGCGCAGCCCAAGCCAAAGCAGCACTGGCATCAATAGGAACTTTAGCGTGAATGGCGGAGTCTGCCCGAACGCGAAATAGATTGCCGCAACCAGAACCGCTGCCAGGGCAGACAACTCTAACACCCACTTCCACCCCTGTTCCGGGTCCCTTAGCAGTTGTAGCCGAGGACATGGCTGGAGCAGAATTGGAGCTACCAGCAACCCGCCCAGGATGTCGCCACACCACCATACAGACACTGTTCCCCAAATCGGCATGGAGGCGCCAACGACGCCCGACGCCGCCCCTAGCAGGGCACCAGGGAAGGAACCCGCAACCAGCGCCGTCGTGAACAGAAGCAATTCCCGCAGTGTTGTCAGCTCCGGACGCTGCCCAATCCACAGCCGGGCAAGGCTCGCGCTGAGTAACGACACCAATCCATTCAGGAGTGAGAGGGTTAGCGCTGCCAACACCGGAAGTCCTGTGAACAGATCGAAAGCGATGTTGGCTGCGAATGCCACGCCCGCCAGCAAAGGCCAGTCCTTGTGGCGATTGCGCAGAAGCATCCCGAGGTAGAGCCCTCCGGGAAGCCACAAGGGGTAAAAGCCTTGATCGTGGACCGACAACTGGTGCCCAAGCGCGGCGCTCAGTAGAAAGAAGGCGCCGAAGGCTGTACAGCCATATAGAGAGAGCTTCGCTGGCTCGACGGCCGCTCCCCGACTCGGTTCCATTGCTGACTACACTTATCGGAAACTCGATGCTATTTCCCGTCCGGAGTTGATGGGAAACGTACGTCAAGTCTTGCCGATCGTTCTGGGTTGAGCATACAACTGTCGTGCGTGCGTTCTCTCCTCAGTTCTCCTTCTTTTCCCGAGTAGGCCGCTCTCGCCGTTCCTGACGCTGCTCGGCCGGTTTCTCCTCCTTCGGCGACTGGACTTGCGGGCGTTCGACTCGGGGGCGTTCCACAGGAGTGGATCGCTCGGGGGGCGGTGTGCGCTCGATGCGTGGGCGCGGCTGTTCCACACGAGGCTGCTCGACCCGTCGCTGTTCGATGCGGGGCTGTTCCACTCGCCGCTGTTCAATCCGAGGTTGCTCCACGCGAGGCTGTTCCACGCGCCGCTGTTCGATGCGAGGCTGCTCCACGCGTTGGCGCTCAATCGGATTCGACCGCTCGGTGGGATTCATTATCTGGACGGGATTGCGCTCCACGCGCCGGCGCTCGGTTGGCGCGGTCTGCTGCTGCGCGGGATTGGCCGGCTCGACGCTGCGCATGCGACGGTCGCCCGGTTGGCCCGTGGTCTGGCCCGCATCCGCCGCCTGCTGTCTTACGACGGAGCGTGATCCGCTGGAGACCTGCTGGCGCTGCAACTGCCGCACCTGATCGGTGGACAGCGGCTGCCCGGGATTGGCCTGATAGGACTCCCGGCGCGTGTTGAAGGGAACGGCCGGTGCAGGGGCCGGGGTACGCGCTACCACCTGCCTTTCCGTAACCGCCGCCGGAGGAGTGCTGCGTGCGGCCACCGCTCCTGCCAGCACGCTCTGCCGGGATGGTGCCACCGCTGCTGTCCTCGTCACCTGCGCCGATTCCACCGCGCTCGCGTTGACATTCACCAGACCCTGGCGCACGGAACGCCCGCGGGTAAACGTCTCGTGAGAGACCGCCGTGACGCCGCCCGGAACGCCGCGGTTCACATAGTGCGTGTTATTAATCACCGTCGTGTTGTTATTAACGACCGTGGTGTTGTACACGTTTGTCACGTGAACGTTTGTAACTCGCGTGTTACTGACGTTGACATGATTGAAGTAACGCGAGCTGGTGCGGTAAGACGGCACAAAAACCTCGCCGGGGCCCAACGGGAACCACCCTACGCCACCGCCTCCGCCAATCGAAATAGACACTCCGAATCGCGGCCCGCCAATCCACCCCACCAGCGCCGGAGCGTAGGCTGGACGGCGCATCCGCGGTCCGGGGACCCATACCCAGCCGCCACCGGCATACACCCAGCGGCCGTAATGGAAGGGAGCAAATCCCCATGGGGCATCGTCCACCCATGTCCATCCCCACGGCTCGATCCACGCCCAATGCCCATAGCGGTAGGGCGCCCAATCAATGGAAACCGTCCGCGGCCGCCACACGGGTCCATATTCCGGAATCTCGCTCCATGCCCCGTGCTCGTCCAGATCGTCGTAGCCGATCATGTCGCGGGAGACATAGCGTGCCGAGATCGACTGTTCCTCGCGACGGCTGCGTTCGGCGCACCAGAAATCGAACTCATCCATGGCAGGGGCGGGGAACACGTCGAAGGAGGGGCGGTCAATGCCGAGAACTCGCACCCGCTGCAGGGTACGCACTGGAACGGTCTGACCCGCTGCAATGGCATCGCCCTCGCCGTCGCGCACCGTAACCATCGTGGATTGCCCGGACGGGTCGACCTCGAAGCGGTAAATCCCCGGCCGCACCACGTTAAAGGAGACGTTCGGGGTATCCACTTCAATGATCTCGCGGTCTTCCACATCTGCGACTCGCAATTCGAGGACACCCTGCGACAGCCGTGCCTGGAGGGTCGTGTCGCTCAGGTTCAGGAATGAGAATCCCGTCAGGCGGCTGATCCGCAGGGTCGCGGTGCCGGCGTGAAACTCGGCCCGCGACTGGTCGTCCGCCCAAAACTGATCCCCAGTGGTGAGCGGGCGGTTGATGGGGGCCGCCACCCATTCGTCGACACCGCCAGGCTGGAAGGAAACGGTTCCGGAAACGTAGCTCATCCGCGCCACGCGGGCCGGCGGATCGTCCGGAGAATTATCGCTGGGCTGGGCGGACGCGCTCCCGATGCTCCAGGCAGCCAACAGGGCCATGATCGTGAATCGCATAATGTCTCTCCCTCTCATATTGTAGGAGCCCGCAAAGAGGTGCGGGGTTGCACGGTTGGGCCGGCAGGGTGTGTTTATTGCTGAAAATTAATGTGATTGCGCGCAACATCCTTCGAGGCGCTCGATGACCTCCTCCAAACAAGATTTTGTGACCCTCCATGTGGTACTCTCACTAGTTGCGCTCTATACTCTCGAGCGTGCGGCTCCCCCATTGGTTCTGTCGTGTCAACCTTCATGAATTTACGTTCCGTTTTCAGCCTCTTTTCGTCCGATCTCGCCATCGACCTCGGGACAGCCAACACCCTGGTGTATGCCAAAGGCAAAGGTATCGTGGTGAACGAACCGTCCATCGTCGCCATCAACAAAGTGACCGGTGAAGTGGAAGCCGTGGGCAAGGAAGCCAAGGAGATGCTTGGGCGCACGCCTGGCAACATCGTTGCCATCCGGCCGATGAAAGACGGCGTCATTGCGGATTTCAAAGTGACCGAGCGCATGCTGAATTACTTCATTCAGAAAGCGCACGGCCGCAAAATGCTCGTGCATCCGCGCATCGTCATCGGCGTCCCGAGCGAAATCACGCAGGTGGAAAAGCGCGCCGTCATTGACTCGGCGAAGCGCGCGAATGCCAGCGAAGTCCACCTCGTGGAGCAGGCGATGGTGGCCGCTATCGGCGCCGGACTCCCGATCACCGAGCCTTCCGGCAACATGGTGGTGGACATTGGCGGTGGCACCACCGACGTCGCTGTCATATCGCTCTCGGGGATCGTTTATGCGCGCTCCGTGCGCGTCGCCGGCAACGAGATGGACGACGCAATCATGCAGTATTTGAAGCGCAAATACAACCTGCTGATTGGGGAGCGAACCGCCGAGCAGATCAAGATGCAGGTGGGTTCGGCCTACCCGCTCGACCGTCCGCTTACGATGGAGATCAAGGGCCGCAACCTGATTGAAGGGGTCCCGCGGACCATCTCCATCGAGGACACCGAAATCCGTGAATCGCTGTCCGAGTGCATCGCCACGATCATGAACGCTATCCGCGTAGCGCTGGAGCGTACGCCGCCCGAACTTTCGGCAGACATCAGTGATCGCGGCATTGTCCTTACCGGCGGAGGGGCGCTTATCAAAAACCTCGACCGGCGTATTCGCGAAGAGACGGGCCTGCCCGTGTCTATCGCCGAAGACCCGCTCGCGTCGGTGGTGCTAGGGACTGGGAAAATGCTGACGGATTTTAAACTGCTGCGCCGCATTGCGATCGAATAAGAAGCCAGGAGCGCGAAGAATTAGAAGCGGTTCCCTGTGAAGCCGCCGTCGACGTAAATCTCCGCGCCCGTGATAAAACTTCCGGCGTTGCGCGAACACAGGAGCAGCATTGCGCCGACCAACTCGTGCGGCTCGCCGAACCGCGCCATCGGTGTCTGGCCTATGATATTGGCCACTCGCGACGAGTCGAGGATCTTGCGGTTCTGCTCGGCCGGAAAGAACCCCGGACAAAGCGTGTTCACCCGGACCTTCTTAGTAGCGTACTCGCGGGCGACGTTCTTCGAATAATTCACCACGGCCGCCTTTGACGCTGAATACGCAAAGACGCGCGACAGAGGGAGATGCGAAGTTACGCTGCCGATGTTGAGAATACATCCGCCACTCGACTGCACCGCCATCTGGGGCGCAAAAATCTGGCAACCCCAGTGAGTGGCTGTCAGATTCGTCTGGATCACCTTGTCCCAGTCCTCGTCGGGGATCTGTTCATAAGGCACGGCGGAATTGATGCCGGCGCAATTCACCAGGATATCCACTTTGCCGTAAGTGGCCACTAAGCGATCCCGCAGGGCCGCCATCGAGGCGCGCGCCATCACGTCCACCTCGGCAAAAGCAGCCTTGCCGCCCGCGCCTTCGATGGCCGCAACCCGTTCCGCGCCGCGTTCTTTTGAACGGCCGGCAACCACGGTTGTGGCTCCGGCCTTAGCCAGTCCTTCCGCCAGAGCGCCGCCAAGTACACCGGTGCCGCCGATGATGATAGCCAATTGGCCGTCCAAGGAAAACAGGGAATCCAGATAGGAGTTCGACATGCCGGAGACCATTGTCGCTCAGGTGGGCGGAGGAAGGCCAGAACTAACGCAGTTGCTGTACAGGAACGTTGAACGCCGACGTATTTACGACGCCGTTGTTCTGAAATTGCACCCAGACGCGATAGATACCCTCGCGCGGGAAGATCATGTTGAACTGCACCTTGGGTCCTCCATCGGCGATGAACGGGTGAGTGTGCACGAGATCGATCAGGTCTTCACTACCCGCCAGCATGTGTCCCCACGCGCCGAGGTATTGTTCGAGCTTCAAGGGCGCGCCCGTGGTCGATTCGAGGGTGAAGAACAACAGCGTCTTGAAACCCGCCAGCGGTTGTGGCGGCTCGGAGGTCATCGAAACACGAATGTTCGCGGCCTGCTGTGGGTGCACGTCCGCTTTCAGCGGTGCTTTGACGCCCGCCTTGCCGGCGACGAATAGCGTGCTCACGACCATCTGCGGTGTGCCGCCCGCGGGGTAGAAGTCTGTCGCGATGCGATAAGCCCCCGGCTTTGGCAGCGCCGTGCGGAAGGTGAACTCTCCGGATGACTGTGGCTCCGGATGTTCATGCGCAAAGAAGCTGAGGTCTTCGCTGATCAGAAACAGATGGAACAGCTTTTCGTGCACCACTTCGAAGTTCTTCACCGTTGCCGCCGTCTTCGGATGCTCCACCGTGAACGTCATCCCAACAGGCTTTCCGGGCTGCGCCACGCGCGGGGACAGCTTCAACCGCACCGGGTATTCGGCCGAATCGGCAATGCCCGCCACAAGCTTCATCCCGCAGCGCGGGCACTTGCCGGGCCCTTTGGTGCGAACGTCCTTGTCCATCGGACAGATGAAATCGACGTCGTCCTCGGACTGCTGCGGCAACAGCGGTACGGCCAATACGATCGCGAGAATCAAGCCCGCCAACCAGCGCATGCTTACACCTCGAACGGCCAGACAGAGGTGGTCGTGTAGCCGCCATCCACCGCGATCACCTGGCCGGTGATGTAATCAGCAGCGGCGCTTGACAGGAACACCGCCACAGGTGCGATGTCTTCGGGCGTTCCCGTGCGCGGGTTCGCCTGCGAGTTCTTCAGCCACTGTTTCATGTATTCGGGCTCCCACATCCGGCGGTTCAAGTCCGTGATGATGAAGCCCGGCGCAATGCAATTCACTTGAATGTTGTGACGCCCCCACTCCGCGGCAAGGGTACGTGTGAACCCCGCCAGCGCGCTCTTGGTGATCGCGTACACCGTCAGATACGGCAGTCCCAGCACTGACATCAGGCTCCCTATATGAACAATCTTGCCGCCCTGTTTGCGTTCGATCATCTGCGCGCCGATCAACTGCGTCAGCTTCACGACCCCGTGCAGGTTGGTCTGCAGTAGCAGATCGTACTCTTCCTGGGTGTATTCGGTGAAGCGCTTGCGTATGTTGGTGCCCGCCACGTTGACCAGGATGTCCACGTCAGGGTGCGACTCCGCCGCCTGTGTCATCGTCTTCACGTCCGCCATATCCAGTTTGAGGGCTTCGGCCTGGTGGCCCTGATCACGCAGGTCCTTGGCTGCGGCGTTCAATTGCGTCATCGATCGCGCGGCCAGAATCGTCTTGGCTCCGGCGGCGGCCATCTGACGGGCGATGGCGAGTCCGATGCCGCGGCTGGCACCGTTGATCAGGGCTGTTTTGCCTTCGAGTGAGAACGGTTGAGGGTAGCTCATGCGAATCTTACAACGTATCACCCCAACCGCGTCACAGCCAAACGCGATTTATTTCTCGTTCCTTTTGAATGTCTTGCGCGTCGAGTTCGCGTGCTGCCCACGGGCGCCTGGTTAGGGTGAGTGTAGGAGAATCCAACATGCGAAAGCAGATTTCGACTCTCGACCAGCTACGGCGGCGTTACGCCGACAGCTTACGTCCTTATACCAATATTGAAGAAGATCTGGTGTCCGATTTGGCGTTGGCCCGCGCAAACATGCAGGAAATGGCGGAGAAAGCGGATCATGTAGGTGTTGTCCTGATGAACCGCCTGTTTCGGGAAACTCTGGAGACTATTTTCAGGCTGCGCCAGTACTTGCCGCAGCCCTCGCTTCCAAACACTATTCGCATCGAGGGATGGCGGGGGCGCAAAGTCTCCTGACGGTCGTAGCTTTCCAGCCAGTGATGACGAAGTCAAAGAAACCGTGTGATGTTTTGCGATCTCCCGACAGTACTGGGTGAGGAACAGGCGCCGGGCCTGATTGCTCAATCAAACCTCTTGGGAGATCGAGATTCACCATGTCAAAGCGGTTGATCCTGCACAAATTCGCGGTCCTTGCGCTGGCGCTGACGGCGGGCCTGCCCGTATGGCAGGCCCAGACTATTCCCGTACGTAAGGGCGATGGGGCGCACTCCGCGCCGATCCGGATATCTTCGTACGAGGACGACCCTTTTGTCTCGGAGTCCACAGTGAAACAGATGGATCCAGCAAGATTCGGTCTGAGTAAAGACGGACGACGGATCCTCATGGGCGCCCAAGTCCAGTTATCGGAGGAGTCGAAAGTTTATAGGAGGGACACGAAGACCAATGAGTTCGCGCCGTTCGCCTGGAACCCATGGCCGGCGCTGCCGCTGGCGAACGAGCAAGGAGATTTCCGGTTCCCGAACGAAAAGCGCTTCCCGTTCCTCCAGATTGAGCGCGACCCAGAGGGGAAGCCCACCCTGAGAGACGGGTTGCAGGTCTGGCTGCCGCAAGACCTGCGCCTTGGGATGACCACAGCTTTCCATGCGGCCCACGCTGCGAAAGACGCGGCGGAATCATGGGCTGGGCGCGAGATCGTCTGGGGCGTGAATGGCCTCCTCGACATCGAACCTCACGCTTTCATTGATTTCAACGCATTCTACAGCCCGTCGGCTCGAAGCTTGTTCTTTGGCGTTGTGCCGTATCGGTTCCCTGGCCAAACGGACGTCAAGATCTTCGAGACAGCCACCTCCTGGGAGATGGTTGTGCACGAGTGCGGCCACGCGCTGCACCATGTCCTGAAGCCGAACATCGACGTAAGCTACAGAAACCTGGGATACGGGCCGTGGACGGAGTCCTTAGCGGACCAAACAGCCATGTGGGCCCAGTTGCGATACCTGGATCGCGTGGTTAAGCTCCTGGCGGAAACCAATGGGGACTTGAACCAGTCGAACTTCCTCACCCGCATGACCGAGGCATTCGCCGCCTTGGTAGGCAAGGGGACAGGCATCCGCGATGCCTTCCACGACAAGAAGGTCTCTGACACCGACGAGGAGGTACACGACCGCTCTCAAGTGCTCACCGGCGCGGCCTACCAATTCTTCCTGACGGTCTATGAAGGGCTGAGGCGACAGCTTAAGGCTGAGGAGGCGCTGCTGCAGGCCGGGCAAATCATGGGCTTCTTCCTGATGCGCTCCACCGATTACGTGCCGGAAAACCAGTTGACCCTGGAAGATGTCGCCAAAGCCTACCTCAAAGTGGACAAGGAGTTTTTCGACGGACGCTACCACAACGTGTTGGTGAATGAGTTTGTGCGGCGAGAGTTGTTCGACGCCGGATCGGAGCACGAGTGGCTGACGCATGAAGCATCGATTCCTGCACTGTGGCGGCCATGGTGGCTGGCGGATGAGAGCCTGGAGTCGCTGATCGAGTACAGCCAGGACAAGCTTGGCATCGGACCGGACTTCGGATTGAAGCTGCAAAGCATCACGCATACAAGCGGCCCGGCGCAAACCCTGGTGCGCGTGCAACTGACACAGGGGCGCGGCGCAGGGGCGACGCCGCTCAACAATCACGGCATTCTCGTGTTCCGCGCCAACGGCACACTGGCCGACTACCACCCGCCGCTGATGCCCGATGCGGACACGCCGTTCCTGATGGAGACACGGGCGAAGTCGCTCCTGGGCAAGGCACGCCAACTGCGTCTGGAACAACACGGAGTGCCGCTTTCACTGGTGCGCAGGCCGGACGGACAAATGACGGTGGAGGCGCGCGTGCTGCGGGGCGAAGGGCTGAATCAATACGTGGAAGTGTTCACGCCGGAAAACCCGCGCGGGGAACGGCGCGAGGTTGTGATCCCGCCCATCCCGCGCGGCCAACAGCTTCGTATAGCGGAAGACCTGCTAAGGTGACGTGGAAGGCGGTTGACCCTGGCCACAATCATTTCGTAACATAATAATTCCAGTCCTTTGTCTCGACCGTAGGGAAGGGGACTCCCGGCAGCTTTCGTTTGAAGCATACCGCTTCATCGCTTCCATCAGGCCAAATGAGCGCCCGCACAGCGGATCGATCTGAAGTTGAGAATCCGGCCCGCTGACCGGTGTGCTTGTCCGCGCTAAACCGGAAGAGGGCGAGCCGGCAGGTTTCGAGTTACGCAAGGATCAGAATGGCCGCCGCAAAGCCGGTACGCAAAATGAACTTCGATCGACTCAGGGTCTTCACCGGGAACGCCAACCCCGATTTGGCGGAGGAGATCTGCGCCGAACTGGGCACCGCACTCGGAGCCGCCAGCGTTCGCACGTTCCAGGATGGCGAGATCTACCTCCAGATCCAGGAGAATGTCCGGGGCGCCGACGTTTTTGTCGTTCAGCCTACCTGCACGCCGGTGGACCGCCACCTCATGGAATTGCTGCTGATGATCGACGCGCTCAAACGCGCCTCAGCAGACCGCATCACCGCAGTGTTACCCTATTATGGATACGCGCGGCAGGATCGGAAGGATAAGCCCCGCGTCCCGATTTCGGCAAAGCTGGTTGCCAGCCTGCTGGAAACCGCGGGCGCCAATCGCATCCTCGCTCTTGATCTGCACGCCGCGCCCATTCAGGGATTTTTCGACGTTCCAGTCGACCACCTGTTCGCCACGCCGGTCATGATCGACTATTGGACCGAGGCTGGCCTCCCGGACCTGACCGTTGTCAGCCCGGACGCTGGTGGCGTGGAACGTGCGCGCGCGTTTGCCAAGCGGCTGAATGCTCCGCTGGCAATCATCGACAAACGCCGCGAGGAAGCGAATGTCGCCGATGTCATGCATATCATCGGCGAAGTGGAAGGACGGCACTGTTTGATGGTGGACGACATGATCGACACGGCCGGCACCCTGGTGAAAGGGGCCCATGCTCTGCTCGAACAGGGCGGCGCCGCTTCTGTCTCCGCCTGCGCCACTCATGCTGTGCTTTCCGGCTCGGCCGTGGAACGGATTGAATCCTCCCGGCTTCGCGAAGTCATTTTTACTAATTCCATTCCGCTGCGCCAGGAGGCCAGGCGGTCGGAACGTTTGAAGGTGTTGTCGGTCGCCCCGCTGCTGGCGAGGGCAATTGAGTCGATTCACGAAGAGACGAGCGTCAGCACCCTGTTCGTTTAACGAGTTTTCTTTAGATTTCAGGAGTTCAGTTTATGCGTAAGGACATCACCCTCGCCGCTCAGCCTCGCGAAACGCGCGGCAAGAATGAAGCCCGCCGTCTGCGTGTGCAGAAGCTTAGCCCGGCCGTCCTTTACGGCGCCGGTAAGGACCCCGTTGCGGTTTCCATCAGCCCCAAGGAAGTCGGCAAAATCCTCAACAGTTCCAGCGGCGTCAACACTATTTTTAACCTCGATGTACAGGGCGTCGAGAATACGCCGGTCATGGTTGCCGATTGGCAGGTGGATCCCGTGAGGGAGCACATCCTCCACGTCGACCTCAAGCGCGTCGACCTCACGAAGCGGATCTCCGTTTTCGTTGCCGTTCACTACCACGGCGAACCCACTGGCGTGAAGATCCAGGGTGGTCACCTGGAAGTCGTCAACCGCGCAATCGAAGTCAACTGCCTCCCCGACGATATTCCGGAGCATTTCGATATTCAAATCGGGGAATTAATGGTCGGCCAGGCGGTTCGCGCCGCCGATGTCCCGCTAAAGGAAGGGACAACGCTGGTTTCCGCCGGCGAACAGGTGCTGGTCCACGTGGTCGGTCATAAGGAAGAAGCCGCGGCCCCGGTGGAAGGCGCTGCCGCCACCGCTGAACCCGAAGTTATCAAGAAGGGTAAGAAGGAAGCGGAAGGGGAAGCCCCGGCCGCTGAGAAGGGTAAGAAGAAGTAAGTTTTGTTGTAATTATTGTCCATGGAAGCGGCGGGGTGGCTCATCGTTGGTCTTGGCAATCCCGGGCCAGAGTACGAACTCTCGCCGCATAACAGGGGCTTTATGGTTCTTGACCGGATCGCCGAACAAAACGGCATCCGGATCTCGCGGCCGGATTCCCAGGCGCTGACTGGTGTTGGCGCTCTCAAAGGAACTCCGGTCCTGCTTGCCAAGCCGCAGACTTATATGAATCTGAGTGGCGGTTCGGTGAGGCAACTGATGGCTAAGCATGAGGTGCCTGTCAGCCGCGTGTTAGTGGTATATGACGATCTGGACTTGCCTTGGGGCTCGGTTCGAATCCGGCTCAAGGGCTCGCCGGCCGGACATAACGGCATGAAGTCGGTAAGCGCAAGTCTCGGGTCTCAGGAGTTTCCCCGGTTGCGGGTTGGCGTGCACCCAGGCCATCCGCTCTCCGGTGGTACGGACTTTCTGCTGTCGCCCATGAAAAAGGCGCTTCGGGAAGAGTTGGCATCCCTGCTTGACTATGCCAGTCAGGCGGTGGAAGCCGTTATCGCTGAGGGCGTCGAAAAGGCCATGACGAGCTACAATCGTCGCGCCCAAGGTCAGAATACAGAGGAAGCATGAGAATCTACGAAGAGCTCTACATCCTGAAACCGGATGTGACGGAAGAGGAAGTCGAGGCGAGCATTGAGCTCATCCGCGGCATCGTCACCTCCGCCGGCGGGACCGTCGACAAAGTCGACAAATGGGGTCTCCGCCGTCTAGCCTACCGCGTCGCCAAGGCGAGCGAGGGCTTTTATATCCTGATTCAGTTCTCCACGGGACCGGAAACCGTGAAGGAGATTGAACGCCGCTTGCGCGTTTCGGACAACGTGATGAAGTACATCACGGTCCGGATCGACGAAAAACTCAAGTGGCTGGAAAAACGGAAAAAGATCCGCGAAAAACGCGCCGCCAAACGTCCGCCAGCTCCGCCACCGCAGGCTATGCCGGCCGCCCCGGCTCCGGGAGCACCCGCTCCTGCGATGCCTGGTGCGCCTGCGCCCGCGGCTCCCGCACCTGCTGCCCCGGCTCCACCTGTCCCCGAGCCGGATATGCCGCCCCCAACCGAGTAACTCGTCACTCGGCTATTTAATAAACCAGGAAAGGAATTCATATGGCGGAACAACGAGGCGGAAGGCCAGTTAGTGCTTCGCAAAGGCCCACGGGCGGCGACAAAGCGTTTGCCGGCGGTGGCAAGAAACAATATTTCCGGCGCAAGAAGCTGTGCCGGTTTTGCGTCGATAAGATCGATGATATCAATTATAAGGACGTCCGGCTGCTCGGCGCGTTCATCAGCGAGCGCGGGAAGATTACGCCCCGCCGTATCTCCGGCGTGTGCGCACCCCATCAGCGCCGCTTGAGCGAGGCCATCAAACAGGCCCGCAACATTGCGCTCCTGCCCTTTGCCGGGCCGCTTGAGGGGAGGTAACCGCTCATGGAAGTCATTCTTCGCGAAGACGTCGAAAAGCTCGGAACCCGCGGCGATGTTGTCAAAGTCGCCGCCGGCTACGCGCGCAATTACCTGCTGCCGAAGAAACTGGCGGTGGCGGCCACCGAATCGAATAAGAAGATCATCGAACAGGAGCGCCAGGCCCACCTGCGAAAGGAAGCCAAGCTCTCCTCCGAAGCTGCCGATCTGGCCAAGATGATGAGCGGTATTACAGTTACCATCCGTCAGAAAGCCGGCGAGCAGGATCAGTTGTTCGGCTCCGTCACGGCCCAGGATATCGCCGATGGTCTTGCCAAACAGGGCTATACCATTGAGCGTAAGAAGATCCAGCTTGCTGAACCGATCAAGCAAATCGGCGCTTATCAGGTGCCCGTTAAACTGCACCGCGATGTCACCGCCGACATTACTGTAAACGTGGAGAAAGAAGAGTAGGCGCGTCATGGCTTACTTTGATTTGTCCGGACAGGTGGCCGTCGTCACTGGCGCGGCCACCGGTATCGGCGAAGCTACCGCCCGGCGCCTGGCGCGGTCCGGGGCTACTGTGGCCTTCGCAGACATCGATTACGCGGCGGCTACCCTGGCCGCCGATGCGATGATGAAACCGCATTTTCCGCTGGAAATCGACGTTACTTCCAGCGCTTCCGTCGAAAAGGCCGTCGCCGCCGTCATTGCGCAACACGGCCGTATCGACATCTGGGTCAATAACGCCGGCATCGGCGGGAAGGCCGCTCCTATCCAGCAGCAGACTGATGAAGACTGGGCGCGTTGTATCGCCATTAACCTCAGCGGAGTCTTCTACTGCTGCCGCGCTGTGGTTCCCCATATGTTGCAGCGCAAGTATGGGCGCATTGTCAATATTGCTTCGATTGCCGGAAAAGAAGGTAATCCCAATATGACCGGTTACTCCGCCACCAAGGCCGGCGTTATCGGACTTACGAAGTCGGTTGCCAAGGAAGTGGCTAAAGAGGGTGTCTGTGTCAATGCCGTTGCTCCGGCCGTCGTCCGGACCAAGATCCTCGAACAGCTCACTGAAGAGCAGGTGAGTTACATGACCGCGAAAATCCCCATGGGGCGCACCGGCTCCACTGAGGAGATCGCCGCCGTGGTCCATTTTCTTTCCAGCCCCGACTGTTCCTTTGTTACTGGCCAGACCTATGATGCCAGCGGCGGACGCGCCACCTACTAAAGTGATTATTACCGCACCCCAATACGCCACTACCCCGGTCTACGACCTGCTGGCCGCCGCGGCCAACGGTCTCATCGGCATCGACCAACGCCTCTTGCATGCCATCGTGGACCGTGGTGAGGCCGCTGTCGAGGACATTGTCCGGTTCGGTCTCGAAGACCGTCTCGATGACCGAATTAACCTCGATGATGACCTGATAACCATCCTGCAGTACATCGGTTCGCCGAAATCGCTGCCGCTGTTGATTGAGTTTCTCCGCCGCGATCCGGTGGAGCCATCTGAGGATATGCTCCACTCGCTCCAGCGCGCGGGCGATTCCGCCATTCCCGAGTTACTCAAGTTATACGCTGACTTAGGTCCCGAGATTGGCGGCGATCTGGCGTTTGTCCTCGCCTCGTTCCGCAATCGGGATGCGCGTATCCTCAAAGTGCTGGAGCGCCGCGCCTCTCATGACCCCGGCGACGCCGCTTTCCTGATGGGCGTCCATGGCGATCCGGGAGCCAAGCCAATGCTCGAGAGGCTCAAACAACAGGCCATCACCGACGCGGCCCTCGCCACCAGCCTCGGCAAGGAAGCAGACGAAGCTTTGGCCTCCCTGGATGCTCCGGAGTCTCTGGAAATCCCCGAGCCGATCAGCCTCTGGGACCTGTACCCGGAACACCTCGAGCCTGTGTTCGATGTCCTCACGATCGAGGAACGTATCGAGTTTCTGAAGTGCCCATCGGCCGAATTACGCGCCGATGCCGCTACCTCCTTCATCGACCGTGAACTGCCCGGGGAAGTGATCCCGGTGCTCGTGGAACTGGCCAAGGGCGACCCGAATGTCGGTGTCCGCGCCGTCTCCTGCACCGCACTGTCGGGCGTGGCTGATGAAGTCGAAGTAAGTGAGTTGCTGGTGAGTAAGCTGCGTGATAGAAAGCTGCCGCCGCCGGAGCGCTGCGGCGCGCTGCTCGGACTTGCTCCCGCCGCTAAGTCGAATCCGGAACTCAGAGGTTACATCGACGAGTTCTACGCGAACCCTGGCACCATGGCCCGCGCCATTGAAGCGATGTGGCGCAGCATGGACACCGCTTATGTCGATATCTTCAAACGGCATCTGAGCGACGCCGATTTCGATATCCGCCGCCAGGCCATCAAGGGTGTCGGCTTCGCGCAGGCCGGCTCGGAAGCCAAGACCCTCCAGACGATGTTCGAGGACGAGGAGTTCCGCCTCGACGCCCTCTTCAGCTACGCCCTCTGCGTGCCTGTCGGCAAGCTCAAGCGCGGCGATATGCCGCAACTGATGCGCAAGATTGAAGACATTGCCGGCGGCCTCTCCGAAGCGGAAGGCGAGGTGGTGGAAACCGCTCTCGACACCCGCCTGGTGATGCACGGCCTCGAGCCCGTCTTCCTCAGCTACGACCCCGAGGACGAAGAAGCCTAGCTTAGCTAGAGACCCGCGAACGCAAGTACAAATGGACCCCCGTGCGCGCTTGCCGGTTAACATGACGTGCGGGTCGTGGCTCCCCATCGTGGAGACGTTTCGAACTCTGGTGGCCTGCCCGCCGCCGGCGATCCGAGGGCTGTCCGCACAGCTTCAGCATCTTGCGGGTTGTTGAGTCGGGGCGGCTCTGGCGCGCCAGGGGAGATGAAGGGTATTCTGCGGAGTCCGGATTTACCGGGACATGCGGTCGCGCCACATGGGATGTATTGCCCACCGGTCGTGGAAGAAAGAGAGTGGAGGGGTCCTCGTTCTCCCGCGCGCCGCGAAAGGCGGGTGTAGAATCGGGGCAGAGGAATCATGATCACGCTGCATCGCGACGGGGGCCGGGCCTGGCTTGAGGGGGTGACCGGCTGGTCGTGGCGGAATCGGCGGAGCTCGATACACGCGGCGCAGGCAGCCGTGATGGAAGCGCTAGGCGAGGCCGTCTCGTATGAGCACTTGGTCGGCGTATCCGCGCTCGCTTTTCGGATGCAACTCAGTAAAGAAGGCTTCTGCCCCAGTTCGCCGAATGCGTTCTGCGGCTATCAATGTGTGGCTCGCTCTACCGAGTCGCTGCCTTGGAAAGTACTCGTCTGCGGAGGGAAACCCGAAGGGGAAGAAGAAAGTACCGGCGAGATCCGTCGAGCGATTGTCGATAGCATCGACCGTGGCGTCCCCGTGCAGTATGGACGAGAGGAAGACGGAATCATCGTCGGATATCAGAAGGGCGGCGAGGAGTGGCTTTGCTTTCACCCTGAGCGGGACGATGGCAAGACGATAGCCATAGAGACTACCTTGGGCTGGGGAGTGGCGATATTCACGGCCAGAAGGGAGGAACGGCCTGAACGTGGTGCTCTGGCCATGGCCGCGTTTCAGCAAGCAATTCGGATGGCCGGCGCACGGCGGGCTGGAGGCTACTTCGTTGGCCACGACGCCTGGGACGAGTACATCGCCCGCCTGGAGAACTACGATGCGGTGAACGGCAAGGCTTCCAGGGACGCCATTCTAGGAAACGCTTGGATCTATGTTTGTCTGGCACACCACAGGGCCTGCGCCGCGAGCTACCTCCGAGATGTCGCCGGCGTATTCCCAGCCGTGGTCGCCGGAGTCTTGGAGAAAGCGGCCGACCTGTATGACGCAATCTCGATGCATGTTCTGACGGACGACGGGCAGGTACTCACCGGTCTGTGGACTGGCGAAGCGTTTCGGGAGCAGGTCAAGAGACTCCAGCATGCGCTTCCGTTGGAGCGCCGCGCCATCGCCGCTCTTGTGGAGGCGATCGGACTAGCGGGACAGCGGTCGAGCGCTGCCTAGACCGGCGTGGAAGCCGTGGGGGCTAAGCCGCCAGACCCGTGATGGAGTACGCCTAGTAGCGCTTCGTCAACATCGGGACTCCGTCTTTATTGGGCTTCCGCGCCAGCCGCGAAGGACTGAATATCGAGATCGTGATCTCGGCCCGGTAGAGCACCTTACAGCCGTTCTCCAGGTGGCCTCCAAAGGCCGCCCCTTCGGGCGACGACAGCGTCATGTGCAGATGCGGTTCCCTCGCCGCGATCAGGCCGTTCACGTTCAGGATCTCCATTGGACCCTTCTTCGTCGTGAACAAGTCCTCCGGTTTGTCGGCCAGCGACTTCACACCGTGCCAGGTGCACTCCTGGAGAGATCCGGCCGCGGTCATCACGGCTCCGTCCCGGATGTCGTGCTTTTTGATGGCATCTTGAATGGATTCGAGCAGCAGATCGCCGCGATCCAGACGTAGCACGATGACTCTCTGCACGTTGAAGGGTCCAAAGCTCTCACCAGCCAGGGCGAGCAGCGGTGTCAGGGCGAGCAGTAGGCGTTTCACGTTGACAGTCTATCGCATGCTACGCTCCCCACATGCGGCTTCTGTTCTGCTTGTTCTTCAGCGCGGCCCTGCACGCGCAGGCGATTCGTTATTCGGATGTCGACGTGATGCGCATTCACCGCTCGCTGTTACTGATCGACACGCACAACGACGTCACCAGTTTCACGGTTGAAGGAATGAACATCGCCCAGCCGCAGCCCAAGCGCCACACCGATGTTCCCAAACTGCGGCAGGGTAACGTGGGCGCGGTGTTCTTTGCGGTCTACGTCGCCGCCAAATCGGTGGAAGGCAACCACGCCGCGCACCGCACGCTGGAGATGATCGACACGGTACGGACCGACATCATTGCGCGCCATCCAAAGGACTTTCAACTCGCCACAACTGCCGATGAGATCGTTGCGGCGCGCAAGGCCGGCAGGATCGCCGCGCTGCTCGGCATCGAAGGCGGCCACGCTATCGAAGACAGCCTCCGTCTGCTGCGAACCTATCGCGACCTCGGGGTCCGCTACATGACGCTCACCCATTCGAACAATAACAACTGGGCCGATTCTTCCGGCGATGTGCCCAGGCACAACGGCCTCACCAGACTCGGGCGCGACGTGGTTGCCGGGATGAACCGCCTCGGCATGATGGTGGACATTTCGCACGTCGCCGACCGGACTTTCTATGACGTCCTGCAGAGCACCAAAGCTCCGGTGTTTGCGTCGCACTCGTCCTGCCGCGCGCTCTCCAATATCCCGCGCAACATGACCGACGACATGATCAGGGCGCTCGCGAGAAACGGCGGCGTCATTCAGATCAACTTCGGCTGTGAGTTCCTTTCACAGGCGTCCGCGGACAGCTCGTCATGGTCGAATCCGAAGGTGAAGCCGGGGGCACGGACAACGCGCGCCAAACTGTCCGACGTGGTGTCGCACATCCGCCACGTCATCAAGATCGCCGGTGTCGATCACGCCGGCATCGGCAGTGATTTCGACGGAGTCCCGTGCACTCCGGAAGGGCTGGACGATGTATCGAAGTTCCCGAATCTGACGCGGGCACTGTTGGAGAGTGGTCTCACTGCAACGGACATCGAGAAGGTCTACGGGGGCAATCTGCTCCGGGTCATGCGTGCGGTGGAGAAGACCGCCACGGAACTGAGCCGGTAGGCGGAGAGCATGGATGATATTTGCGGTAGGCGCGCCAATAGCGCGAGGTTGCGCAAACTCCGACCGGACGATTGTGCCAAATCGCTCAAAACGGCGCGCCGTCCGTGGGGCTGTGTCACGGCCAGCGAATTGCTCTCAACCGGTGCATGCCAGTTTCCACTTCTCGTCGAACGTTTCTTGCGGCAGCCGCCACAGCGCAATCGGCTGCACGGGTTTGGGGTGCCAATGAACGTGTCCGTCTCGGAATCATCGGCACCGGCGGGCGCGGCCAGCACCTCATTCGGATGGCTAAACAGGCTGGCGGCGTCGAGTGGGTGGCCCTCAGCGACGCATGGGACCGGCGGCGTGCGCAAGGGGCTGATCTGATCGGTCAGCCGGTGGAGAAGTTCGCCGATTACCGCTCGCTGCTGGACCGCAAGGACATCGACGCGGTTATCGTGGCCACGCTCGATCACTGGCATTCCCGCATGACGGTGGATGCCTGCAATGCGGGCAAGGACGTGTTTGTGGAGAAGCCGATGACTTCGCAGCCGATGCAGGGCCACGATGTCGTGAAGGCCGTACGCCAGACCGGGCGCATCGTGCAGGTGGGCGTGCAGCAACGCAGCCTCGCCCATTTCATCGAAGCCAAGAAGCGCTTCTTCGACACCGGGCTTATCGGAAAAGTGAACATGGTCCGCACGCTGTGGAACGCCAACGGAGGCTATCTTACCCCGGTGCCGCAGGGGATGGAACACAAGCCCGATGGACTCGATTGGCACGCTGTGCTCGGCTGGCTGCCGAAGATCCCGTGGGACCCCAAGCGTTACTTCAACCGTTTTGCCTATTGGGATTTCGCTACCGGCGGACAGACGGGCGGCTTGTTCGTCCACATGGTGGATGTGGTCCACTGGTTTCTCGGCAACAGGCGTCCACTCTCGGCGGTGGCGCTGGGAGGCATTTACCGTTTCCCGGATGGACGCGACACGCCGGACAATATCAACTTCATCCTCGATTATCCCGGCGGATTGAACGTCACCTTTGAGGCGACCATCACCGATATGCATCCCAAGGAATCGGCCGACATCGTCTTCATGGGCGACGGCGGGCGGCTGAATATTTTCCGTTATGGCTACCGTTTCCTGCCGGCTGATCGCAAGGCGCCGGAGATCACCGCCGGATCGAGCCCCGAAGTGGCGCACATGGCCAACTGGATCGAGTGCGTGCGGTCGCGCAAACAGCCCAACGCCGATGCCGTCGAAGGGCATTATTCGGCGATGGCGTGCCACATCGGTAATCTGGCGTATCAGCAGAAGAATCGGGTAACTTGGAAGGCGGAATGGGACGTATGAACTGGAATGTGATTGCGCTCGGGGCCATCATCGCGGCGAGTGCCGCAGCGGCTGACCCGTCGCCGTTTTTCAAGCCCGGCAAGGCCCGGCTGTTGATTCTCTCGGGCCGCAACAATCATGACTGGCGATCGACCACGCCGCGCTTGAGACAGATCATCGAAGCCACAGGGCGGTTCGATGTGCGCGTCACTGAGGAGCCCGGCGGACTGACTGCGGCAACGCTGGTGCCCTTTGACGCGATCCTCTCCGACTACAACGGCCCGCGTTGGGGCGAAGTGGCCGAGCGCGCCGTGGAGGAGTTCGTTCGTTCCGGGAAAGGCCTCGTTGCCTATCATGCCGCAGCCTATGCATTTGGCGACATGGATATTCTGGGCGACAACCACGTCCACACCGGCGTGCATGAACCGCCGTGGCCCGCCTATGCGCGGATGATCGGCGCGAAGTGGGCTGGTACGGACCCTAAGACCGGACACGGAGACCGCCATCTGTTTCAGGTGAAGTGGGCCAATCGCGACCATCCGCTCACCGGTGGCGACGCATTTGCCATCTCCGATGAGCTGTATCACAACTTCCGCATGCAGCCCGGAGTGCAGTTGCTGGCCACTGCGTTTGATGCGCCAGAGCGCCGCGGGACGGGCAAGGATGAGCCGATCGCCTGGACGGTACCGTTCGGGCAGGGACGCGTGTTCTACACCGCGCTTGGTCACGACACCGCCGCGATGACTTCCCCGGGGTTCGTGGCGCTGATGCAGCGCGCGGCACTGTGGGCGGCGCAAGTAAAGCCCGCTGAAAGCGCGGTAGCCAAGCCGGTTCGCGTCACCGTCGTGACCGGTGGCCATGATCACGAACCCAGCTTTTACACCGTTTTCGACAAGGCTACCGGCTGGCAGGTACGCGTCAATCCGCACCCTATCGCCTATCGGGGCGACATTCGCAAGAACTGTGATGTGCTGGTCACCTACGACATGATTCAGGAACTCCCCGACGCGCAGAAGACGAATCTACGGAACTTTCTGGAGGCAGGCAAAGGCGCGGTGATCCTGCATCACGCGTTGGCGGGTTTTCAGGATTGGGAATGGTGGTGGAAAGAAGTGATGGGGGCGCGCTATCTTCTGAAGGCTGAGAACGGGATGCCGGCTTCCACTTATTTGCATGACGTGCAGCTTGAGGTCAAACCGGTTGGGTCGCATCCGGTGCTGCGCGGCGTCCCGGCGATGACCATCGAAGACGAGACCTACAAGAAGATGTGGTTTGCTCCGGATCTCAAGGTTCTGCTGCGGACGGAGCATCCAACGAGCGACGGTCCGGTGGCGTGGATCAGCCCGTACACCCGGTCGCGAGTGGTTGTCATTCAATTAGGGCACGGCTCGGCGGCGCACCGGCATCCATCCTTCCAGCAACTGGTGCGGAATGCGGTGCAGTGGGCGGCGGGACGCTAGCCGAACACTTCGTCGAGTGTTGAGGTGTGTAAGGAACGGATGGTTCAGCGCTCGATGCCGGACACCTCCGCGCGTCCCTCCGTCCGCACTCGCAGTCCAAGCTGCAGGTCACCGGCGGACGCCGCCGCCAGTCAGAATCGTATTGGGCAAACGATTCGAAGTGAATCGCTGTTTCAGCGCCGCTGTGGCTCATGCGGTAGAGCTGGTCGACTCGCAGGGTGGGAATGTTCAATTCACGGTCGAGGCGTTCGATCACAGCCGGGAGGAATGGGCAGGTTGGCCACCACTCGCAGTAGCGAGAGTTCCTCGTCCTCGGCCAGCAATTTGAACGATCGGTCAATGGGCGCGCTCATTCTATGGAGATAGTGCCGCCAGCGAGTGATTCCTCTCAGATGTGTTGAGATGAAAAGATGCGAAGGTTGGAAAACAAAGTGTGCGTCATCACGGGCGCGGCGAATGGGATTGGCGCGGCGATGGCGGCGCTGTTTGCCCGCGAAGGCGCGCGCGTGGTGGTAGCCGATGTTGACGAGCGCCGCGGGACCGCAGTTGCCGCGGCCCTCCCGGACGCGCTTTTCGTGAAGGCTGACGTGTCGCGAAGCAGTGACGTCGACGCCCTGTTCGCGGCCACGGTGGAGCGTTACGGCGGTCTGGACGTGCTGGTGAACAATGCCATCAGCCTCACCGGCGATACCACCATCGTCGAGGAAGACGAGGCCGTCTTTGATCACACGATCGCGGTGTGCCTGAAAGGCCCGTTCCTGTGCACGCGGCGGGCGATCCCGCTGATGGAGAAACGCGGCGGAGGCAGCATCGTGACGATGTCGAGCGTGAACGCGCTGCTTGGTGTTGGTGAGACCGCCTACACGGCGGCCAAGGGCGGGCTCATCTCGATGATGCGTCTCGTCGCCGCCGAGTACGGAAGCAGGAAGATCCGCTCCAACATGATTTGCCCCGGCACTATCGAGACCGAGACGTGCATGAGCTACTGGCAGCAGTTCCCGGAAGGCTACCGCAAGCTCCTCGACATGTATCCGCTGGGGCGGATAGGGAAGCCGGAGGAAGTGGCGCAATACGCGCTGTTTCTCGCATCGGAGGAATCGGCGTTTGTGACCGGGGCGGTGTGCGTGGTGGATGGCGGACTGCTGGCGGGGCGGCGTTTCGAGACGGCCTGACGGAGGTTTGGTGGTCGGCGTGCTTGGTTTCCAGGGAAACCTATGGAACCAACCAACGAACGCCGTGCATTCCTTGGCTCTGCCGCCGCGGGCCTGCTGATTCTCAAACCGGAGACCGTTTTTGGCTCAGCCGCCAACTCGACCGTTGAGGTTGGACTCATCGGCTGCGGCGGAAGAGGCAACTGGATCTCGCCCTTCTTTGTGGAGTTCACCGGGGCCCGCTTCGTCGCGCTGGCCGACGTTCAAAAGGCCCACCTCGACACAACGCGCGAAAAGCTGAAGGTGGGTGCTTCCAGGGCCTACTACGGACCAGACGCCTACAAGGAACTCGCGGCCTCAAAGCTCGATGCCGTGATCATCGAAACTCCTCCGTTATTCCACCCCGAGCATGCCGAGGCTGCGGTGGCCGCGGGAAAGCATGTATTTCTGGCGAAGCCGGTGGCGGTGGACGTTCCAGGCTGCAAGGGCATTCTCGCCAGCGGCGCAAAGGCGAAGCAGAAGAACCTGAGTTTTCTGGTGGACTTTCAGACACGTGCCCAGCCGGTGTTTCAGGAGTGCGCACAACGGGTGCAGCGAGGCGACATCGGAAAGCCAGCCATGGGACAAGTCTTCTATTTCGCGGGCCGGCCGGCGGCGGACAAACGCAAACCGGGCATGGATCCGGGGCAGGGAAGGGTCCTCAACTTCTACATGGACCGGGCGCTTGGTGGCGATATTATTGTCGAGCAGAATATCCATGTCATCGATGTCGCCAACTGGTATCTGAACAGCCATCCGGACAAGGCGCACGGCACCGGCGGGCGCACGAATTGGAAGGGAACTAAGTTCGATGCCGGGGATGCTTATGATCATTTCGTCATCAGTTTCTGGTATCCCGGCGATGTGCATGTTAGTTTCGCCTCGCACCAGCTTACACGGACGTTCCCGGATATGTGTATCCGCTGTTTTGGCATTGACGGCGCGGTCGATTCGCACTACGGCGGACTGGTGAAGATCACCGGCCCCAATGCCTGGGTTGGCGCGGAGAAGGACGACACCTTCCGGTCAGGGGCCATTAATAATGCCAAGGCGTTTATCCAGAGCGTGCGGGATGGTAAGCCGGTGAATAATACGGAAACGGCGGTGGAGAGTAATTTGACGGCCATTCTCGGGAGAATGGCGGCGTACCAGCAGAAGACTGTTACTTGGGCGGAGATGATGAGCAGTACGGAGCGGTTATCGGCGGATTTGAAGTTACGGTGGTAAGGAGTTACAAATGCGACGGCGTGAGTTTGCGTTCACTACCGCGGCTGCCTGCGCGGCCGCCGAACTACCATTGACGAAGCTGCCGCAACCGGAACTGACAGCCGGCGCGCGCAGGATCGATGGGCCGCCGCTGTTACCGGGCGGCGTCTGGTACAGCGCCTCCAAAGAAGGCGAAGGATTGGTGTTCCGCATTCCGCCGGGGAGCCTGGCCAAGGCCCGCTACCTCACCACGGAACTCCTGCTGGACGGCGACACGCTCTCCTCGTTCTCCGTCAATCTTCAGGAAGGCGACAAGGGTCCCGTGTTCCGGTTCGGCTTCGGGGCGTTGAATCAATGCTCGCTGCGGATGCGGATGTCGCTGGCGCTGGTGGATCAGAACAAATGGATGGTGGAACGGGAGGGCGCTTTCCTCAAGCCGACGTGTGGTGGCGACCGCGTCGATCTCGACAAGGTTGATCGTATCCGGTTCGTGATTCGCCGAAAAGGCCCCGAAGATGTCCGCTGGACAATGACACCACTGCTGGCGACTGTCGATGAGGTGCCGAAACTGGAAAAGCCCATCCTTCCGAAGGGCGCTCTGTTGGACGAGTTGGGACAAAGCGCGCACCGCGCCTGGTCCGGCAAGACGCAATCGGCTGACGAGTTGAAGACGCGCATTCGCACCCAATTGGCGGAGGTTCCCAAGGCCTGCTGGCCGGATGAGTTCTCCGCATGGGGTGGTGACGCCGGGAAACGCATCCACAAGGGTACCGGCTATTTCGGAACGCATCACGATGGGACACGCTGGTGGCTGGTGGATCCGCAAGGGTTCGCGTTCTGGTCCGCCGGGGTGGACTGCGTACGCGTGGATTGCGTGGCGCGAGTGGATGGCATCGAACCTGCCCTGGCCTGGATGCCTCCCGCCGATGGGGAGTACGTGGATGCCCTGGGCGGGGGCAACAGACAGGGTGGGAAATCAGTGAGCTATCTCGCGGCCAACATGATTCGCGCGCTCGGCAGGGACGGATGGAAAGAGCGCTGGGCGCGGATCGCCCTCGCCGAGATGCGGCGCATGCGGTTCAACACGGTGGGCAACTGGTCGGACTACGAATACGCCGCCGCCGAACGCTTTCCCTATGTCCGCCCATTGAGCTTTCGCGGCGAGCGCTCGCCGTTCATTTATCGCGATTTCCCCGATGTGTTCCATCCCGGATTCGAGCAGGACGCCGCGGCCTACGCATCGCAACTGCAGTCCACTGTTAAGGACCCGGCGCTCATCGGCTACTTCCTGATGAACGAGCCGACGTGGGGATTCTCAAGCGAGGTTCCGGCCGCGGGCATGTTGTTCACCTCGGACACCTGCTATTCGCGAAAGGAACTGGCGCGCAAGCTCAAAGCCAAATACGCTACTGATGCCGCCCTGTCCACGGCGTGGAAGCGCGAGGCGACGTTCGCTCAACTGGAGAGCGGCAAATGGAAAGGTGCTCTCTCGCAACCGGCGATTGCGGACTTGCGTGAGTTCAGCGTGTCGATGGTGCAGCGGTACTTCACGGTGCTGTCGCAAGCCTGCAAGCGAGCCGATCCCAACCACCTCAACCTTGGCATGCGCTGGGCGGGCGTCCCGCCGGAATGGGCCGTCGAGGGCATGAAGACCTTTGACGTGTTCAGCCTCAACTGTTACATGGACAGACTGCCCCGCGAGCGCGCCCAGAGGATTGAACGCATGGTGGGGAAGCCGGTGCTGGTAGGCGAGTGGCATTTCGGAGCATTGGACGTTGGACTGCCCGCGAGTGGTATCGGCAGGCTGCGCAATCAGGCTGAGCGCGCCAAGGCCTACCGCGCCTACCTGGAAGACGCGGCCGCCAATCCGTATTGCGTGGGCGTGCACTGGTTCACGCTGTATGACCAATCGGCGTTGGGGCGGTTTGACGGAGAGAATTACAACATTGGCTTCCTCGACATCTGCAACCGCGTGTATCCGGAGATGGCTGCGGCGGCGATTGCGAGCCACGAGCGGATGTACGAAGTAGCCGGCGGCAAGGCAGCGCCGTTCAGCGCGGAGCTGGAGTATCTGCCGAAGGTATTTTTGTAGCGAGCGACGGATACAAGGCCGCCGCGAACTCGATTGTTCCAATTGGGGGTGATCCTACTGTCAGCCTCACGTACTGCCGGCCATACACGGTGCAGGGCGTCGGATGCGAAAGCGCAGCCCAGGGGACCCGCAGCGGAGGGTGGCGCAGTAATCCCGCTTCGGCCAGATACAGCCCGTCAGCGCGCGCCGCGATCCGCATGCAGCGGCGGTAGCGGACGCGACCCACTTTCACGGTTTGGCCGCGCCAGTCCCAGGGCGGTAGGGGAGACGGGGCAGCATAGTGGCGCGCAAGTATCGGCCATCCGCTCAGCCATGCGAACACGCTTCGCAGCAGGAGCCACAACAGAAAGCCCCATAGCAGAATGCCCCCAAGGATCATGGCAATCAGGAGGGGCGTCGACACAAGCCGATTATAAAGCCAGGAGGGTGGTATGAGAGTGTGGTTTTTTCTCTATGCCGCGACTTTGTTTGCACAACCAGACGCTGTCCGGTTTGTGCGAGTAGCGGAACCCCGGGAGCAAGCGTTCACGATACTGCTGCCTGAAGGATGGAAGACTTCGGGTGGGATTGTGCGCGTGAACCCGTTAACGGCGGGGGGCCCGCTGAACTCCATCGCGGCGAAGGTCGATTTCACCATCACCAGTCCTGACGGCCGCACCGTGCTGCGCTGGTACCCGGAAACCAATTGGGTGGATATGCGCGGGCAGCCGGCGGCGATGGCCTTCCGGCAGGGCGGCAATTACAACGGGGCCATCGTGTGGCCCTAGCTCAACGCCATTGGCTACCTGCAACAGGTGGTGTTCCCGCGGTCGCATACGCGCCCGGCCAACGTCCGCATCAAAGGGAGTTATCCGTTGCCGAAGGTGGCGGCGGGCTATCAGCAAGTGGTCCGGCAGATGGGCCTTCCGCCGATTTTCCAATATGACGCGGCGCTGATAGTCGTCGAGTATCAGGAGGGCGGCGCGCCCTGTGAGGAGGCACTGTACACCGCCATTCAGGATTGGGGGGCAGCCGGCGCCGGGCTGTGGACCAACAAGGACACGTTCTCCGTCCGCACGGCCGCCGGCGGTTTGGACAAGGCCGGGCGGATCCTCTCGGTGATCCTCAATTCCACGCGGCTCAATCCGCAATGGGTGCGCGGCGAGATTCGCGGCCAGATGGAGCGCAATGAAATCGCCCTGCGGACACAGCATGAGATCCAGAAACTGGAACGCGAAATCGTGGAGCATCGCCGCCGCACGAATGCCGAGATCAACAACCAGATGCACCACAACCTGATGCGCACTGAAGAGTATGTCAACCCGCACACCAAAGAGGTGGAAGTGGGATCGAATGAATGGAACTACCGCTGGGTGAACGAGCGCGGCGAGGCCATCTATAGCGATGATGGCAACTTCAACCCCGAGCGTCTCGGCCTGCGTGGGTTTGTGAAAACCCCAGTGCGGAAGCGATTTCCCGATAAGTAGGAGGATTGTATGCTCTCACGACGGCAGATTCTGCAGATACTCGGTTCGGCTACGGTGATTCAGGCGGGCCCCGCCCTGGCCGCGCAGGCTTCGCTCACCAGAAGGACGTTGGGAAGGACCGGCCGTTGGGTGGTTCCGTTCGGCCTTGGCGGACAGGCTTCGCTGCAGTATCCGGGCACCGGTGTGGATGTCGCGGACATCGTGGTGCGGGCCGTGGAAAGCGGCGTCAACTACCTGGACACAGCCAATGCCTACGGACCAAGCCAGTCCATCCACGGGCAGGCGATCTGGCGCATGCGGCTGACACCCGGCCATGCGGAATATGATGCGGTGCTGCGCCAGAGCCTGTACTACGCCACCAAAACGGGGCAGCGGTACGCGCTCGACCGGTCGCGGCCGAACGCGTCCACCGCCGTGAGCGACCTGATGCGCTCTCTGACCGTGATGTTCGGGGACGGCAAGGGCTGGATTCCCGACGGCGCTTATCTCGACGCCATCCAGATCCACAACATGACCAACATGACGGAAGTGGACCAGATCTGGGAGGGGTTCGATCAGCGCGGCTCGCGCATGCCGGACCGCATCGGCGCGCTGGCGGGCTTGCTCGACTTTCGCGATGGCACCAACTTCACCGGGCTCAACCCCGAAGGCCGCCACTACATCCGCCACATCGGCGTGACGGGCCATCTCAGCTCACGCGTGTTGATGAGCGCCATTCAGCGTGACCGCGCCGACATTCTGGATACGGTGCTGGTGGCGTTGAATGCCAACGACCGGCAGTATTCGTCACACCAGTTCAACGTGGTCCCGCTGGCGCGCGCCAAGGGGATGGGCATCATCGCGATGAAGGTGTTTTCCGCGGGCGGCATTTACACCGGGTTGCAGCGGCAGCCGTCCAACACCTCCGAGCTCATCCGCACAGTGGGCGTGCCGGGCGGTGTTGCGAGCGAGGATCTCATCCGCTATCCGCTATCGGTGCCCGGCGTGTCGGTGGTGATTGCCGGCGTCGGCGCGATTGACCGCGAGCGTCCGGAGCAGGATCAGTTGCTGGCCAACCTCGCGGCGTCGCAGATGGACGCGACTTCCGCGGCCGAGCATAGCCGGATTGAAGATGACGTACGGCAGCAGCACGGAGCAAGGACCAACTACTTCCAGGAGCGGCAGAATGGGCTGATCCAACCGCCCGCGCCGGTGGTGGAGCGTGACGGCGAACGAGCCGTGATTCGCTGGACGAATGCGTTTGCAGGGGTGGATCCGATCCGTGCGTATAACGTCTATGCCGGCGACACCAGGCTGGCCAGCCTACCCTGGCGTCCACAGTTGACGGCGTCACCGCTTGAGTTGAGTGTGCCGGCGGAGTTGATCGGCGAAGGCGCCTTGCGGGTGGAGGCATCGACGGAATGGCCAGTGCCATAATCGTTGCGATGAGACCTGTAGGCACGAGGCGGCAGTGGATTCGCGCGGGGGTGGGCGCGGTGGCGCCGGCGGTGTTGCGCGCACAGCCCGGTCACCGGCGGCCGAACTTCGTATTTGTGCTCTGTGACGACCTCGGCTACGCCGATGCACCAGGTGACAACAGAACGGACACCGGATTCCAGGAATTCAGTACCAGCGCCGGCGAGGCAGAATAGCACTGCGTCAGCCGCAAGCCCTGGCTTGCGAAGTGATCGATGTTCGGAGTCCGGATTTCGTGGCTTCCGTAACAGCCTGCATCAGACTGCGTTTGCCAATGTCACCGATTTCTGGATCACGTCGGAGTTCACCAACGGCGTGGTGGAGACCACCGGGTTGGACAACGTCAGCCTACAGTCGGTGGACACCAGTATTCTGGAGCCGGGTCTGGGGATTGTGGCGGGTTTGATCGGACTAGCCGTTGGGTGGAAAGCCCGCAAGTAATTGGCAAAACATTACCAACCGAGCCGCGCGCGCCAACAAGCGGTTCTTCGGCACCGCGGTTCGTCAACTTCACTTGAGGAATCAGTTGAGCTTCCCTTCGTACACGTTGCCATCCTGGTCCGATGCAAGCACAATCCACGTCTGGCCCGGCGGCAAGGGCGCCTTGCTTCCGGTGACGTCATTCAACTGCGTGCCCGCATCCAGCAGCGGTGTCGCGACGGGCGCCAATTCCAGGCGGCTGAGCCCGGTTGTCTGCCACACGATGGTGCTCTGCCGCGGAATCGGGTGATCGAGGCGATACAGGGTGTGCAGCAGGAAGAGACGGGCCGGGTCTGCTAAGAGCAGCGCAATCGGACGGCTGGGATGATACTTCTCAGTCCGCTGCGCATAGGGAATGTTGGTCCACCTGCCCTGAGTGTCCCGGATGCGCAACACCAGTTGCGCTTGGCCGACGGCGTCCAACGAGTTCTTCGTCGCGACGTATAGTATGCCTCCCTCCGTCACTGCCGTATGGATGTGGTCATCAGCGTTCAGGCCGCCCTGCTGGACGACTTCGGCGGGGCTCCACTCATCCGGTGGGGCGGTGTCCAGGCGCCAACGGAAGTAGACCGCATCGTGAACCTGATCGGACCACACGACGCCAACGCGATCTGGGAGCGCCACAATCGAGCACAGGTCATCGTCCGAGGCTTTGGATGTCGTCACCGCAACCGGGTTCGACCACTGGCGGCCGTCCAGGGAGGAGCGGACCCACATATCGCGATTCCAGTTGTAGGCAATCCACCACCGGCGGCGGCTGTCTCGAGTGATAGTCGCCGATTCGATCCCTTGTCCTCTGACGGCCGGCCCTGGCGTGCTCAACTTCACCGGGGGCGCGTCGAGTCGATAGCGCTGATCCGGACTGCTCCAGCGCAGGCCCACCACCGCGAGACCATTGGGTTCCACCAAGACAGCGTGAACCTGCTCGCCATCGGCCCAGACGTCCGCCTGTCTCGGGAGCCCACGCAGATGCTGATCGAGGTGGCTCTGGCGCTCCCAGCCCGTGCCTGTTCGTTTCCAAACCCCGCTGCCTCCACGCACCGGCAACCACGTCCACCAACTGCCGCGGGCGAACCACAGCTTCGACTGAGGTTTGTCCCTGGTCGGATATGGGACATCGACCCGCAACACAGGCCGATCCGCCGCCAGGCAGAGGCCTTGGAAGGCGAGGAGGAGCGCGAGATTCAGCATCAGGGCCAGCTTACCATCCGGCTCTCAACCCAAGACGGAACAGCCTCTGATCAATGCCGTCGCGGCCTGTGTTGGCGGTGTCGCTGATGACGCCGAAATTGTTGCTCGATATGTTCGCGTTGGGGAGGGCAAAGTGCGGTGTGTTCGCGACGTTGAACGCCTCGCCCCGGAATTGCAGCGTCAGGCGTTCGCCGAGCTTAAACTTGCGGAACACGCCCATATCCACATTGACAAGCCCGGGACCGCGCAGAACTCCCACTCCGCATGTGCCGAAGCGCGGGGTCCGTGGGTCCACAGTGTTTGGATCGGCAAGGCCAGGCCGATCCCACCAACGCTCGCGCAGCCCCAGCGTTGGTACGGTTCCGATGCAGTCGGCGAAGTTACCACTGCCAGGGGCGTTGAGCACCGTCGAATTCGCGGTCGGGGTGGATGGGAAGCCGGTATAGGAAACGGCCGTGAAATTCACCTGCCATCCGCCCAGCACCTTGGCGGGGGCTCCGGAGGAAGCCCAACGTTTATTGTGGCCGAATGGTATCTCGAACGCTCCGTGGGCAGTGAACTTGTGTCGTATATCGAGTGAAGTCGGCCCGTAGTTCCTCCCCCAATACTCCGGAATGGCAACCATCGGAGTTCCGTTTGATCCCTCCGCGAGACCGCCAAGGGAGTGAGCCCACGTGTGGCTGAGGCCCAGTTGATAGCCGCGAAACCGCCGCTGGACCCGCGTTTGCAGCGAATCGTATTTCTGGACTCCGATGTGTCCGAAATACTGCGTGGTAGCCGTGCGGCGGAAGGCTTTGAAGAGCGCCGTGCCTTGCGAGCCTTCCCCCGGGTAGGACCATGTAGCATTCAAAATCGCGCTCTGGCGCACGGACCGCGTGGCCACATAACCCGACGAGACTATCCAACTTCCCAGTTGCTTCTCCACAGTCAGGTTCCATGACTGAATGTAGCCCCGCTGGTAGTTTCCATCGGCAGTAGTGAAGGCTACCGTGGTTGGCAATGGAATGCGCCCGTTGCCGGCAGGGATTGGAGCCGGCTGCGGCAAGCCTTGCTCCAAGGTGGTGGAAAACGAGCGCGAGTCCGGGTAGGCCAACTGTTGCGCGATCGCCACGGGATAGTTGCCCCGGATGTCCCGCGCGAAAACATAGGGGTCGTAAGTGAGGCCGTAGCCGGCGCGCAGGACGAGTGTGGGCTTCAATCGCCACGCCAGTCCCACTCGCGGCGCGAACAGACGCTTGCTCTGCCCGAGACCGCAATCGCGGGGCACCGTGCCCGTGCCGCACACGAGCACTTCATTGGTCGAGAAATCGTAGCGTTCCATCCCGCGGTCCGCCCGTGTGAGCATCGGGAAGTACTCCCAGCGCAACCCATAGGACATCACCAGCCGGGAAGACAGTTTCCATCTATCGCCCGCGTACATACTGTATTGGTTTGCGCGCGGAGTGAGCACGGGCACGGTGAGCGAGGTACGGCCGGCCTCGCGCGGCAATCCGAGAAGAAGCGCGGCAATCGAGTTGTAGGCATTGCCGCTGGCGCCGCCACGCAGAACTGTCGTGTCGACGCGGAAATTGAACCCTCCCGCCGGGCCCGCGTTTGACCCGGGGACACTGACATTCTGCTGGTTGTATATCCAGCGAAGCATCTCCATGCCGGCACGAAACTCGTGCTTGCCACGAGTGTGCGTCGCGTTGCCTGCGTACTGGATCATACCGTCGTGAAAGATGGATGGAGAAACCTGCGCATACCCAAGCTGATCGAAGTTGTCGATGAGGAAGCGGCCCATTCCGCCCGAGAATGAAGTCGGGCCATTGGTCCCGGGAACACCGAGGACGTCCCTCAAGAAAGCTACGTCCATGTTGTCGGGGCCGGAGTTGTTGTCCCGCAGGGTATAGCCGAAGTAGCCGTCGAGTATCAGCGTAGGGGACAACACGTAGGTGCTGGATACCGTGGACGAATATACACTGCCGTTGCCTCTTCCCGGGCGGGAGTTGGTGGGATGAACCGCCGGGCCCGCCAGATTGCCAAATGGGGCCGGGTTCTTCTGATCAATCCAAAGCGCACTCAGACGGTGGAAAAGGGTCCATTGATTCGTCAGGTTGTAATTGACCTTGGTGTCAATCTGGTCTCGCTTGGCAGTGTAGTCGATCCTCGAGAGATAGTTTCCGCTGAGGCCCAACGACCCGCCGCCCGGCGCGTTCGGCAGCGGCCAATCGGGTAGCGCCAGTAGCTTTCTGATAGGAGCGGAAATGCGGCTCGCGGGAACAAGGTTGCCCGCGAACGGGACGCGGTCCGTGGCGAACAGCGTAGGCCTTGCGGCATCGAAAGCCGCCCCTGTCAACGGGTCGTAAATCGTCGTGGGCGACCCCGTCAGGTCGCCGCTGCGCATAGCCGCGGTCGGCACTGTCAGGTATCGTTGCGGGCTCGAATCCTCGCCCGTCCGTTCATAGCTGAAGAAGAAGAACACGCGGTTCCTTTTGATCGGGCCACCCACCGTCCCGCCGAACTGATTGGACCGGTACTTCGCTTTCGGTCCTGAGCGGCTGCCAAAGTACGGGTAGGCTGTCAACTCCTCATGATTGCTGTAAAGAAACCCCGACGCGCGAAGCTGATTGGTGCCGGACTTGATCTGGATATTCACCGCACCGCCGCCGGACAGTCCCTGTTCGGGGGAAAGCGAACTGGTAACCACGCTCACCGCTTCGATCGATTCGAGCGAAGGGTTGATAGCGGTTGCCTGCGGCTGGTTGGTGTTGTAGCTCGACGCGCCATCAATCCTCACATTGTTGGTGACGTTGGAGGTTCCGTTCACCGAGAACGCAAGGCCCCTGGATGGGTTTGCCGTGAAGGAATTCGACGTCTGCGGCGGGGCCACGCCGGGCAACAGCACCAGCAGCGACTCGTAGTTGCGGCCGAGCGGGATGGGGCTGTTTTCCAGTATGTCGCGGCCCATATCGTGCCGCACCTCGGCGCCTTCGGTTTGTAGCGTCTGGCCCGATGCGCTGACGGTAATCTGTTCACTTACTGCGCCCAGCTCTAGAGTTGTATCCATGCGAGTGGTGGTGTCCGCGGCAACTGTGATTCCCGTGAGCGTGACGGGGCGGAAGCCCTCGGCGCGGATGGTCAGCGAGTACACCCCGGGCGGCAAAGTGGAGAAAGTGTAGTCACCCGAATCACTCGTTGTCGTTGAACGGACCCCGCCTGTACCGGTCTGGAGGTTCGTAGCGGTTACTGCAGCCTTCGGGATCGAAGATGTGGTGTTGTCCGTGACGCGGCCCACGAGACCTCCATAGAGGCTCTGCCCTCGCGCTGATTGGGGTGCGGTGAGCACCGCCGACGCGAACGAGAAGAGGAGACAGGCGGCCCGGAAGCGGACGGTTGTCGGGAGCATGGAGTACCTCCTAAAGCGCTTTTCCTGATTGCGGCGTTTTTGTAAACTGGTATAATGAGTGTACCAGATGACGGGAAACATGCAACCAGAGTTTTGTGGCAGTGCGAAAATTAACGGAAGTGTGACAAAGCACGTCAGCGCTCTCATCGAGGAACCGCCTGTCTCGCGCCGCAAACTGGCCGACGAAATTCTCGACCGCCTCATCCGCCTGATCGAATCGGGGTCGATTCTGCCGGGGGAGCAGCTACCCTCGGAGCGTGAGCTGATGGCGGTCTATGGTGTCGGCCGTCCGGCCGTCCGGGAAGCGTTGCAGTCGCTGCAGAAGCTGGGGATGATCAGCATCAACCACGGCGAACGAGCGCGCGTCATATCCATCACTCCGGACACTTTGTTCGAACAACTGCGGCTCACGGCGCGGCATCTGCTTTCGTCGTCTGCGGAGATGCTCGATCACCTCAAGGAGGCGCGCCTGATGTTTGAACAGGCTATGGTCCGCCGCGCGGCCAGGGACGCAACCGATGCCGACCGCGAGCGCCTGCGCGAAGTACTCGCCGGCATGAGCGGGAAGGGCAAAAGTACCAACGAATTCATTCAGTCGGATATGGCGTTTCATGAGACGATCGCTTCCATCAGTGGCAACCCGCTATTTGCGGCGATCAGCAAGGCGATGCTCGACTGGCTGACGCATTTTTCTATTCCGACCGTCCACCAGCCTGGGGCGGAGGATCTCACGATCGCCGAACATACGGCTGTCTACAACCGGATCGCGGCGCGCGACGAAGCGGGGGCTGCGAAGGCTATGTTCGACCACCTGACCCGCGCCAACGAGCTGTACCGCACGCTGCATCGCGGCCGCCGCTCGCGCAAGCCTTCGCGGGGAAAAGCCGCTGGGTGAAGTGATGGTGACGGATACGAACACGGCGCCGGTGGCGAAGCGACGGGCCGGGTTCTCATGCAGAACGTCCACCATTCCGTGCTGGGCGGAAGCCCTCGAGGTTGGCCGAGTGGATTGGGCGCGCCGTTCCTCGTTCTGCTGTCGAGCGCGGCCGAACGCCAGATGCTGATGATCGATGGCTGTGTTTCCCGTTGGGCGAATGGCTTGCAGCGTCGCAGCGGTTGAATGCTATAATTGTTGATCTGCCCATATTCATATCTTTAATTGACTGGAACTTCGCAGCCCCGACCGCCTGATTCTGATCGGACTACTTACGGACACTGGGGCGGCGGCGGAACGCGCGCCCGGGTTGTACTCGCTCAGCCGCAGCGAATTCACCGCCGGCGGCTTGCTTCTCACGCTGACCGGCAGCGGATTCCATGCGGGCGTGCGAGTCTACGCCGGTGGCCTCCGAGCGGTAGTGGAACACGTCAATGAATCGGAGATTCGTGTGCTGGCGCCGGTGGAAGCCGCGCCTGGAGGTCTCCTCGCAATTCGCCTCGTGGATGGCGATCGGGAGACTCTGACGAAGGCGATTCAGATTGCGCCGGCCAACGCCACGGTGAGCCGCGCGGAGGCCGCCCGGTCCCTACCGCCTCTTCGAACGCCGCCCCGCGGGCCCCGCGGACCGCACAGTCCTGGACTTCTCCTCTGAGGAGATATCGAGCAGAGTCGTCGATTCAAGGAACTCGAAGTAGGCCACCTTGGCAGGGCGCCATGCGTGGTGCGCGGTGCAGGGATCGTCGTCCGAGCAGGTCTGACGCAAGCCAAGAAGGCAGTCCCGTTTCCCGGTGTGCCGGTCGAACAGCTCGACTACCCGAATGAGCGGGATTTTCTGTGGCGGCCGGGCGAGGCGATAGCCACCTGCGGCCCCCCGGACGGCCTCCACAATTCCGGCGTTGCCGAGAACTAGCAGTATCTTGGAGAGGTAGTTCTTCGGCACCCCCGTATTACGAGACAACTCCTGTCCGCCTAGCATTGAGTCGCGCGGTTGGGTCGCCAGGTATGAAAGCGCGCGCAACGCGTGTTGAGAAGTCACAGAGAGCATTTGGTGAGGTCCGTCTTCATCGCATCAAATTGCAGACGGAAATGTCAACAATGGCGGTGCGCTGGGTGTCCAGGCCAGGCGTTTTGCGATTCATGGTGTGACAGGTCTTTCAAGTCCACGTCGACCCTTCCGGTGCCTCACCGAGTCCACCGGGTGTGACTTCGGTCACGGACAACGTACGACTCCCGGCATTAGTATTGCTCGGAGAATGCAACAGCGCATGCAACGATCCTCAAGCATCCCGTACGGGAACAGGAAGGAGAACGACGATGACAACCACCACAACTCTGGCGGAAGTGGCCGCACTATCACTGACCGCCGTGCGCACGCTGGAGCGTCATGGCCTGGATTATTGCTGCGGCGGGAAACAGCCGTTCGACGAGGCGTGCCTGGCAAAGGGACTCAAGCCGGAAGCCGTATTGCAGGAGATCGAACAGGCGCCCGGGACCGGCGCGCCAGAGCGCAACTGGCAGACCGCTCCACTCGGTGAACTGACGAAGTACATCGTTGCCACTCACCACGAATACCTCAAGCTCGAACTGCCGGTTTTGGGCAAACGCCTGGAGAAGGTGCATGCGGTTCATGGCGCCCGCGATCCGGAGGCCCTCAGCCGTATGGTCGAGGTATTCGGCGCCTTGCGCGACGAGATGGACTTGCACATGCACAAGGAAGAGGCCATTCTGTTTCCCTTCATAGAGAGATACGGACTCGCCGAGGCCCAGGGCCGTCCCATCCCCCCTGTGCCTTTCGGATCCATCGCGCACCCAATCGCCATGATGGAGCGAGAGCACGTGAGCGCAGGGGACGCGCTGTCGCAGCTCCGCGTGCTGACCCACGACTATCAACTGCCGCCGTATGCTTGTGACACAGTTCGTGCTCTATACAAGGGACTGGAGGCTCTGGAGGCAGACTTGCACGTGCATATCCATCTCGAGAACAACATCCTCTTCCCGCGGGCGATCGCACTGGAAACACGCTAGGAGCAACAAGTCAACCCGCGAAGACTGCTTCCGCTGGAGCAAGACATGCAATCGCCAGAAGGTTCGGTGCGACGGATATGTACGGGCTGGGCGGCCGTGCTCGCCAGAGTGGTGGCAGCGATTCTCCTGTTCGAGGCGATTTCGGGTCTCGCCATCGCGTTCGGCCCGTTTCACGCCGTCATCGAGTGGGGCCTGCTGGTGCACACGCTGGTCGGCGTGGTCACGCTCGCTCCGCTGGCTTGGTATTTCGTGCAACACTGGCGGGACTACTCCGGCCAGGCGCTGACGGACGTCCTGCTGCTCGGTTACACCGGCCTGATCGCACTGGCTGTTTGCGCGGTGTCAGGATTCATCGTCACGTGGCAAGGATTGCTGGGGACTCACACGTCTGCCGTGATGCGGTACATTCACCTGGTCTCGACTTTGACGGCGCTGGTTGCCACGGTTCCCCACATCCTGATTTCGTGGCTGCGCCGGCGCCGTGCCGGCTTTACGCGGCCCGCGGCAGGATGGCTCAGGCAGTCGGTTGCCGCCTGCGCCTGCGGTCTCGGCTTGACGGTCGTACTCACTTTCGCCTACTCGGGAACGAAGTACCGGAACGAGTTCCCAAAGGACTACAATTTCCTCTACGGCAAAACCCGGCCGTTCGCGCCGAGCCTGGCGCGCACCTCAACAGGCGGCGCGTTCGATGCTCGGTCGCTGGCGGGTTCGGATACCTGCGGATCGAACGGCTGCCACGCACAAATCTACGAGGAATGGCGGCCCAGCGCTCACCGTTACGCGGCGATGGACCCAATCTTCCAAGGCATCCAGAACGTGATGGCGAAGCAGAATGGTCCGGAGTCGACGCGATATTGTGGAGGGTGCCACGACCCGATCTCCCTGTTTTCCGGGACCAAGAACATCTTTGTGGAGAAACTGACGGGCCTGGATGGTTACAACGAAGGGGTTTCGTGCGTCGCCTGCCACGCCATTCAGAAAACCGACATTCAGGGCAACGCGAACTATACGATCACGCAGCCGGGCGAATATCTTTGGCAATGGAGCCGCGAGGGAACGGCTGGCGCCATGGCTCGCAACTTTCTCATCCGCACCTGGCCGGCGCAGCACAATCGCCTCAGCAAACGCATGTACAAGAAGCCGGAGTACTGCGCGGCGTGCCACAAGCAGTTCATCGACCAGGAGGTGAATCGCGTGGGCTGGGTGCAACTGCAGAACCAGTACGACAACTGGGCGGCGAGCCATTGGAACAAAAAAGGTGACGCTCGCGCGACGGTGGAGTGCCGCGAGTGCCATATGCCACTGGTGGCTTCAACCGATCCCGCCGCGGGGGACTCGGCCGATTACAACCGCAGCGCCCACGACCACAAACATCGCAGCCATCGCTTTCTGGCGGCCAACAACTTCGTTCCGGGACTCCTGCGACTGGACGGTGCGGAGAGACATCTGGAACTGACCAACCGCTGGCTGCGGGGGGAGTTCGACATTCCCGAAATCCGGGACAAGTGGGCCGAAGGGCCGGTGGTCAAACTCCGCATCGAGACCCCTGCCACCGTGGCTCCTGGACAGAAACTGGTGGTGCGCGTGATCCTGGTCTCCAACAAAGTCGGACATGACTATCCCACAGGGCCGCTCGACATGATCCAGAGTTGGGTGGAACTGCGGATCAAGGATGACCGGGGCCGGAACGTGTTCTCGTCCGGGCAGCGCGACGAGCGCAATTTCCTGGAGCCTGGCACGTTTCTATTTAAGGCCGAGCCTGTCGATCAATATGGCAATCTGATCGACCGTCACAACCTGTGGGAAATGGTCGGTGTGCGATACCGCAGATCTCTGTTCCCCGGTTATTCGGACACAGTCGAGTACAACGTGATCTGTCCTTCCGGTGGGCCGCGCCAGACCTCGCGAAACGCCCCCGCTGTGCGGGAGTTCCCAGTGCCGGAGGCGGCTCGGGGGACCTTGCATGTCACCGCCACGCTGCGCTATCGCAAGATCGACCAATTCCTGCTGAATTACGTTCTGGGCGAGAAATCGGGCCTGACGGCGCCGGTGGCCGACATTGCGAGCGCGACCACGCGGGTGACGGTGACGTCGAAAGGAGAGTGACGGATGCAAGCGGGACCTCGCCCGCCTCTGTCGAGAAGACAGCGCCGCGTTTTGTGGACGGCATCCACGCTAGCGGCGTTGACGCTGATCGCAGCTTTGCTCACGTGGCGAATTCAGCGCGAGCACGCACTTGAGCAGTACACTCCGGGCGAGGCCTCCACCGACGTCACCAGTACGATCAGCGATCGGGCGGCGCGCAAATCCACCTCCGTCCCAACTCGAATGGAAGTGACCTCACGGGCGGTTGACCCGTTGCGCGACGCCGGCCGGAAGCTTCCGCCGGGTGCGCCCGAGCCGCGATTCACTGACGTTACCAGGATGGCGGGCCTCGCCGCGTTCCGCCAGTTCCAGGGTCCGCGTACATCACAGTTACCTGAGGATATGGGATCGGGTGTCGCCTGGGGCGACTTTGATAACGACGGGTACGAAGATCTGTTTGTGGTGAGCGGCGGCGGCCCGTTGAGTGTCTCCACATCGCAACTGGCCCGCTCGCTGCTCTATCGCAATCGCGGCAATGGCAGTTTCGAGATAGTGCCGGAATTCCCCGATACACACGTTCGCGGTATGGCGGCTGCCTGGGGCGATTACAACAATGATGGCTGGCTGGATCTGCTGGTCACCGGCTTTGATGCCATCATTCTCTACCGCAACGATCGCGGCCGTCTGGGGCGCGACCAACGATTCACTTCACTCCAAGGTTTTTGGGCCGGCGCCGCGTGGGGCGACTACAACCGCGATGGCTACCTGGATCTGTATGTGTGCGGATATGTGAAGTACGTTCCGGGCAAGGGTGATGCCAGCCGCGGCACGCAACAGTTCGGCAAAGAAGTTCCCTTCACGTTGAATCCGGCGTCGTATGAGCCCGAGCGCAATCTGCTGCTCCGGAACAACGGTGATGGCACGTTCACGGAAGTCGCGCGGAAAGCCGGTGTTGCGAATCCCGAGGGCCGCAGCCTGAGCGCGCTATGGCACGACTTCGATGGCGATGGATGGCTCGATCTCTACGTCGCCAACGACATCTCCGAAAACAAGCTGTACTTGAACCGCCAGGGGAAGTTCACAGATGCCGGGAGAAGCGCGTGGGTAGAGGAGTACCGCGGCTCGATGGGCCTGGCGGCGGGGGATTTCGATCGCGACGGTGATGACGACCTGGTCATTTCGCATTGGATCGCGCAACAGTACGCGCTCTACCAGTCATTGCTCACCGAGCAGAAGCTGACTGGCGGCGTGAAGCAGGAACTGCACTTCACGGACGTGGCTGAGATGCTTGGGATCGGGCAGCCCTCGATGCAATCTATCGGATGGGGCGCCGTCTTCGCTGACTTCGACTCCGATGGCTGGCCGGATCTGATGGTGGCAAACGGAAGCACGTTCGAACGAAAGGAGACTTCTCCACGCATTCTGGCGCCGATGCCGTCGTTTCTCTTCTGGAACGCACGGGGGGAGTACTTCCACGATCTGGCGCCCTGGAACCGCTCCCTCGCTGAGCCGCACGTCAGCCGCGGGCTCGCCATTGCCGATTTCGATAACGATGGTTCGATGGACGCCGCTATTGTCGACCATGGCGAGGGGGTGCGTTTGCTGCGCAACGATGTTCCCCATGGCAACTGGGTGGAGTTGCGTCTGCACAGCCGTGTGCCCAACAGCCGGACTCCGCTGGGGTTTGGTGATGGCGCAACAGTAATTGCGTGGATTGGCAACATCCCGCTGCGCCGCACTGTGACGAGCGCATCGTATCTGTCGCAAGACAGCCGCCGCGTGCACATCGGCCTGGGCTCGGCGACGAAGGTCGACCGGGTCGAGGTGCGATGGTTGGGCGGACGTCAGCAGACCTGGACGAATCTGGCTGCGAATCGCATCTGGAGCATCACGCAGGGAGAGCAGGAAGCGCAGGTGTTTGCGCCGCCGGCGGTGGTCTCAGGGCTGGTGCGATTTTGGGAAACGCAGCGCGCAGCCATGGATGCGATGAAGCGCGATCACGACTTTCCAAAGGCAGCGCGGCTTTTCCGGGAAGCGCTCTCGCTCAATGCCGGCCACGAAGATTCGCATTACTACCTGGCGAATTGCCTCGCCGCGATGGGGGATACCGGCGGCGCGGTCGCCGAACTGGACGCTCTCGTGGGAGTCAACGCGCAAAGCCATCGCGCCTTTCAACGCAAGGGCGAGCTACTGGCCGCGTCAGCCTCATCGCGCGCGCAACTGGAGGCGGCTCGCCGCTCCCTGGAGGTAGCGCTGCGACTCAACTCTGAAGAGACGGGCACGCTGCTGTTGCTGGGAGAAGTGGCGCTGGGAGCGGGTGACTTGAATGCTGCGGAACGGTACTTCACGCACGTCTGTCAGGCCAACTCGCGCGCCGCCAATGCCTGGTTCTTCCGTGGCTACATCGCGTGGAAGCGGAATGATCCTCGCCAGGCCACCGCAATGCTCTCGGCCGCGCGGGCTGCCGTCGGTCCCGACTGGAAACCGGCGGGATCGGCCCTGGAAGGCGATGTGCGCCGTCGAATGTACAGCGAGTCGGGATTCCTTAGCGTGTTCGCCCAACAGTGGGATGGGGGGATGACGCCGGAACGCGCCTACCAACGCCTGGAGCAATACTTGCGTCAGCTCCGCTGAGGGTCGCGAAGACGGACCGGACCGCAGGACTCGCTGCCGTTACACCGGGACGAGGACCGCGCGAACCATCGGGTTCCGCTGCGTAAGGCGCGCCCCTACTCGATCATCCAGGGTATTTGCCCGCGATATAGCTGCTCAGTTGATGAACCGTTTCCGCCTGTGCCGAGATGATCGTATTCACCAAATCGCCAATTGAAACTACGCCGGCTACTTGCCGTCCCTCCTTTACGGGCAGGTGGCGGATGTGGTTGTGCGTCATCACTCTGAGGCACTCGTCGACACTATGGTGCGGAGCCACGAAAATCACTGGGCTGGTCATAATCTCTTCGACCAGTGTGTCAGTGGATGAGCGGCCCCGGAGAAATACCTTCCGGGCGTAGTCCCGCTCTGAAACGACACCAACCAGATCGCCATCGGTAACCACCATGAGGGCGCCAACGTGCTTTGCGTCCATGAGTGCTATCGCCTCATACACGGTAGCCCTCGCGGAAACGCACCAGACGTGACGGCCCTTTCGTTCGAGGATCGAGGCAACCGAGACCGCCTGCGCCGCACCCATCGCTTCATTCATGCAGACAGATTCGATATACATGGATTTCTCCTGAACAATCTGTTGTTTCGGTCCGTTCTTCACAGTCCCGCTGGTAGATACAGCACCGGGCCCATCAGAGCCTCGGCCTCATTCAGAACCAAAGGCAATCAGCAATTATACCTTTGTTCATGTTCAACTCTATAATCATCACACTCCGTTGTCAATCCGAAAGTGAGCCGGGCAGGGTCCCAACAAGGCCAGAAGGCGCCTTCACCGCGCACAGGAGGTGGAACACCGAATTACACCGGGATTGGGACCGCAGAGCAACCGGGACGCCGTTCCGAGCCATCGGGCTCCGCCCAACGGGCCGGAGGGACTTCGCAGAGCAGCTTGGCGAGTACGTCCGCGGCGCTAAAGGCTAACCCGTCAGCCGGCAGAAAGAGGGTCAAGGTACTCAGGTCGTTGCCGGATGTGATGAGGCCCTTCTCCAGGTAGCCTCCGCCGCGCCGCTGGGGATGTCCGATGTTCGCCAGCAGCGCGTTGCAGAGGCACTTTCGGCCCGCGGTGTTTTCCGCGGCACCGCCTTTGGAGACGTAGGCGGTTACCGGCTCGGCGGCGCAACGGTACCCGATCGTGCCGTCCGGGGTTCTGTAGGCTTGGCGTAGATAGCCCAGATCGCAGACGCGAGGCCTGGCCAAATAGACCGTGGGATCCGACAGCGAATCTTCCAACTGGACGACTTTGAATGGAAAATCCGTAGGAGATGCCACCGGATCAGTGAACACCCGCGCCTGCCCGCGACGAACGCTGTTCAGGATGGCATGCTTGTATTGGGCGCTGATTCCAGATTCCGTACAGAAGGCAAACGCCGTTCCCACCTGCACGCCGGCCGCTCCGGCCGCCAAGGCTTCGCGCAGCTTCTCGGGGCTACCATAGCCGCCCGCGAGCCAGAAAGGCAAATCCAGCTCCCGCAACTTCTGCAGGTCAACGCGGTCGCGCAACCCATACGCCGGTTCTCCTGCTTCATTGAGCGGCGGGTTACCGCGAGGCGGTGCGTTATGCCCCCCGGCCTCCGGCCCTTCAATCACGAACCCGTCCACCCTACCGTTGGACTTCTTCTGCATCGTGGTAGCCAGGACGTTGGAGGCAACGATGGGGAGGAACTTGGGGCGTGTGAGCGGCGGATGATCGCGGTCCATGTAGTGCCGCGGCACGAACGTCATGGTGCGATCGTCTCCCTCACATGCCCCATGGACTTGTAGTTCGTAGGTCGCCGGTTCATGCTTTGCCAGCCGATCGAGCACGCCGGGAATCTTCAATGGGATGCCCGCTCCCATCAAGACGTAGCCGACCCCACCGAGCATGGCGCCATAGATCGAGGGGAGGTGGGGGATCTGGACCTTCTCCAGGTAGTTGATGCCCACCGGATAGGTATGGCCTTGGCGGGCGAGATACACCTCGACAAAATTCGCCGCGAGGCACAACTCCACCAGCTCAATGGAATTGTCTTTCGCGTGCAGGCGCAGCTTCCGGTAAGGGGCGCCAGCCGGTTTGCCGCCGGGAATGAAATACCGGCTCCAGACCCGCTCAGCGACTTCGGAGAACGGAAAGTGGTCCAAACCGAGGCGCATGTGCCCACCCGGATCGCCATCCTGTAGCCGTCTGGCGAAGATCTGATCGAGAGCTGTTCCGGAAACTACACCAAGTTGGCCGAGCCGCGAAACAGAACTGGCCAGCCGCCAATTGGAGACGCCGGCTCCCATACCACCCTGGATGACCGTGGGAAGCGTATTCATGTCTGATTCAATTGTTTCATGGCCCGACAATTGGAATTGTCAGAGTTGCGTAATTTTCCTGCCATTCGTGCGCGATGGGACCGTCAGCTTCCGTATGGCGGCCCATTGTGCACCGAGGTCCTCCAGCAGTTCCAGGGAGAGCTCACGATCCGCGGTGGGGAAGATAATGTTCTCTTCTTTGCGGAAGTGCTTCCGGGTCATGGTGACAGTGTCCATCAGCAGGCGGCGAGCCTCTTGCCCGTCACCAGCGTCGATCACGGATTGAAGGCCGATGGCGATGGCCTGATGGTCGGTTGGAGGAACAGCGCCATCCGGACCAGGTGTGGGTTTCTCCAGATAGGGAAGGACCACCGGGCGGAGCAACGCATCCTCAATATCAGCGTGGCTGATGAGGGTGGCTTGCAGGAAGGCGGCTTGTAGCTTGAGTTCCATCAGGCCAGCCGAGGTTGCTGTCTGCTCGATCATGTCCAGCAGTGGGTACATTGCTCCGTGCTCGCCGAGTAGCGCCTGGGTGATTTTCACAGTGTTGCTCCTTCCCCAATAAGTGATCCTAAAGCAGGACGGTTGACGGAGCAGTGACTTAGATCACATGTCGCTCTGGGATGAGCGTTAACCCTGTGCACCGTGACGCGCGGGATATCCAATGCGAGCCTCTCCCCGGCCGCCGCCGGCGTTCGGGAGAAGAAGTTGATCGCGGACTGCCTTCACGCCCGCAAGTTCGTGGTTGGCGTGTGTCTCGGATCGCAATCACTGGCGGAAGCCACGGGCGGCCATGTCTATCGAACCGCTTGAAGGAAATGGATTGGTTTCCCGTCGCGCTCAGCAGCGGAGGCAAGGATGCATGGTCCTCCTGTGAGCCTCGAATGCGCGACTTCAACGCCGCTTCAGTTGTGGTAGTGGAGGCTCTCGGCGAGCATCGGGTCGCCCATGGGAACTGGTAAGGCTCGCCGCATGGCGCGAAGGAATATGAGAACGAACAGCGAGCAGGCACCGGTGAACGCACCGATTTCCCACAAGCCGAACCGCGGCGCGGACCCGCTCGACATGGGTTGTGTCATCAGGTAAATGTCCAGCCATCGGCCCAGTAACACGATCAGCGCCGCCTTGCCCAGGATCCCGGCATCGCGCTTGGTCCTGGTGGGTAAGAGCACCACAAACGGCACCACCCAGTTCAGCAGGAAGTTGAGGATGAACAGAGGCAGCCAGAAGCCATGCTGCCGTTGGACGTAATAGACGGTTTCTTCCGGTATGTTGGCGTACCAGACCAGCATGTACTGGCTGAACCAGATGTACATCCAGAACGTGCTGAAGGCGAACAGAAGCTTGCCCAGATCGTGCAGGTGCTCCTGATTGACGAAGTCCCGCAATGGGCCTGCGCGCCGCATCCAGATGACCAGAAGGATCATAACCGCAAGGCCCGAGGAGAACATGCCGGCGAAGTTGTAGATACCGAAAATGGTGCTGTACCAATGCGGAGTCAGCGACATCAGCCAGTCGAAGCTGGCCAGCCAGAACGTGACGGCGAACACCACCAGGAACAGAATCGACGTCCGGGCATTCTTCTGAGTGTCCATGGCAGCCCGCGTCACATCCTGGAGCCGGGACCTGCGCACAATCGCACGAGCGAACAGAAACCACAGGGTCAGATAGAGGGCCGCACGAGAGAGAAAAAAGGGCAGGTTCAGCCACATGGCCTGAAAACCGCCGTGCGCCTTTTCCGCTGTCCACGGATAAAGCGACGAGCCGAACAGGAAGACCGCGGCCAGAATGCCGGCCCCGTACGGCAGAATAGCAGTCATCGCCTCCGGCACCCGGCGGAACGCCACATGCCACGCGGCGCCCGCCGCATAATGCGTGGCCACGAAGAAAACCCCCGCCAGTCCCAGGCACACCAGAAAGTATCCGGCGAGCAGCAAGCTGCTCCAGGTGCGTTGCGGTGCCCACATCAGTCCCGCGGCCACGATAAGAGCGCCCGCCAGCGTGACGCCGCGCAGAAAACCGTTCAGGCCGACCGGCATCTTGAAGTCCATCTCCGGGACGTTCACTTCTTCACCTCCCGAGGCGCATTCGGTTGACCCGTTGTTTGCGGCGCAGCCGCTTCCTCATCCGCCGCCTGCGCTGCCAGTTGACTGCGCTGCAAAGACCGGACATAAAGGATGACCTTCCACCGATCCTCTGGGGCCACCTGCACCGCATAAGACGGCATGTTCTTCTGGCCGAAGGTTAGGATGTGGAACATTTGCCCGTCCTTCATCGCCAATGCTTTCTCGTTGAGGAAGGGCGGAGGCGCGGGATAGCCGTGCATGGCCACCGCGCCATCACCGCGGCCAGCGGCGCCATGGCACGGCACGCAAAAGGTTCGATACAGTGCGGCCCCGCGAACAAACACGTTGAGGTCTTCGACATTCAGCGGGTTCTTTAATTCCTCGCCGGCGCGCATTGCCTCTTCCGGAGTCGCCTCGTAGTCCAGGCTGCGAAATCCGCGGCGGATCGTGTGTGGAGGCGCTTCCTGACTCGTCTTTCCGTCGGCGAAATTAGGGTTGGCGTCAAAGGATCCGAACGAGATCGGATGCACCATGTTGGGAAGATACTCGGCGTTCGGCTTGCTGGGATCCGGACGAACCACGACGTTGCCGAAGGCGGTGAGCAGCAACAGGGCGGCGAGAATCAGATTGAATCGCATTCAGCGCGCCTCCTCCACGCGTTCCAGCACTTCCACGGCATTGTGCCCTTCCAGCAGCCTGCGCGCCGCTGCTTTGTCAAAGGCTGCATCGGTCTGCTCCAGCACCAAAGCGAACCGGTCATTGGTGCTGCGCGGGTGAATCAACTGCTTACTGCGGCCGGGCACGAGACCGCTGACCGCAAAGAATGCCAGCACGGTGCTGATGCCGGCAAACAGCACCATTACTTCGAACGTGATCGGAACAAAGGCCGGAAGCGAATCCCACGGCTTGCCACCCACATTGATCGGCCAATCCGTGGCCGTGGTCCAATACTCGAACCAGACTTTCAGGGCGGCGCCCGACAGCCCCAGCAGAAAGCATACCCAAGGCAAGCGCGAGGGAGGCAGCCCCATCGCCTTATCCATTCCGTGCACGGCGTACGGTGCGTATACGTCCACAATCCGGTAGCCGCGTTCGCGCGCGGCCTTCGTCACATCGAGAATGTCGTGCTCGTCGGAAAACATGCCAATCAGCAGACGGCGGCTCATGCGACCTCCTTTGTCTCGGCGGCCAGCGCGCCGTGGCGGGCCAGCACTCCTTTCACCTCGGCCATCGCGATCACCGGAAGGATCCGGCAGAAGATGAGAAAACAGGTGAAGAACAAGCCGAAGCTCCCGACAAGCGTGGCGATCTCAATTGCAGTCGGCGAGTAGTTGGCCCAGTTCGCGGGAAGGTAGTCGCGGTGCAGACTCGTGACGATGATCACGAACCGCTCGAACCACATCCCGACATTCACCAGAATGGAGATCACGAACACTGCCGGGATATTCGCGCGCACACGCCGGAACCAGAGCAACAGCGGAACAAGCACATTGCAGCTCACCATCGTCCAATAAGCCCATGCGAACGGTCCCATCGCACGGTTCAGGAAAACGAACTGCTCATACTGATTGCCGGAGTACTGCGCGGTGAAGAACTCGGTTCCATACGCCAGAGCCACGATGCCGCTGGTGACAATCACCAGCTTGCACATCACGTCGATGTGCCTTCCCGTAATGTAGTCCTCAAGGTGCATGACCTTCCGCGCGATGATCATCAGCGTGAGGACCATGGCCATCCCTGAGAAGATGGCCCCGGCGACAAAGTACGGCGGGAAGATCGTAGCATGCCAGCCCGGAATCACTGACGTCGCAAAGTCCCAGCTCACAATCGTGTGTACCGACACGACCAGTGGCGTGGCCAACCCCGCCAGCAGCAGATACACCACCTCGTATCGCTGCCAGGTCCGGTACGAGCCATTCCAGCCGAGGCTGAACCATCCGAAAATCCGTTTACGCAAGCCCGGCTGTGCACGGTCACGAATCGTTGCCAGGTCGGGAATCAACCCCACATACCAGAAGGTCAGTGAGATCAGGAAGTAGGTCGAGATCGCAAACGCGTCCCAGGCCAATGGCGAGCGGAAGTTGATCCACAACGGCCCGCGGAAATTGGGATATGGGAAGATCCAGTAGGCAAGCCAGGGGCGCCCCATATGAATCACGGGGAACAGCCCGGCGCACATCACGGCGAACAGAGTCATCGCCTCGGCCGAGCGGTTGACCGAGGTTCGCCACCGCTGGCGGAAGAGAAACAGAATGGCCGAGATGAGCGTGCCGGCGTGGCCGATCCCGATCCAGAACACGAAATTAGTAATGTCGAAGGCCCAACCGACAGTCGTATTCAAACCCCAGGTGCCGATGCCGGTGGCAATCTGATAGGAGACCGCGGCCACGCCAAGCACCAAAGCGGAAAGGGCCGCCAGAAACGCCAGCCACCAGAGCAACCCCGGGCGGCGTTCCATCGCCGAGCAGATGTCTTCGGTGACTTGCGAGAGACGCTTCTTGCCCGTGATCAAAGGCGGCCGCAAAAGAGGTGTTGGATCGGTTACGGCCGTGTTGGCCCCCACCACACTAGCCATGTCGGCTTCCTCCTTCGTTCGTCTCTCCCTGGCGCACCACCTTCAGGTAGCCCACCGAAGGCCTGACGTTGATCTCCTCCAGCACCCGATAGCGCCGCAGGCTGTTCATCCACTTTGAGAGCCGGCTGTTCGGATCGTTCCAATCGCCAAAGACGATGGCCTGCGCCGGACACGATTGCTGGCACGCCGTCTGGATCTCGCCGTCGCGCAGCGCCCGTCGCTCCCTCTTGGCTTCGATCTTGGCGTCCTGAATACGTTGCACGCAGAAGGTGCATTTCTCCATGACACCGCGAGAGCGCACAGTCACATCGGGGTTCAGCACAAGGTTTGCCAGACGGTCTTCCCTCGCATATTCGAACCAGTTGAAGCGGCGGGCTTTGAACGCGCAGTTGTTGGCGCAGTAGCGGGTGCCGACGCAGCGGTTGTAGATCTGCTGATTCAGCCCTTCTTCGCTGTGGACCGTCGCCAGCACCGGGCACACCGTTTCGCAGGAAGCGTGTTCGCACTGCTGGCACATCATCGGCTGGTGAGCCACCTGAGGCGCGGTGGGATCTCCCGAGTAATAGCGATCCAGGCGCAGCCAGTGCATCTCACGGTTTCGAATCACTTCGTCCTTGCCGACCACGGGAATGTTGTTCTCCACCTGGCAGGCCACAACGCAGGCTGAGCATCCCGTGCATGCGCTGAGATCCACCGCCAGGGCCCAGCGGTGTCCGGTAAAAGGATGGTCGCGCGGCCAGAGATCTTCTTCGCTCTTGTCGGCGGCAGTCTCTCTTCGGACGTTGCTCAACTCCACAAGCCGCGTTTCCTGCACAATGGGGCGGCTGCCTCCCCCGGGATCGAGATGCTTCGGGACCGACAATGTATGGTGATTCTGCGTAAGCGCGAGCGGGTGCAGCTTGCCCGTATCGGTCAGGCGCAAGTCGGACCGCCAGTAGCGCAGCGCTCCGTCCTCGAAGCGGAGGAACGAACTTGCATTCCCCCCCACCAAACCCTTCTCGCCCAACGACGGCCTCCGGAATAGCCACCCCGGACCAACTCCGGCAAACCGTGCCGACTCTTTTCTTCCGTAGCCGAGGGCTACCGCGATCACCTTCTCGTGTTGCCCGGGCTGAAGCAGCGCCGGCAGTTCGAGCGAATGGCCACCCGCTTCGAGCCGCACGACATCGCCTTCCTTTACCTTCAGCCGTTCGGCAGTCGACGGAGCCAGGCACGCATAATTGTCCCAGGTGCATTTGCTCACCGGATCGGGCAGTTCCTGGAGCCAGGGGTTGTAGGCATGACGGCCATCGGGTATCGACGGTTTGGAGTACAGCACCAGGGTGAGATCTTGAGCCGGCGTGGGCGTGAGCGGCCGCACTGCCTTGACATCGAATGGCTTCACGGCGGTGTTTTGGGGACGGACCGCGGCGACGCCGTCGTGCAACGATTTCCGCCAGAAAGCTTCAAAGTCTTCCTTGCCTGTGGACCTGGGGTGGATTTCGCGCTTCCACGTCGTCCGCACCAGATCATACGCGGCGCTCTGGCCACCGGCCCACCGCGCCAGCGTTTCCACGGCCGGCCGCGTCTGTGCCAGCGTCTGAACGGCGGGCTGCATCAGACTTGCAATGCCGCTCACCGCCTCGGTATCGCCCCAGCTCTCGAGCGGATCGCTGTCCGGGCAGACATATGTAGCCACGCTCGCAGTCTCATCGAGCCGTGGCGACAGGCTCACCAGCAGCGGTACCCGCCTCAACACGTCACCTCCTGGCAAGTCCGCCAAGGGATTCACGCCGGGTACGACCAATGCGGCTACCTTCCCCCCCGCGATCTCTTCGAGAAGGCGCGCCACAGCACGATCATCGCCCTGCCGCTGGCGCGACGGAGCCTCGACATCGAGTGTTGTGCCGTAGTTCCCCAGCAGGTGATTCAGATAATTGCACAACACCTGCGCTCCCGTATCGGCGAGACCGCACACCACCAGGCTTCGCCCGCGCGCCGATACCAGCCGCTCGGCGAGCTCGTCCAGCTCCTTGGTGGCCAGGGCCACGGGGGCATCCTTCGCCCAGTCCGCCGCTGCACCTGTCCTCCGCGCCACACGCAGAGCCAGTTGCTCGATCACCTGGGGGACTTCGCCGGGAGAGAGCCGATAGCGCCGGTCCGCTTTGCTGCCCGTCACCGACATCCGCGACTCCAGTTGCGTGTGATGTGACATCCGTGGCGGCTTGGCATCGGGCTGCCGTCCGGCACTGTAGCTTTGGGTGAATTCCACTGGCGAAATCCACGTTCCCAGGAAATCGGCGTCGAAGCTGACGATCACCTCCGCTTTGTCGAAGCGATATCGCGGCAAGATCCGTGCGCCGTGCGTCAGTTGATGAGATTCGAGGATGGGAGATGCGGATTGGGGATCGCAAACGATATGCTGCGCGTTTGGGAAGCTCTGCACAAACCCCCGGACCACCGCGTTCAGCGTCGGACTGGCGATGGTCGCGGTGAGAATGCGGACTGCGCGCTTCTCTTTCCGGATTCTATCGAACTGCGCTGCGATCTCCGCGTCCACTTCGTCCCACCTGGCTTCCTTGCCGTGACGCAAAGGCTGCTTCAAGCGAAGACCGTCGTAAAGGCTGAGAATAGATGCCTGGCCCACGGCGCAGAGGCCGCCTCGCGATAGCGGATGCTCCGCATTGCCCTCGAGCTTGATCGGCCGGCCGTCGCGCGTCTTGGTGAGCAAGCCGCATCCGGCCGGACAACCGCTACACGTCGAGGCGTAATAATAGGGGCGGCCGGGCGACATTCCTTCCACCTGGCGCAATAACGGAATCGCCTTTTCCACCGGTGCCTGCCGGCATCCGCTGAGCGTCGCGCCTGCAAAGGCGAACCCCGCCGCCTTGAGAAAGCCGCGCCGGTCAGGCCCGGCTGTGATGCGAAGTGGGGTGTCTTCGAATTCGGTCTCCGCACGGGCGCGGATCTCCGGGCCGCCTTCGAACTCCTCGATGCTCTTCCAATACGTCATCATTCTGTCTCCTAGAAGTGACAAGTCGAGCAGTCCACTGAGGCATAGACTCTCTTTCCCTCAACGCCACTGCGATTCACCTCGCGATGGCAGTTCACGCACCAGCCCATTGTGAGGTCGGAGAACTGGCGCATCCGCTCCATCGTCTCCACTGGACCATGACACGTCTGGCAGACGACTCCGGCGTTCACGTGGGCCCGATGATCGAAATAGACAAACGCCGGCAGGCGATGCACGCGCGTCCAGGCAATGGGCGCCGGCTGTTTCGTCGCCGCCGGTTTCCTCTCATCGTCCAGGCCGAGGGCATCGTAGATCTTGCGGATCTCCGCCGATATCAGCGTGCGCGGTTTGCGGTTTTCCTGAATCGCCAGCTCATCTTCGGCTCGAAACACACCAAACGAAGTCGTGACCAGCCGGTGGCAATTCATGCAGATGCTGGCTGGCGGAATTCCCGCATGGCGGCTGCTCGAGGCGTTGAAATGGCAATACTGGCAGTCGATCTGGAGCTCACCGGCATGCAGCCGGTGTGAGTAGGCGATCGGCTGAACGGGGGAGTAACCCTGCTGGTTCCCCGGCAGCCGGAACGCTCCCACGCGCGTAACCAGCCCCCAGGAACTGAACAGGAGTCCGGTGGCCAGGACGACGAAGGTGATACGTGGGTTCATGGGGAGTCCTTTCACCTTTCACTCGCGGCAACGGGCTGTGGTTCGACTTTGGCCGCCGGCACATCCATCGTGTACTTCAACACCCAGGCCGTAGACAGTGAGAGCAGTGCCAGAAAAACAAAAATGATAAATCCTATCGGATATCCCTTTTGTCCCAAATCAGACACCGCAAAAGCCATCATCGGCGGAATAGCGAAACCGCCAAACGCCCCCAGACCGCCAACCCAACCGGCGGCTCCGCCAACTGCCTGCGGCACCGCCTGCGGCACCACTTTGAATACGGCCGCGTTACATACTCCCATGCCGAACGCCATTAGGATTTCGCCCGGTACCGCCAGCTCGAACTGTTGCGCGTTTACCATCACCAGAGCGCCAGCCATCAAAATGAACAACGCCAGAATGGCGGTGTTCTCGCCGCCTTCCCGTAAATGGTCCGACAAGATGCCGCCCCCAATGCGGATCACGGATGTCAGTACCGAGAACAGTGCGGTCAAGAGACCTGCTGTCAGCGGGCCCACGCCGTGGAATCCGGTCCAATACGTGGGTAGCCATGCCGTCAATGCCACGAACCCGCCGAATGTGGTGAAGTAGATCAGGACAAGCCCCCAGGTTCGCCATGCCCCCGCCGAGACGCGAAGGCTCTCTTTCAGGCTGCCGCGGGGAAACAATTCCTGCCCGCGTTCTTGCGCGATGCGCCGCGACTCATCGGGCGGCAGACCACTGGCGCGCAACTGAAAGAACCACGCGTTGCGCCCCAGCATTCCATACAGGATCACCCCCGTTGCCAGCAGGCCCAACCACGCCACATAGGAGCCTGCCAACCCGACACTGGAAAGCGCCAGCGGAATAAGAACCGAAAACAGTCCTGGCGCGATGTTCCCGGCGCCACCGAAAATGGCCAGCGCCACGCCCTGCTGTTTCTGAGGAAACCAGTAGGAGACCTGTCCGATGCCTACGGAAAAGCAGGCGATCCCGCAGCCGCAGAGCAACGCCAGAACGAGCAACACCGGATACATGCCCGGCCCAAGATTCCGCGGATAAAGAAACGACACTACCGCAGTCAACCCAGTCATTCCGATGAGCGAGAGGATCAACAGAACCAGAAACGGTTTTCTGCCGCCTGTCGTGTCCACCCACGCCGCGAATGGAATGCGCAGCAGCGATCCGGACAGCGACGGCATGGCGATCAGAAATCCCACGGCGAGCGGGCTGAGATGCATCGCCTCCTGGAATTTTGCCGCCGTCGGACCAAACAGGGCTACGGCCGCGAATCCAATGAAGAACCCAAGCGTTGCTCCGAAGAGCCCTTGTCCCGGAGTGCCTCGTAACGTGGGCATAGTCGGCTCTCCTGTTCAAGCTCCCTGCGGCGGACGGTACCACCGCACCACTTGCGGTCTCCGCCACAAGTACGGATTCGGCGCCACCAGGATGTGAACGAGGCGAGTGAACGGGAAAAACCCGATCAGCACATAGGCGTTCACGATGTGCCATTGCACCAGAGACGGCATGGAACTGACGTACCCGGTTTCGGGATTCAGCTTTAAAAGGGACCAGAGGTACGGCGTTGCCGATGCGGCGAACCACGACGATCCCCAGGGATGGAACATCGCCACACCCACTCCGCTGAGCAACTGCAGCAACAACAGGACATAGAGAATCCAGTCCACGGTGCTGGTGACGCGTTTGACTTTGCTCACCGTCAGGCGCCGGACAAGCGCCGCTCCAAGCCCAACGACGCTCAGCAGACCGAAGATCAGCGCGCTCACTTCCAGCACGTACAGCCGCAGCGGCTGGCTGTTCCATAACAGCAGCTCGCGCGGAATGAGAAACGCCACAATATGACCACCCACGACCGTCAGGATGCCGTAGTGAAACGGCACCAGACCCCAGAAATGCTGCTGGTTCTCCAGAAACTGCGAGGAGAGGCTGGAATAGGTGAACTTCTGCGAACGGTAGCGCTGAATCGTCACCAGAAAGAAAGTGAAGAACGCCACATAGGGCAAACCCACGAACAAGAGTTGATCCAGGTAATGCGTCGCCTCGTTCATGCTTGTGTCTCCTTCTGACAGGCCTCCGGCCGGATCTCGAGCACGCAGGCCAGCGCAGAGAGCAGTTTCGAGTAGGGGTTGTCCGCGCCTACGGCTGCGCTCAGCTTGCGCCATGCAGGGTCGAGGAAATTCTCCTGGAACCGCCTCGCTTCGCTATCCTCCATCCGCGCCAACACGGGCAGGACGCGTGTGATGTGGTCCGGCAGCTCGTGCGATTCGGCGAGACCATAGCGCCGGATCTCCTGGTTCATCTTGACCAAAAACTCCCCGCGGGCGTAGTCCTCGCCGAAAAGATGCCAGCCGATATCCAGGCACGCCGCAGGGTTCAGGTCGAACGTCTGAATGTAGAGTTCTTCCAATTCGCTCAGCGAGCGGTCTCGGATCTCCGACAGGAATTGACGAAGGATCGCGGCGCTCTCCTCCTGCGCGGATGCGAAGTTCGCGAGACATCGCTCGATTTGATCCGGGTAATCCGGGCCGGGGTATTCAAACAGCCGGACCAGACACGCCAGCATTTCTATGGAGTGTGGCATTTACAGACCCCTCCGCGGTCCGGTCAAAAATCCGAATCCTACATTCTGCTTGTGCTCCAGTGGATCCGCCATCATTTCGATCGCTTCCTCGCGATGCATGGGTGGGATCACGAACCGCTCGTCAAAGGTGCACAGCGAGGTCAGCCGGTAGATCGCTTCGGCCTCCTCCCGCGTGCAGTCCGCTTCGTGCAGCATGCGATCCGCTGTTTCCGCGTCCACGTCACCCACCGTCAGCGAACGCCGGTACCAGCGCACCGCTTTCTGCTTGCGTAGCGCATAGCGCACTTTTCCTTCGTGCCCGCCGCCGAACAGGTTGGCGAGAAACTTCATCGGCACCCTGGCGTCATCAATGTCGTGGAACAGGTCCTCGGAGATGTTGTGCACCGAGCCGTTCTCCTTTCGCGCCATCACCGGCGCCATTGGCGGCACATAGAACAACATCGGCAAGGTGCGGAACTCGATATGGGGCGGCAGGGCGATCTTCCAGACCTTTACAAACTTGTAGACCGGCGACTTCTGTGCCGAGGCGATCACCGAGTCGTGAATTCCGTTGGCTCGGGCCGCCGCGATCACCTCCGGATCGAATGGATCCAGAATCATCGAACGTTGCGCCTCGATCAATTCCTCCAGCGGCAATTTGGCTACTCGTTCCAACCGCTCGGCATCATAGAGCAGAACCCCGAGATAACGGATCCTTCCCACGCAGGAGTGGAAGCACGCCGGAGCCTGCCCCGTCTCCAGGCGCGGAAAGCACAGGATGCATTTTTCCGATTTGCCCGTGAACCAGTTGAAGAAGGTCTTCTTGTACGGACAGGCTGCGACGCACGAGCGCCACCCGCGGCAGCGGTTCTGATCGAGCAGTACAATGCCGTCCTCACCCCGTTTGTAGAGCGCGCCCGAAGGGCACGAAGCCACGCACGCCGGGTTCAGACAGTGATTGCAGATGCGGGGAAAATAGAAGAACACCAGCCGCTCGATGGCCGACAACTGTTCCCGTTGCGCGGCATCGAGCCCCTTCAGGTTCGGATCGTTTTCCGCATACACCGGCGAACCGCCGAGGTCGTCGTCCCAATTCGGGCCCGCCTTGATGTTGATCAGCTCGCCGGTCACCATGGACAACGGCCGCGCGGTAGGCTGGTCGGCGCCCTCCGGTGCGTTGAACAGGTGCTGATAGTCGTAGGTCCACGGCTCGTAATAATCGTCCATCGTGGGCACGTGCGGATGATGAAAAATGTTGAAGACCGTCTTTGTCTTGCTGGTGGACTTCAGCCGCAGATCACCGTTCTGGGCTTCCCAGCCGCCGTTGTACTTCTCCTGATCCTCCCAGGCGGTCGGATAGCCGGTGCCGGGCTTGGTTTCGACGTTGTTCCACCACATGTATTCCGCGCCCTTGCGGTCCGTCCAGATGTTCTTGCAGGCAATGCTGCAGGTGTGGCACCCGATGCACTTGTCCAGGTGGAACACCATCGCGACTTGCGACCTTACGTTCATCGAGTTCTCTCCATTACCAGACCAGTTCCGGCAGCCGGCGAACCAGCACATGCGTGTCGCGGTTCACTCCTGTCGGCCCCCAATAGTTGAAATGAAACGTGAATTGCCCGTAGCCGCCTACCATGAGATTCGGCTTGAGACGCGTCCGCGTGAGGCTATTGTGCCCACCGGCCCGACGGTAGTCGCGCAGCGGCGATTTCGGAACTGAGAACGTCCGTTCCGGCGAATGGTACTGGATACAGACCCCTCTCGGGATGCGTGCGCTCACCGCGGCGCGCGTCACTAACACGCCGTTGTCGTTGTGCACCTCTACCCAGTCGTTGTCCACAATATCCAAACTCGCCGCGTCCTTGTCGTTCATCCAGAACGGTTCCACCCCGCGCGACAGCGTCGTCATGCGCTGGTTGTCGCCGTAGGTCGAGTGGATGTGCCACTTGCCGTGCGGCGTGAGGTAGTTCAGCATCATCGTCTTCCCCACCTCCTTGCTGATGCGGAGATCGGCGTAGTCCTTGGGCAGAGGCTTGGGCTTGAACGTCGGCACGTGCTCGCCGTACTGAATGTAGCCGGGGTGATCGAGATAAAAATGCTGCCGGCCCGTCAGCGTGCGCCAGGGCATCTTTTCATCTACGTTGTAAGTGAACGGCGAGTACGCGCGCCCGTTCTCGATCAGTCCGGACCACATCGGGCTGTTCACGAACCGCTGGATGCGAGACTGCAGCTCCTTGTAGCTGATGCGCGCACCGCGGTTCTTTTCCGCCAGGTGGACCAGTGGAACGCCAGCACGCTCCTCCATCTCCTTGTAGGCGCGCCATGCCAGCTCTCCATTGGTGACGCTGGCGAATCGCAGGATCGTGTCGCAAACGCTCTCGTCTTCGAACAGGGATGGATACGTTTGTCCGTTCCAGGTCACGGTCGCCGTGGTGCGCAGTGCTTCCTCGTAAAAGTCGGCCACCTCGTAATGAGTGCCATGCGCGCCCAACCCGTTTTTGGGCACCATTGGGCCGAACGAGATGTATTGGTTGTACAGGTTCCTGTAATCCCGCTGGACCACCTTCAGGCCAGGCATCGTCTTGCCCGGAATTGCTTCCACTTCCCCTTTGATCCACTCTTTAATGGCTGGCTGGGCGATCTCCGCGGCTGTGTCGTGTGCAAGCGGGGTCGCCACCAGATCGGGAACGGGCTCGGGAAAGTGCCGTTCCGCCATCTCGGAGAACTTCTTCGAGATGGTACGGAAGATCTGCCAGTCACTCTTGGACTCCCAGCAAGGGGGGACTGCCGCCGACAGCGGATGTATGAACGTGTGCATGTCGGTGGAGTTCAGATCCGCCTTTTCGTACCACGTCGCCGCCGGCAGGACGATGTCCGAATACAGCGCGGAGGTGTCCATGCGGAAGTTCAGATCCACCACCAGGTCCATCTTTCCCTGCGGCGCTTTCTCGTGCCAGACGAGATCCTTCACCGCCCCCTCAGCCTGTTCCGGCGCGATGGCGTTATCGTGCGTGCCGAGATAGTGCCGTAGGAAAAACTCGTGTCCTTTGGAACTGGCCATAAGCGCGTTGCCGCGCCAGATAAACCACACCCTCGGCCAGTTCTCAGGCGCATCGGGGTCCTCCACCGAAAAACGCAGCTTGCGGCTCTTCAGATCGTCTATGACACTGGCGAGCACTTCGTTGTCGTCCTTGGCGCCCGCAGCCCGCGCCTCGCGCACCACGTCAATCGGATTGCGGTTGAACTGCGGATAGAACGGCAACCATCCGTTGCGTACCGCCTGGGCCTGTACATCGGCGGTATGAGTGCCCGGCATGCTTTTTATCAGCGGATCCTCGGGCATGGTGTGGTAATCGGCGAAGTCGCGCTCATAGCGCCACTGGTCGGTATTGATGTAATGCCAGCTTGGCGCGTTCTGTAGCCGCGACGGCGGAATCCAGTCCTTGCCGAAAGCGATCGCCGACCACGGCTCACCGGGCGCGAGCTTTTCCTGGCCTACGTAATGCGCCAGCCCGCCGCCGTTTACTCCTACGCACCCGCACAGCATCAGCGCGTTGATGGCGGAGCGGTACATGAGGTTGTTGTGATACCAGTGGTTGATCCCCGCCCCGATAATCACGATGCACTTGCCTTTGGTGAGGCGCGCCGTATTGCCCCATTCGCGGGCAAAACGGATCACTACATCCCGGCCGATCCCCGTATATTTCTCCGACCAGGCAGGCGTGTAGACCGCGTCTTCATCGTTGTAGCTCGCCGGGTAATTTCCTTCGAGACCGCGCCCGACCCCGTATTGCGCCATCAATAGGTCGTAGACCGTGGTGACCGTGACCGTCGAGCCGTCCGCCAGCAAAAGCTTCTTCACAGGTACTCCGCGCATCACCTGCATACCTGCCCCGAAGTCGTCCAGCCGGACCTGTACCGATCCTTCTTCGCTGCCCAACAGTGTCAGCGCCGGTTGAATCTCACTGCCATCCAAGCCATCTTTGAGCAACAGGTTCCATTTGCCCTTTTCCTTCTTGGCCCAGCGATCCCCGCTGCTGCCCATCGGCATCTTTGGCTTGTTCTCTCCCGTGTCCCACATCAGAAACTTCCAATCGCCGTTCTCGATTCCGGCATATGGCGCCACCCGGTTGGCTCGCAGCAGTTGACCGGCCTGATAGGAACCGTTGCTCTCGACGAGTTCCACCAGGTACGGACAATCCGTAAAACGCTTGCAGTAGTCGACGAAATATGGCTCCTGAGCCTCGTGGTGGAACTCCTTCAGCAGCACATGCGACACGGCCATCCAGAACGCGCCGTCCTGGCCTGCATTGACCGGAATCCACTCGTCGGCGTACTTGGCCACTTGGTTGAAGTCCGGTGCAAACACCCACATCTTGGTGCCGTTGTGCCGGGATTCGGCGGCGAAATGACAGTCCGGGGTGCGGGTCATGTTGAGGTTTGAACCCATCACGGCCAGCAGCTTGGCGTTGTACCAGTCCGCCGATTCGTGCACGTCGGTCTGCTCTCCCCAGATCTCCGGAGATGCGGGAGGCAGGTCGGAATACCAGTCGTAGAATGAAAGAGCGACGCCGCCCATCAACTGCAGCATGCGCGCTCCCGACGCATAGCTGATCATCGACATTGCCGGGATTGGCGAGAAGCCAGCGATGCGGTCCGGACCCCATTTCTTGGTTGTATGGATGCAGGAGGCGGCAATCAGCTCAGCAGCGGTGTCCCAGTCCATGCGCCGGAATCCACCCTTGCCACGCGCCCGCTGCCATCGTGCACGCTTCTCCGGATCCTCCACCAGTGATCGCCATGCATCGACGGGATCGTCGTGTTCCGCGCGCGCGATCCTCCAAAGGTCGAGCAGGGCGCCTCGCACGTAGGGGTACTTCACCCGAAGCGGGCTGTACAAATACCAGGAATAGGAGATACCGCGCTGGCAACCGCGCGGCTCGTAGGGTGGCAGGCCGCTTTCCAGCTTCGGGTAATCCAGCCCTTGCATCTCCCAGGTGACGATCCCGTCTTTGACGTAGATCTGCCAGGTGCATCCGCCCGTACAATTCACTCCATGCGTGCTGCGGACAATCTTGTCGTGCTGCCACCGGTTGCGATAGAACTCCTCCCAGCCGCGCAACGCCGGGTTCGTCTCGTCCTTGATCCACGTCAGTGGTCCATTGCTCTCGGTCATTCTTCACCTCGGTGCGTGCTGCTCAACACGAGCGGTTTCCGTACGGCTCGAAAACGTGCTTTCCACGCCGAATCGAACATCACCAGACTAAATGCCGCACCGCCCAAGCCCAGCAGCAGGAACGTGAGCGGTGCGGCGGATTGATCCTCTCCGCCTTTCTTCGCCTCATCCTCCAGGAACGCCACCAAGGGCAGAATCTCCTCTGACTGCAGAGCGTGCCGCTTGAAGATCGGCGACATCGTTGGCCCAGGCGGGGCGGTCAGCCATGCCGCAAGCTGCTTGCGACCCTCCAGCCGTTCGAACACCAGCGTCAGATCCGGCCCCAACTTCCCTCCGCCAAGACCGCCCAAATCTCTCGCCGTATGGCAGGACACGCAGGAAGGGCCGCCCTTGACAAGATGCTGAATCCCCAAAAACACAGTCTTGCCCTGCGCGATTTCTGCTGATGTGAACGGGCGATCGGTAATCTGGAGCCCGATGAACTGCGATTTCTCCAGCTTGGATTCAGCGGCAATCAGATTCAGAAGCGATTCGGCCCGGTTACGGTTCATGCCGCTGATGGCAGGCATCACCACGCCTCGTGCTTCCTGTTGCAGCTTCTGCGCATACGGATCGCCTGAGTCGAGCATCGCCTGCGGATTCGACAGAAACCGCACCAGCCACTCGCGCTCTTTGCGGTCCTGCACACCTTTGAGATCCGGCCCTGTCAGGCGTCCCCCTCCGATCGTGTGGCAACTGGTGCAGTTCTCCCGGAAAAAGTCTGCGGGTTCTTGCCCCCATGCCCGACACGCCGCCGCCAGCAGAACGCCGCAACAGATCCCGATCCGCTTCCGCCTACCAACTGGTTCTTTCATATGTCCGCTCCCGCATGCCGGCCGCTTTTATCGTGCGAGCCGACTGTCAATCGCCTCTCCACCAGATGTTTGATCGTTGTATTCGCCAAAAAACTGCGAACGGCTGTCCGCGCTTCGCGGCAACTTTCGTGAGCCACACAAGGATTCGCCTCCGAACAACCCCTCGCTCCACTCAGTAGACACCGAGTGTTCGACGTTCGCCCGTCGATGACGTCCACGACGTCGATGAGGTGAATGTCTTCCGGTTTTCGTCGCAGTCGGTACCCACCCTTGATGCCGCGTGAGGCGTCTACAATCCCGGCGTTGCCCAAGGCCCACAGGATTTTCGACAGGTAGTTCGCAGGGACATCGGCGCGGCGCGCCAGCTCCCAGCCGAGTAGGGGTCCGCCCGCAGGGAGGGTGGCCAGTTCGACGAGGGCTCGCAAGGCATGCTCGCTGGTAGCAGTTAGCATTGTTCATTTGTTCATGAAGAACTGGTCAACTTGCCCAGCAATTCCCTAACCGTTGCTTTTGCAGTATTTACTTCATTACATCGCGCAAGAACCCAACTCTATCGGCTGGGTGAGTTGACGCAGATCGGTGCATTTCACCCACTTCCGCCGTCAGGATGCACGGCCTTGCACTGCGCTGCTCCCGAGGAATTCTATCAGGCGCGACTCCGTCGCCCGCAGCCGTACCGCCACCATTGCCGCGACCTTCGGGAAGAAGGCCGCCCCCAGCCGCTCATCCCTCTTACAGGCTTTTTTCAACCGGTCGCCTCGCAGCCGGATCACAAGGCTTGCCTCCCGAGCCCGGATCTGGAATGCCCGGTACGGCTTGTCCACCAGCGCCGACCAGCCGAACGCTTCTCCACCGTGGAGGTGTTGGATACACACGGTATAGACCGGCGTTTGCAGTTCCAGCGACATGGTTCCCGACACCAGGAGATAGAAGTACCGCGATCGTTCGCCCGATCCGAAAACCACCTGCTCCGGAGCGACCCCTACACATTCGGCCATCGCTGACAGAGTGGCGAGTTGCGGTGCCTTCATTCCCCGCGTAAAAGGGTGTATCCGTAACAGCGTCGATATTTGCGATTGCGTCAATGACTGTTGCCGTTTGCTCCCGATTCCACGCGGCTTCGACAAGGTCATCCCCGTTGGTTGCATGGCTCGTTTTGGAATGCGTCGATTGTATGTTCCAGCGCTTCAATTACCAGGGAGGGGTTACTTGACTTGTTGTGGCCACTGAATGTCAGCGAAGGAACTTGCAGGAAAGTGGCAATTACCATGGCCGCAGGGACCCTGTCTCGGAGTTCACAGCCACCTTCGGCCTCCAACCGCGGACACGTCGTGCAGAGTTCCTCGCGTATGGCCGGGAAATACGCCTTGGCGCCATCACCCTTGACGGACACAATCGCCTTGGCGACCTGTGGAAGATACCGAATGGGCCGGCAACGCTCCTCATCCCGCAAACGGCACTCACCATTTGCCTGCCCCTCGCCACAAATGCCGCAGATCTCTCGACACAACGCGGCACGCACGTCCTCGAGTGGATTGGTCATCCCAGCCTCCTCACACAGTCCTCGTTCGAAAGCGCTGTAGCAAGCGTGATTCCATCCGGATCATTGAAGGTGCCTACGGGGCAACCGGCCAGGCAGTTCGAGGTATTCAGTTGGGCGGCTCAGCGTGAAAACGTGGACGGCACCGGCCGTCGTAGACCTTTTCATGTGGTTGTCGTATCGCTGCTACAAGGCAAAAGGCAAGGAGTCGATCTCCATCTTTGGTGGGCATGGCTTCGTAAACCAGCTTGGCGCCGTCGAGTATTCGCGCCCGCGACGATTCCGTGCCATGCTGTGTCAGTGGCTCGGTGTAGTTCGGAGTGTTTGGCCGGAGTGTCCAGCTCGAATCAGTAGTGATGGTCAGACTGTCGTTTTGGACCGCTCGCGGCTCCGTCTCGACACTATCTCTTGCTTCGCCATCAGGCCCTGAAGTCTGATCAGAACGTTACTCGAAGCGCTAGTTGAACAGTCCTTGGCAGATTCGCCTGCGAAGTGATGCGCCCGAAATCATTGCTCGTCGGATTCACCTGGGGAGCGTTAAAGATCGGGTGATTGGCCAAGTGGAACGCCTCGGCGCGAAGCTGCACGTCGAAGGCGCGATTGATGTTGGACGCGTCGAAGTCGAGGTCGCCGCCTCGGAAAATAACGTTGCCGAATCCGACCGGGGCTCCGGATTGAAGCGAGTAAATAGCAGCGACCTGCCAACCACCAACCAGACGGTCAGTCCACGGTCCGACAGAGCCCGCAACTCGTTTGCCCTTGCCGAAGGGTAGATCGTACACGCCCGAGAAGACGAACCGCAGAGGGCGGTCCTCTCCCGCCACGCGGTAATCCAGGTTCGCCGCAGAGGGGAACCGGCAACATGTGGAAATTAGAGAGGCCTACTATTTGCGCGTCGGTGCGCACGCCGCCGTTGCCGGAGAACTGCGGGAAAGGCCGAAGCAGATTCTCGGCGGAGGTAGTGTTCCCATTGAGGCCGGTCCCTGGTAGCAGACCCCGGAACGGGTTGGCGACCACCGCGGTCAACCGGTTAATCGCGTTCTGATCGCGCAACGTTGCGGTGGACAGAAACCCAATCGGGACGAAGTTGATGTCCCGGTCCACTCCACAGATTCTCAGCACGCGATCCGATGTAACCCAATTCGAGAAGCAGGTTCTGTCCCATTTGGCGCTGTGTTGAGATTCCAACGCAGCGTGTAAGGCTGATCAAGCTCACGCTGCACAAACCTCACGCTTTGTCCAAGGAACGTGTTGACACCTCGCGTGCTTCCAACCGGCGGAAGAATCCCATTGGGGAAAGGATTGCTCAGCGTCGCCGCCGGCGTCAGGAAATTGTCTGGGGTCGAGACGAACCGTGTCGTCTGGCTGAAGCCTGGCTGCTGGACGCCAAAAGTACCAAAGGTATTAAAGAACAGTCCGATTCCTCCCCGGACGACGCTTCTGCCGCCAAGCCATAGAGGTGACCAGGCAAAACCGAAACGCGGACTGTACGCCGTATCGGGGGTGCTGTAGATTGTCCGGTGATCCGGATCCGAGAACAGGATACCGCCCACGGGATTGAATCCGCTGTCTGGCCGCAACGCGGGAGGATTGGCTGCGAAGGCCGCGCGCGCGGCATCGGTGATGCTCAGCGTTGCCGTTGGGTCGAAGCCGCGGACGGCACGGTTGTGGCGTTCAATTGTGCCGGTCTCCTTCTCGTAACGCAGGCCAAGCCGGCATTTCCTTCGCCACCTCCGCAGGCCGCTGTCATCCTTCCCGCAGCGGCCTGACTTTTTCGTCATTTCCAAACGTCGATCGGTTGCAACCTTGACGCCAGCCTCCACTATGCTCCTCGAGCTGCGGCGTCCACCGTCGTCGTCGGGTCCGCGCCGTCCCAGGTCACATCTGCGGTAGGCCCGTAACTGGATGGAACGGGACGATCCAGGAGCCGCAAGTAGACGGTAAGCTGAGTGCGATGGTGAGCCGTGTGCAGCACGCGCCTCCAGAACACCCAGATACGTGACCGCGTGACGTCGAAGAACGAGACGTTCCCGTGCCACCACTCCTCCGTTCGCTCCGCGAGAAAGACCAGCCGCGGCCGCGCCAGGCTGGTCAACCGCACGCAATACGATCTCACGTCTTCTTTGTCGGGAAGGACGATGGAGGCTTCTGGCTCCGGTGCCTGGAGAAACTCGCCGAAGAAGCGCCGCTCACTCAACAGTTGATGACGGAGGATCTCCCGCACGCTGCTCGATCGCGAGTGTGGCCGCCAGTCAAGGTCCTCGTCGGTGAAGGATCTCCAAACGGACTGCACTTTGTTTGTCTCGCTCGCGTATGTGTCCAGCAGGTGCTGAAAGGGTAGCGATACGGCGCGAGGAACTTCGTCTCCCGCAATTGCGGTATATGCATACGTCATGGGCATGAGTGTCGCCTCCTTATTACTACAACGATTGGATCGGCTAATTGCGGCCCGCCGTAACACCACCGTCTACCGGTAGTACCGCTCCGGTGATCCAGGATGCCTCCTCGGATGCCAGGAAGAGAATCGCGGCGCTGACATCCCTTGGTTGCCCGTTCCGGCCGATCGGGTGGAACGTGTGGAATGTCGCCAGCACATTGGCCGCATCCTCCTTGCTCAGGAACGTTTCGTATACTGGCGTCTCAACCACCGCAGGCGCTACGGCGTTGATCCGGATACGGAAAGGTGCCAGTTCCAGCGCGAGGTTCCGCACCATGGCATGCACGCCTGCGTTGGCTGCGGAGTAGGCGCTCGATGGTGTTGCCCCCACGGCCATGATCGCCCACATCGAGCCGGTTTGGACGATCGCACCGCCGCCGCGCTTCTGCATCGCCTTCCCCGCCGCCTGCGCCATGAAGAACTTACCCTTGAGAATGATGTCGAGGAAGTGATCGTAGTCCGCCTCGGAGATCTCCAGGAACGGCCTTGGTTTGAAGACGCCGGCATTGTTGATGAGAATGTCCACGCCGCCAAACCGCTCTTCTGCCGCCGCTACCAGTCCATTTGCTGTCTCGGGGCGGCTGATGTCCCCAGCTACGGCGGCTGACTCATCCCGACCCAGCAGTCTGACCGCGTCGTCGAGCACCTCTCGGCGGCGGCCGTTGAGCACCACCTTCGCTCCTTCCGCGACCAGTTGCCGGGCGGTCTCGAGCCCGATGCCCGAACCGCCCCCAGTGACAATGGCGACTTTCCCTTCGAATCGGCGGCTCATTTCTCTTCCGCCTGGACGGCCTGCATCTTGGAGACTGTCTGGGCGGTACTCCAGACATCGCTCGCCATGAGACGGAAATTGACGAACGCTGCTTCGTAGCCGTCGAATCCAGGCAACTTGGCGGCTGCCGTAGCGTCTGTCACCACGGTAACCTCGAATCCCTGCTCAAGCAGTTCGCGCATGTGCGACTCCACGCATAGGTTTGCAGACATACCCGCGAGGATCACTTGACTGACGCCCGCCTTGCGAAGCTGAAGCGCCAGATCGTTGGACTCCGGGCCGAAGACCTTGTGCGGACTGGTCACCACCGTCTTGCCGTCTTCGATGTAGGGCTTGTACCGATCGAGCCAGTCCGCTCCGGAGCCGCTAAAACCTGTAGTTTTCAAAGCTCCCTTACGGTCGAACATGCCGATCTTGTGCATCAGGACTTCCAGCGCGCCTCCGAACTTCCATTCATGATCGTGAGGGTAGTAGTAGTGAGGACTCACGAAAACCGGCATGCCGGCAGACTTCGCCGCCTGAAAGAGAGATTCGAGGTTCTCCACTGTCTTGTTCTCGCGAACGCTCTCTCCGACCACGCCCCAGGCAACCCCTTTGGGGTTCAGGAAGTCGTTCTGAGGGTCCGTGATCACCAGGGCTGCCCGTCCTCTCTCCAGTTTCACTCCCGGTCGCGGGACCGGCGCATCCTCGCGCGGCCCCGAGTAATGGTGAATGGTCGGCTTTTCCTGGGCGAATAGCGGAGAAGTGCTGGGTTGGCCGATGACGAGTGACGCGACGGCGACCACCAGTGATATCGTTCTGGTCTTCATCTTGAATGACTCCTTGTTTCTTGATTCGTGTCCGTTCAAAGTGCTCAGTCGCAGTGGCAGGAGGCCGCCTGCTCACGCCCGGGCTTTACCTCGGGGAAGTCGACATCGGTGCCTGCGATGTGATTCACGTAGTTGCTGAAAATGTTCAGCGCCACGTTGGCGATCGTCTCGATGATGTCGGCGTCGGTGAGGCCTGCCGCTCGCGCCCGCTCGAGACCGCCCGCGCCGATTTCGCCACGCTGCACGACGATGTTGCGGGCGAGTTCGAGAATGGCGTTGGTTCGAGGGTCTGCCGCCTGCGCGCGCCGGGCAGCGAGGATATCTTGTTCACTTAGCCCTAACTTGCTCCCGACGAAGGTATGCGCGCTCAGGCAATAACCGCACTGATTGACTTCGGCCACAGCGAGTGCGATCTGTTCCCGTTGCTTTGCCCCGAGCACGCCTCCGCTTAAAGCGGCGCCGAATCCGAGGTAGGCATCCAGAGCCGCGGGTGCGTTCCCCAGGACTCGGAAGAGGTTTGGGACGACCCCCAACTTTTTCTGGACGCCCTCGAAGAAAGCCTTTGCCGGGCTGTTGGTCGCTGGATCGATAGCGTTGATTCTGCTCATTGTCTGTCTCCTTGTGAAATTGGTGCTGCCGACTTTTCTTGCGGCAGTGCTCTCAGAATGGGCAAGCCTGACACCAAACCGAATAGTCATCGTAAGCGTTGATTAATGAATAGTTTGGGGGCAGAGTTGGGCGACAAGAGACAGTACGAACTATCGTAGAACTACGAATAGTCGTTGCACCAAAAGACGAGTTTTCGTAATATCGAACTTGTGGATACTTCCAAGCTGCCTCAGGTCATGGTCACAACCGCACTCCAACGCACCCTGGCGGATGTTCTGAATGCTGTCACTGGAGGCATTGCACAGTGCCCGAGCGTCGCACTCACTCGGATCTGGCTGCTCCTGGACGACGGCGATTGCAGGGTGTGTGCCGCTCGAGGGAATCCGCCCGCGACGGCCCGCAGCCTGCATCTCGTGGCAAGCGCCGGAACAGCCCGGAACAGCGATCAGGACTGTAGCCACCTGCAAGGTGCTTTCCATCGTTTTGCGCTCGGCGAGCGCAAGATCGGCCGGGTTGCGCACAGTAGCGACCCTCTATTGCTGGCGGGGCTGAGAGGGGATGAAGACTGGATCGCAAATCCCGCGTGGATGGCCGCCGAAGGCATCCGGACATTCGCGGCGCAACCCCTGGTTTTCCGCGGTGAGGTTCTTGGTGTTCTGGCTCTGTTCGACCGCGGAGTGTTGAATGCCGCCGCCTTCGAGTGGATGCGCGTGTTTGCCGATTACGCGGCGGTAAGCATCGCCAACGCGAGAGCCTTTGAGGAGATTGAGCACCTGCGCAGCCGCCTGGAGGAAGAGAACTTATACCTCCGCGAGGAGGTGAGCGAGGCGCTCGGGGGAGGAGACTTCGTCGGCGAGAGTGAAGCACTTCAAAAAGTACTCAGACAAGTGCAACTGGTAGCACCCACCGATGCAGCAGTGCTCATCACGGGGGAAAGCGGGACCGGCAAAGAACTGGTCGCTCGTGCCATCCATAACCGCAGCGTGAGGAGCGCCCGCGCGCTGATCAAGGTGAATTGCGCCGCTGTACCTGAAAGTCTGTTCGAGAGTGAGTTCTTCGGGCATGTCCGCGGCGCGTTTACGGGAGCAATGACTGACCGCACCGGGCGTTTTGAATTGGCGGACGGAGGCACACTCTTCCTTGATGAGATCGGGGAACTGCCTCTCGCGATGCAAACGAAGCTCCTGCGCGTCCTTCAGGAAAAGGAATTCGAACGCGTGGGCGATACTCGAACGCGCAAAGTGGATGTTCGCGTCATCGCCGCTACCAACCGTGATCTGAAGCAGGAAGTGGAGGCCGGCCGATTCCGGCGAGATCTGTTTTATCGTCTCAGTGTCTTCCCCATAGATATCCCTCCAATCAGAGAGCGCCGCGATGATATCCCGCTCCTCGTTCGGCACTTCGTACACCAAACCTGCCGAAAGCTGAATCGGGCCGCACCTCGGGTTTCCCAGACAGCACTCGACAAACTCGTACGGCACGCCTGGCCCGGCAATATCCGCGAGCTCCAGAACGTGGTCGAACGAGCGATCATTCTGTGGCAGGGTGGTCCATTCACGCTTCCCCTGGATGCAGGACAACCGAACCCGGTCCCGGCCGGTACGCAGTCTGCGCCGCCGGAGCCTCAACTCCTGACTCGCGAAGAACTGAAACAGTTGGAACGGGAGAGCCTCGTGGAGGCGCTCCGTCGCGCTCAAGGCCGCGTGTTCGGAGCCCGTGGCGCGGCGGAACTCCTCGGGATGAGGCCGACCACGCTGGCCTCGAGATTGCGGGCGTTGCGAATCAAGCAGCCAAATTCCCCCTTTTGAAAAGAACGCCCCGAGCGGAAGTTCCGGGCCGGGCGCAGTTCGAGTCGGCCGGGCCAGCGGCTGGCCGCGATGGTCGCGGAAGTCAAACCCTGATTCCCCGGGGGTGGCCTCGATCCGCGCCACGTGGAATTTCATCGGGCGTTCACTGGCGGATTGAAGAGCGAATAGTCGAGCGTTTTCTCCGCCGGGATCGGGTTGGTCCCAGCAATCCCGGAGAGCTGTACGATGCGGCGGTTTTCGAAGTCGGGCGCTACGACGGCTGCAGGCGGGTCGTGCAGCAGATTGCCGAGCGTGTTGAACATGCTGTTGCCGGGCCGACTACTTTGACGAAGCCCGGCGATCTGCCGCGGTGACTGATGTCGTAGCCGCGTTCCGGACTGCGGGTCGCGGCGAAGATCGCGTCTGCCGGGGCGTATGGCGACAGCAGCCCCACGGCCGGTTCGCCGAGGACAGGCGAGCAGGCCGGGAAACTCTCGTCCACGTCAATCTACAAGTGCCGGGCGTCGTCGATCTGCGCGGGACCGTTGATGTGGATGCGGCGGTGCGTGGCCAACTCAATGACAAGCGAGCCAAGCCGGCCTTCGTGCTCGATGTTCTCCCAAACCGGATCCAGGGGATCGATCAGCGCCGGGAATGCGGACACCCGGCCGCGAGAGCCAGGCAGCATGCCGAGGTCGCGATCGCGGCGTTGGAAGGCGGTCTGGTTCTGGCGCGAGTCTCCGGCAACCGGCAGCCTTTGCTGCGCGCCCTTTCTAACGCCAGCCCTCTACGACGAACAGCTCCGAAAGCACACGGCGATACGAATAAATATAGGATCGGCAGTCTCCCGATAGCACTACACCCGTTATGGAATTCACTCCAAGAGGATCGGATGGCTGAAGTTTTTTCCACGGCGTCAGACGCCCTGATGGAACGTGCACCCTTGATAGTTGAGCCGAACTGTCGCTTGCGCGACGGAGATGCTGTACAACGATCCACATCGCGTCGGGAGTCCAGCGCAGCGGAGCCAGCGGCTCGTCCGCCGGAATGACCCGCGGCGCGCGCCCGCCTGACGTGTCGTAGAGCACAAGCTCGTTCTTCGGCGTTAGAACTGCCACCGACTCTCCGTTTGGCGAGATCGCAGCGTTGCGAATGGTCATCTCCGGGCTGATGGCGACAACCCCTGAGCCATCGAGCTTGTGCACGTAAAGCCGCAATCCCTGTTGAGGACGGCTGGCCAACGCCAACAGATGCTCGCCATTAGGAAGAAAACGGGCCCACTGATACCGCAGACCGGAAGCAGGGAGCCAGCGATAGGCATCGCCGTTAACCGGAACCAGGGCAAGCTGCTCGCGATCTTCTCTGGCGATCAAAGCCAAATCTCGGTCCGGAGACAGGGCCATTGCCATCCCTCGGCCCAGCCGTCTCACTGCGCCAGTCTGGTTGTCCCGGACATAGGCCACCGACCGGTTGTTTACCGCCTCTCCGCTCTCGTCGAACAACAGGATTCGTCCATCGTTGCTGAGTTCCTGCACACGCGACCAGTCGAGCCACGAGAAATCGCGTTCGGCCGAGTGTGCGTGAAGGCGGCCCGCCATTTCGAGACGGCGGGTATCGCGTGTCACCAGCACTCGCCCGTCTCGACTGAAATCCTTAAGTGTCAACACTCCTGGAGCCTGCGCGATCGGCCGGAGCCGGCCGTCCAGTGTCACCGCCCAAACAGACCGCGGCCGATCCTCACGAGCGGCAGTAAACCATATCGCTTGATCGCTAGGATGCCAGGCGAGCCCAACCACACTGGCCCACCCTTCGGAAAGGATCTTAACCCCCTTACCCGGCTCGAACAGCATGAGGCGCCCGCTTTCGTCATGTCGGAACGGATGCTCCACGAACGCGACACGGTCGGAGTTGGGAGCGACGCGTGGACTACTGAGCCATCCTCCCGTCCGGTATACAATCGTGCCGGAGGGACTCTCAAGCTGGTTCTTGCCATCGATGGCTCGTACCACAACCAAGTGGTCGCCATCGCGTGTCCAGTCCGCACTCATGACCCCACGCTCGGCGAATACTGGCGCGGCGCCGGTTACCGGAACGCGCGATAACACGCCGCCTGAGATGTTCATTGTGCCGCCGGACGCCAGAAGGGCCAGTTCCGCCTTCCGCGAGACCGAGGCGAGCGAGAGATCGAGAAATCCCAGCGGTCGCGATTCAGGTCCGCCGCCGCCCACGATATACAACTGTCTAGGCCCGTCCTCCCAACGCGCGGTGTAGAGAACGGTTTGTCCGTCTGCCATGAAGCGCGCTCCTGACACTTGGCCCCGCCGGAAGGTCAACTCACGGAAGCGGACTTCGTGAGGAGAAGCTGGCCCCGTGCCATAACGCCACGCCAATCCCGCCAACAACATGACCACGACAGCCGCGCAGCCCGCATAGAGGCTTCGCCTGCGAGGGCGGGGCGCACCGGCTTGCGGCTCAAAATGCGCGTCTCTCTCATGCTCAGGCTCCTGGCCGTCTCGCTGCTCAATCATGCCAATGAAACGGTAGCCCACACGAGGGAGGGTCTCGACATAGCGAGGATTGGACGCCGAATCACCAAGCTTGATGCGGAGCCGGTTCGCTGTCGTGTTCATGCCGCTTTCGAAGTCCACGAACGTTCCATCAGGCCAGAGCTTCTGCCGAAGCTCCTCTCGCGTGATTACGCTGCCGGGCTTCGTCAGCAGAACGCCAAGCAGTTGTTGCGCTTTCGGTTGCAGTTGAATCCGGACGCCCTGCTTGCGTAGTTCGCCGGATTCGCCGTCGAACTCAAACGGCCCGAACCGGAAGACGCGTCTAACAGGTGGGACGATCATCTGTTCAACTCCCCAGAAAGAATTACCGCTCATTGTATCCGTTCCAAAGCCGGTTAGACGAGCACGTAAGGCACAAGACATCTAGCGTTTACATGGTTAGGCCCAGATTATCCCACGTCCATTGCATGGCTGCCCGATCAGCACCACAATGACTTGACTGCTTTAACCATACTACGAGGGGCCAACATGAAAAGAGTCTTGTCTGCTGCTGTCGCGGCTTTCGTGCTGCTAGTGCCGGGTGCCTTGACACAGAACCCGCCCGCTCCCACCTTGGACCGTGTCGGCTTCCCAGCCAGCTACCAGGATTGGCCAGTGCTCTACGTTTATGATCGTCCCGACAACCGGCAAGTGCGGACGATCTTTGCGAACGAACTGGCGTACAACGTGGAGGACGGGCAGCAATCAAACTATCCATACGGTTCGATACTCGTGATGCAGACGTGGGCCTGCCTGCGTGACACCTCCGGGGCCTGCATCCTTGACGAGAACGGCCGGTTCCAGAAGGACCCGGCGGCGACACCCACGTTGTTCGTCATGCGAAAAGAGAAGGGATTCGGGCAAGAGTACGGACCCAATCGAACCGGCGAGTGGGAATACGTAGCTTATCGCCCGGACGGGTCCTATCAGACCACGCCTCAGAACTCGTTCTCTTGTGCCGTCTGCCACTCCGAAGCGCAGAAGAATCTCGACTACACGTACCGAACGACACTGCGGACTCACAACGGTAGTGGCGCTGTGCCTAATATCGTCATTACCAGCTACCGTTTTCTGCCCAGCACCCTTACGGTCAAGGCTGGCACGGTAGTCACGATTGTTAACGAAGACGCGCCGGCCCACACCGTTGTCGACGACGACCGATACGCAACAGATCGAATGCGGCGCGGAAATAGTGTATCCATCAAGTTCACTGTACCCGGCGAATGGAACTATCACTGCTCCATTCATCCCAGCATGCAAGGCAAGATTATCGTACAGGAGTGATTCGCTCCGGCCGCGCTCCGTTTTGGCCTGCTGCGCCAGCGGCCCTCGTAGACGGGAACCGTCTCCTGAATCGCTGGCAGGTGGAGCATCTTCGAACTGGGCAGCGACAACGCATGGAACAGCCACCCGGTAGAGTCCTTGGACCGCCATTCGAGCGGCTTGTACCCTTTAACCCCAGGTGCGTAAACGTGCATTCTCGCCTTCAACTCAGCATCAAGAACGAGTGTGACTCGATCGCCGGGCCGGACGGTTTCATCACTGGCCGAGTAGGAATGGACGGAAAGATTGACCACAGCGCTGCCGCGGCGAAAGCTCGCGCACCCTTGTTAGCCGGAGTGATCGCAAATGGCCGCACGAAGAGACCGGTGGACTGGACACGCGTCTGCAAAGACTTCGTGCACTCGCTCGACCGTCGCACGGCTGCCTCCGTCCGTTCTCAGCAGCAACCAAACGTGAATCCTACGGAGGACGAGAACCCCGTCTTCAACCGCAGTATCTCCGATGGCCTCGCCATTCAAAGGCTCGGCGCGAAAACGTGGAGCGGGAGACGAGAATCGAACTCGCAACCAACAGCTTGGAAGTTGATTGGTTAATTGATTCTAAAGAACTTAAGCGCATCAGAGCGCGTGTCCTGACTCTCAAAAACCACGTCGATTCAGTAACTTACATTTTGAGCCTTGTGAAACAGGGTAATAACAGGGTAGGAGTTTCCACGTTCCTGCCCTACTTTGCCCTTGGATTGTCTCGTTGGACAAGAAACGAAAAGGCCCGCGGTGACGCCCGCGAGCCCTTAAATCCAACGAGGTTCAAATGTCGAAACTCAACACCATCGTATCGCCAAAGGGGAATTCCCGCAAGGCAAACCGCAACAAGCTTCTCTCTTTCGTCAAACAGTGGACAAAGGCCGAAGCTGCCGCTCTGAGGCACAAGGAAGCACTATCCGCAGCACGGAGGCGCAAGTGAGACCGGAGATGGGGGGCCGCCCTTCGGCGCGGTCCTTTCATATCGACTGGGGCCGGTTGCGCATTCTCGACGTGTGGCGAGACCTCGGGGGCGGTGAACTCCGCGGCAACCGGGGGCGCGCCTTCTGGCGGGATGGCGACGGCTACAACGTCTCTATAGATCCAGACCGGCAAGTATGGTACGACCATGCACGCGCGGAGGGTGGAGGTTTTCTTGAACTGGCGGCAGTAGCACTCGGGAGCAAGGCGGCGGCGGTCCAGTGGATTGCCGTGATGTACGGCGAAGCGCTTGATCCAACGGAAGCCCAAAAGGTTGGACAGGAGTTGGCGCAACGCAGGCAAATCGCGGAGTACGCACGGCTTTGGCGCGCTGCCAACATCCGCACTACCGAGAACATCAAGGCCGATACGTGCGTGATGATCAACGCGCGTGTCGGTGAAGAAAGGGATCGGGCATGGTTTCTCTTCACGCAAGCAGCGCGCGAACTCTGGCGATTTGAGCAACTGCACAGCGATGCACTTCATGACGCCTTTGTCTCCGCGGTCGCAAATGACCCCGAATACGTGGCACGGCTGATCCACGAACAACGGGGACATGAAGGCGAGGCGAAAGGATTGGCCTGTTTCATCGTTGCATGCCTTGCACACGAACAAAGGGGGGCGAATGCAGCCTAACCTTCAATCGGAAGCGCTGGCGACGGTAGGGAAGCATCTGACCATCATTGAGGGCGCGGAGAAGTCCGCAAAGAAGAACGGGAGACCGCGGCCGCAACTGGAAACCGTCGATGCTCTCGACATCTTCAAGCGGGAATTCCCTGAGCCGCAATTCCTCATTGATGACCTGCTGCCGAATGGTGTCACCATTCTGGCGGGCCGGCCGAAGTCTGGAAAAAGCTGGCTTACCCTTCAAATCGCTATCAGCGTCGCGTGTGGCTCCCCGTTGTTCGGGGAGCACAAGACAAAGCAGGGGCGTGTTACTTATCTCGCACTGGAGGAACCGGAATCGCGGACCCATCACCGATTGAAGCGGCTGATTAATCCGTCTGAATGTGACACCCCGTTCCTTCAGAACATTTCTTTCGTTTACCGGATTCCCCCTTTGCTCGCAGGTGGAAAGGAAATGCTTGATGATCACCTGGCGGCGCATCCATCACAACTCTGCGTGATTGACACCTTGCTCGCCATCGTTCAGAACCGAAGCAGCAAGGATGTCATGCGGAGCGATTACACGGAAGTGAACGAACTCCGCAAGCTGGCAGAGAGGCACAACACGGCGATCCTCTTGGTGGCCCACAGCCGGAAGATGGGCGCGGATTATCACGTTGATACCGTTGCTGGCACGTCGGGGGTTACCGCGGCGTGTGATGCCATCTGGAGCCTCAAAAAGAAACCGGAGGGCGCAACCCTGGACATCACGGGCCGGGAGTTTGAAGAGAACGTTATCGGCTTGCGTTTCGACACTGATGTCCCCTTCGGTTGGCAAAAGACCGGTGAGGGTGAGGCGGTGGCCAACAGCGAGGAGCGAGAGGAGATTATCACCCTTCTAGGGGATGAGGCTCCACTGTCCCCAAAGGCCATTGCAGACGGGCTACGGAAGAACAGGAACACCATTCGGCGGCTGTTGCAGAAGATGTACTGTGCTGGCGCCGTGGTGAAGAACTCGGATGGGAGGTACTGCCTTGCATCAGGGGTGTGAACAGGCGTGAACAGGGAACAGCGTGAACAACCGTGAACAGCGTGAACAGATCGGGGTAGGTGTGAACAGGCGTGAACAGGCCGTGAACAGGAGAACTGCGTCTAAGTTGCTGCAATCGCGTCTCTTATGTTTTCTGTCCCTCTCCTGTTCACGCTGTTCACACACACGAGAGAAGAGATTATGAAGAACCCCACCTATGAGCACCTAAGGCTATTGCAGGCGGCAGAGCAAGCCCGCGGCATCCTGCGCCTGTGCATCACCAGCGGGGTAGAGGAACGCGCCAGAGACGCCATGGGACGCGCGGCGGCCGTGCTCACAGCGGGCATGAAGGCGCGGAAGGGCAGGGGCGTCAAACGATCTTTTGAGCCAGAAAGCCCGCGGGTAGCAGCATTGCGCAGTCTTTCTAGTGGAAGTGATTGAAATATGAGGGGCTTACCGTACTTGATTATTACTGAGGGCCCATACCACCATGTTCCGAAGCACTATGGCTTCCCGGAGTCGCATATCCAAGTAGAAGGACATCGCCCATTGGTAACTGGAACGTGTACGCGTGCCGAGGTTATCCCAGTCTGTTCTTCGGTTGTCGGAGTGGAACCAATGAGAAGCCCACGCGCTCACCAGTTGTTCGGGGGTGTACTCTCTACTTTTTCCAGAGGACAGTTCGATGAGCTTCGGCCGCATCGTACTGACACAGCTACGAATGTGGCTTCTCAACTCTCTGGCAACCTCCACAATCTCCGAATCAGTGACACTTCTGCTGATTGCGGAGTAGACCCGATCAATGTGTACAGGGTCACTTTTCAACAGGAACAACTGCCGGAATTCCACAAAAAAGGACTTCATTGTCTCACTTCTCACGTTAGTCGCGCTGCCAGCTTGGAGGCGATGTTCCCAATTCTTCGCGTACCGGGATTGCAAGAGTTGGGTTGCGACCTCTTGAAATCGGTGAAGTATTTCCTTGTCGGAAATGGATGGCGCGCTACCCTTCTTTCTCCCCATAGGGTGGACGGTAACAAAAAATGCCCAAACTGAGCAAGTCCGACATATTCGCCAAAGTCTCACAGAACGAGGCGCGGCGGCGGAAAGAGGTAGCTCTCGCCGAACTCCGCGAGATGGAAGTTGCCAAACTCCGGGGCGAACTCGTGGCGCGGGATGCGGTTTCAGATGCGGTGACAAAGGCGTTCGGCATGGTGAAGGCGGCGGTACTCCGGATACCAGACAAGAGCGCGCGTCACGTGATGGCGGCGGGGACTCCGAAGGAAGCGCGGGATATCCTCCTAGCGGACTGTGAAGGGGCATTGAAAGGGGCACATGACGAGCTTGCAAAATTCGCCGGTTGACTTCATCCACGCAACGGCCGCGGCGGCCATCCTTCCACCGCGGCGCGTGCGTCTTTCTGAGTGGGCAGAGGAGCATTACCGACTTTCCAGCGAATCGAGCGCGGTTCCGGGGTCGTTCACCTGTTTCGAGTATCAGCGCGAACCTTTGGACGCCATGGGGCCGGATTCCGGCTATGAAAACGTGGTGTTGGTTTGGGCCAGTCAGATGGGCAAAACCAATCAGACTTTGGCGGCGGTCTGCCACATGATCGCAGAAAACCCCGGGCCGGCCTTGTGCGTTCAACCGACTTTGAGCATGAGTGAGGCCTTCAGTAAGGAACGGCTTGCCCCCATGTTCCGGGATTGTCCGATTCTCCGCGGCAAGGTTGCCGAATCGAAGGGGCGGGATTCCGGGAGTACGATCTTTTCGCGGCGGTTCGCCGGCGGGCAACTCTCCATCGCAACCAGCAATTCGCCGGCGGGCCTGGCGTCGCGTCCCATCCGGTTTCTGTTGCTCGATGAGGTGGACCGGTTCGAAGCATCCGCCGGCAGCGAAGGCGATCCGGTGGACCTGGCGCGGGCTCGCACCCGGAGTTTCTGGAATCGCAAAATCGTGATGACGAGCTCGCCCACCACGAAGGGCGCAAGCCGCATAGAGGCCGCCTGGCTGGAATCGGATCAACGGGAATTTGAGATCCCTTGCCCGCACTGTGGCGCGTACCAGGTGTTGACGTGGGGGCGCGTCGAATACGACGAAGAGCGGCTCGAGGAAACGGCGTACCGCTGCTCGCATTGCGAGGAACTTATCCCGCACCATCGCAAGCTGTATATGCTGGCCCGCGGCAAGTGGGTGGCGCGGCAACCGGGCCGGCCGGTGGCTGGCTTCCACCTGAGCGAATTGTACAGCCCCTGGCGCGCATGGGGCGAACTGGCGGCGGACTGGCTGAAGGCGCAGGGCTACCCGGAACGGTTGCGGAGTTTTATCAACGTCACATTGGCGGAGTGGTGGAGCGATGAGGCGGCCGGGGCGGTCCGTGAGGACGAACTGATGGCGCGGCGGGAATCCTATGGGCCGGTGCTGCCAGAGCACTCGGCGCTGATAACCGCGGGCGTCGACGTGCAAGCGGATCGCGTGGAAATCTCGGTGTTCGCATGGGGCGCCGGCGATGAAAGCTGGCTGATGACGCATCGTGTGATTCCCGGTGACCCATCGGCGCCGGGCTTATGGCAAGCGCTCGATTCGTTCTTGATGGAGCAATGGCAACACCCGATTGTGGGACCGATGCCGATCCATGCGGCGTGTGTCGATAGCGGCGCGTTTACGGGGCAGGTTACCCGGTTCTGCGATGAACGGCGCGGGCGGCGTGTGTTCGCCATCAAGGGCGCACCTGGCGGGCGTCCGGTGTGGCCGCGGCGCGACAGCAAGGCGGCAAAGGGGCGCGTGTGGATAATCGGCGTTGATGCCTTGCGAACTACGCTCACGCATCGCCTGAGAATCGAGGAAGGGCCGGGCCGGATGCACTTCCCCGCGAAGGTGGAGCGGGGATATTTTGAGCAACTGACTTCCGAGTACGTGAGCACCAGCTACAAACGGGGTCGTCCTTTGCGCGTGTGGGAACGGCGGAAGGGCCGGAGGGCTGAGGCGTGGGACTGTTCGGTCTATGCGCTGGCGAGCGTCTATGCACTTGCGGCGCACGGTATATCGGTGGATGTCGAGGCGGCGCGCATCGAATCCATGCGGCAAGCCGGGGCCGTGCGGACGGAAGGCTATCAAACATTTCGGAGTCGGTTTGTTTCGGGGTGAGTTAGCCGTGGCGAGACCACAGGGAAAACGCTTTGATCAATTCTGCGGCATGCTCATCAGTAAGGTCGATCGCAACGTACCAACCGCGGATGATTCCACCATGTTCAGAATTTTCCTCTGTATCGCCAACCACAGTAAGCCAGATGTTTTTCCCGTCATTGGTTCGAAGAACGCTCTCATGGATGTTAGCCGCTAGGTTCGGCTTCTCAGCAAGAATGAACGAGTCCCTGATGGAATATGGAATACCATCGTGCGAGAAGTAGAACATCTCAAATGGACTGATGTCGAAAGTTACTCTCATGTTCGCGTGGGTTACTTTATGCCAGTTTGATTAGATGCACAGAAGCCATTGTATACACTTGACAGACCATCGGGCAATGGTCTACTGTAAAAACAGAACAACACGCGATGGTTTTAACGGCAGATCTTCGAAAGCAACTTGCGGACGAACCCGCAATCACATTCGCTGGCTTGCTGTACATCACGGGTCTGCCACGTGGCACAGTGGAAGGCTACCTCCGGCGGGGCATCGTAAAGCTATCCGACGATCAGCCACGGGGAAAGGGCCATCATCGGCGGTATACCGGTCGTGAGGCCGCGAAAATCTACAGCGTGTTTCTCATGTCGAAGGCCGGCGTAGCTCCCGCTTCCATATCCTCCCTGGTTAATGAATCCCCCAAGTATCGGGATCACTATGAGATGCCAAAGGAGCAGCAAGAACGATTGTTCGATCTCTTTAAGGAAAAAGGAATCCCGATTCCGCTTCCGTTGACGGCGGACCAAAAGGCAGCCCGCGAACCAGCATGGATTGATTTGATCATTGACGACTTCATCCAAAACGGTGAGGAAAGCAAGTATGCGAATGCGTCACCTGTTGTATGCAACCCCAGCGGACACTACGGCATCACGACAGGAAAGATGAATGTCCTCTTTGCGGACCGGGAGAGTCTCGTTGCGCAAATGAGAGAAGACAACACCCTGACATATGTCGTTGTCGATCTGTACCAAATTGTCCACGACGTGTTCAATGGCAGTCTATTAGAGGTATGGCAACAGAGCCAGGAGAATTGATGTTCACGCGTGCTACGAATTGGCTTCGATCCCTCATCCTGCGCAGTGTCCTTTGGGACGCCGCGGGCGGCGGAAACCGCCTGGCACGGTGGGGCGCGCCTGCGTCCGGGCCGGCAACCTACCACGACAACCCCATCCAATTACGTGCGAGGGCAGAGGATCAGTACCGGAACAACCCTTGGGCGCGGAAAGCCGTGAACGCCATTCGCGACGCCGCGTGGGGCGCATCGGCGATCAACCCCATGTTCGCGAACAAGGTCACTCAGGAGGCCTGGAAACGCTGGGAATCGTCATGCGACGCAGCGGGCCGCCTGGATTGGTGCTCACTCGGTGCGATGGTGGTTCAGACGGTGATTGTCTCCGGGGAGGCGTTCATTGTTCTCTCTTTAGATCCGAACGCCAAGGGGCATCCGTTGCGCCTGACTGTGTTGGGGCCTGAGTTCCTGGACACGTCGCGCGTGGATGGTGATACCTACGGTATCCGCTACGACGGGGCGCGGGAGGCGGGTTACTGGCTGTTTCCGCGGCATCCCGGTTTACAGCCGATGGCAAGTTTTGAAAGCGTCTTTGTTCCGGTAGAGAACTGCCTCCGCATCGCGCGGGATATCGCACCTGGCGCGCAACACGGGCAATCGTGGCTGGCACCTGTTTTGCTGCCTTTGCGGGAACTGAATGAGTATCTCGAATCGGCGTTGGTGAAAGCGAAGGTGGCGGCGCTGTTCGCTGGATTCGTCCGAACTCCGGACGGATCAAACCCGATGCTGAACTCTGACGGCGTGCCGGTGCTGGAACCTGGAAGTATGACCCGGTTGCGGCCATCTGAGGAAGTGGAATTTTCAAACCCACCTGACGTGGGCATCTCTTTCGATCCCTTCGTCAGAGCGCAGTTGCGGCGGATCGCGTCCGGGCTCAGCATCCCCTACGAGATTCTTTCCGGTGACCTTTCGGCCGTCACATTTGCAAGCGGCCGTCATGGGCTTCTGGAGTACCGTCGGACAATGGAGAGCATCCAGTATGGCCTGATGGTGCCCCAGTTTTGCGCACCCGTGATGAGGCGCTGGCTGGCGATCGCGGCGGCGTTGGAAATGATTCCCGCGGAGGAGCCTATCCGGTGGATCGCTCCCAACCTGGAAATGCTCGATCCGCGAGTAGAGACGTTGGCACAGATTCAGCGTGTCCGGGCCGGGTTCACTTCGAGAACTGAAATTGTAGCGGCGGCCGGTTGGCGCGTGGAAGACATTGACTCGGAAATTGCCGCGGACAACTCGCGGGCCGACGGCTTGGGCTTGGTGCTCGACTCGGACCCACGCAAAACGACCTTGCAGGGACAGGAACAACCGGAACAACAGGGAGGGCAAGCGGCGTGATCTACAGTCATCAGCAAGGGCCGCCAGAGTACCGGCAACCGCGGCAATTTGACCCGGTGCGAGGAGCGCAGGGGCGCGCGTGGGGATTGACCCGCGAGCTATTGAGATGCATCCGTGAAATCCCGGATGATCGGCGCGGCAACGCACTTGAAGACTTGGCGGAGTATCTGGAGAAAATATGCGCACAACCGAAGTCTTAACACGTGGGGCGACCTTTGAACCCTCAACGTTCAACGCGGAGAGCAACACCGTTTCCGTGGTGTTCTCGACTGGCGCCGAAACGACGCGTTGGGACGGGCAAGGCCAATTCATAGAACGCCTGGACATGACGCCGGCGGCCGTGGATCTCACCCGGTTGAACGGCGGGCCGGTGCTCGCCAATCATGACCGTTTTTCCGTCGATTCTGTTCTCGGAATCGTGGAAACCTCCACGGTGGACGGCACCAGGGGTACGGCAACAGTCCGATTTGGACAACGGCCTGAAATTCAGGGCATCGTTACCGACATCCGCGGCGGCATCATTCGCAGCGTCTCAGTGGGCTACACGGTCCAGCAGTGGAAGGAAAGCAAGCGGCCGGACGGGGTACGCGTGAAAGATGCGATCCGCTGGACGCCAGTAGAAATTTCGTTTACGCCGATTGGGGCCGATCCCGCGGCCAAAACTCGCTCGATTGGAGAATCCATGCACGAAACACAAATTCGAGAGCTCGCAACCGCGGTAGGCGTTCAAGCGGCTTTCGCTGACGATCTAATTCAACGCAACATCAGTTTGGATGATGCCCGTACCGCCATCATCCGTGAGGCGGCCGGCCGCCTTCCCACTATCAACAACCGGCAACCGGCAACGGTTACCCGCGATTCCCGCGATGGGCTGATTGAGCGGATGGCCGATGGCCTTCTAGCCCGCATCAATCCGCTTCACAAACCGGACGCCGGCAAGGAGTTCGCCACGCACAGGATTGGCGAACTGGCTTTGCGGTATTGCCGTGAGACCGGGCTCAGCACCTTGGGTAGCAGGGCTGAACTCATCACGCGCGCCATGCAAACGACATCCGATTTCCCCTACATCTTGGCGGAGGTGTTCAATAAAGGTCTGCTGGTACTGCGGACAAGCCCAACGCCGATTCTGCAAGTGTTCAAGCGCGCGACGGTGGATGATTTCCGCAAGCGTCACGTATTGGAGCTCAGCGACGGTTCTGGGCTGTCGAAAGTTGCTGAGAGCGGTGAAATCAAGTGGGGAACCATCAAGGACGCGGAACTGGCCAGCTACGGCATTGCCAGCTACGCCAAAGGGTACACGATTAGTTTCCAGACTCTCGTGAATGATGACATGGGAGTGCTCGCCGATCTGTCCATGAGAATCACCCGCGGTGCGCGTACCTGGTTCGCCGGGTTCCTGGTGGACACCATCATTGCTAATCCAAAACTTGCGGACAACAAAGCCGTCTTTCATGCCGATCACGGCAATCTGGCGGGGACCGGCAATGCGCCTGGCGAGGGCCAACTTTCCGAGGCGAAACTTGCGATGCGGTTGCAGACCGATCTATCCGGCAATCCGATTGACGCGCGGCCGGTTTACATTCTGATCCCCGCGGCGCTGGAAACTGGCGTTGATAAACTCATGGCTCAGTTGTACCCGCAGCAATCCAGCGATGCGGAGGTTTCGGCGCGCAACCTTACCTCTGTTGTCGATCCGCGGTTTGATGCCAAGGGGCAGAACAAAGCTTGGTACTTGTTTGCCGATCCCGCAACGGCGCCGGTGTTCGAGTATGCCGAACTTTCGGGATACGAAGGTCCGCGAGTCGAGACGCAACCGGGCTTCAATACCCTGGGAACGGAAATGCGCGTTGTCTGGCACGTCGGCGCGGGCGCAATCGACCATCGCGGAGCGTACAAAAACGCAGGAGTGTAAAAGCAATGACCCTGAGTGAACTGCAAGCGGAGCGAGACAAGATTCTGAAGGCTCTTTCGATGCCTCATAGCCTCACTGCTGGAGACAAGTCGGTAACCCGACAAACCAGCGTTGAACTGCGAGAGTCTTTGGCGGTGGTGGATAGCGAGATTGCCCGCTTGCAGGGCAGTACAGGCAGAACGTTCGTGATTCAAAGTGATAGGGGAATTTGAAAATGAAAAACTACATTCAGAAGGGCGAGACGCTCACGGTAACGGCACCTGCCACCATCACAAGCGGGGCGGTTGTCGTCGTCGGTTCCATCATCGGCATCGCGGCAACGGACGCCGCAAGCGGCGATGAAGTAGAGGTGGACACGGAAGGCGTCTTTGAGCTTACGAAGGTCACAACGGACGCTGTGAGCCAAGGGGACAAGTTGTATTGGGACTCTGGCGCATCGAAGGTCACCAAGACAGCGGGAACCGGATCAAAGCCATTGGTAGGCGTCGCAACGGCCGCGGCCGGCAACGGCGTAACGTCGGTGAATTGCCGTTTGATGCTGACGGGGCAAACCGGGGCAGCCTAAGGAGGCACCATGCGCAGAATCTTTCCCGTGCTGATTGCGGCGTTCCTGACGGTGGCGATTCCTTCCACTGCGCAGGAGCCTTTGCTTTCGCGCGTCACAACATCTATCGCCAGCGGGCAGAGTCTCACGGGTTCAATCGACCTCAAGGACCATCCGCTCATCGCAATCGAGATGCCTGCCTCCTGGACCGCGGCAACCCTCACCTTCCAAGGTAGCTCCGACGGAACCACGTGGAAGGACGTGTTCAACATGGAGGGCGACGAATTCACGATTCAGGCGGCTGCCTCGCGCTACATCGTCCTTAGCCCGTTCGAGTTTCAATGGGCGCGGTACATCAAGATCAGGAGCGGAACAACCGGAACGCCGGTTAATCAAGGGGCTGCACGAACCCTAGTGGTGGTGACCCGACGCATTCTGTAACCGAGTTTTGGGCCGGGGCTTCATTGGGATTGGATTCACCCTGGCGGGCCGTCTCCAGCGCGGGCCTCCTTCGCGCCCACGGCGGCATTTTGAGATTGTCATGGAAGTAAAGAAACGAACACGTGCACCGAAACCACCCATCGACTCGCGGGAGTGGATGAGCGCTGAGGAAGTGGCCGCGATGATCGGATGCAGCAAGGCAACCGTTCAACGGTTCGCCAATGGTGAGTATCGGCAATACCCACGGCTTCCTTTTATTCCATGCGGAATCAAGAAACGCGTCTATCGGAAAGAGAGCACGCTCGCCTGGCTGGCTGAGTTAGAAAGGATGGCGATTGCGAAGTGATACCCTGTCTTTCGAGTCATGAACACGTTGTCTCTGTTGCGCTGGAAGGAACCATCATGCGCAAGAGAGCACCGAGACGGCGCTATCAGAGGGGGTGCATTCGCAATGTAGAAGGAAGTTGGATTCTCAAGTACTACGACGCCGAACGGAAGCAACGGACCAAGACCCTGGGGCCATCGGCGGGGAAAGACAAGCTGTCACGCAACCATGCGGAGCGCGCGGCGGCCGAGTTTCTGAGGCCGTTCAATGAAGATCCGAAGGAACGCAAGCGGCAAACCACCCTGGCGGAGTTTGTCGAGAAAGTGTACGTCCCCATCAAACGTAATTCCGGGGCTTGGCGTAAGGGAACGGAGATAACGGCAGTGGACACCATAGAAGCTTACCTACTGCCACATTTGGGCACTGTCAGAATGTCTGAACTCGAACCCGATCATTTCAGACAAGTGCTCCTGAAGGTCAGAGACAAGGGGCTGGGGAAGTCGGTCCTTTCGCACGTCCGCACCTTCGCCAAAGCCATCTGCAAAATGGCACACGCGGAGGGCTACATTGATCGTGACATCACGGCGGCGCTCGACCCAGTGACGCCGAAGGGTGCGCAGAAAGAAAAACTGACAGTCACCAAGGAAGATTATGCGCTCGCGAAACGAATGGTAGCCGAACGCGAACGCCTGGCGCTGGATCTTGTGATGTACTGCGGGCTACGTGAAAGCGAAGTGTATGCTTTGCAGGTTGGCGACTTGATGGAGGGCAACGTTTTGGAGGTTCGCCGGTCCTGGCACCAGGGCGCCGTGAACGATCCGAAGTCCTTCAAAGGGCGCCGTAAGGTTGGTGTACCTCCGAAGGTCATGGAAGCATTGCGGACGTGGGCAGCAACCCTGCCTGATTCGTCCGCGGCCGCTTGGCTGTTCCCATCATCCACCGTGGTAACCCCATTGTGGGGCGGGAACATCCTGGGGAAGCACATCAAGCCGAAGTTGAAGCCGGTCGGGCTCGATTGGCTGAACTTCGCCATCGTGAGGCGGACCCATTCCACCGAGCAAGAGAAGCTGAAAACCGATCCGCGGATTGTGGCCAAGCAGCAAGGTCATAGTATGGACGTTCACTACCGTGAGTACGTCCAAACCGACACTTCAGAACTTGAAGCGGCGGCAACGCTGTTGCATACTAAATTTGACGAGACAATCGTCTGAACAGGGCAAAGAAGGGTAGGACTGAATCGCGTGGGCTTGCAAGCTGTTGAAAAGATGGAGCGGGAGACGAGAATCGAACTCGCAACCAACAGCTTGGAAGGCTGTGACTCTACCATTGAGTTACTCCCGCTCACTGCCGATCAACACCATTGTAAAACTAGAGCGGTTGCGCGCGCTACTGCTCTGGGCGCGAAGGCCTTTTTCTATGGCATTCTGAAGTATGGGCACCGAGTCGAGTTCTCTGGATGGGGCACCCTGCGTCTCGGCGATGCATGCAATTCTGCGGGCGGCTCATTTCGCGGCCGAATGTCATGCGGGACAGCGCCGCAAGGGCGCCAATGGGGAGCCGTACATCAATCATCTGCTGGAAGTGGCGTCGCTAGTGGCAGGCGTGCTGGATTCGCCCGATGAGCACGTTGTCATCGCTGCCCTGCTGCACGACACCATTGAAGACACAGGTGTCACGCGGGAGCAGTTGACGCGAGAGTTTGGGGCGGATGTCGCCTCGCTGGTGGTGGAAGTGACCGACGACAAATCGCTGCCGAAGGCGGAGCGGAAGCGGCTGCAGATTGCGAGCGCGCCGCACAAAAGCCGCCGCGCGCAGTTGATCAAGATCGCGGACAAGATTTCGAACTTGCGGTCGATTGTGGTGAGCCCGCCGCCAGAGTGGAGCTACGAACGCAAGCGCGAGTATTTCGAGTGGGCGCGGCGCGTGGTGGAAGCGCTGCCGGAGCCGCATCCGGCGCTGCTGGCCGAGTTCGCGCGGGCGTACGAGCGATTTCAACTGATAGCGGAGTAGTGGGCTGGCGTTGCTCACCCGCCGAGCATACGGTTGACGATCGCCATGACGGCGAAGGCATCGGCCACATACACAACATCGGCCTTGCCCCGCGCCCAGCCGCAGTTGGCATCCATGTTGACCGCCCGCCGGTCGTTGATGAACCGCCACCCAACTACGTGCGGCTCTTCACCGTGACAACAGGTGGAGAGTCCCTTCGGATGCCGCGGCGTCGATCCGGTTTGCCCCACCTGATTCAGATGGCTCATGCACCGCAGCACCGCCTGACCCTCGCCGCTCAGGTCCACCAGCGATTTGCTTCCGCCGAGCGAAGCTTGCGAAGCACGCAGGAAGCCGAGGATGAGTTGCTCGGCCTGATCCGTGTGAATCGCGCCGTCTGCCTGCTTCTTGGTCCAACCGGCGCCGGCGACGAACAACAGGTTCGCCTCGGGACGGATGGTCTGCTCATCGGTCTTGGAATCCTGCAGACCCTGCACCGTGGTCCGAGTGGGCACAGCAGCCATTGGTACCTGTTCGGCTGTGGCGCTGCCCGCCGCACCGTTCCACGCGGCCGCGCAATCAGCTTCCAACAGCAGCATCCACGGTCGTTGTGTGCGTGTGAGGGTGCCTTCCATGCGTTGCCGGTAGAACCATCGTGTCGCGCTTAGGTCCGCGCCCAACGAAGTGACATGCGTATCGACGGCACCGTGCAGTCGCGCGGCCACTCCGGGCAGTGCACGTGCCCATCGTGAAGTGGATGGTGCGATCACGACGGTGGCTTCGGACACGCGGCACAATGCCTCCGCTGCGGCCGCATCGGTAGCGTAACGAGGCTGCGCAAACGCTTCCCCGTCCACCGCGAGAAACCGTGCTGCGCCGCAAGTGGCAATCGAATCCGCCGCGGCCTGCGTGCTCACTCCAGCCAACCCCACAACCAACTCGCCGCCGAGCCCCGAGGCCGCTCCCAGCGCCTGCAATGCGCCCTTCGACAGCGGCCCGCCATCGGTGTGGACGAGAAACAATATCTTTTCCATGGGCTACTTCTCCCTAATCCATGCGACGAGTTCGCGAGCGATTTCTTCCGGCGGCATGTCCTTTACGACACGCGTTTGCCGCTGGAGTTTGGGCACGTTCACGGCGGCGAAGCGCAGCCCATCGGCTGCCACCGCCGACGCCTTGGCGCGTTGCAGCGCAGGCATGATCGTCTTCATATTTGTCATACCCACTTGCGGGTTGTTGCGAGGCTCGGGCAGATGTCCCGTGGCCCATCCAAACGCCGCCGGCGGCGCGCTGCACACCGACACAAGATGCCGTCCACCTTCCACGCGCTCCAGGATTTCCATGCTGCCGTCCTCGCGCACAGTCAACTGATCCACGCCTTGAAACTGCTCGCTGATGCCCAACCGCTCTGCGACAATCTGCATCGTCGAACCGGCTCCGCGTGACGCCGATTCCCAGCCTCCGAACAAAAGCAGCCGGTCACGGTTCAAGGCCGGGATGCCAGCCACCGCATCGGCGAGCACCTGTGCCGTAGCGAGCGAATCGCAAAAGCCGGACGCAGGACCATCCAACGCCACCAGCTCAAACGGAACCTTCTGCGCCACGGTGAGCATCACCTGCTGCAGCTTCGCCTTCGGTCCCAGGCTCACCAGCCACACCTTGCTCCCTGCGTGTTTCGCGGCCAGGTGCGCCGCTTCAAACAGCGCGTGCGCTGCCCAGGGATCGAGTACCGCCGGCAGCATCATCTCGTTCTTCAACGCCGGCCCCGCGGCACCGGTGACAGGCTCCAGCATCTGCAGCGGATCAGGCACAATGCTGCCGCACACCACAATATGGAATGGTTGGCTCATCTAATTCTCCGTGGAATGTAGGCCGCCGGGCGCGGCCTGAAAGCTGACGTTGGTGCAGTTCCATAGGCAGGCCCCGCAGTGGACGCACTTCTCGCGATCAAACGCCGGCACGCCGCTTGGGGCTGGCGTGATCGCCTGGCCGGAACAAATCTCAATGCAGACCCGCGCCGAACACGCCGCGCAGCGCGAAGCATCGCGGAAGCTGACGTGATCCTCATAGCCCGCCGCGCCTTGCACCTTGCCGCCCATCAACAGCGCGTCCTGATGGGACACCAGCAACTGCCCGTCATAGGCAATCGGCGGCCACCCGCAGTGGTCCATGAGCGCGTCGTGACACGGCGCCCCGCGCCGTCCGCACTCACTCACAATTCGATCAATCTCCGCGGCGGGAATGCGCTCCCGGTAATAGCTGTGCAGATCCATTAACGGCTGCGGCTCGCCGGGCATCGAAACGCGCCCTGCGGTGAGTCCTGATAGCGCCATGCCCAACAGGCCCGGCAGCACACCGTGATGGAACCCATCGCGAGACTTCGCGGCCACCCGGCCTTCTTCCTCCACCCAACTCGCGCGGCGTCGTGACACGTAAGCGCGATCCAGATTCTCCCGTGTGAACGGTGCGCCCTCGCGTAGCAACTCAATCACGCCCTCGGCCAACTGCGTGCCCGTAGTCCACGCTTCGTCCACGCCCGATCCTGTGAGCACATTCGTCGAGCCCGATCCTTCGCCGATGCGGGCATAGCCGTTGCCCACCAGTTTCGGTTCGCCGCGCTGGCCCGACTCCTGCAGCGACTTCGCGCCCCATGCCCGCAGCCGTCCGCCCTGCAAATAGCGCCACAAGTAAGGATGCTGAATGAAGTGCTGGAGGTAGCGATACGATGTCCGCACCGGGCTCCGCATCCACGAAGGGACGAAGATGCCGGCAGTCACCACCCGATCGGGATGCGCGTAGAGGAATCCGAAGATCTCCGGCTCGGGAAACCCAAACGTGTGAATCACCGTACCGGGCTCCAGATCCACCCCGTCCGCCAAGTCCACCACCATCTTCATGCCGACGGCCCACTCGCGATAGTGATGCCCTTCGGGCATGCCAAACACCGTGTCCAATTGCCGTCCCACCGCGCCCACCGGCCCATCGCCCACCACAACCAGGCGGGCCCGCACATCCATGCCCTGTCCGCCAAGCCGCACGCCGCAAACGCCGCCATCTTCGATCAGCGCCTCGGTAACCGCGCACGCCGGCCAGATCTGCAGCATGCCGCCGCCCATAATTTCGCCGCCGACGAACTGGAGAAACTGGCCCATCGACAGTACAAACCCGTCGCTCTTGTGCAGGAACGGAGGGATATAGGGAAGCTCGGCCGCCAGTAGGTCGTTGTGGATCGCCAGGTCCGCCATCTTGAGCGCCGCGGACCGCCGGCTCGCCCCAAAGGGATCCTTCAGGTAGACGACGCGCTCACTGGCTACTCGCGCGGCCATCGGAATCGACGCCGGATCCAGATCCGGAATGGAGGCGCGAATCCCGCGCGCCCGCGTCACCATGCCCGACACGCCGAACGCAATGTCATCAGCCCGTTCGTAGCACACCACCATCGGAGCGGCCGCTGCCAACTCCGCATCCGCCTGCATCGCGCGGTTCAACGTATACAGGAAGCCGGCCGTGGCCGGTCCAAAGCCGATACAGGCAATGTCGATTTCCAGGGCCTCGCTCATGTGTTATCTGGGATAGTCAGCCGCTTCCGGAATCATCACCGTGGTGAGCGCGTCGGCCGCGCGATCCTTCGCCAGCCGTGAGCCCGTCAGGCACCCATCCATGCGGGTCCGCATGCGCTGGAACGGCTCCAGACCTTCGTACCTGGCGCAAGGTCCCGCCTTCTGCTGATGGCTGCCGTCGTTCTCGACAACGTCCGTTAACCCCCGCGCCGCACCATCGATTCCGGGGATCAACGATTCCCAGGCTTCCAACTCAGTAGCGCTGTAGCAGGCCGCGCAGTCCTGCTCGCCCCACCGTGGATGGCGGTTGTAGCCGAACACCAGCTCGGCGCAGATGCGGCCCACTTCGCCCGCCGCATGTGCCGATTGGACGTGACACAGGTCTGTCAGGAAGCTCACCAGGCCGGGCAGCCCGTCCGCCAGCGCGGGATTTTCCGGTCCCATCCGCGCCAGCTCCAACACGTCCTGAATCTGCGCGCGCGACGCCAGCAGCCAGCACAACGCATCGGCCAGCGCGAAGGTCACGCCCTGCCGCGAGCTGTGATACAACGCTGCGCCATCGGCATCTTTTGATTCGCGCAAATGCTCCAGCGTCCACATCCACATCTGCATCGCCGTCGCCAGCGCGCATGCACCTGTCCCGGGATGATCATTAGCGACGCGCCGCAACTCGCGAATCCATCCGCGGAACTGCATCAGGAACAGATCATCCGTCATCGTCACGCCCAACTGCCGCCGCTGCACGGCTTCGGGTCCTTCATAGGTGGCCTCCAATTGCGAGTCCATCCATTTGTAACCCAGGAAGCCGGGGCAGTCTTCCGTGATGCCGTAGCCGCCCATCAGGCTCACGGCCTCGCGCATCATCCGCGATCCCACTCCGGTGTTCCACAGCTTGCACGCCGGGCAGAGCACATTCGCGATGCTGTCGAGCAGCGCGGTTTGCACAACAACATCATCAGCCAACTCCGGCCGTTCGCCACACAGAAACGCAAGCGCGTCTTTGTTGATCTGTTTCCGCGCGCGCAACGCCGCCATGCCGCCGCCCACGCCACGCTCGGCGAGCACGCGATCACGGAGCCTCTCCATCGGATCGAGCCGGTCAAACAGCCGCGCCGCTTCAAATCCCAGCGACGCGCTCGCTTCGCCGGTGGCCCACACGTCCACCAACCGGTGCACCACGTCTTCCTTCATCTGCAGCCCAAGGTCGTAACGCGGAGATCCCGGTCCAGTCGCCGCTCCGCCGCGGAATCGTGAGCGTTGATAGCGGATCACCGGCTCCACCGCCGACAGCAGCTTTGCCGACGTCATGATCCCCACGGTCACGCGGGTGCGCCGGAACACGGCCTCGATCACTTCGCTGTGATTGTAGTGCGGCACGATGACGCCATCGCGCACGTCATACCCACCAATGATGCGGCTTGCCGGCACGCGCAGGTTGAACACCGGATCGCAGGTGGAGGAAAGCTGATGCACCAGTTTCCGCGTCGGCGTGCCGCGATCGAACGTTCCTGGATCGCCTTCTTCCAGGATCACCATGAGCGTCCCCTTGATCCGCGGGTCGTCGGACTCCACCGCCGCGGTGACAAAGTTCGCAAAGCCCATGTTGGTGATGAACCGTCCGCGCTTCTCTACTTGCAGCACCGGCTCACCGCCTTCGGGCCAGTCCACAATGCGCACCTTGCCGCCCAACTGGCCGGTGTCCACGCCGACATACGGAATCGGTTCGGTAAGGCAAAACGCGCCGCGCCACGGGAGGCGAGCTTCGCCGGGTTGGGCCGGTGCGCATCGGCTCAAATATGTTTGTTGCTGTTCCGCGGTGCCTCGTTCGTGAATCGGCGCCAGCGCGAGACAGCCCGCCAGGCTTCCGGTTGCCGCACCTGCGTCCACCCACGCCAGCTCAAACGCTACCAGCGCGAGCGCGAGGTTCTTCGGTCCTTCAATAAATCCGCCCTGCTCCGGGTCCATGAACACGCCGGTGATGCCCGATTCGTCGTAGGCCTTCAACAACTCGTTCTTCGCCGGAGTCCAGCCGTGATCGGCCCGCGCGCCCTGCGCCACCAGCCGGGCCACCGGACCGCGCGCGACTTCCCTGGCGGATTGAACCAGCATCTGCAAATCGTAGCGGCCGGCAAACCGCCACATCACCTGCCGGACCTCGTCTCCGGGCAAAGCCTGCAAATCGTCTTTTTGTTTTTCCGAAGCAGCTACCGGCATTTCGATTGCTCCTGTTCTTGAGCGGAGCAGGGGAAATCGCCCACCCCGCCGGCGATGGTCGTAAGTGGTGCCAGAGCAATCGGCCTGCCATGCGCTGAATTGCATAGAATCAACAGAATAGGGGCGAACGATGCAGGAGCGGCGGTGTTAGTGCGGAAGTTGACGCAGCGTCTCTGCGTTGCGGGACCAGCCCCAACTTGACAGATTTGGCCACGCGGCAATGCGCCATGCCTGTAATTCAGAATTCCTACCGTGTTGGAACAACTCCGAAAGTACAACGAGTCAGCGTATTTCTGTGCCTCCACGAGGTTCGGCCAGTTCGCATCGAAACTTGCAGACCGGGCGTGCACACGAGTTCCCGGCATCGAGCGGTGATAACACGGGGGCTTGGGGTTGCGGTTCAACGAACGCCGGCGGCGCGTTGCTTGCCGAAGCCGTGCCGCCTCTTGCCCGCTCACTGAAAAGGCCCGCCTCGCGATAGGGATGTCGCGTCGCGGGCCTTGTCCTAAGTTTGCGATTTTCCGGGTGCGGCGGTGGAGATGGTGGGTAAGTGGCTGATTTGTAATGGTTGAGGGGTGGTGAAACAAATGTTGTTGGCTTGTGACCAGCCAGGGTCACAGATGAAACCCGGATGAAACGGATAAACGCGACTTGCTGCGCCTAGTCAGCACGGCCAATGGCGAACTGTGGATGGGGATTCATTCAGGCTGAGCGCGCTGATGATTTAGCCTTTCTTTGCCGATTCTTTGATGGATGGTGGGTGTGCTGGTTCGGGACCAGGCAGGTCGGCGGCTGGGGTTACTTTCCATTCGTGGAGGCTCATTCGAAAATCGGCGAGACACTGGTGAGGACTTCCGCGATGATGGCCACAGGAACGCTTTCGAGTTTCTTGCCACCCCGGGGAGAGGGCAGGTCGGCACTCATTCGCAGACCATGGTGGCTGTTGAGGGCCAACCAGGCAGACGCGCTGTGGCACATGTCAGCGTCCGGACAGCGCTGATCGTGCTGGTGGGGCGAGCTAATGCGGCGGAGAAACACGCAAGCTCAGCTTCAGATGTGCCCCACTGCGTGTACAATAGCATCCGAGTGCGCGGTTCATGACACCGTTTCTGCCAGCCGGCGTGACCGAGCAGGACGTCCGCCTACAAGTAGATAGGATGGCGGCCAGCAATGGCTTTGTCCGTTCCGAGCGGCTTCGGCGGTTTCTGGGGTTCCTTCTCGACCATTCTCTTGCCGGCGATACCGATTCCATTCAGGAATACGTGATCGGGCTCAAAGTTTTCGATCGCCGGGAGTCCTTCGACCCATCGGGAGACTCGATTGTGCGCGTCGAAGCGCGTCGCTTACGCAAACGGCTGGCGGAATACTACGAGGGAGAGGGCCGGAACGATGCGGTAGTGATCGGACTGCCGGCAGGGGGATACTTGCCCACCGTGCAATTGAGGCAGCCGGCGCTCGGTTCGGGAAAGCATCACCCAGCGGCGAAATGGCTCCTCATGGCGGGGCTACTGGCGATCGCAGGCTTGGCTCTGGCGTACGTTGTCAACAGGACGGGGTCGCGGCCGGTATCCTTCGGCGGCTCGAAATCGATTGCAGTGCTGCCGTTTGCCAATCACTCAAAGGACGCTGCGGAAGACTACTTCGCCGACGGTCTGATGGACTTTCTCGTGGCGGACCTTACACAGATTCGTGCCCTGCGAGTGATCTCACGCACGACTATGATGCGATACCGGGGTGTGCACAAGGCGGTTCCGGAGATCGGCAAGGAACTGGGGTTGGACTATGTGGTGGAGGGAGGTGTGTTGCGGTCGGGTGACAGAGTGCGGGTGACTGTTCAGCTCATTCACGCTCCGACGGATCACCACGTGTGGGCCAGGACATACGAGGAGGAAGCCGGCCGCGTCCTTGACGTGCAGCGGGCGATGGTGAAGGACATCATAGGCCAGGTTGCGGTCACTCTTTCTTCTGAAGAGGTGGTGCGCGCGGAAACGCCTCCCACGGCCAGTCCCCGTGCCTACGAGGCGTTGCTGAAGGGTGTGTTTGCATGGAACAAGTGGACGGGTACGGGAGCTGAAATGGCGGTAGGCTACTTCCGCTCCGCGGTGGAGGTGGACCCGCGGTTCGCTTTGGGCTGGGCTTGGCTGGCGGCGGGTCACCGCCAGTCGGTCTGGATGGGAGACAGGCCGAGCAAGAAGACGCTGGCGGAGGCGAAGACGGCGGCGCTGCGAGCGGTGGAACTCCAGCCAGGCCTGGGTACTGCCCGTCATTCTTTGGGACTCTGCCTGGCGATGGATTGGCAATGGAAGGAGGCGGAGAAGGAACTGCTGGAAGCGATTCGCATCGAGCCGGGGAACGCCCTCTTTCATCATGGGTACGGGATATTGCTTCTGGCGCCGCTCGGACGCTTGCGCGAGGCGGAGGCGGAGGTCCGGCAGGCGGTGAGGACGGATCCTGTATCGTTGACGAATAAAGTTGTGCTGGGAAAACTGATGTACTTCTCGGGCCGCCATAAGGAGGGCGAACGAGAGTTGCGGGAGGTGCTGAGCCTGGATCCCAATTACGCGGACGGGTGGAGGAACCTTGGTGCGGTCCTGATCGGGAAGGGCCTGCATGAGGAAGGAATCGCGGCGCTGGGGCGGGCGCAGCAACTGGCGCCGCTCACTTGGGGGGATGGGCTACTTGCCTACGCGGAGGCGCTATCGGGTGACAGGGAGGGCGCGACCCGCCGGCTCAGTGGCCTGATCGAGGAAGCTCATGCCGGACGGGCAGCGCCAATGGCGATTGCCACGGCCTACTCCGGTCTGGGGGCGCGAAAAGAGGCAGTGGAGTGGCTGCAAAGGGCCATCGAGGAACACGATGTGCGGGTTTCGCTGCTCGACGTGGACCCCATCTATGCGCCCTTGCGGAGCCATCCGGGATACGCCGGCCTGTTGCGGAGGCTGGCCCTGCCGCAACGGTAAGCCTCCCATTTTCATTGCATTTCACGTAGATCTCACATTCCGCTCACATGCTGCTGCTTGCCCGCTTGCATGCCGCCGGGCCATGCTCAGTGCAGCCGCCGGTATTCCGGCGCACAGGAGACAGTCTTTATGAAAATGATTCTGACGCTCGCTGCGATGTTTTGCGCGACTTGTCCGGGTGCGGACGGAGATGGCACATGCAGCGTGAAGGATTTCCGCGGGACATATGGGTTCACCGCGCGGGGGACAAATGTAACCAACAACACGCCGATCGCATTCGCGGGCACGCTGACGGCCGATGGCAATGGGAAGATCACGGCGTGGAAGGACTGGGTGAGTGTTCCGGCAGATCCACCGATCACGCCGCCGAACTTCAAAGTGGTTCCGCCAGTGCGAGACATTGTGGAACAGGCACGCAGTCTAGGGAACGAGATTCTGTACACCGTGGAAGCCGACTGCCGGATGACCATTACGACGGCAGTTCCGGGACCGGCGCCGGGAATCGTGATTCCGGTGGCACACGTGGGAGCGCTGGTGGCCAAAGGCAAGGAAGCTATGTTGATAAATGGTGCGCCGGGGTCTCCTTATCACACGGTAACCCAAATGAAGCACGTTTCCGAGTGAGATCGCGGGATCAATAATCCGATTCCAGGTATATACTGCGGGGTACCGCAGGGCGAGGATTGCGTCGAATACGTCGCTTGCAGGAGGTGTCATGAGCGTTCCTCTTCCCCTCGCGATCCTGTTCGTGATCGCCGCGCCGCTGGCCGGTGAAGAATGGCGGCGGTTTCGCGGACCAAACGGCAGCGGAGTTTCTACCGGCGCGGTGCCCCCAACCGATTTTGGACGTGGGCAAAACATGGCTTGGCGGACGGAGGTCCCGTTTGGGCGTTCTTCCCCGGTGGTCACAAAAGACCGCGTCTTTCTCACGGCAAGCGAAGGGGACAAGTTGCTCACGGTGAGCCTGGATCGTTCGAGCGGCAGGATACTATGGCGCCGGGAACTGCCGCGCCGGAATCGGATGGACATGTATAAGCACAACGACCGGCGTCTCCGGCAGTCAGCGACGGCACGAACGTTTACGCGTTCTTCGCGGAGTTTGGTTTGGTCTCCTATGGCCCGGACGGTGGGGAGCGTTGGCGTCTGGGAGTTGGGGCCGTTTCAGAGTTTCTATGGGATGGGTTGATCGCCGGTGCTTCTGGGATCCACGTTGATAATGATCTGCGATAACCGTGCGGGTCCGTACGTGGTGGCCGTGAACACCCGCGACGGGACGTTGGTCTGGAAGACGTCGCGGTCGAACCCGGTGGAAGGATACTCGACACCGGCCATCTATACACCGGCTGAAGGACGGCCTCAGTTACTCGTCTTCGGAAGCGGCGCTCTGGACGCCTATGACACGGACAACGGCAAGCGTCTTCGGTGGGTAAACCGCGTGGGGCTACAGCCGAAGGGAGTCCCCTGTGGTGAGGGAGAACATGGTGTATGTCAGCGCCCCCGGGTCAGATGAGCCGTCTGTTCCACCAGCACAGTTGATGGTCAAGCAATTCGACACCAACGGCGATGGATTGGTGCAACGGGATGAGGTGAAGTCAGACGCCTTCCTTACGGAGCACTTTGGCTACATTGACGCCAGTGGAGATGGCGCCGTCGATCTACAGGAGTACAACTACGTGCGCAATGCCGGGGCCTCCGGATACGGGCTGACAGCGATCCGGATCGGAGGTGCCGGGGACCGAACCGCGACTAATGTTGCCTACATGGTGAAGACGGGTGGGATCGTCACGGTGCTCGATCCGGTTACTGGCGAAATCCTGAAGACCGGCCGGATTGAGAAAGCGATCGAAGAGTACTTCTCCTCGCCTGTTGCCGCCGGCGGAAAACTGTTCTTCGTGAGTGAAAGCGGCAAGGTGGGAGTGGTGTAGTCAGGGAGGGAGTGGGAAGTGCTTGCCGTCAACGGTCTCGGGGAGGATGCTTTGGCTACACCGGCGGTGGTTGATGGGCGGTTGTATGTCAGGACGCGGCAGGCGCTCTACTGCTTTGCCAACTCGGAGGTGAAGCGATAGGCTAGAAGAGCCGAACACTTGAAAGAGTTTCCGTGCAGCGGCGGTCGCAACCGCCTTGCAGGTTTGCAGTCATCTCGGAGGTCAGAATGCCAATCCCGTTTCCAGGAACATCGATCATTCTTTCCGCCATCCGTCGCCTGTTCGCGATCGGAGGGCTTGCCCTGATGCTGTTGAGCGGCAAAACTACCGCCATGGCTCAGACGCCGACACCAGCCATGGTGGAAACACATATGAAGGCTTGGTTCGCCGCTTGGGCGTCCCTCAATCCCGAGGCGATTGTGAAAGTCGATCCACCAGCAAATGGCTTCGGATTCAGATCCCCGGCCGTCCGGTCAGCCGGGACGCCGATGCCGGAGTACTCAAAAAAAATCAAGTCCTTTCTTGGCCTGATGGATTACTTCAGAATCGAGTTGAACGAACTGCATACGGCTGTCGAAGGCGACGTCGGGCTGGCGTGGGGATTTCACACCGAAGACTACAAGCTCAAAGGGCAGGCTCCACGGAAGGTTCGCGTTCGATTCACGGTAACTCTGAAGTATGAGCGGAATGGTTGGCGAACGCTGCTCTACCATCGTGACATTCAGCAGTTCGATGAACGTGGCTATCCTGTAATCTCGAGGTAACCGCCTATCAGCTATGAGGCGGCGCCGCCACCACGGCCCGAACTCCGCTGAGATGGGGCGAATTCGCTTCGGAGAGTTGGAGTCATTCCGCGGCCTTATAGAGACGCGGAACTCGAGCAGGACACCTCGTATGCTTGTGGCGAGTAAGACGTCGCCTCTCTGTAGTTCGAATACCTGTTGCCGTCAAGAATGAACTGGACCAGCTCTCGCATGCGGATGCGGCGAAGGAAGTCCGAGGCGCTTTGGGCGAAGTGTGGATCAAACTGCCGAATGCTCCAACCCACCCTCGATGACGGTGAGGCTGAAGCGATTGGTCTCGCTTTGGAGGCGCCGGCCGGTCGTATTGCGGCCGCGCGCCGAAGGGATTGACAAGTTGCGCGCGCGAGCCCGGTTCTTCGATCTTGCCGGGGAATGGAGTACATGAGTACGCCCGGCGCATACGGTGGTTGGCGCTGGTCATCGCTCGTCGAGCTTTGCTCCGAGAATGGGGCGGCCGGCAAGGGCAATGCGGAAGGCGTAGAGGCCGAGCGCGAAAAGCAGGAGAGCGTTGATCCTGCCCGGTTGCTGATGCCAGGCGGAGAAGTCCAAGCCTCCCGGTAAGCTGAGGTTGAGAACGACTGTCACCATACAGGTGATCATTGTGGTCAGTCCAACCCGAAGGAGAAGGATGACATACAACGCCACCACGAGGCCTATGCCCGCCCAGGTAACCGCTTGTGGGACGACGATCGCGTAACCTCCCGCTGCCGACACGAACACCGCGGTCAACAACGCCCAGCCAACGAGCGCCGCCGCCCACTTCCGGCCCAATATAGCCCAAAGGCCCGAGAGGGACACGACGAAAGTTATCCCAAAAAGCACGGGCGCCGACACGGGAATTGCCATCGTCTCGACAATCGACCCGAGGCCCACTGGCAGCGCATAGCCGACTAGAGTCCCTGTTGAGAGTGCACTCCAGGCAACTCCCACAGCCGTGACTCCCACAGCCGTGACAAAGGCGCACCCTGCCGTGATGCCGATGAGCAGATCGCGGCCCAGGAGTGGATCGCGCCAGCGGCCCGAAAGGAGACGGCTCCAAGTGATGAGCGCCTGCGGCCAGATGCGGCGCGCCAACGGCTCCAGACCGATGTATGCCAGCCAGACCTGGAAGGCCAGCATCACGGAACGGTGGATGGCGGGCAGCTCCCGTTCGAATGGGTGCGCCAGGTCGCCGACGGCAATGGCCTGAATCAGTTGAACCACAAAAATGTAGACCGCAATGCGGAACGCTCCGCGGCGGTCGCCGCGGCCGCTACGCAGATTGCGCCAGGCAAGAACCGAGGACAGCAGAACCAATGCCCACATCCAGACGGCACCGACTGGGTTCATTAGCGCTCTGACACCGGGGCGGACACCGACGACTCGAATAGGCTCTCCGTCCTGTGGACTCACCCATGGGTGGAAGATACGGAAATACACAACTCGGCCGCCCTTGGTTCCGGCTTCAACACGGATCAGCGGTTCCGGCTGTCCTGGATAACTTCCGTTCCAGGCTTTTCTCATGTCGGGGAGTAACGGTGGAGCCCACTGCGAGCCAGTCTCCTCGAAGTCGCGCATATCAAGCCCGGCGGCGCCAAAGAGGGTTCTCCAATTGTCGAACGCCGGCGTGGCGGGCGCCACGGCCACCGGAACAACTCCGAACTGGATCAGGTGCCCGGCGCTGTCCAATTGCAGCGAAAGCATGCCGGGCTTGGATGGTGGCGGATCGAGATACCGGACTCCCCCCACGGATCCCGGCAGCAGCGGGGAGGGCGACTCCCGGTACCAGAAGTAGATCGGGGACGGTCTCCGGTCGCGCAGGGGGCGCCGGTCCTTTGCCGTCCACATATGCTGGAGGTAATCGGTGTCGTAGGCCATCCCGAAAGCCCGGTCGCGCGGTTTGGCCGGATAGCCGAAGGCACGGCATACCTCTCGCGCTCTCGCCGCCAAGGCGTCGGGTGGCAGGTCCAGCGAAACAGCCCCCGCAATCTGGCGGTCGTCGCTGATCCACTGGCCAACAAGAATGGAAGCAACCAGAAGCATCAGGCACGACACCGCCGCGCGCACGCTGATTCCGATGTCAGCGCCTGCGCCAGCCACCATTTCAGGCGATGGTGTCTCACCGGCGGCAAGAGCGGCAGCTAGCGGATCGCCCCCCGGCAGCGCCATCGCCACCGCACACGCCGAGTCTGGCCTGTCAGCCGGGTCGGGCGCAAGGCAATGCAGGATCACGCGCTCGACACCTGGGTCGATCTCCTTGACGAGCGAAGAAGGGGTTCTTCAGATCCGAGCGGCCGGTGCCTTCAAACGCATGGTGGCCAGTGAATATCTCATAGAGGACCGCGCCCAGAGAATAAATGTCACTCTTGCGCGTGACTTCGCGGCGCTCCAATTGTTCCGGCGCCATGTAGGCCGGTGTTCCGCTACCGGCGTCGATGCCGCGCAGTTGGTCCGCCACCACAGCCAGCCCGAAATCGGTGACGCGCACTTGTCCCGCGGCGTTCAACATGATGTTGGATGGCTTGAGGTCGCGGTGGAGGACGCCGTGGCTGTGGGCGGCGGCGAGCGCGGCGCAGATTTTGCGGGCGATTTCAATGCCCTTGTCGGTGGGGAATCGGCCGATGCGGCGGAGCAGGTGGGTGATGTCCTCGCCGTCGATGAACTCCATGGTGAGGAAATGCAAGCCGTCGCCTTCCGCGATATCGTAAACGCGGCAGACGTTGGGGTGAGAGACCTGGCGGGCAATGCGGACTTCGTTGTGGAGCCGCGCGAGCGCGCCTGCGTTGCGGCGTAGATCTTCGGGCAGAAACTTGAGGGCGACCGTCTGATCGAGTTTCAGGTCGTACGCGCGGTAGACTTCTCCCATGCCGCCACGGCCGAGTAGATCGAGGATGCGATAGCGGCGTGCGATGAGAGCGCCGGGAATGAACTGGCCCTGATTGCCGGAAGGCGTTGGGGTGGGAGTGGACGGGATGGTGGTGGCGGAGCCATCGCCTTGCACGGGAGATCCACAACCGCCGCAGAATCGCGCCATGCCGGGGATCTCGTAGGAGCAGACCGGACAGCGGTGCATTGTTGCGAGTATACAGCCAAGTTGGAAATTCGGGAGTATTTTTTCGGGCCCGCCACAATGGCGAGTGGATTGCTTAAGCAGCCGGATATCCCATGAGGCCGGGCAATAGTCTCGGGCCGTACAGGGTCCTCGCACCGTTGGGTGCGGGAGGCATGGGAGAGGTGTATAAGGCGCATGACACACGGTTGGACCGGATGGTGGCGATCAAGGTGTTGCCGGCTCACATGGCGTCAGACGCGACGGCCCGAGAACGGCTGCGGCGCGAGGCATTGGCGGCGGCCGGGCTGGATCATCCCTTTATCTGCAAGATCTTCGAAATCGGTGAGCACGACGGTGTTCAGTTCATCGTGATGGAGTTCGTCGCCGGCGAGACGCTGCAAGCGCGGCTGGCGGCTGGGCGGATGCCTCTGGCGGAGGCTCTGCGCATTGCGGGCGAGCTTGCCGAGGCTCTGGAAGAGGCGCATGGCAAGCGTTTCGTACATCGCGATCTCAAGCCCGCCAACATCATGCTCACCCAGCAGGGCCACGTCAAGGTGATGGACTTCGGGCTCGCCAAGCGTGTCCAGGTTTCGGTCAACGATGCAACCGTGGCCGGGCTCACCCGGCAAGGGGCGCACGTTGGCACGCCGGACTACATGTCCCCCGAGCAGATTCGCGGGGAGACGGTGGACGTCCGCTCCGACCTGTTCTCATACGGCATCGTGCTGTGCGAGTTGTTGGGGGCGTCGCACCCGTTCCAGCGGCCCACCAGCGCGGACACGATGACGGCGATCCTGCGCGATCCTCCGGCTATCGTGGGCGATCTGCCCCAGGGGCTGATGCTGCTCGTGCGCCGTTTGCTGGCCAAAGCTCCGGGGGAACGCTACCAGACGATGAGAGATGTGCGCGCGGAATTGGCGCACGTGGGGGTGACGCCGAGCGGGGAGAGAGACGTTCCGGGCGCGCGCATTCCGCTGATTGGCCGCGAGGCCGAGCGCGCCGAGTTGCTGCGGGCGCTCGATCAGGCGATGGCCGGGCACGGATCCGTGGTGCTGATTGGCGGGGAGCCGGGGATCGGCAAGACGCATCTGACACAAGCGCTGCTGGAGGAAGCGCGGCAGCGTGGCGCCTTCTGCGTTACCGGACACTGCTACGAAATGGAAGGCGCGGCGCCATATGTTCCGTTCGTGGAGATGCTGGAATACAGCGCGCGTATGGCCCCTCCGGAGGGTTTCCGCTTCGCTATTGGGGATGCGGCGCCGGAGGTGGCCAAGCTCATGCCGGCGCTGCGGCGCATGTATCCGGATATTCCACCGCCGTTGGAACTGCCCCCAGAACAACAGCGGCGGTTCCTGTTCAACGCATACCGGGATTTCGTGGAGAGGGCGGCGAGGGTGACGCCGATTGTGGCGGTGTATGAGGATCTGCACTGGGCCGACGAGCCGACGCTGCTACTGTTTCGGCATCTGGCGCAAAGCATCGCGGCCATTCCCACGCTGATGATTGGCACCTACCGCGACGTGGAGCTGGATGTGACGCGTCCGTTCGCCAGCGTGCTGGAGAATCTGACGCGGGAGCGGCTGGCGGCACGCATGCCCTTGCGGCGGCTGCCTGTGGGCGCAGTGGAAGCGATGCTGTCGGCGATGAGCGGCAAGGCTGCGCCGCCGTCTCTGGCGCGTGTGGTGTTCGCCGAGACTGAAGGGAATCCGTTCTTTGTGGAGGAGGTGTACCGGCACCTGGCGGAGGAGGGCAAACTGTTCGATGCGGCAGGGGGCTGGAAGCAGGAACTACGGTTGGACGAACTGCACGTGCCGGAGGGAGTTCGGCTGGTGGTGGGGAAGCGGTTGCAACGGCTGAGCGAGGAGACGCGGCGGGTGCTCACAACAGCGGCGGCGATCGGGCGGGGGTTTTCATTGCGGTTGTTGGAAGCGATGGAAGGTGCGCATGCGGATGCGGCGCTGGAGGCGCTGGAGGACGCCGAGAGGGCGCAGTTGGTGTCGGCGGAGAATGTGGGGCGGGAGCCGCGGTACCGCTTTGTGCACGAATTGATCCGGCAGACGCTGGCGGATGCGCTGTCGCTGCCACGACGGCAGCGGCTGCACGCGCGGATCGGGGAGGCGATGGAGAAGGTGTACGCCGCGGCGCTCGACAAACACGCGCCGGCGATCGCGCACCATTTATACCAGGCGGGAACGGCCGCGGATGCGGATAAGACGCTCGATTACCTGTTACGGGCGGCGGACAGCGCGCAGCGGGCGGCGGCGCACGAGGAAGCGCTGGCGAATCTGGATAATGCGGCGGCGCTGATGGAAGGCGAGCGTTCGGTGCGGATGGCGGATGTGCAGGAACGGCGGGCGAATGTGCTGCGTAGCGTGGGGCGTTTGCCGGATGCGGTGGCAGCGTATGAGCGGGCGATCGCGTTGTTCGAGGCGGGGGGCGAGAACGTTCGAGCGGCGGAGTGCTGCCTTGTGCTGGGCGGCATCCGGACGTGGACCACCCAGTACGCCCAGGCTGACGCCGTGCTGCAGCGTGGGATCGGCCTGCTGAGAGGTGCGGATCCGTTAACGAAGGCACGGTTACTATCGGCGCAGGGACAGAATTCCGGAGGTAGCGGGCAGGCGGAGGAAGGTGTGCAGCTTTTGCAGGAGGCAGAGTCGTTTTGGACACCGGAGATCGGAGCTGAGTACTATCTTCACCAAGCGTGGGGCTACTACGGGGTTGCGGATTTCGCCCGATCCCGGGAGTTCATCGAGAGAGGATTCGAAACGGCTCGGAAGAGAGACGATCAATGGGCACAGGCGGAACTCGCGGCGGCCCTACTCCTGGGACGTGTCGTTACGGGACCTCCGTTGGACTTGGGCCAGGCAGGGCAATTCATGGAGCAGGCGATCCGCGTGGGACACCAGTACGCGACGATGTGTCTCCGGATCTTGCTCGATGTCGCAGCGATCGTCCGTGCGGACCTGGGCGCCGCTGAGCGTTCGGCACGGGAGTCCATTGAGCACAGCGCGTCGTTCCAGGCGAGTTACCGATTCACCGACTACTTGAATCTGGCAGCCGCCCTCCATTTCCAGGGGCGTGAAGAGGAGATGATGGAAAGTCTGCGGGTGGCCATCGAGTATGAGCCGGCGGCATGGATCTCCGGAGTTTCACAGGCCTTTCTTTTCCGCCTACGGGCTTTTGAGGGAACGGCGGATGCTGTGAGCGCGCTGCATCATCCTTCGTTGCGGTTGCCCGTGGCGGGGAGGCGGCATTCGTTGGGATCCTGGTGGGCATTGGGCTCAGTTGTGGAAGGCTTGGCGGTGTTGGGCCGTGTGGAGGAAGTGGCGGCACTGCGGCAGGTGACCGAGGAATGTCTCCGCACGGGTCTGGAGTTCCTATGGCCCTGCTCGCCGGCACGGAGCGTGGCGGGCATCGCAGCGGCATTCGCCGGCGACTTCTTCCGCGCCGAGGAGCATCACCGCTCGGCGATCCACGTGGCAGACACGATGCCCATGCGGCTGCTGCAACCGATCACCCGCGCCTGGTACGCGGAGACCATGATCATGCAAGGGGAATTCGCCCGCGCACGTGGGCTGCTGGGTGAAGCGCTTGTGTTGTATGAGAAGTTCCGCATGCCCGGCTACGCACGCCGCACGAGTGAAAGGCTGGCCGGGCTATGATCGGCGAAACGCTGGCCCACTACCGCATTACCTCGAAGCTTGGCGAGGGCGGCATGGGTGTGGTCTACCGCGCCACCGACACGAAGCTGTCGCGCGAAGTCGCCATCAAGGTATTGCCTGATGCCTTCGCCAGCGATGCCAACCGCATGGCGCGATTCCTCCGCGAGGCACAGGCGCTGGCCGCCTTAAATCACCCCAATATTGCCGCCATCTACGGCATTGAAGACCGTGCCATCATCATGGAATTGGTGGAAGGGCCAACGCTTGCGCAGCGCATCGGACAAGGCGCACTGCCGTTGGATGAGGCGCTTCCGGTAGCGAAGCAAATCGCTGAAGCGTTGGAAGCGGCGCACGACAAGGGCATCGTCCATCGCGATCTGAAACCAGCGAATATCAAGCTGACCCCCGAGGGGCGTGTCAAGGTGCTCGATTTCGGCCTGGCGAAACTGGCCGATCCCACCGAACCTGTCGAGGACCCGGCGAATGCGGCAACCGTGGTTCACGGAAATTCCCCCACCGTGGCGGGAGTTATTCTCGGCACGGTGGGCTACATGGCGCCGGAGCAGGCGAGAGGCAAACGAGTTGACAAGCGGGCCGACATCTGGGCCTTCGGGGTGGTGCTGCTGGAGATGCTCACGGGGAAGCAGATGTATGGAGGCGAGACGGTTTACGACACGCTCGCGGCGGTGCTCGCCAAGGAGCCCGACTTCACCACTCTTCCAGAGGCGATGCCGCCCGGCATCCGCAAATTGCTCCGCCGCTGCCTGGACAAAGATCCGCATCACCGGTTGCGCGACATCGGCGAAGCGCGCATAGCCATCGAAGAAGCGCTCGGCGGAGAGCAAATCGTCGCGGGGCCGGCGGAAGGTGTGAAGCCCCGGCACAGCTATCCGTGGGCGGTTGCACTCCTTTCGCTGGCACTGGTGGCACTCGCAGTATTCCATTGGCAAACAACGCGGCCCGTTGTGCGCCCGTTGATGCGATTCAACCTCGACATGGGAAAAGAAGCCCTGCGCGACGCCCGAAATGCCCCCCTCATTTCACCCGATGGGACACGGCTGGTCTACGCGGCCACTGCGCCGAACAGCTCTGTCCCCATGCTGGCCACGCGGCTGCTGGGCCAGTCGAATCCCTCACTCCTGCCGGGTACGGAAAACGCCTCGCTCCCCTTCTTTTCTCCTGACGGCAACTGGATCGGCTTCTTCGCGGACCGTAAACTGAAGAAAATCTCGGCTCAGGGAGGTGCGGCTGTCACGCTTTGTGAGTCCTCAAGCGCTCCGGGAGGGGGCAGTTGGAACGACGACGGTACAATCATCGCAAGCCTTCGTCCGCTGTCTCTGGTCCGCGTGCCGGAAGCGGGAGGTGCCGCGCAACCGCTAGCCAATCCCGAAGATCGCGGTATGCGAGGTTATTTCTGGCCGCAGATCCTGCCGGGCGGCAAGACAGTATTGTTCACTGGGGTCGCCGGCACTGACTTCGAGCAAGCGAACATCGAAGTTCTGTCGTTGCCGGATGGCGCCGTGAAAACGTTACACAGGGGCGGCTATTACGGCCGCTATCTCCAGAGCGGGCACCTCGCCTACGTCCATAAGGGTACGCTTTTCGCGGTGCCCTTCGACTCGAAACGTCTTGAGGCGCGCGGCACTCCCGTCCCGGTATTGGAGGATGTCGCGGGCGATCCGCAGCGAGGTGCGGGACACTTCCACTTCTCTCAATCCGGAGCATTTTTCTATCTCGCGGGGAAGTCGTCCGATATCGCCTTGCCACTCGTTTGGTTGGAGCCCGATGGGAAGACGCATCCATTTGTCACTCCGGCTACACCAGCCACCACTCCGCGCCTATCCCCTGACGGCAAGCGGTTGGCGTTCTCAATGGATGGGGACATCTGGGTGTACGATCCAGGGCGTGGCACTACGACGCGCCTCACCTTCGACCGCCAACAGAACCGGCATCCGAATTGGACCCCTGGCGGGGAGCACATCGTCTATCTGCAATGGGGAGGCGCTGGGGCAGAATCGCACATCCATAGCGTCCGGTCCGACGGTTCCGGCAAGCATCAGAAACTCCTCGGCATGCGTGGGATATTTTCGCCCACTCTCTCCTTCGACGGGCGCCGCGTGGTATTTACGCGGGCTGAACCAGCTCGCGCATGGGATATCTGGACGCTGCCACTGGACTGGAGCGCTCCCGATCCCCCTAAGGCGGGCAAGCCGGAGGTATTCCACGAAGAACCAGGGGACCAGTCTCACGGCACTCTCTCTCCGGACGGGAGATGGATGGCGTACGAAAGCACCGAGGCGGGCAACCCCCAAGTGTTTGTCCGGTCGTTTCCGCCATCGGCGGCGGGCGGCAGATGGCAGATTTCCACTACCGGTGGCATCCATCCGGTCTGGGGGCAAAACGGGCGGGAGCTGGTCTTTCTGAATTTCGGCGATAGCCGCCTCATGGCCGCCAGCTACACTGCCAAAGGCGATACCTTCGCGGTGCAACCGCCCAGGCAGTGGTCGCCTGCCACGATTCCACGCCCGGGCCTCCGGCCCTTCGATCTGGCGCCGGACGGCCGCCGTGTTGTTGTTTATCAACCACCCGACGTGACACCCGCGGAGGAGGCGTCGAATGTGCGTGTTACGGTACTGCTGAATTTCTTTGACGAGTTGCGGCGGCGCGTACCGCCCGGGAGGTGACAAGGGGGAGGAGGATGCAGTGAGTGTGTTGAATCATCCTTCGTTGCGGTTGCCCGTGCCGGGAAGGCGGAATTCGTTGGGATCTCCTGGTGGGCATTGGGCTCCGTCGTGGAAGGCTTGGCGGTGTTTGGCCGGTTGGAGGAAGTGTCGGCACTGCGGCAGGCGACCGAGGAATGTTTGACGACGGGTCTGGAGTTCTTATGGCCCCGCTCGCCGGCACGGAGCGTGGCGGGCATCGCAGCGGCATGCGACTTCTCCCGCGCCGAGGAGCATCACCGGTCGGCCATCCACGTGGCGGATACGGCGCCGATGCGGCTGCTCCAGCCTATGGCGCGCGCCTGATACGGAGAGATGCTCGCCACGCAAGGTTAAACTGCACAAGCACGCGTGATGTTCAGCGAGGCGTTAGCCTGGTACGAATTTATCGGCATGCCCGGCTACGCCCGCCGCGCCAGCGAGCGGATGGCCACTTTATGAACCCGCAGCGATGCTCGACAAATCAAGGCCTGTACTACGCACGCTTCCAGAATCGTTGGTGAAGCGGCGCTCGGTCGCGTTGCACGGAACAATGATCACGAGAGCGCAAAGTCAAGTGCCCCGGCACCAGATGAGCGAAGCATTTTCCTTAGCAGCCGGTCAAACCGCCACAACATTTGCCGTGCCTTGTCTCTGGCGGCGCCCGCAGATCATCTTCGTGTTTTTCCGAAGCAACTGCGGGCATTTCGATGACTCCTGGCGGGGTGGTCATCTGGAATCAACGGAATAGCTGCACCGGCGCCGGCGCAGGGCGCCCCAGTTGTTGCAGCCGATGCGGAGGGAACTGGTGACCCACCTGTCAGTTGGAGGCGCGCTTCAGGAGCTTCGCTAACACCTCGCGCGGCGTCACCGTTCCCCTGCGGATGTCATTCCCCTCGTAACGGACGTGGTCTCGATTGATGGCATCCACCATTTCCTGATACAGGTCGGCCAAGTTCTTGGGGAAACCGAATCCCTCCAGTGTGGCGGGCATCGCCTCAATGGGGACCTGCTGCGCCGTGACTGTCTTCCCCAGTAGATCGCTCAGCGCCGCAGCGATGTCCAGGGGACTGTAGCTCTCCGGCCCGCTCAGTTCGATGACCCGCTTGCCGGCGACGGGATGGAGGAGGGCCTCCGCAGCCACCCGCCCAACGTCGAGCGTGGCCACCATAGGAATCTTCCGGTCCGCCGTGAGAAAGGTGGGCAGCACGCCATGCTGGATTGCGGCATCGAGCACGCTTGCCCAATTCTCCATGAAATACGCCGCGCGAACGATGGTGATGTTTCGCGCCGCTGTCCCGATCACGCTCTCCGAATAGTGCGTGGTGAGAATGGCTCCCGTCCCTGCATCGAGATGGCCGCCTACGGACGAAAGCAATGCGACGTTCGCAACGCCGCTTGCCTTCACCGCTGCTGCCAGAGCATCTGACACTTTTCGACGGTCCGCGAGAAAATCGTCCGCGGACATCGTCGGCGGAACCATCAAGTACGCGCCGCCCGCCGAGGCCAGTATCTTCGTCATGGCGTCCGCGTCACCGAGGTCGGCGACCGCGATTTTCGCACCCCGAGCTTCCCATCGCGCGCCCTTGTCCTTGCCCCGAACAACGACAGTGACACTGTGCCCTTGCGTGAGCACCGCATCCGCGGCCGCTTGCCCCGTGTTCCCGGTTGCACCCGTGATGACAATCATGCGTCCTTCCTTTCCATACCATTCATGGATTCGCGTGTCATGTGACGGGATGCAGCGAATGAGCGAAGCAGACTGCGGGCATTTCCATGACTCCTGTTCTCTGCGGCCATGGAAAATCGCCAACTCCGCCGGTGTTGCTGGTGGGTGATTGCAGAGCAACCGACCTGCCAGCGCGGAATTGCATGGTTTCAACACCATAGGTGCGAACGATGCAGCAGCGGCGCTGTTACTGCGGAAGTTGACGCAACGTGTCTGCGTTGCGGGACCAGCCCCAACTTGATTGACGACCGCTTGCTGAACGCGGGCGGCTCGGTTCCGCTTGTCAGGACGCTATGGCAGCGTCACGTGAGGCGCCAGGAACGCACGGGCGCTCGCAGTGTCCAGGCGGTAGTCCACGTTGGTGGCACGACAAACGGAGTCTCCCGTTATCGTGATCGCCATCAGGATCAACGACCCGTCAACCTCCAGAAAATTGGGCCCCCCGGAATCGCCATAGCACGTGCCGCCATCGCCCGTTGCAGGGTTTTGGGAGAGCCGCAGATAACCCGGAGACAACGCCTCGAAGCTGGGGTTCGACCACATGCGCGGAATCGGATTCAAGTCCTGAAAATACGGTACGCCGCCACCCACGACGCGATTCTGCACTCCATAGCCAGCCGCCGTGAATACCTTCTTCTTCAGTCCGTTCTTTGCCGCGAGTGCGTCAAGCTGGTTCAAGGTGGGTAGCGCCGCTGGTGTAATTCCAATGGTCGATCCCGCCGCAAGTAGCAGAACCGCGATGTCGCCCGAATCACTCTGCCGCTGGTTGTATTCCGGGTTCGTTACGACTCCTGTTACCGGTATCAGATTGGTGGCTGGCGAAGTGAGCGCACCAAACGGAATGAGCACATCGAAGCTGACGAAGGCGGTGTAGTTCAAGGGCGCGAGCACGTTCTCAAAGTACACGGTGCAGTGGCTTGCGGTCAGAAACACCGTCGGCGCGATCAGCGTCCCCGAACAGAGCGGAAAAACCCTTCCAGTGGCCGGCGACCTGACAATAAACGCACCGGTGTTGGCGTAAATGTTCTGTGTGTCCACGGTGCCATAGGTGATACCGTCCATGCGGGTCAGGGCTACAGTGAGCACCATGGCTGCAACAGCGATCAATCGGTTTCTCATCAGCGTCCTCCTTAGGATTCGCCCAGTATACCGGGTTTCCGCACCAGGTAGGAGCCGTGATTCTGCGATTGAGATTTGACAGCCCCTCCACGCGAGAGATACTCTGTGTAAGCCATTACAGCCGATCGCAAGCAGAATGCCCATGTCGTCGCACCTCATCACACTGTCCCCCCTCGACCTCACAATCATTGCCATCTACTTCGTCGTTGTCATTGCCATCGGCTTCTACCTGAAAGGCCGAGCGGGCACCGGCGAGGACTTCTTTCTCGCCGGCCGCGAAATGACGGCCTGGGTAGCCGGCCTCTCCTTCCTCTCCGCCAACCTCGGCTCGTTAGAACTGATGGGCTGGGCCGCGGCGTCCTATCAATACGGCATTCTCGCCACCCACTGGTATTGGATCGGCGCCATCCCTGCCATGCTCTTCCTCGGCATCGTGATGATGCCGTTCTATTACATCTCCAAAACGCACAGCGTCCCCGGCTATCTGAAACTGCGCTTCGGTGAAAGCTCGCGTGCTCTCTCCGCCATCACTTTCGCTTTCATGACCATCCTGATGTCCGGCATCAACATGTACTCGATGGCGCTGGTGATGAAAGTGGTGCTCGGTTGGGACATCAACTTCAGCATCTGGGTCTCGTCTCTCACGGTCGCCGTCTACGTCGCGCTCGGCGGCCTGCGCTCTGCCATCTTCAATGAGGTGCTGCAGTTCTTTCTCATCTGGCTGGGCGCACTGCTCATCCCGATTCTCGGCATGATCGAAGCCGGAGGCTGGAGCGGCCTCTCGGCCCGCATCGCCCAGAACCTGGGCAACTCGAGCTTCACGCATTTGTGGAGCACGCTCGGCTCCTTTACCGACAACCCGATGGGCATCCACTGGACCGGCATCGTCCTCGGCCTCGGCTGGGTCATCTCCTTCGGCTACTGGACTACCGACTTCCTCGTCGTCCAGCGCGTCATCGCCGCCAAGGATCTGCGCTCCGCCGAAATGGCCCCCATCATCGGCGCGGCGTTCAAGATGATGGTCCCGTTCATCGTCATTCTTCCCGGTCTGTTGGGTCTCGGCCTTCTGCCGATGAAACTCACCGGCGAGGCGGAAGCCGTCGCCACAGGCGGCCACAGCTACAACGAAGTGCTCCCGCTGATGCTCGCGCGCTACTGTGGACCCGGGCTCATGGGCCTCGGCATCACCGCCCTGATCGCCGGCTTCATGTCGGGTATGGCCGGCAACGTCAGCGCCTTCGCTACCGTATGGACCTACGACATCTACCGGGCGTTCATCAAGAAAGACGCCACTGACGCGCAGTATGTCAGCATGGGCCGCTGGTGTACCATCATCGGCGTGCTCGTCAGCATCGGCACAGCCTATCTCGTCATGCAATTCCAGAGCATCATGGACTACGTGCAGGCGCTGTTCAGCTTCTTCATCGCGCCGCTGTTCGGCACCGTGCTGCTCGGGATGCTGTGGAAACGGGCCACTCCCGCAGGGGGATTCTGGGGGTTGCTCTCCGGCACTGTCGGGTCGATTGCCATGTGGGCGTGGGTAAAGGCGGACCCCTCCGCTCTGCGCTACATTGCGCTTTCGCCCAACGCCAAGGACATGGCCGAAAATATGTACCGCGGACTCTGGTCGTGGCTCATCTGCGTCGGCGTTACGGTCGCGGTCAGCTATGCCACCAGGCCCAAACCTGAAAGCGAACTAAAGGGCCTCGTCTACGGCTGCACGCTCATCCCGCGCGATGAGCACGTGCCTCTGTTCCACCGCCCCATGTTCTGGGCGGCCATCGTCACTACGGTGTTCTTCATTCTGAACATCGTGTTCTGGTAGGGAGTCATCCAATGCAACATAAAGAAATCCCCATCTGGTTCTTCATCGGTTCCCTGCTGGCCGTTTACGGGGTTCTCATCCTCGGCTACGGCCTGTACTCGCTCGGCGATCCCACTGCAGGCAAGACAGTCCTTGCTGAACTGCACGCCGATATCTGGTGGGGCGCATTGCTTCTGATCATCGGCGCCGGCTATTGCATCAAGTTCAAACCGTCCCGGAATTAATACCCATATGTCCAATACATTCGGAATCATCGTTGGAAACCGCGGCTTCTTCCCTGATCACCTCGCCCGCACCGGGCGCGAGGAAATGATCGAAGCCGTCACCAAATCCGGCCACAAGGCCGTTGTTCTCGGCCCTGACGACTCCAAGCACGGAGCTGTGGAGACGCGTGAAGAGGCTATACGCTGCGGCGACCTCTTTCGCAAACACGCGGCTGAGGTCGATGGCATCATCGTTACGCTGCCCAACTTCGGCGACGAGCGCGCCATTGCGGAAACGCTGCGCCACGCCAACCTCAACGTGCCCGTGCTGATCCAGGCCACGCCCGACAACGCCGGCCGCATGACCATCGCCGACCGCCGCGACAGCTTCTGCGGCAAGATGTCGGCCTGCAACAATCTCAAGCAATACGGTATTCCCTACTCGCTCACGCGCCTTCATACGGAGGCCCCTGGCAGTGCGGAATTCGCCGCTGACCTCGATTGGTTCGCCGCCGTTTGCCGCGTGGCGAATGGAATGCGCCACCTCCGCGTGGGCGCAATCGGGGCGCGCCCGTCGGCCTTCAACACGGTCCGTTATAGCGAGAAAATCCTCGAAAAACACGGCATTTCGGTGGAGCCGATTGATTTGTCCGAAATCTTCGGACGAGTGGAACGGTTGAAGGATGACGATGCCGCCGTTGTCGCCAAACTCGCGGAAATCCGTGGGTACGTGGCCACGACCGGAATCCCTGAGGCGGCCCTGTTGAAGATGTCGAAGCTCGGCGCCGTGATCGAAACCTGGATGAAAGCAAACTCGCTCGACGTCAGCGCCATCCAGTGCTGGACCTCGATGGAAGAATACTTCGGCGTCGTCCCCTGCACAGTGATGAGCATGATGTCCAACGGCCTCATGTCGAGCGGCTGCGAAGTGGACGTGGCCGGCGTCCTCGGCATGCATGCGCTGCGGCTGGCTTCCGGTACGCCCAGCGCCCTGCTTGATTGGAACAACAACTACGGCGACGATCCCGACAAGGCCGTGTGCTTCCACTGTTCCAATCTCCCCAAACATTTCTTTGAAGACGTGCGCATGGATTTTCAGGAAATCATCGCCGGCACGGTGGGCAAGGAGAACACCTTCGGCACATGCGTCGGACGTGTCAAGGCTGGCCCAATGAGCTTTGCCCGCTTCTCCACTGATGACGATACCGGGCGCATTCGTGGCTATGTCGGGGAAGGGGAGTTCACCAAGGATACTCTCAACACCTTCGGCGGCGCCGGCGTGGTGCGCATCGGCAACCTGCAGGGCCTGCTGCGCTACATCTGCGAGAACGGCTTTGAACACCACGTCGCAGCGAATTTTTCGCAAACGGCATCGGCGGTGCACGAAGCGTCGGTTCGTTACTTAGGTTGGCAGGTCCACCGCCACAACGGCTAGTACCATTCACCTCTGTTGCATAATGAACTAGAGGGACTTGATCATGAGCGCCAACACGTCCGTTCCCAACACCGAGGCGGGCATTCTCTCACGGCTGCTCGATCTTCGCGGAGCCGCTCTTACGCCTCCCGCGGCGGAGTTCCTCCTCGGGATCAGATTTCCCGACGAGGATATTGCTCGTATGAATCAGCTTTCGGATTTGGCGCGGCAAGGCACGCTTTCGGCGGAACAGCAGTCGGAACTGGACTCATACATTCATGTGAGTAATCTGCTTGCGTTGATGCAGGCGCGCGCCAGGCGGCTCCTTCAGACCCAAGGTTGTTCTTGAGTCCCGATCTGGACCGACTGGTACGCGCGAGAGCGAATTGACGTTGTGAGTACTGCTGCCTTGCAGCCGAGCTTCACCCGGCGCCGTTCCAAATCGATCACGTGATTGCACGGCAGCACGGCGGTCAAACGGTTGCGGACAATCTCGCCTTGGCCTGTATTCACTGCAATCGCTTCAAAGGGCCAAACGTTGCGGGAATAGATCCGCACACCGGCGAGATCGTTCGCCTGTTCCATCCTCGGCGCGATGCGTGGGCCGATCACTTCGCATGGAATGGCCCATACCTCGTCGGATTGGCACCGGTAGGTCACGGAAACGTCCGCGTGGAGCTTCGCCTGGCACTCGCCGACGAAAAGCACTGACCGTCAGCGCTTCACCGCCGCCTGCCAGTTCAGCACGACGGTGATGGGCGCGGCGGTTTCCCCCGCAGGATCGTATGTGGATGACACGAGAAACCGCTTCCCGCTCGCGTCGACGTCGTAGGTGTAGGTACGACCGGCCGTGGCGAAGGGGAGCTTGAACAGGGCTTGCGGAGTGCCGGCAGCGAACGTTGGCGACGTTTTCACTTCCACCGCCATCAATTGGTCATTCCGGCTCACATAGTAGATTTCCTTTCCATCGCGACGCCACCTGGGGAAGACGGCGGCACTACCCGTCGACACCTGAAACTTACCTCTACCGGCCGGGAAGGATTGCACATAGACATGGTTCTCTCCGGACTCGTTGGAAACGTAGGCGATCCAGCGGCCATCGGGCGAGAATTTTCCGTGGTCTTCGTTGGCGGGTGTCTGAAGGTAAGGCGTCGGCTTGGCTCCCGCTGACCCGGAACCCACCGGGAGGACCCACAGATCCGACTGTGTCTTGAGGTCCATGCGGCTGTACAGCAGGTGCCGCCCGTCCGGAGACCAGGAGTTGGGCCACAGCGGCGCACCATTGGCCGGCAACAGCAGTTCCTCATTGCCGGAACCACTCGAATCCTTGGAGTAAAGTGCCGGGATACCCGCTGATTCCCGGTCGGAGGCGAAAATCACACGTTCGCCGTCGGCCGACCAGACAGGTTTTTGGTCCAGACCGGAGTGAAACGTGAATCGCGTGGAAACCCCACGAACGATGTCCGACAGCCAGACGTCCCTGTTGTTGGCATCCAATCTAGCAGAGGCCACGCGCTTTCCATCCGGCGACAATTCCACTGCGGCGTAGCTTCCCAGCGGCGCGACCGACTCCAGTTGCTTGCCTTGCCGGTCGAACCAGTACAATCTCGAAATTCCCGTCCCTCTGGCACTCCCGGTGCGATAGGCCAGCACTCCGTTGGTGGACACCGCAAAGTAGCCCAGGGCCAGCGTGGAACCCACCTGTTCGGCCACTGGGAAGGCGTCGCCGGCGGGTTCATAGCGCGTTGGGTGGAGGGGTTGCGCCATCAAAATGCCATCGCGCAGAAACAGGAGGTGCCCGTGTTCGGAGCCGGGTGCTGGAGGAGCGTAAACGCCCGCCTGCTGAGACCGCACCAGAAGTCTACGCGGCTTGCCGTCGAGGGAAGCCAGGTAGATTGCCGACCCATCCTGCTGCCCCGTGCGGGAGACATACAAGAAGTGTTGTCCGTCCGGCAGAAACCAGGGGCGCATATGCCCCAGTTCCCCTGGGAATTGATCGGATTTAGTCAGTTGTGTCGGGGTGCCGCCGGCCTGGGACACGCGGAGCAGACCACCGGTAATGGTACCGAAGACGATGACACCGTCGCGGCTCCACGACCCGCCAATCAGCGTTCCTGGCACTTCACACAGCGTTTGGGGAGGACCGCCGGCGGCTTCTATCCGCTTCAGCTTGCCCTGTACCAGGAATCCGATGGAACGGCTGTCGGGAGACCAGAAGGGACTGAAGTTCGCCCCCTCGGTACCAGGCAGCGCGCGCGCCGTCAAAGAATCCAATGGACGCAGCCACAGCATCGACAGGCCTCCGCCTCCGGCGGCAATGAAGGCCAGATTGCGTCCGTCCGGCGATAGGACCATGCCGTATCTGCTGAACGTGGAGTTCTCAGGAGGCGGCACGTGGAAACGGACTGGCTGCGGAGATGGAAGCGTCTCGCGGAAGTGCACGATGGCGAGTCCCGCCGCCGCAACGGTCATCACTGCGGCTACTGCCATCCACCAGCGCTCGACGCCTTTTGGCGCGGGCACCGCTGCCGTGGCCGCCACTACCGGAGCCTCCGGCGCCCCCCCAAGCGCCTCTTCTATTTCCATCCGCGCCACCGCAATATCCGGCAGCCGCTTCTTCCGGTCGCGTTCCAGACAGCGCCGCAGCAGCCGTTTCACCGGCGCCGGTGTGTCCACGGGCAACATCGTCCAATCGGGATCGCGCAACACCACCGCCGCGATCATGTCCGTCACCGTTTCCCCACCCGCGAACAGCATCTTGCCGCTGAGCATTTCAAACAGCACCACGCCGTAGGCCCAGATGTCGGCACGTTTGTCCACGCGCAGTCCGCGAGCCTGTTCTGGTGACATGTATCCAGCCGTCCCCATGATCACACCGGCCATCGTAGGAGAATTGCCGCGGACCACTGTTGGCGCGGACGCCGGATCCTCGGTGGTGTCGGTAGGGTCCGCCAGCTTTGCCAGACCGAAATCGAGCACCTTCACTTTGCCCTCGGCCGAGACTTTCACATTGGCTGGCTTCAGGTCGCGATGGATGATCCCTTTCTCGTGCGCCGCTTCCAGTGCCTCGGCGATCTGCCTGGCGATGGCGAGCGCCTCGTCCACAGCCATCGCCCCCTGAGCCATGCGGTCTGCGAGCGTCGGCCCTTCGATCAACTCCATCACGATGGCGCGCTCTTCGATACCAAAGATAGTGGCGATGTTGGGATGGCTCACCGAGGCCAGCACTTGCGCTTCCCGCTGGAATCGCGCCAACCGGTCCGGATCGCTGGCGAAGGCGTCCGGCAACACCTTGATCGCAACGTCGCGATTCAGCCTGGTGTCCGACGCCCGGTACACAGCTCCCATGCCGCCTTCTCCCAGCAGGGCGGTAATGCGGAAATGGCCAACGGACTGTCCGATCATTTTGCGCCTCCAGAGGCAGCTCGCCGGTCGAGTTCCTCCGTGATGTTCCGAATCACCCGAAGATTCCTCTCCGGTTCACTCTCCTCCGCTTGACAGATCCCGAGCACGCGCTTCCCATCGGGGGTGACGCTGTAAACGCGATAGGGGCCGGTATTTCCAAACCGTTTGCTTGGCCACTCCACTACCTTTCCTGGATCAAATGTCTCCCCGTTTGCCGACCACGGCAGAAACCGCGCCCCTCTTTCAAAGAAGCCGGATTGATAGAACAGTACCTTCGCAGAGGGGACCCACTGCGGATGCCCTCCCACGCGATTGGACACTTTCCATTTCGGAGCGGTATTCTCCACGGAACCGGTGAACCGTTTGACGTAAATCTGATTCCCGTCGCCGCCTTCGGCCGAGGAATACGCCAGCCACCGCCCATCCGGAGAGACCTCCGCATTGTTCTGGTTGAATGGCCCTTCCACCAGAGCCTGGGGAGTTCCCAGCCTCAACTCGTTCCCACTCCGGTTCACCGGAGACAACCAAATGTCCAAATTGCCCTGGCTCACCGACCGGCTGAACAAGAGCCATTTGCCGTCCGGTGAGAAGCTCGGGTATCGAAGTAGACCTGGCAGACTCTGTGCAGTCCCGGCGCCATCTGCTCGAATCCACGCTACTCCATCACCACGGGCGAAGGCCAGATAATCACCGTCTGGACTCCAGGACAGATTGGAGTCTGCACCATCCCCCGCCGGAAGCTTCGTCATGGTCTCTCGCGCGAAGTCATATACGGCTATCCCTTGCACGCCGTTCTCAGCCATCAGAATCGCTGCCCGCTTTCCGTCGGGGGAAAGTGTCACCGAAAGATACGCACCCGGCGTTCGAATTGCAGGAACGCTCTCGCCCGTGGGGGAAACCCAGGTGAGGATTGTATTCCCCGCCGCTCCGCTCCGCCTATAGAGCAGCGTCCCGGAAGCCGACACCTCAAACGCACCGCCAGAGGAGTAGTCGTAGCCTACTTTGTCCACCAGTTGCGTTGCCGGGCCGCTCAATTCCAGCCGCTTCACATCCATTGGCGCCGAATAGAGACTGCCATTGCGGAGAAAGAAGAGATGCCCTGCCGCATAGCGGCCGTAAGGGGAACCTGGCACAAGTGTTTTTTGCGTACCATTCCCGGCGAGAACACGCAACGAGCCCGTGACCGAACTGTTATTGTTCGCCGAGAACAGGATCGCCCCGCCAGGCAGGCTCTGCGGCCAGCGGTGGGTTGCCACCGCGGGTTCCACCATGAATGGCAATGCCTTTGGATCGCCGCCCATCGCCGGCACGCGCGACATCCCCCCGTTGATGTTCAGCGTCGCGATGATCTCGCCATCCTCCGTCCACGTCGCCCCGCGACCGTTGCTCGCATCGCAAAGTGCCGACGGAATGCCACCCTCAACGCTCAACTTCATAAGCTTCCGGTTCGCGAAGAAGCCGATCGATTTTCCATCCGGGGAGAAGAACGGCGAAGTGGCGCCCTCGGTTCCGTTCACCGGCGTCGCCGTTGCCTGATCGAACCGCCGCTGGTAAATCCGCCCTTTCGATACGTAGGCGATCCTGCTACCGTCAAGCGAAATGGTGGGAAACTGCGTATCCGCGGGGGCCTCCAGTTCGGCGTACAGCACCTCTCGACTCCTGGCGTCCGGACGTAACTTCCAAAGTGCCAGCATTGCCAATGCCGCGACGCAAGCAGCCAGCGCCACCCAGTGCCATTGCCACCCGGACGGACGATCGGATACCGCTGCTGTGGCCGGCACTGGTTCTTCCTGCAACAACTCCTGCCACACACTGATATCCCGCAAGCGCTTCCGCGGGTCCCGCTCCAGACAGCGCACCACCAGTCGCCGTGCCGCTACTGGAACTGCCTGCACATCCACGTCGCCCTTCAAAACGCCGGCAAGCACGTCCGACACTGTCTCGCCGCTGAAAAGGCGCCGCCCCGAGAGCATTTCCCAGAGCACCACTCCGAACGCCCAGATATCGGCGCGCTTGTCCACCGCCTGGCCGCGGGCCTGCTCAGGCGCCATGTACTCCGCAGTGCCCATGATCATCCCTGCAATAGTCGGCGATTGCCCCTGCGGCACTGTTGGCGCCGACTCGCGCCCCGGCACTGTCTCTTTCGGGTCCTTCAGTTTGGCCAGCCCGAAGTCGAGCACCTTCACTATCCCTTCGGGAGTGATCTTCACATTGTCCGGTTTGAGATCGCGATGCACCACGCCTCGATCGTGTGCAGCTTCCAGCGCCGCGGCGATCTGCGATGCAATCCCCTTCGCTTCTTCCCAGGGCATCGCCCCCTGAGCCATGCGGTCTGCGAGCGTCGGCCCTTCGATCAACTCCATCACAATGGCCCGTTCTTCAATCCCGAAAATGGTGGCGATGTTGGGATGGCTCAGCGAGGCGAGCACTTGCGCCTCTCGTACGAACCGTGCCAGCCGGTCCGGATCATTGGCAAAGGTCTCCGGGAGCACCTTGATTGCCACATCGCGATTGAGCTTGGTGTCAGTGGCGCGATACACCGCGCCCATACCGCCCTCTCCCAGTTTGGACACGATCTTGTAGTGCGCAATGTTGGAGTTCAGCATCCGGCCCGCTCATCCTATCACTTCCCGCCCATGCGAGATCAGAAGCCTGGGCCCACACGGCGCAAGTATCAGGGCTTCGCTTTGATCTTATCCAGGATTTGGCGTGCGGCGGCGGTGTCGCAGTAGTTTCGCGAAGAGGGGAATCGCTTCTGAATCACCATTCCGACGGATTTCTGCAGTAGCACTCGCCGTTCTTCCTGCCGGTCTTCCTGCCAGCCCTCCTTCAGACCTTCCTCTTTCCACTCATCTTTACCCTAATGCAGCCTGCCCCAAGGCATTAAATGTCGACGCCACCTTGCGCTGAACGTCCACCTCACCAATCCGGACGATCTCCCGTTTCGTTGCCAGTAGATCTGCCTCGGTGGAATGCGCCAGCGGCGCCAACGCAAGCAAGTGCGGCCGGCCACTTGCCAGCAATTCCGCTGCTTCCACCTCCCACAGCCGGATCACCTGGAAACGGTGCTCGGCGCGGAAGCCTCCTTTTCGCAGGCGGCCGACCCTGGATCATAGCCCTTCACCATGAGAACAACAGTCGAGAACACAGGTAGCATCGTCTTCAGTACCAGTTCCCCGCCGTAGATGACCATGGTTTCCGGCGCATCGGCCGGCAATTTCGAGTAGGCCTCGATGTGTTCGATCCGAGGATTGCGCGTCAACTCCCGTAAATCCTGACCACGAATTCTCCTGTCTACATACACAGTGGGCCGAGGCCCGGAGAATTCTCACATTAAGTTAGCGAGTACGGAATCAACCGCGCGCCAACGCTCCGATCAGCCCATCCAGCGTATGCTCCCCCGCCTCCACATCCACCCTCAGCCCATGCATCCGCACGGTCTCCGACGTCACCGGTCCAATGGAAGCAATGCGAACTCCGCCCAAAACCTCCGCCCCCGCCAGCGCGAGAAAATTCTTCACCGTTGACGAACTCGTGAACGTCACCCAATGCGGCTTCCTCGCAAACACCTCGCGCGCCAGCTCCGCCCCGTGCACCGGCACGATCGTTCGATACGCCTCCACCACATCCACCTCCGCTCCGCGCGCCCGCAACTCCACCGGCACTACATCGCGAGCCACGGCCGCCCTTGGCAACAGTACGCGCTTCCCTTTCAGATCCTCACCCGCGAACGCCTCCACCAGGCTCTCGGCGACATACTCCTTCGGCATCAGATCCACCTTCAGGTGCAGCGCCTCCAGCGCCCGCCGCGTCGCCGGACCGATCGCGCACAGCCGTGCCCGCAGACCGCGCAGATCATACGGCGAGCCATCCAACGCCTCCAGAAAAAACCGCACGCCGTTCACGGAAGTGAAGATCAACCAGTCATACCGCGAGAGATGAGCCAGAGCTTCCAGCAACGGCCGCGCATCCGCTGGCGCCACCGTCTCGATCACCGGAAACTCCACCGGCTCTGCTCCCAGAGACCGCAGCTTCGCGCTGAACTCCGGCGCCTGGTTCCCGGCCCGCGTCACCACGATCCGCTGCCCGAACAGCGGCAGCTTCTCATACCAGTTCAGCCGCTCGCGCAACCGTACCACTTCGCCAATCACGAACGTTACCGGAGGCTTCAATCGCGCCGCGTCCGCCTGATCGGCAATCGTTGCCAGCGTCCCTACCAGAGTCTGCTGATCCGGCCGCGTCGCCCAGCGCACCGCCATCGCGGGCGTATCCGCAGCCTTCCCCTTCGCAATCAGCTCCGATGCGATCTCGCGCGCATGGGTCAGCCCCATGAACAACACGAGCGTTTCGGAATGCCCGATCTTGCCCCAGTCAATCGCCGAGGTGTCATGCCCCGTGACAAACGTCACCGCCGAAGTGTGTTCGCGATGCGTCAACGGAACGCCGCAATACGCCGCAATGCCAAGCGGCGTTGTCACGCCCGGCACCACTTCAAAGGCAATCCCCGCATCCGCCAACGCCTCGGCCTCTTCGCCTCCGCGTCCGAAGATAAACGGGTCACCGCCCTTCAACCGCACCACGTGCTTTCCCGCTCGCGCCTTCGACACCAGCAGAGTGCAGATCTCCTCCTGAGACAGCGCATGGTCCGACCGCTTCTTGCCGACGTAGATGCGCTCAGCCGCGCCGGGCGCAAACGCCAAAAGCTCAGGATTGGCCAGATTATCGTAGAGCACGCAATCGGCCTGCTCCAAGACCCGACGTCCCTTCAACGTGAGCAATTCGGGATCCCCAGGCCCCGCGCCCACCAGATACACCTTGGGTTCAGGCGCCATACACTTGCGCCAGGATCTCACGAGCACCCGCATCGAGCAGCGTCTGTGCCAGCGCCGCGCCCAACTCCGCCGCCTGCCCGCGAGCGCCGCTCCCCTCGCGCCGGATCAGTATTGCACCATCGGGAGTCACCACCACCGCCTGCAAATGCATCCGATCCCCTTCGAGGGTCGCATGCGCGCCCAAAGGAACCTGACACCCGCCGCCCATCGCACCTAACAACGCCCGCTCCGCCGTCACGCAAGCTCGCGTTGCCGCGTCGTCCAGCCTGGTCGCGGCCTGATGCCCGGCCCCGCCATCCGCCCGCGTCTCAATCGCCAGCGCGCCCTGACCCACGGCTGGACACATCTGCGCCGGTGACAGGATCTCCGCAATCCGGTCCTGCCATCCCAAGCGCCGCATTCCCGCAGCCGCCAGTAGAATCGCGTCATACTGCCCCTCGTCCAACTTCCGCAGCCGCGTGTCCAGATTTCCACGCACCGATTGCACATCCAGATCCGGCCGCATGGCCTTCAACTGTGCCGCGCGCCGCAACGAGCTCGTGCCCACCTTGCCGCCGTGCGGAATGGCCGCCAGCGGCATCCCGATCACCGCATCGCGCGGATCTTCCCTTACCGGAATTGCCGGCAACACCAAACCCTCCGGCAGCTCCGTCGGCATGTCCTTCAACGAATGGACCGCCAGATCAATCGACTCCGCTAACAGGGCCTCTTCAATCTCCTTGGTGAAAAGCCCCTTGGTCCCCACCTTCGCCAGCGGGACATCGGTCACCTTATCGCCGGTGGTGTGAATGATCTCAATGCGAGATTCCAGCCCCAATCCGGCAAGCTGTGCCATCACCCAGTTGGCCTGCCACAAGGCCAGTTTCGAGCCACGCGATCCAATAACGAGCATATTAGTCCGGTAGGCGGAACAACCGCCTCACCAGCCCGATCACGTGCGACGGCTCGCCATGGCTGGCCTGCTTCCGCATCTCCGTAATCGGTCCGTGGGCGATCTTCGCCAGAATCCCTTTCGTGAGCGCATCAATCGCTTCCTGCTGCTGTGGCGTCAACGCTCCCAGCTTGTTCTTCACGCGCTCAATCTCCGCCGTACGAATCTGTTCCAACTGCTCCTGCAAACTGACGATCGTGGGCGTCAACTCCCGCTCGCGCATCCGCATCAACATCTTGTCTACTTCTTCGTCGATGATCCGTTCCGCTTCGCCGGCCTCATCCATCCGGTTTTGCCGGTTCTGCTCGACGACCTTGCCCATATCGTCGATGTCGTACAGAAACACGTTGTCCAGCTTGTTCACCTCTGGATCCACATTCCGCGGCACCGCAATATCAATCAGGAAAATCGGTTTGTTGCGCCGCTGATGCAGTACTGGTTTCATGTTGTCGCGCGTCAGAATATAGTGCGGTGCGCCAGACGACGTGATGATGATGTCGACACTCGCCAGTGATCCCAAGAAGCTCTCGTACGGCACGACAGTCCCCTGGAAAATTGCGGCCATCTGATCCGCCCGTTCCCGAGTCCGGTTAGTCACCAGAATCTTCGTCGCGCCGGCGCGATGCAAATGCCGCGCGGCAAGCTCGGACATCTTGCCTGCGCCGATCAGCAGCACCGTCCGTCCATCGAGCTTGCCGAAAATCTCGCGCGCTAGCTCCACCGCGGCATACGACACGCTGACCGCGCTCTGCCCGATTTCCGTTTCCGTTCGTACCCGCTTGGCAACCGAGAAAGCCCGCGTCATAAGCCCGTCCAGAACGCTGTTCACCGTCCCCGCCGACTTCGCCGCCGAATACGCATCCTTCAACTGGCCGAGAATCTGCGGCTCACCCACGACCATCGAATCCAAACTAGACGCGACGCGGAATAAATGCCGGATCGCATCGCGCCCGTGATGATGATAGAGGTGCGGAGCAATCTGATCACGAGGCACCTGGCGGGCCTCTTCCAGGAAGCGCTCCATGGTCGCCACCGCGTCCGTCTGATCGCACGACACAATCACTTCCACGCGATTGCAGGTGGAAAGGATCACACCTTCGGTGACGCCATCCTGCGCCACCAATCGCTGCACCGCGGGCTCCACCTGGCTCGAGGGAAAGGCCAGCCGCTCGCGCACCTCAACCGGCGCCGTCCGATGGTTGATTCCTGTGATGTGGACGTTCATCGTTCCAGCAGCATCGACCTCAATCCCACATGCGTGGCCCAAGTGAGTGCCGCGCAGCCCATCAACCCAAGCGACAACATCGCCGCTTTCCGTCCCCGCCATCCGGAGATGTTTCTGAGAAACACAGCGCCCAAACAGAACGCCCAGGTGATCATCGCCACGTGAATTCGCGCATCGCCAATCCACTTTGTCCCCGACTCAATAAAAGCCCATGTCAGCGCAGCCAGCAGTCCCATGGTGAGAAACAAAAACGCGAACGACAGCGACCGCGTGATGATCGAATCCAGCGTCCCCAGCGGCGGCAGCCGGTCAAACAACGCGCCCGGCCGCTTGTTCTTTAACTGCCTTTCCCGAATCAGATAGAATATCGACGCTCCCGCCGTCAGCAGCAGCGCGGCATATCCGGAAAGCACCGAGAGGATGTGCGTCAGCAGCCACCCCTCGCGCAGCCGCGGGCTCGACCAGCCTTCCACCGGAAGCTGCATCGCCCCCACCAGCGTCATCAGAAAAATGAGCGGAAACAGGATGATGCCCAGCGTTAAGAATTGATAGCGCCACCAGACAAACAGAAATACCAGCGCGAACAGAAACGCGCATAGCGAAATGGTCTGGTAGAAATTGGCAAGAGGCAAGTGTCCTTCACTTCGCGACAACTCCACCAGCGCCACAAAGTGCAACACTGTCCCCACCAGGAACGCCGCAAGCGCCGGCTGGAGAAAAGCGGCTTTCTTTCCGAACAGAGTCCAGACCGAGTGCAGCATCCCGAGGAAATACAGAGCCGTCGCGAAGCGCAGCCAAAAAATGCTCGATTCCTGCATCTATACCTTAATTGTATAGGGTTATGCTCTGGCAGGCCAGACGCCTGGCCAGTTGTGTTTACCCCTGCCGTAGCGCCCTGATCGGATCCACCGACGACGCCCGCACTGCCGGCCCGATCACCGCACCCAATGCACTCAATGCCAGCAATCCCATCGCCGCCGCCAGTGTCCAATGCGGCACCGTGAAATCCGGAAACAGTCGCTGCTTCTCCGCCACTCGGGCCAGAAAGATCGCCAGCGGGATCCCCAGTGCTAACCCCAGGCCCACCAGTCGCATTCCCTCCCACACCACCTGCCCGATCACATCCCCTCGCGACGCCCCGAGCGCGATGCGGATTCCCATCTCCGGTGTCCGCCGCGCGGTGGTATGCGACATCAGTCCGTACAAACCCACCACACACAACACCAGCGCCAACACGCCGAAACTCCCACATAGCCAGGCAAACATACGCTCCCGCTGCAATGTTCTCGCAATCTGCTCTTCCATCGTGTAGATGTCCAGCATGGGGAGGTTCCGGTCCATCCGCTGAATCTCCGCTCGAATCGTGCTCAGCGCCGCCTTTGGAGTACCGGTCGTCCGCACCACCACGGTCATCGCCCGCCGGTCGTACGGCAGCGGCAGGTACGTCACCACATGTGCCTGCGTCATCCGGGAGTACCTCGCATTGGCCGCCACTCCTACCACCGTGTATTCGACTCCTCCGTTTAGCACCACCGCGCCCAACGGCGATGTCAGGCCGAGTTGCTTCACCCCGTCCTCGCTCAGCACCGCGACGTTTGCTGCACTGCGGATCTCCTGTGCTGTCACGTCTCGCCCCGCAATGATCGGCACTCCGAGGGCCTTGAGAAACCCTGCGCTTGCATGGTGGACCGCCGAATTCACAGGCTTCGCGCCGCCCGGGAGTTTCAGATCATCATGAAACCCGCCGCCGCGCATCGGCCTGGTTCTTGCCAGCCCTACAGCCTCCACCATCTGAAGCGCCCCCAGCCGGTCTTCCAGTTGCAGGTAGAACTGCCGCAGCCGCTCTCCCTGATAGCCCAACTCTCCGGGCCGCAGATCGAACAGGATCACCCGGCTTCGGTCAAACCCGGTCTCCCGTCCCACCAACCCGTTGAGATGGCTCGTAAACAGGATCGCGGCCGTCACCAGCAACACGCCCAACGAAACCTGCACCAGCACCAGCAACCGCGCCGGAGCCCACCTTGTCTTGCTCATCGTGCCCGCGCTTCCACTGCCCTCTTTCAATGCCGGCCCGGCATCCACCCGCGTGGTTCTCCAAGCCGGATACAGACCAAACAGCAAAGCCGCAAGCATCGTCACCGCCGCCGCGCAAAGCAGCGTTGTGGCATTCGGTTCCACCGTGACGGCGCTGCCTTCAAAGCCCGCCGGCAGAAACTTGAGCATCATCGATGTCAACCCCGCCGTCACCACGATGCTCATCACACCCCCGAGACCCGCCAGCAGAAGGCTCTCCGTGAAGAACTGCCGCAGCAGCCGTCCGCCTCCGCAGCCCAGTGAAATCCGCAGGGCAATCTCCTTCTCACGCTGAGCCGCGCGCGCGAGCAGCAGATTCGCAATGTTCGCGCATGCCAGCACCAACACCACAGTCACCAACCCGAGCATGATCAGCACGGGATTCCCGACCTGTCGGCGGATGTCCCCCAATCCGCGACTCGCATCCGACAGGCGCATTCGCGGTGTGGCCTCCGGTGTCTTCGGTTGTTTCGACCAACTCGAGGCAAACGCCGCATCCAACCGGCTACGCAACTCCTCCATCCCGGCCTCCGGCCGCCGCCGCATGATCAACTGCATCCACCACCTTTCCGGATTGTCCGCCGCCCTGCGCAGGAAATCGTCAGTCCCCAGAAACTCCGCGCTCTGCCGAATAGTGGAATAGATCTCTGTTTCATCGCAAACGGTGATCCCGTGGAATGATGCCGGCAGCACCCCGGCAATTATGTAGCTCAAATTATTGATCTGGATCGTGCGGTCCAACGCGCTCGTATCGGCGCGCAGATATTTCTTCCAGAACCGGTCCGTGACCACAACAATCCGCGCCGCGCCGGCGCTGTCCTCTCGCTCGGTCAACAGTCTCCCAATCGCCGGCTGCACCTGCAATACGGAAAAAAAGTTCCCTGTCACGCCCTGCATCCGCGCCACAATCACGTTGCCTTCGTAATTCGCGCTCACAACACTCGACCCGATATGGCCGGCGACATCCGCCTTGCCTGCTGTCTGCTCCTTCATCCCCTCATAGGCTCGCTTCGAGAAAAAGTCCGCTACGCTCAATCCGCCATCGCGGAAGTTGCTCCCGTTCGACGCGCGATACAGGTCCACCCGCGCCCGCGACTCCCACATCAATTCCACCAACTGCTCTGCATGCGGCACCGTGAGCCCGCGCCATAACACCGCCTCGGTGAAGGCCAGAATCGATGTCGTCGCTCCAATCCCGAGCGCGAGGGAAACCACCGCCGCCACCGTGATCGACGGAGTCTTTCGCATCATCCGCCAGCCAAACCGTAGGTCCTGTCCCCACTGGTTCAGCCAGTGCCACCTGCTTTCCTGGCGGCATTCTTCCTTGATCTGTTCCACCCTGCCGAACTCCGCGCGCGCCTTACGCATCGCCTCCTTGCGCGACATCCCTTCGCGCTCGTAGCCGTCCGCTAACCTCTCCAGGTGGTACCGCACCTCGAGGTCAAGGTCGTCGTCTTGTCTGGTCCAAGGCCATTTCATGACTATGCCTCCAGCACCCAGTTGATCGCCGCCGCGTACCTCGACCACTCCTCCAGTTCATCGGCGAGTTGCTTGCGCCCGGCCCTCGTCAAGGAATAGAACTTCGCCATGCGCCCGTTCTCCGATTCCCGCCACTCGCTCGACACCAGCCCCTTACGCTCCAGCCGGTGCAACGCCGGGTACATCGACCCCTGCTGCACATCCAGCACCTGCCGTGACGACAACAGAATCCTCTGCGCGATGCCATAGCCGTGCAGGGGGCCGGGAGCCAATGTCTTCAATACCAGCAGGTCAAGCGTGCCCTGCAGCAGATCGGATTTCTTTTTGTTCATGGTCTTGACACTCTACATATAATGTATGTCTGCATATGTAGAATGTCAATGCTTCGAATTGTAAACGATGCCGGACGCCGCGCTAGATTCTTGAATCGAAGATTGTAAACAAGAATACTTCAACATTGGACATCTGGCGGCTGCGAGGGCTGACCAGCCAATTGCGCCGGAGCAGCTCTTCGATTCCACCTGAACTATGCACAGGAATCCGTGACCGGCGGAACGGCTGAGCGGACCGCCATCTGGAAACCCCTGGGAACTCTGCGTTAGAACAGAGGAACAGCGAAGTTCGCGCTTCGTGAGTCCCGTTCCCAGGAGTCACCCAG